>JBEKZC010000022.1:0-57898 GCA_049510295.1 Verrucomicrobiota bacterium | reverse complement strand
CATCCCGGGGTTGGGCGGAAGGGTCAAACCGAAGGTTCTGACCGCGTTCACGCGGCAATTGGCGACGCTGGTGGACGCGGGTCTGCCGCTCCTGCGCGGACTGCGCGTGCTCGAAAAGCAGGAACGCAGCGCCGCGCTCAAAAAAATTCTCGGCGATCTGGCGCTGGCGATTGAAGGCGGCAGCACGTTTTCCGAGGCGCTGGCGCAGCATCCAAAAGTTTTCAACCGCTTGTTCGTGAACATGGTCAAGGCGGGCGAATTGGGCGGGGTATTGGAAGTGGTGTTGAAACGCCTGGCGGAATTTTCCGAAAAAGCGCAGAAAATCAAAGGCAAGGTCAAGGCCGCGCTGTTTTATCCGGTGGCGGTGCTCATCGTGGCGGTGGGCATCCTGATTTTGTTGATGGTCATGGTGGTTCCCAAGTTCAAGGAAGTTTTCGCCGGCATGGGCGTCAAGATGCCGGCCTTCACCCTGTTTGTGCTGGCGGTCAGCGACGCCATCCGGCTCCACATTCTGCCAACGCTTGGAATGGTGGTGGTGGTGGTGATTTTGTTCCTGTTGGCCATCAAGACGAAGATCGGCCGTTATATCTGGGACAAGGTCAAACTCAAGATGCCGGTTTTGGGGCCGGTCATCAACCGGGTGGCCATCGCCCGTTTCACCCGCACACTGGGCACACTCGTCAGCAGCGGTGTCCCCATTTTGCAGGCGCTGACAATTGTCAAGGAAACCGCCGGCAACGTCATCATCAGCAATGCCATCAGCAACGTGCATGAAAGCGTGAAAGAAGGCGAAACCATCACCGCGCCGCTGGAATCCTCCGGTGTTTTCCCGCCCATGGTGGTCAGCATGGTGGACGTCGGCGAACAAACCGGCGCCCTGCCGGAAATGTTGTTGAAAATTTCCGACAATTACGACGAGGAAGTGGACAATGCCGTGGCCTCCATGACCTCGCTTTTGGAGCCCATTATGATTGTCTTTCTGGCGGGCATTGTCGGCAGCATCGTCATTGCGATGTTTCTGCCCCTGATTGCGATGATCACCAACCTTAGCGGCGGTGGCGGTGCCGGTGGCGGTGATTGACCGGCGGCCATTTCAGAAAACCTTTGTTTTTGGGAGCAAACGCAAAAATAATTGACAAAGTGTGGTGCCTGTGCGTAAATACAATGTAAAGACATTGCATGGGCGTTCTATTTACAATTAACTCGATATGGAGTTCGATTGGAACAATTCGCCCTTTGAGTTGGATGGTTCTTTGACTCAGCGGGAAATTGAAGAGTCCTTTGAGGATCCGTTTGCCATTCGGCTGTTGCCGGACTCGCCGCGATTTGGCGTGCAGGCGCGTTTTTTCAACTTGGGAATGTCGGCGGGCGGGGTCGGAATTTTCAGCGTGTATCGGACCAACGGCCGGGTGGCGCGGGTGTTGCGCGCCCGCGTTTTTGAACCGGAAGAACGGTTCTTTTATCAGCGGAAAGTGGACCAGACGCTGAACGCGGGTGAAAAATGACCCGCCTTCGCCACGCTTCGGCGCGGCAGGCAGGTGATGAGTGAGTGACGAGTGGCAGTACACCGAAGGTTGAAGGTTGAGGGTTGAGGGTTGAGGGACGCGCTGCGAGTGACGAGTGACGGGTGGAATCGTCCTCGTAGTCGTCCTCGTTCTCGTAATCGGAAATAATAAATCGAGGACGAGGACGAGCCGGAAGAGTTTTTAATGCGAACTTTTGCCAATTGGGAAGAGGTGCCGATCTTCGACAGCGAAGAGGCCGAGGCGGAATTTTGGGTGGAGAACCGGCCGGACTTGCGCCTGATGGAGGCGGCCACGGCCGGCAGTGCGGAAGCCGCCGAGTCCGTAACCATCACGCTGCGGATTGACCCGCGGATGCTCGCGCGGATCAAGCGGCTCGCCCGGTCGCGGTATTTGAATTATCAGAGCATGATCAAGCAATGGCTCAGCGAACGAATGGAAGACGAATTGCGGGAAAAATGAAAAACAATCAGACAGTCGAAGGTCGAGCCGACTCTGCTGCGCTTCGCCGCGCCAAGGAGCCGGGAGCCGGGAGCCGGTTGAACGCCGCGACGTGCGAGGTGTGTTCTCCTCACGCCTCACGCCTCACGCCTCACTCGTCACCCGTCACTCGTCACCCGTCATCCGCCACCCGTCACGCGTCAGCTTTCACCCTCATCGAACTGCTCACCGTCATCGGCATCATCGCTGTGATCGCCGGGTTCGTTTTGGTGGTGGCCGGACCGGTGAAAAAGAGGCAATACATTTTCAACACCCAGGCGGAAATGGCGAAGTTGGAGACGGCCATCGAGCGCTACCATGCCGCCTACGGTTTTTATCCGCCCAGTCCGACCACTCCGCCGACGGTGGGCAACTCGTCGTCGCTTTTCAACCAGCTCTTTTATGAATTGGAGGGGACCACTGGTGACGGAATAAATAATTACACCAACCTGGACGGCAGTGACATCATCAAGGCGACCGATGTGCCGAAGGCCTTTCCGGGCATCGGCGGTTTCATGAATTGCACCAAACCCGGCGCGGGCGAGGATTCGGCCGTGGCCCGGAATTTTCTCCCCGACTTGAAGCCGAACCAGATTGGGAGATATTGTACGAACACTTTTAACGGGACCCTGAACACTTTTGGCGTGACCCTGATCATCTGCTCGGTGGGCGGCCCGGACGCCACCTACCAGCCGTTGGGCCAGCAGAACCTGAACCCCTGGCGCTATAATTCGTCCAGTCCCATCAACAATCCCGGCTCCTATGATTTGTGGGTCCAGCTTGTGATTGGCGGAAAAACCAATCTCATCTGCAACTGGACCGAACAGGTGCAGATTGGCATTACAAACCTGCCCTGAACTTTTTATGTGCGTTGCGCGAAAAGCTGAAACAGGCCGGAATAGGCCGAAAACCAACGGCTTACATGTCGTGGCCGTTGACTGGCGCGATTGCGCGTGGTCGCCGCGCATCGTGGTGCAGTCTGGGGGACGGCAAGACCGCAACCAGCGCGCCCGCCTCCTGGACTGCGGCGGCAAGCGGTGCGCGCCGCCGCTTTTGAACGCCGCCCCTCAGGCCGCTGATACAGACGACACCCACAAAGCGGTGTCACGGCCACCGCACTCCAAAACGGCAGTCGCATTCCGCGGCTTCCCCTGCGGAAAAGCGTTCTGGACGGTTTTTGTCCGCGCCACCCCGGTAACGCGAAGAACCATTTTTTAAACCTATGAAAAACATCCCTATCGAGAGTGACCAGCCTTCGCCACGCTTCCGTCTCCGCACGGCTCCGACGAGACAAGTCGGCACGGCAGGCAAGTGGCAAGTGACCAGCCTTCGCCACGCTTCCGTCTCCGCACGGCTCCGACGAGACAAGTCGGCACGGCAGGCAAGTGACGAGTTGAAAGGCGCGACGCGCGAGGCTCATTCCTGTCACGTGTCACCCGTCACCCGTCACCCACGGGCCTTCACCATCGTCGAATTGCTCACCGTCATCGCCATCATCGCCATTCTGGCGGCGATGCTCCTGCCGGTGCTGTCGAGGGCCAAAATCGCCGCGCAGAAAAGACAGGCGGCGGTGGAAATCAGCCAGATTGTCGGCGCCATTCAACAATACGACTCCGTCTATGGCCGCTTTCCGGTCTCCGCCAATGATCAAGCACTGGCCGGGACCAACGATTTCACCTGCGGCGGCACCAATTACGCCAGTGATGGGGTTACGGTATTGTGGACAATGGGAGTCACGAACAATACCGAAGTCATTGCCATTTTGATGGATGTTACCAACACAACGGTGACGTCGGCGAACATGAATCATCAAAAAAACCCGCAGCGGACTGTTTTCCTGAATGCAAAACAGGTGAGTGACCCGACTTTGCCGGGCGTTGGCCCGGATGGCGTTTATCGCGATCCGTGGGGCAGTCCTTACATCATCACCATGGATTTGACCTACGACGAGCAATGCCATGATGCCTATTATTGCCAGCAGGCGGTGTCTCAAAGCACCGGCCAGGCCGGTTACAATGGCTTGTTCAACCCTGATGCGAATGGCACCAGCGACAATTTCCTGTATCATGGCAAGGTCATGGTCTGGTCCGCCGGGCCGGACCGGCTGATTGATCCCACCATGCCGGCCAACCAAGGCTACAACAAGGACAACATCCTGAGCTGGCAATAAATAATGGAAATCTACGAGTCAAAAGTCGAGCCGTCTTCGCTGCGCTTCGCCGCGCCAAGGAGTCGAGCCGTCTTCGCTGCGCTTCGCCGCGCTAGGGAGTCGAGTGTCGAGATGAGCGTGGCAAACGCGGCGCGTCCCCGTCATCCGTCACCCGTCACCCGTCACCCGTCACACTCCCGCGCCTTCACGCTCATCGAGTTGCTGGTGGTCATTGCCATCCTCGGCATCATGGCAGGGTTGGCCGTGCCGGTGCTCAAAAATTTCGCCAAGTCGGACGCCACCCTCGGCGCCTCGCGCCAGTTGCTCGACGGTGCCGCCCGCGCGCGGCAACTGGCCATCAGCCAGCGCACGACGGTCTATATGGTTTTCGTGCCGACGAATTTCTGGGTCGCTTCGGGCAGTTTCAACACCGCCTGGTTTGGCGGCCTGACTCTGGCGCAACAAACCGCCGCGACCAATCTGTGTGACAAACAGTTGACCGGTTACACCTTTGTCAGCTTGCGTTCGGTGGGCGATCAACCGGGGCAGCACACGCCGCATTACCTTGCTCCGTGGCAGACTTTGCCCGACGGCACGTTCATTGCCCTGGCAAAGTTCGCGAATTCACCGGCCCTGTCCTACCCGATTAATGATCCCGTTTCCGGCGCGGTGTTGTTCAACATTTTCGGTTTCAACGTTACGAACAACTTTCCGTTTCCCACCGAAACGGCGACCAACAGTTCCGTCTCGCTGCCTTGGATTGCGTTCAATTATCTCGGCCAACTGACGGTGGATGGGCAGACGGTGGCCAGCCAGGACGAATACATCCCGATTGCGAAAGGCAGCGTGCTGTATGCCAGGGACCCGGGCACCAAAGCGTTCCAATTCAATTCGCCCGACGTGCTGGAGAATCCGCCCGGCAACAGCACCAATTCCGCCTACAATGTCATTCACATTGACCGGCTGACGGGCCGCGCCGTTTTGGAATATCAAAAGATGCAATGAAAATTTCAAACAAAGTGACAGGTGACAAGTGGCGTGTGGCAAGTGACACGGCGGCAAACGCGGCGTGTTCCCGTCCCTCGTCACCCGTCACCCGTCACCCGTCACCCGTTACAGGTTTTACCATGGTCGAGATTGCCATCTGCCTGGCGGTCATCGGCATCGCGCTCGTCTCCATCATCGGCGTCCTGCCCATTGGCATGAACACGCAGCGCGACAACCGCGAGGAAACCATCATCAACCAGGATGCCACCGTTTTGATGGAAGCCATCCGTGGCGGCGCGCGCGGGCTGGATGACCTGACCAATTACGTCTATGCCATCACGAATTTCCAAGTCGTATATCCCGCTGGCACACTCAACACTTATGGTTACACCTATGTCAATTCCACGCTGAATGGCGTTCTAACATCTGTTCAAATGCCGATTACCAGCGGCACGAACATTGTGGGGCTTTTAAGCACGCCGGAATTTACGGATTTGAGTTTCAATCCGACCAACAATCTTTTTAGCGGCGGTTACAGCAATCACGTCGTCGCTTATGTCCGTTCCATCAGCGGGCCGGCGGTGGAAAAACCGCCGCAGGACAACCAAATTCTCCAGCAGGATTCTTTCGGCTACCGCATGCTTTGCGTCAACGCGCCAGTGGCTACTGACATGACTGCCGTCACGAATGCGCTTGGCGTGGTCACCAATGCCTACTTCAGACAGATCGCCGCCAACCTGCACGAACTGCGCCTGACATTTCTCTGGCCGCAACAGCCCAACGGCAATGTAGGCCCCGGCCACCAGACCTTTCGCACGATGGTCGCCGGACAAATCACGCAGATCTACAACGGCCAGTGGCTGTATTTTTACCAGCCGCAATCGTTCGTCAACGTCACCAACACGCCGTGAGAACCAATAAAACAGTGACAAGTGGCGGGTGGCGAGTGGCGAGTGTCACCCGCCGCGCTTTCACGCTCGTGGAAATTCTTGTGGTGGTGGTGTTGATGTCGCTCATCATTCTGGCGTTGATGGCGGTGTTCAACAGCACGCAGGCCGCGTTTCGCGCGAGCATCACGCAGACCGACGTGCTGGAAGGCGGCCGCAGCGTGATGGCGCTGATCAAAAACGATTTGGAGTCGGTGACGCCATCCTATTTGAACGCGACAAATTTTTATGCGGCGGTGGTGGGCAACAGTTTCCCGCAGCCGCTGGCGGGCAGTTCCGCTTCGCGCACGAACGTCATGGAGGATGTTTTTTTCATCACCCGCCAGAACCAGACCTGGAAGGGCGTCGGCTACTTTGTCCGCACGAACCTCCTCCTTTCGGGCGGCATCGGGACGCCCGGCGTCTTGTATCGCTTCGAGACGAACTATTCCGTCGCCCAATTCGCGCGAAATTCGACCAACCTGTTTGCAGCCTTCAATGGAGTCCGCAACCTGGGTGGGCTTCAGCTTGCTGCCAATAATAATACATTGCCCGCCGGCGTCAGCCAGGTCCTGGGTGGCGTCATGAGTTTCAAGGTCCGGGCGTTTGACACCAACGGTTTTTGGATTACCGCCAATCATGCGAACATCGTGGCCATTACCACCGTCACCAGCCCCGAAGTGATGCTATACACCTTCTACAGCAACGCGGTGCCGGCAGCGGTGGAAGTCGAACTGGGCGTGCTCGAAGACCGCACCCTCCAGCGCGTCCAATCCCTCGGCGGTTTGACCCAAAGCAATTACCTCGCGCAACAGGCCGGCAAGGTCCACCTGTTCCGCCAGCGCATTCCGATTCGCAACGTTGACCCCTCGGCCTATCAATGAGAATGAGAACAAAACGGACATCGAACATCGAACATCGAACATCGAACTCTGAACGGCTTCGAAGCCGCGACGTTTTTTCATTGGATGTTGGGTGTTCGATGTTGGATGTTCGATGTTTCCGTTCTTCCCGTCACGCGTCACGCGTCACCCGTCACCCTCAGAGAGGCGTTGCGCTAATCATCACGCTTATTTTGCTGTCCGTGGTGACGTTCATGGCCATCACCTTTCTGGCCCTCAGCCGCCGTGAACGCAGTGCCGTCAGCACCGTCACCGATACCGCCGGCGCGCGGCTGGCCGCCGACGCCGCGCTGGCCAACGCCGAGGCGCAAATCGTGGCCAATGTTCTCGCCACCACCAATCCCTACAACTTCACCTTGCTCGTCTCGACCAATTACATCAATGCGGCTGGCTATAATAATACGGTAGTGGGAGCAAATCTAACGAACGTCAATTATTTCGATTCGAGTGGAATCTTCCTCTTTGGAAACAATTTCCTCCAAAACCTCGAAAACTTGTTTTACAGCCCGCGTCCGCCGGTTTTCATTCCCACCAACTCCGCCGGCGCGAATGATTTCCGTTTTTACCTCGACCTCAACCGCAACGGCCAGGACGACCCCAACGGCCTGTTGCCGGTCATTAGTCCAGACCCGGCCAATCCATATTACGATACCAACGGCATCACCATGAAGAATATCAAACCCGGAGACACGCTGAGCAATGTGATGGTTGGCGACCCGGAATGGATTGGGGTTTTGGAGCGGCCGGACGTGCCGCACGGGCCGAACAACAAATTTATTGCGCGCTATGCGTTCATTGCCGTGCCCGTCGGCAACACGCTCGATTTGAATGCCATTCATAATCAGGCCCAACAAGGAATTCCACGATTATCGGGGACTGGTGTGAATCCTCCCTCGGGTAATGACGTCTTCAACCGCAATGAAGGGGTCGGTTCATGGGAAATCAATCTTGCCGCTTTTCTGGCCGACTTGAATACGAATGAGTGGGGACAAGTCATCGGTACTCCTGCCAACGGAATTACTAAATATTACTTTTTTCGATATCAAAACCCGGGTAATGTAGGTTGTGCCTTTGACGACGCCCGTGCGCTTTTGGCTTACCGTTACAATAACAATTTAAACTCTCTCAATTACATCGGCACAGTGGCAAATCTTTATAATCTTTTCGGAAACGCAGGGATTAATGCCTTCAGCTCCGATTACATTGACGGTTTCTCTTATGGCGGCAACTCGTTGCTGACCGGTTTTCAACTGCCCACCATTGATAACGATTCGACCCTGATCGGTAACAAAGTTCCATGGGTTGGCGCCGACAACACGAACCATTTCTTCAGCCACCAGGATTTGTTTAATACGAACGATACCGAATGGGGTGCAACACTACCCGGCTTCACCGACCGGTTGCTTCAAGCCGGCACGAACGTTTCCACCTACGATCGCTACACATTTTACCGGCTGCTCTCGCAGCTTGGCACGGACACCACGCCGGACTCGGGCAAGATGAATTTGAATTACGACAATCTTGATCCGGGGTTAAACGGGGTTTTGAACGCCAATGGCGTTGCCGCTTCGACGAATTTCGTCGCGTGGACGCCACTGGGCTTTTTCACCAACGCCGCCGACCGGCTGTTGCGCGCCTACACCACCCAGTGGCGCAACAGCAACCCGACCAACTTCGCCACTGCCTTCTACGCGGTTACCAACTTCAATTTCGTCAATTCCGATCAGTGGACCAATTATCCCGCCTTTGGCATCACAAACATTCCAGTTTTGGTGAGCAACCAGTTCGTTTATTCGTCCGCCGTGAACCGCCTGCTCCAGCTCGCTGCCAACATTTACGACGCCACGACCAATTCATTTTATCCGTCCGTCTTCCGGCCCATTTTTGAACACGATAATTATGGCAATGTTTTCATCGTTGGTTATACAAACCTTTACAATTCTGGGCTTAACAACACCGTATCCGGCACAACTGACCCACAATTGGCAATGCCGTATGAAATTACACAATTGTCCGGGCTGTCCGGTCTTTTTCCAGCCAGTTTTACACCCATCAATGTGAACGTCTATGGTGTGCCGTGGATTATTGGTGCGAAGAAAGGGTTCCCAAACTTCAACGAATTTTCGATGGAGAGCGTAGTGCAGACCGCCCGCAAATTACAGGTTACCAGAACCGTCACCAACATGCCGCCACAGGCCCCTCAATATCAGACAAATCAGATGTATATCTTTAACATCAACAATTCAATTGGAATTGAATGCTTGAATTCTTATAGCAACAACTATCCGAATGTCGTGCAGATTGTGTTGAATGATAATCTCTCGATGACATTGACCAATAATGGTTCATTGGTTATTTTTAGCAATTATTTCATTCCAGTTGTCACCAATGTTACCTTGTGGCCGGGTTCTATCTGGATTTCTGGTGGGTTGTATTCGAATCCTTTCATCATCCCGCTCCAGACCAATGTTACTTTCATGCCGAACGAGGTTTATTCATTTGGTAATCAGAATTTTACTCCTGCAAATCAGGTTCCCCCCCCCCTTTGGGAAACCAATATCAATCTGACCGATCTGCCGCATTTTGGTTTGGCGACCTCGAATCAGTTGCAGTTGTTCATGCTCGATGGCATCAACCCTCCTTATCACGTCATTGATTATGTGCAATTCGACGGCCCGAACAGTCTTCGTAATCTCAATGCCGAGCTGGCCAGTCCTGATATCTACGATCCGAATGGCATGTGGCAAACGAATCTTGTGGGGGTGCAAAACCAGCTCAATCTGTCCGCAGGAACGATGGCCCCCGACAGCGTGCCTTCCGAAGATGGTTATCAATGGTTGCCACCGCCGGTTCCCGGTATTACCACCGTCCCACAATCGCAGGCTTATTTTGGGGGGTTGTTTCAGCCGAACAATTTAGGCTCTGCTCCTGCGTGGACTGATGGCAGTCCCGGCACAAACGAGACGAACCAGTCTTATGGCACCCAGGCGCCTTTCACGCCTACGCGCACCGTGGTTCAATACATTTCATGGCAGGCCAATGACCCGCTGGTTCATTACGTCGCCAGTGACTTGAATTATTCAGGCACTGAACATGGCAATCTTTCCACTGGCATAACCAACTTTGACCGCACGACATTCCCCATGTTGCCCGACTTGGGCAACGTGAACGACCGTTACCAGCCGTGGGGCCTGAATTCCCAATTGGCCGAACTGGACAATGTCAGCACCAACAATTCCGATCTCGCATTCAAGGACCCGCTGATGTGGCAGCCCGATAATTGGAATTTCCCGGCGAACAAATTCCCGACCGTCGGCTGGCTGGGGCGCGTGCATCGCGGCACGCCGTGGCAGACGGTTTATCTCAAAGCGTCGGACATTTTGGGTGAAATTCAAAATAGAGCCTACATTGGAACCAACACCTGGGCGCAGTGGACGGGTGACACGCAATTGACTTATGGTCAATACTTCGACGCCGCCAACACCGCGCCGATACGGGACCGTTTGTTGTTCGATCTGTTCACCACCGCGTTCAATGACAACGCCACGCGCGGGACGCTTTCGGTCAACCAAACCAATCTCGCCGCGTGGTCGGCCTTGTTCAGCGGCGTGGTCGTGCTCACCAACACGACGGTCATCCGCGTCCCCCCAAGTCAATTGGTGTCGCCGACTTTTGCCTGGACCAACATCAGTCCTGCCGGTCCGGCGGGGAACAATTCACAGTTGGGGCAATTGGTGGCGGGCATCAACGCCAGGCGCGCGGCTTTCACCAATGCCGATGGTTTGGCCGGCACGTTTGAACACGTGGGCGATATTCTCAGCACGCGGCAATTTACGGAACAATCGCCGTTCTTGTATTGGAACAATTCGGCGCAGCAACAGGCCGGCATCAGCGATGAGATGTATGAGTGGCTGCCGCAGCAGACGATGTCGCTGTTGCGCTGCACCGGTTCGCCGCGCTATGTGATTTATTGCTACGGCCAGGCGCTCAAACCCGCGCCGAATGGCATTTACACGGGCAGCGGACAGTTTTTCGGCATGGTTACGAATTATCAAATCGTGTCGGAAATCGCCACCCGCGCCGTCGTGCGGTTTAACAGCAGTTTGACCAATGTTGTCACATTTGCCAGCGATGCTTTTGGCAACCCAATCTGGTTTACCGCTCCCGTCGTGACGAACAACAACGCCGTCATCGAGAGTTTTAACATTTTACCGCCGGATTGAAATGAAAGCGAAAATGGAGAATGGAATCCGCCTTCGTTTCGCTTCGGCGCGACGAGGATGGGAGATGGCTGTGGCGGCGGTCTGTGACCGTTGCAAAGCAAGCACGAAGATGGAATTGTGAAAACGAGGATAGAAAATGGAAGATGGAAGACGGTGGCAGGGACGACCTGTGAGAGCGTCTCAAAACTTGTAGCAGCGGACGTGAGTCCGCTCCAATCTCATGCAAACCCGGGAAAAGTGAGCCGACTCACGTCGGCTGCTACGATGAGAGGATGTTTTGAGACGGCCTCTGTCTGGTCGTCCGTGGCCGCGCAGCAACGCGGCCCTACCGCAACGCGCCATTCTCAATCCTCGCATTGTGATGATTTTGTGAGATAATCATTTGACCAATTGTTATGCGTTCGCGTCCATTCATTTGGATTTTGTTGTGCCTGCTGTGCCTGGCGGGCGCGTGGCTCCTTTGGCGCCAGACCGCGAATACGCGGACGAGGCCGTCCACGCTCCCAAAAGTTGCCGCGCCGGCGGTCACGACGGTCCGTTCCGCGTCCACCGCGCCGAACATTTTGGCCGCCGTTTCCACAAACGGCGCAACTTCGGCCAAAACAAACCCATTTGCCTGGCGCCTCAGCAACACGGGCAAGACCATCGGGCAGTTGGTGGGCGATCGCCACGCGATTTTGCTGGAGAACGCGTTTATTGATTCAAGCCAGCCGCTGAACTTTTCCATTCCGAAAAATTTGCAGTCGCCGGGCGATCCGGGCGCTTACATCGTCCAGACGCGCGGGCCGATTGGCAATGCGTTTCGGGCGCTGCTGGCGTCGGCGGGCGCGCAAATCGTTTCCTATATTCCGAACGACGCCTACCTGGTGCGCGCCCCGGCGGGCGTGGCCAATGGGCTGGCGGGAAATCCGCTGACGCAGGCAGTGACACCTTACGAGCCGTATTACAAAATATCCTCGTCAATGCCCGTGACGGTCGGGCAAAAAACGCTTTCTTTCGCGCCAATGGAAACCAACCGGGCGGCGGGACCTTCCTTGCTGGTTTTGGCGGTGAACCAGGCGCCGCTGCCCGCAGGAACGGATTTGACGCTCGGTTTGTTCAACGACGGCGCGGCGGCGACGGTCGCGCAGATTGAGAAACTCGGCGGCCAGATCATCGCGCGGGACAAATCGCCGTTTGGTCCGGTGGTACGCGTGCAACCGCCGGCGGATTGGGTTGCCTTGGCCGTGCTGCCCGGCGTGCAAATCGTCGAACCATATCATCCGCGCATTCACGCCAACGACCTGAGCCGGGCGACGGTGGGCGTGGCGGCGGACACGCAAGTTTCATCGAATTATCTCGGCTTGACCGGCAAGAACGTGCTGGTGGAAGTGAACGACTCGGGGATTGATGCGACGCATCCTGATTTAACAGGCCGCGTGTATGGCTCTCCGACGACGGACACCAGCGGCCACGGCACGCACGTCGCGGGCACCATTGCGGGCAATGGCACGGAATCGTTGACGGTGACGAACGCGCAAGGTTCCATCATGCCGGCCACGAATGGCCAGTTCCGCGGCATGGCGCCGGGGGCAACCTTGTTGTCCATGGACTGGAACGATTCAGACCAGGAGCTTCAGGAAGCGGCGGCGCTGACGAACGCGCTGATTTCGAACAACAGTTGGAACTACGGCGACAACGCCTACGACCTGGCGGCGGCGAGCTATGACGCGGCGGTGCGCGATGCATTGCCGCTGGTGACCGGTTCGCAACCGGTGTTGTTTGTGTTTTCGGCGGGCAATTCCGGCAACGGCAGCGACAACGGCGCGAACGGCAACGCGGACAGCATTCTGTCGCCGGCCACGGCCAAGAATGTGATTACCGTCGGTGCGCTGGAGCAACCGCGCGGCATTACGAACCTGGTCACCGGTTATCAAGGCGATACCAATCCGGTGGCTTATTGGGCGACGATGACAGACACGGCTTCCCAGGTAGCCAGGTACTCATCGCGTGGCAATGTGGGCGTTCTCACAGAAGGGACGTTTGGGCGCTTCAAACCGGACGTGGTGGCGCCGGGGTCGTTTGTTGTTTCGACGCGTTCGCAGCAATGGGACGAGCTGGCATATTACAATCCGACGAATACCAGCTTCAGCGAGATTGACAACGTGTTCTTGTCCACCAACGCGATCAATTACTACAGACTCTCCATTTCCGCAAACACCGTGGGTGTGGTGATTCAAATCGTGCCCAACGAGCTTTCGCCGGTGCCGTTTCCCACGAACCTGTCGCTTTTTGTGTCGCTGAATAATTATCCCAATCCAACCAATCCGGCCACTTATGATTTCGTGACCACCGACGACGAGGTTTCCATTCCCCCCGACAGCGGTGGCAACATCCCGGGCATTCAGTCCCTGCGGGGTTTGAGTTTTGAGTATGCGGTTTGGAACACCAACAGTTTTCCAGTCTATTACAATGTTGACGTCTACGTCATGACGACGAACAACGTCGGGGATTATTTTCAGGTATGGAGCAACCTGAACGACTCGATTGGCAGCGGCCCGCCCTATTACTACCGTTATGAAAGCGGCACGAGCATGTCGGCGGCGGACGTGTCCGGCGTGCTGGCGTTGATGGAGGATTACTTCACCAATACGCTGCAACTTACGCCCAGCCCGGCGTTGCTGAAGGGAATGCTGATCAACGGTTCGCGCTTGACGGGCAATTACCTGTTTGCCGTCACCAATGGGATCAATTTTGATGGCTGGGGCCTGATCAGCCTTCCGAATTCGCTCCCGGCGGGAATCACGACGAACGTGAATAATGCAACTGGCGAGTCCATGCTTATTTTGGATCAAAGCCCGACCAATGCGCTGGCGACGGGCGACAGTCATACGTATTTGGTCAGCATTCCCAACGGTTCCGATGCGCAATACCGGCCGTTACGGGTGACGCTGGTTTGGACGGACCCGCCGGGCGACCCGGCCGCCGCCATCAAGCTCGTCAACAATCTCGATCTCGTGGTCAGCAACACGGCGACGGCGGCGGTGTATTTTGGAAATAATTTTGCGTCTTCAGGCAATCCACCTTTCAGCAGGGCGTGGAACACGAATGTTCCGCCAAACCTGGATTCCATCAACAATGTTCAAAACGTCTTTCTGCCGCCGTTGCTCGGCACGAACTACGCCATCACCGTCATCGGCCGGGGCGTGAACGTGAACGCCGTCACCGCGCAAACGAACAATGCCCTCGGAAACTTCGCTCCGAACGTGGTGCAGGATTACGCGCTGGTCATTTCCTGCGGCGAAGGCGAGGTGACCAATGCCTTTACGGTGACGGACAGCGGAATCATTTCCAATCCCACCGGCGACCAGGACATCACCTTTGTGATGACCACCAACGCGCCGTTGCTGAATCAAATTGCCGGCGCCAGCCCGCCGTTGCTCGGCACGAACAACCTCCCGGTCGGGACCAATACGATTTGGGGAAGCAATGGCGTCGTTACCCTCGGCATGACCAACCAGTGGCATTTCTACGTGGTGACCAACACCGGGCCGACGGCGAACTACACCAACGCCGCGTTCATCACATTCGATTCTTACACGCTGGCGATTCCGCGCATGGGCGTGTTTGCGGATTCGACGGCCGATGCGACACGGCCCGGGGCGGACATTGATCTTTACGTGGCCGGCCCAAACGATCCCAATGCCTCCGGCCTGACCAATCTCGATCCCACGGTCATTTCCAACTGCCTTGCCGGAGCCAATGGCGACGCGGCGTCGTTAAGCCGTGGCGGCACGGAATACGTCGTTTACACCAATTCCGCGCCCGGTGATGTTTATTACATTGGTGTGTATTCGGAAGACCGGGAGGCGGCGGAATTTGACTTCATACCCATCTTTACCGACATCGCCTTCAGCCAGCCCGGGCCGAATGGTTCTCAAATCGTCAACGGGTTGAACGTGCCGGTCAACATTCCCGTCGCCATCTTGGGGCATCCCGGTGTGGCATACGTTTTCGCCATTGCGCTGTATCCCATGGAGATCGATCGCGTCGTGGTGACGAATATGATCTGGCACCAAAACTTTGGCGACCTCATCGGCGCGCTTGCGCACGGCGACTCGTCCGGGACATCGCAGTCCGTTGTCTTGAACAACCACGATACATTTGGCAACACCATCGGGTCTCTGCCGATCGTTTATGACGACAGCGGACGGGGCGACATCGTCGGTTCGAAACCGACGGACGGGCCGGGCAGCCTGAACACTTTCATTGGCCAGCAAGCCATCGGCCCGTGGATTTTAGCCGAGGTGGACACCACACGGCCAGGTACCGGCAGTGTGCAGAATGTCAGCCTTTTGATTGAGCCGCATCAGGACCTGACCAAGGGGCTCGGCGTCCAGGTCACGGTTCCTCCCCTCGGCTGGTTCATTGATTACGTTGACGTGCCGGCAGGATTCACCAACCTCGGCCTTTTCGCCACGAACCTAGCGCCAACTTCCGTACCACCGTTGCAACTGTATCTGAACTACGATGTCCAACCGGATTTTTTGAATTACCTTGAATTCGTTCTGCTGACGAATTGTGTCAGTGGCATTTATCCGACCGGACTGGACCCCGGCAATTCCATTTCCTATGGTCCGCCGCTCCTGCCCGGCCGGTATTTCGTCGGCCTTTACAATCCCGACAGCGTGTCGCACGACGTTGATCTGCTGGCCGTGCTTGGCGGTGCGGTGTCGGTCATCGAGCCGGGGGATTACACGACCAACGGGCCGCCGTTGCTGGATGACGCCGTGACCAATTCCACCATTTTCGTTTCCAGCACGCAGCAAATCGCGTCGGTGAATGTCGGCTTTGTCGTCGAACATCCGCGCATTTCGGACCTGACCTTCACGCTGGTCAGCCCGACCGGCCAGCGCATTCTGCTGATGGAAAACCGCGGCGGCACGACCACCAACGGCGCGGGTGACGTCTTCGTCACCACGAACAATTTTGGCCCCGTCACATCTTCCGGCAGCTGGCAGCCGAACACCAATTACATCAATGTCGGTGAAACTTTCGGTCAGCTCATCATCACCTACGATTTCTACACGGTTCCCGACGAGATGACCGTTTATTACGGCACGAGTATAACGCCGGCCAATTTAATTCTCGATACCGGGCTGACCAATAATCCCACGGGTCCAACAACCGTTACCACCAGCTTTGGTCCGGGAACTTCCACGTATGTGACCATCGTCATGAACCAATTCGGCAACACCAACGGCATGGGAGGCGACGCCTGGACCTACACCGTCGGCGGCGTGGAGACGAATTACAATTATCTCACGTTCACGGAGGACACGAACCTGGCCACGATACCGATCAAATTTGCCATACCGCCTTACACCCTCACTGACTATGGCACCAATTACATCCTCAGCGACTTTGAGCTGGCGACCAGCGGGGATTACTTTGCGCCAACGAATATATTCGATGCCTACGGCGGCTGGAACCTGGTTTCAAACCAGGTCGTCATGGTGGGCACCAACCTGGTGATCCTGACCAACCGGGTGAGCGTGGTCACCGATCCCGCCAATGCGTCGGACGGCAGCAATTTTCTGGCGCTGGCCAACGGCACGATTTCACGCCAGGTTCCCATGACGCCGGGAAGACAATTCAGTCTCACCTATATGTACCGCGGGCCGGGCATTGCCGGCTGGTGGCGCGGGGAGGGGAACGCCACCGACAGCGCGAACCCGGAAAACGACGGGAACAACGGTTCATTGATCGGGAGATTTAACTTCCCGGCGGGAGAAGTCGGGCAGGCCTTCCAATTTGAGGATGCCGGGGCGGAATTTCAATTTGCGGGCACCAACACGTATGTGCAAATCCGGCAGCCGCCCTTCCTCATCCAAGTCTACACCAACAGCAGCTCCGAGAGCAACAATCCGGCGGTCACGGTTCAGTCATCGGCTTTGGATGTCGGCACCGGCAGCGGGTTCACCATCGAAGGCTGGATCAATCCGACCAATGCCTGCCTGCCGCAACCGTTGGTGGAGTGGCTGGCCCGGGTGCCGACCAACGGGTCGGACACCAACCTGGTCATCGAGGCGGGCCCGTTTCTGGACCGCGCCACCGGTCACTACTACTATTTGCTGGGCAGCACCAATTGGACGACCTCAGAAACCTGGGCGACCCAGTTGGGCGGACACCTGGCCACCATTGAGACGGCGAATGAGGAAAACTGGGTCTATGACACGTTCGCCAATTATGGCGGCACCAACCGGAATTTGTGGATTGGACTCACCAACGACGCCCTGGGTCATTTCGGCTGGTCCAGCGGGCTGACCAACGTGGTCTATACCAACTGGACGGCCGGGGGGCCCACCAATTGCAGCGGCAACGATTTTTACACCGCCATTCTGGGGCAGACCAACGCGTTTCCCGGGCTGTGGGTTTTGGAAAACAACAGCGGCAACGACAACAATGGCGTGACTTGCGGCGTGCCACCGACCAACCGGATTTACGGGGTGGTGGAAGTGGAGGAAATTCAACCGAATGGCGTCCAGCTCTGGATTTCGGTGACGGTGACGAACGACATCACCAGCAGCAACAGTTGTCTCTACGCGAACCTGGTGGATACGACCAACGGGTCGCACATCATCTATTCCGCTTCGGGGCTGGTCCAGAGCAATGTCTATCAGCACGTGGCGCTCACCTACAGCACGAACTCGGGGTTGGCCGCCCTGTATTACAACGGGATGAACGTGGCCACGACCAACCTGGGTGTCTTTATCCCGAAGACCACCGGCGATGTTTTGCTGGGCCGGGACATGAGCCGGGCGACGAACAATTTTTACGGGGGCAAAATGGATGAAATGAGCATTTACGGGCGCTGCCTGTCCGCCTCCGAGATTGCCGCCATCTACAACCTTTCAGCCCTTACCACCAATCGCAACACGGGCAAGTTTGACCCCGGCATTACGCCGGCGTTGAGCCTGGCCGAGGCGCAGGTATCGCTCGGCGGATTGACCAATATCATCCTGGGCGCGAACAACAACTGGCAGATGCAGAGTTTCTCGTTCATCGCCACCACCAACTCGTTGCCGTTGCAAATCACCGGGATGGAGCCGGGCATGTTGCTCGATTCGTTCAGTGTGGCCGAGGCGCCCCTGGGCAATCTGTATTATTTGCCGGAGCAGTCATTGGACTCCCTGATCGGCACCAGCGCCTACGGCACGTGGACACTGGAAATCTGGGACAATCGCGCGGGGGCTTTTATCACCAACGGCGATCAACTGATCAGTTGGCAGCTTCAAATCGTCCTGCAAACCAACTCGCTGCCCGCCGTTGCATTGCCTCCCCAGGCCGCAACCACGATCACGGTGCCACCGGGTGGCATCGTCTGTCTCACCGTGAATGTGCCGTCCTGGGCGAATTTTGCCACCAATATTCTCGTTTCCGCCACTGCGCCGGTGGACTTGCTCTTCAATCAGACGACCCCGCCGACCGGTTCTCCGGTTGACTACACGTTTCTGACGGGTCAGACCAGTGGCATTGGCAATCCGGTTTTGTCCGCAAACCCGCCGAGCACACCGCCATTGCTGCCCGGCCAGACCTATTACCTGGGAGTGAGAAACTCCGGCCCCCACGCGGTCACGGCGGTCGTGGAGGTGGATTATGACATCATCACCCTGACCAACGGGGTTCCCTTGAGCAGTGTGCTGACGACCAACGTCACCGATGTGGAACGGTATTATGCCTTTGACGTGACCAGCAACGCCTACGAAGCCACCTTCCAGCTCCTGCAACTCAGCGGCAACGCGGACCTGGTCGTCAGCAAAGGGACGCCGCTGCCGACGTTGACCAGCTCCGACTACGGCAGTTTCAACACGGGCAATGCGGATGAGAACATCTACGTGTTCACGAATTCCTCACCGGTGGCGTTGTCGCCCGGACTCTGGTATCTGGGTGTGTTCCCGCGTGATCCCCGGCCAATCAAATATGCCATCCTGGCCAAGGAACTGGATCTGAATGCAACGACGCCGAACATCATTCCTCTGACCAATGGCGTGCCGGTCAATTTCACCGCCGGGCCGGGTGCGGCGCTGACGAATTTCTTCCTCTTCACCGTCACCAATTTCCCGCCGGCCATCCGCTTCGAGCTTTACAATTTGAGCGGCAATGGCGATTTGACGGTGCAGCCCAATGCGCCGCCGTTTGCGCCGCCATTCTTCCAGACCAGCCAGCAGCCGGGCCAAAGCCCCGAGTTGATTTTCATTGCCACCAACAGCGCGCTGAGCAGCCTCACCAACAGCGCGCTGACCAACCTCAATGCGCAATGGTATCTGGGGGTGCCCAACCACGAAACCAACCTGATTACTTACACCATTGTGGCGGTGCTGGACACCAACGGTTACTTTCCGGCGTTTCCGGGGGCGGCCGGCGCCGGGGGCGGCGCCGCGGGCGGCGGCGGCGGCGGCGCGGGCGGCGGTCACGGAACCAACGGCACGGTTTATCACGTTTACAACCTGGCTGATTCCGGGCCGGGCAGTTTGCGCGACGCCGTGAGTGACACCAACCGCACCATCGTCTTCGACGTGTCGGGCACCATCAAGCTGCTGTCGCCGCTGGTCATCACGAATTCGTATTTGACCCTCGCCGGCCAGACCGCGCCGGGCGGCGGCATCACGGTTGCGGGCCAGATGACAACGGTGCAATTCGCTCATGACGTGATCATCCGCGACCTGCGTTTCCGTCCGGCCGGTGTGGTGATAAACCCGGCGGTTGCCTGGTCAAATGGCTTTGAAGGTGACACCAATTACAATCCCACCGTGGGACAGTATTTTGCCGGAGGTTGGCTTGTTGACTTTGGAAATGTGGATGTCGCCACCAACGGAGTATGGGGACAAACCGCTTTTGAAGGGGGTTGGCTGTTGGACCTGGATGGCACCACTGCCGGAGGGATTTCCACGAACATTACTACTGTTCCAGGCCAGACTTACATCCTTCATTTCGTCTACGCGCGCAACCCCGATAGCATCCTGGGAGTCATGGGGAATCCTCCCCATGTCCCCCAAGCCAGCGTTTTGATTAATGGCAGTATCGTGACCAATATTGCTGCGAATTACATCAACACCTGGGCAAACCTCAATTGGCAAATGGTGTCCTACACGTTCACCGCAACTTCTTCGTCAACATCACTGGCTTTTTATTCCCTGGATCCTCCAGGCAATTTTTCCGGGGTTCTTTTGGACGCGGTGAGTTTGACCACGAATGTGGCAGCAAATATGAGTCCGGGTGATTCACTTCAGTTCACAAACGTGATGAATGTAATTGCCGATCACATCTCCACCTCCTGGAGCACGAACGATCTTGTGTCGGTGCTCGGTTCGAGCAATGTGACCGTGCAATGGTCCATCATGGCCGACAGCCTCCACAACACGAACAGCCTGCACGGTTATGGTTCGCGGCTGCGTTACGGCTACGGCGCGTTGAGTTTTCATCATAATCTTTACGCCAACAATTACAGCGCCAACCCGCGCCTGGGCGACAACCTCAGTCTCGATTTCGTCAACAACGTCATCTACAACTGGGGCATCCACTCCGGTTACTCCGGCACCAACGATCTGGTGGCCAATCCCGGCGGTCTCACCAACCAGTTGAATTATGCCTGCAACTACCTGATTGCCGGTCCCGACACCGCGTTTTACAGCACGAATGCCGCGCAGACCAACATTGCCTTCTGGGGCGGCACGACCAACACCTGGATTTTCCAGACCAACAACGTCATTGACAGCGACACCAACGGCATTCTGAACGGGGCCGATACGGAGTGGGGCATGTTCACCAATCTTTACACACCCTTCGGCCGGCCGTTCCCGCTGCCGCCGGTGCCCACCGACGAGGCCTTCATTGCGTATGAAAAGGTCCTGGATTTCGCCGGCGTATCGCTGTTCGCGCGCGACTGGGTGGACACGAATATTGTCATCGGCGTCCGCACCCAGACCGGGACGATCATCTCCACGCCGCCGTCGTTGGGCATGGTTGCCTGGTGGAAGGCCGAAGACAATGCCCTCGACAGTGTGGGCACCAATAATGGGACTCCTGTGGGCGGAGTTACCTATACCAACGGTGAAGTGGGGCAGGCGTTCAGCTTCAACGGCAGCAGTTATGTTCAGGTGCCTGATGCGCCGGCACTGGAACTGACCAACGTGCTGACCATCGAGTTTTGGGTCAGGCGGGAGCAGTTCGCAACGGAGGACTACCTTGTCAACAAGGGTGGCGACTGGACGTATGGAACGCTGAACTATGGAGTGACCATCCCCGGCGCGAATTTCCCCCCGGCCCCCAATTCCCTGACCTTTAACTTTGCGAATGGCACCCGGCATTCGGGCAGCATCACCGATTTTAACTGGCATCATTGTGCGGTGGTTGCCCGTAACGGCGATGTGGACCCCACGTTCTACATTGACGGCGTGCAACAACCAGTCGTTTTACGGGAGGGGGCTGGGACGCTCAACCTCTATCCTGCGAGCCAACCGCTGCAAATCGGGGCGCAGGTGGATCCGATCTCTGGCTACGATTATTACAGCAAGGTCTTGCTGGACGAACTGAGCATCTATAACCGCGCTCTTTCGGCTTCAGAAATTCAAGCCATCTACAACGCCGGCAGCGCAGGGAAATTTTCGACTCCGTTCGTTCCGCCGCCGCTGGATTCCGACCAGGACGGCATCCCGGATTATTGGGAAATCACCTTTGGCACCGATCCGTTTGTGGCGAGCAACAATCAGCTCTCGACGAACGCCAACTACATTGGCTACACCGACCTTGAGGAATACCTGGGCTGGCTCGCCGCGCCGCACGCGCTCACGACCACCAACACAACGGTGGACGTGGATCTTTACCGGCTGGCCGGTGATACGGGCAACCTGACCTTCTTCGTCACCAACGCCGTCAACGGGACCGTGTATTTGACCAATGTCCTGGGTTCGGTGACCAACACCGGCCCCTTCAGCAACAGCATCGCCGTTTTCACCCCTTCGAACAATTACAGCGGTTACGCGTCATTTGACTTCTTCGTCACGAACAACGACACCGTCGCCTATTTCGGCCCCGTGACCGTGAGCGTCGTGGTCAGCGCCGTGCCGGTGCTTAAAGGTGGGATCATCACCCTGACCAACTTGATTCCGTACTATGCCGCCAACCTGACCGGCACGAATGGACTGGATTACTACCGCTACGATGTTTCGACCAACGCCTACGGAGTGGAATTCGAAATCCTCAATGCGTCCAGCAACGTCGTGCTGCTGGCGCGTTATGGTTTGCCGCTGCCGTCACTTGGAAACTTCAATTACAGCGCCAATGCCGGTTTCGGCACCAACGCTCTGATCCTTGTCCTGACCAATTCCACGCCGGTTCCATTGACCAGTGGCTGGTGGTATCTGGCGGTTTCCAACGCGTCGGGCGCGCCGGTGAATTACACCATCCTGGCGTCCGAGCTGGTTGCCAATACGAATGTTCCGCCCATGTTTTTGACCAACCCGCCCGACATGACCATGGATGAAATGACAACGCTCACCGTGACGAACACCGCCACGGATGCCAACACGAACCTGACGCTGTCTTACGTGGTGACAATCAGTGTTGACACCAACGCCATGGTGGCCAACGGCTGGCCGTTGAATTATGTTGGGACGGTCCCGGCACCGGTCATCAGCAATAATGGCATCATCACCTGGACCCCCAGCGAGGCCCAAGGGCCGGGTGTTTACATCATCACCACCACGGTCGTTGACAACGGCTCGCCCCCGTCGAGCGCGCAAAACAGTTTCACCGTGACCGTGAACGAGGTGAACACCCCGCCGTTCTGGCTGCCGAATGTTCCCAGCCAGACCAATTATATCATCGACGACTTGAGCACCCTCACCGTCATGAACACGGCGACGGACACGGATATTCCCCCCAATCCCTTGACTTACCAGTTGATCGGCCCAACCCCAACCAATGCCGTGATTGACACCGATGGCGTCATCACCTGGACGCCGACCCTGGCGCAAGCCGGCACCACCAACATTTTCATTACCATTGTCACCGACACCAATGCTTTCGCGCTGGTCAACCAGAGTTTGAGCGCGACCAACTCCTTTGTCGTCATCGTCACCACCAACCTGGCCGGTTTGGTTTGCACGGTGAACTGGACCAACGTGCACCAAAGGATAGACGGCTTTGGCGCTTCCTCGGCCTGGGAGACCTCCAACTCCTGGAGCACGACTTTGAGCGATTTGTTTTTTTCCACCAATAACGGCATCATTTACACCGATACTCTGGGGAATACATCCACCAATAATGGCATCGGCCTTTCTCTGCTGCGCAACCACATCATCCCTGCCAATACGCCTTTGGCGGGCGACACCCCGTCCACGTCCGAAACGGTCATCATGCAGTCCGCCCAGGCCCGCGGTGCCAATGTCTGGAGCACGCCCTGGACTCCGGCGGACGGGTTCAAGGACAACGGCGGGCCGGACGGTGGCAACTATCTTGGAAGCGGCGCCAACGCCACCAATCTGGCCTACGCCAGCCAATTGGCCAACTATGTGGTCAGCATGAAGAACCAGGGTGTCAACCTTTACGCCATCTCGGTTCAGAACGAGCCGGACGCGAATGTCACCACCTATGAAGCGTGCGTGTGGACCGGCGCTCAGATTCATGATTTCACCACCAACCTTTACAACGCGCTGGCGGTCGCCGGCGTCGGTTCGACGAAGATCATGCTTCCCGAAAGCCAGAATTGGACGGATCCCCAGGGTCTCGCTGCCACCGCCATGACCGACGCGAATGTCGCGGCGGACGTGGGCATTGTTGCCGATCATAATTATGATGGCGCCAACGGACCGGCGACATTGACGAAAAACAGTTACGGCAAGGCGCTTTGGGAAACGGAAGTCGCCCTTCTTACCGGCAGTGACAGCAGCATTGCCAATGGCGTTTATTATGGCCAGCGGATTTACCTGTTCATGACCCAGGCACAAGCCAATGCCTACCATTATTGGTGGCTTATTTCCGGCAACAGCACGGGAAATCAGGGATTGCTGGACAACAATGCTTCCCTGACCAAGCGTTTTTCTGTGTTTGGTCAATACAGCCGGTTTGTGCGCCCCGGTTATTATCGCATTGACGCCGCCACCACCAGCAGCGCCCTGATCAGCGCCTACAAGGATTCCGTCTCTCCCGGCTTCGCCATTGTGGCGGTCAACACCAACGTCACCTCCATCAGCCAGACGTTTGTTCTGGCCAACTTCACCGCCGGAGCCGTGACGCCGTGGCTGACCACCAGCAATCTTTCGCTGGCCAGCACCAATGCCGTCACGGTCAGCAATTCCGCTTTCACCTACACGCTGCCGGCCCTGAGCGTGGTGACCTTCGTGGGTCAGGGCAGCACGAACATCCCGGCCCCGCTCACCAACGCCGTGCCGCAGACAAACTCGGTCGCCGCCGGTGGCATTGCCTATTATGTGGTAAATGTGCCGACGAACGCGGATTTCGCGACCAACCTCCTGCTCTTCGCAACGAACGGCCCGGTGAACGTCTGGTTTGACACCAATTTCCCGCCCACGACCAACGTGCTGTTGTTGCCTGACACCGCGTATCCGGGCGGAACGAATGGTTCCGTCGTGTTGAGCGCCGGCACCACGCCGCCGCTGGTGCCCGGCTCGGTTTATTATCTCGGCGTCCAAAACACCAACAGCTTCGCGGTGACGTTTGCGCTGGAAGTTGATTTTCACCTGCTGTCGGGAACGAATGCGGCCGGCGGCCCCATTTCCATCAGTTCCATCACCGCCACCAACATCGGCGGAAAGTTCGGCTTCCTGCTCACCTGGTATGCGCCGACCAATGATTTATTCCAGGTGCAATGGACGGGCAGTCTCGCGCCGCCCATAACGTGGAACACCTTCAGCAACGTCGTTGCTTACACCGGCCCGCCCACGCCGGCGAACGGTTTGTTCACCTTCTTCGACGACGGCTCACAAACCGGCGGGTTTGGCCCGGACCGATTTTACCGGTTGATACTTTTGCAGTCCCTGACCAACGGCGTGCCGCAGACGAACTCCGTTTCGGGCGGCGGTGGCATTGACCATTTTTTGATCAACGTGCCGGCGAACGCGGATTTTGCGACCAACCGGTTGCTCTCCGCCACCGGGCCGGTGAACCTGCTGTTCAACCAGACCACGCCGCCAACGGGGACGAACGCGGGTGACTACACCCTGCTGGCGGGCGCGACAAATGGCATTTCCGTTTTAAGCACCACCAGTGTGCCGACGAATATCGTGCCCGGCGGGACATATTGGCTTGGCGTGCAAAACACGAACAGCTCTGCCGTCAGTTTCAGCCTCGAGGTGGATTTTCACCTGTTGTCCGGGTCCGTCACCGGCGCCATCACCGGTCTGACCATCACGGCCACCAACATCGGCGGGACGAACGGCTTCCTGCTCCAGTGGCAGGGTCCGACGGATTATCAATACGCAATCCAGTGGACGACCAATCTCGCGTCGCTGGTGTGGAACCCGGTCCTGAACCCGGTCATCAATGTCGTCGTGACATCAACCAACGGACATTACAGTTTCTTTGACAATGGCACTCTGACCGGCGGGTTTGGCCCCATGAAATTCTACCGGGTCCTGGGCGGCCTGAATCTGGGGCCGATCACCGGTTCTGGTTCCACCACCAACACCGTCCTGGCCGGGGCCATGTCGCAGGCGGTGGTGACCGTGCCGGCCAACGCCATCTCGGCGAGCAACCTCCTGATTTCCGCCGCCGGGCCGGTGAACGTGTTTTTCAACCAGACCCACCCGCCCACCGGCAACACCAACGCGGGCGATTTCCTGATGCTGTCCGCCACCAGCACCGGCGCCTTCGCGCTCACGAGCAATTCCGTGCCGCCGCTCATGCCGGGCACGAACTATTACCTCGGCTTCCAAAACCCGGGCGCCAGCAACGTCACGTTCGTCTTTCAGGTGGCGTTCGGTTTCGCCCCGACCAACGCGGTGTCCAGTTTCGGCATCACCGCGACCAACGGCGGCATCTGGCTCAAGTGGAACGGCCTGACGAATTACCAGTACCAGGTGCAGTGGACGACCAATCTCGCGCCACCGACGGCGTGGAATACGATTTCCAACATCGTCCTGACCTCAACCACCGGAATCTTCACCTTCTTCGATGACGGCTCATTGACGGGCGGGTTCGGCCCCATGAAATTTTACCGGCTCATCACCTGGCCGTTTATGACGCCGATACCGCAAACGCTGTCCATTTCCAGCGTCACCGTCACCAACATTGGCGGGACCAATGACCCGGTGCTCCGGTGGAGCGCCCCGACGAATTATCAGTATGGGATTCAATGGACGACCAATCTCGCGCTGCCCTTCAGCAATTGGTTCATCATTGCCAGTCCGGTTCTCACGCTGACCAACGGCGTTTACACCTTCATAGACAACGGCCAGACCGGCCCGCCGGCCGGCATGAAGTTTTTCCGGCTCTTCGATTATCCCTGAGGCGACTGGAAGGAGCGCGGGCAAGCCTGCCCGCGAGTTGATATGAACGCGCGGACAAGCTGTCCGCGCTCCAACGCAAGGTATCCGGATGAAGGACCACGCCGCGAAATACGTGCCACCTCAGCCGCATACACAAAACCGAACCCACGTCATGACCTCGCCTCCACATCAGACCATTTACAGTTTGCTTTTGCACTGTAGCGGCGGTCTGCGACCGTTGCCATTGATTCCACCGGCGCTCACAGAACGCCGCTGCAAAAAATGCGAAATAGTGCAATTACATGCTGAAACTGGTATGATACCATTTCCCGATAATAATCGGCACCTATTCCAGATGGTAGGGCCGCGCTGCTGAGACTGTCTCAAAACAATTCCTCGTCGGAGGGGCGAGTTACACAAGCCCCCATTTTCAGAGGCATTTTATGAGTCAGGGTCTCGTATAACTCGCCCCTCCGATACTTTTGAGACAAACTCGGCCGGTTTGCCCTACCATCGTTGGTGGGAGTGTCAAGCCGCGCCGTCGCTCCCAAGGCCGCAATCCGGCTTTGCTTTCGCCGCGGCTTTGAATATGTTTCCCGGTTGGTTTGAATGGAAAATTCGCGGCCATGAGCAAGGAATTCATCCGCATCGGCGGCGCGCGTGAGCATAATCTCAAAAACCTCACGCTGAACATCCCGCGCGACAAACTGGTGGTCATCACCGGCCTGAGCGGGAGCGGCAAGTCGTCGCTCGCGTTCGACACGATTTACGCCGAGGGCCAGCGCAAATACGTCGAGAGCCTCTCCGCCTATGCCCGGCAATTTCTCGACCAGATGCAAAAGCCGGAGGTGGATTTCATCGAGGGCCTGTCGCCGGCCATCGCCATCGAACAGCGCAGCTCCGGCTCCAGCCCGCGCTCCATCATCGCCACCACCACCGAGATTTACGATTACCTCCGCCTGCTTTACGCGCACATCGGCAAACCGCACTGCCCGGACACCGGCGTGCCCATTGTCTCCCAGACCACCAGCGACATCGTGGACAAAATCCTCGCGTTGCCACCCAGGACCCGCGTGATGCTGCTCGCCCCGGTCGTCCGCCGGCAAAAAGGCGAATTCCGCGACGTGATCGAACGCCTCGCGCGCGAAGGGTTCGTCCGCGCCCGGGTGGACGGCGAATTCGTCGAACTCGCCGCCGACACGCGCGTCAAGCTCGACAAAAAGAAATTCCACACCATCGAAGCGGTCGTGGACCGGCTGGTGATTGACAACAAAATCCGCGTGCGGCTCGGTGATTCGGTCGAAACCGCGCTGCGCTGGGGCGAAGGCGTCATGTTCACGCTGCATCAGTTGCCTGATGTAGCCGCGAACGTTAGTTCGCGCACTTCAAAAAATGCGCCGACTAACGTCGGCGGCTACAGAGACGATTGGACGGAGACCCTACACTCGAACAAAATGTGCAGCCCGGCCACGGGCAGGAGTTACGATCCGCCCACGCCGAAACATTTTTCCTTCAATGCCCCGGCGGGCGCCTGCCCGGTCTGCCACGGCCTCGGCCAGAAAATGATTTTTGACGAAAGCCTGGTCGTGCCCGACCCGGAAAAATCACTCGAGGACGGCGCAGTCCAGCCGTGGCGCCGCGCGGGCAAGCGGATGAACATTTATTACAAGGCGATGCTGCGCTCGATCGCGGCGCATTTCAACGTCAGCCTGGAAACGCCCTGGAAAAATCTGCCGGACGATTTCAAAAAGGTCCTGCTGCAGGGGTCGGGCGAGGACGAGGTTGATTTTAATTTCTGGCGCGCGGGCAGCCAGCACACCATCCGCCGCCCGTTCGAGGGCGTGCTGCCGAACCTGGAGCGGCTGTTCACCGAGAGCGAAAGCGAATTCGTCCGCAACCGCATCAAGCCCTACATGAGCCCGCAATTTTGCGACGTGTGCAAAGGCAAACGGCTAAAACCGGAAATCCTGGCGGTGACGCTGGGTAGCACCGGCCTCCGGCCTGTTGTTTCGGGCGTCACGCCCGAAACCGTCGTGGGGCGGGCGATGGCTCCACGTTCGTCCGATGATCCGCAGCCTGCGTCACTCGACGAAATCCGGCGGGACGCCGGATTTAACCCGCGGGACGCGGGCGCTACCACAAAAATATCGAACCGCAAATCCGAAATCTGGAAAATTCCCGGCCTGTCTATCATGGACGTCTGCGCGCTGTCCGTGGAAAAGGCCGATGAATTTTTCGCCAATCTCAAGCTCACGGAATTTGAGGAAAAAATCGCGCATGAGGTCATCAAGGAAATCCGCGCCCGGCTCGGCTTTTTGAAAAACGTCGGCCTCGGCTATCTCACGCTCGACCGCGAGAGCAGCACGCTCAGCGGCGGCGAGGCCCAGCGCATCCGGCTCGCCACGCAAATCGGCGCGGGGCTGGTCGGCGTGCTTTACATTCTGGATGAGCCGAGCATCGGCCTGCACCAGCGCGACAATAACCGCCTGCTGGCGACGCTCAAGGGCCTGCGCGACCTCGGCAACACCGTGCTCGTGGTTGAGCACGACGCCGAAACGATCCGGCAGGCGGATTACATCGTTGACCTCGGCCCCGGCGCGGGGGTTCACGGCGGCGAACTGGTGGCGGCGGGCGCGTTGCCGGAAATTTTGAAAAGTCCGGATTCGCTCACGGCGAAATATCTCACTGGTGAACTGACGATCCCCATTCCCCAAAAGCGCCTGGCGCCGTCGGAGGAACGCGGCTGGCTGGAGGTGCTCGGCGCGCGGGAAAACAATTTGCACAACCTGGATGCGCGGATCCCGCTGGGCACGTTCACGTGCGTCACCGGCGTGAGCGGTTCGGGCAAGAGCACGCTGGTGGCCGACATCCTGTGCCGCGCGCTGTTCCGCAAATTTTACGGCTCCAGGGAAACGCCCGGCGCGCATCGCGCGCTCAGGGGTTATGAGAACCTGGACAAGGTCATCGTGATTGACCAGTCGCCGATCGGCCGCACGCCCCGCAGCAATCCGGCGACCTACACCGGCATGTTCAACCACATCCGCGATTTGTTCGCGAAACTGCCGGCGGCGAAAATCCGCGGCTACGCGCCGGGCCGGTTCAGCTTCAACGTCAAGGGCGGGCGCTGCGAAAAATGCGAGGGCGACGGCCTGCTCAAGATTGAAATGAATTTTCTGCCGCCGGTTTATGTGACCTGCGAGGCGTGCGGCGGCAGGCGTTACAACCGCGAGACGCTCGAAATCACCTACAAGGGCAAGAACATCGCCGACGTGCTGGCGATGACCGTGGACGAGGCGGTGACGTTTTTCCGCGTGGTGCCGCAGATTTACGATCCGCTGCTGACGCTCGCCGAGGTCGGCCTCGGTTACATCGGCCTGGGGCAGGCGGCGACGACGTTGAGCGGCGGCGAGGCGCAGCGCGTGAAGCTGGCGGCGGAATTGAGCCGCAAGGCCACCGGGCGCACGTTTTACATCCTGGACGAGCCGACGACCGGCCTGCATTTCCACGACGTGGCCAAGCTGCTCGAAGTGCTGTTCAAGCTGCGCAACGCCGGCAATACGCTCGTCGTCATCGAACACAACCTCGATGTCATCAAAACGGCGGATTGGATTATTGACCTCGGCCCGGAGGGCGGGGATGCTGGCGGCCGCATCGTCGCGCAGGGGCCGCCGGAAGAAGTGGCCCGCTGTGCCGGAAGTTTTACCGGGCAGTATTTGACCTGCGTTCTACCGCCGTCGTGAATCAATATTTATGAAAATAGCGTTGTTCGGTCTGGCCGGCATAAAAACCGGCAAACACAACCTCAAGGACCTGCGCCTCGACGAGGCGGACAAACTGGTCGAGGCGCAGAAAAAAGTCCACGCGCAGGTGGACGTGGTGGGCGAGGACCAGCTTCTGGACTCCGACGCGATCCTCGTGTCGCAGGAAGGCCGGGCGGACATGATTTTAAAGGACCTGGAATTTGTGGAAACACGTTTGGGCCGCGACCCCCAACCGGCCGAGCGCCAGACGCTGGAAAAAATCAAGGCGCTGCTCGAGCAGGAAAAATTCGTTTTCAATTCCGGCTTGACGCCGGAAGACCTCTCGGCCGTCGCCGCGCACAACTTTTTCACCGCCAAGCCGATCGTGGTGGCCGAACCGCCGGATTTGGAAAATCCGGATGCCCTGCTGCTGCGCGCGTTTCGGGAGGGCGGCTACATCTGCTTTCTGACCGTCGGCGGCAAGGAGAACCGCGCCTGGCCCATCCGGAAGGGCACCACGGCCTGGGAAGCCGGCGGCACCATTCACACGGACATCCAGAAGGGTTTCATCCGCGCGGAAATCATCAGCTTTGCGGATTTCATCGCGGCGGGCGGCGAAACCCAGGCTAGGCGCGCCGGCAAAATGCGGCTGGAGACGAAGCCCTACGTCATGCAGGACTACGACCTGACGAATTTCCGGTTCAACAAGTAAGCGCAGTGCCGTTTTGGCTTCGCGTTTTTGTAGCGGCAGGCGGCATTCCGACGGATTTCGTCCTCGTTCTCGTCCTCGTCCTCGAAACCAGTCTGGAGAAAAGCAATTACGAGAACGAGGACGACGAGGACGATCCAGCTTCGGTCTTTCTCATCCCTTTCTTTCAACTGCTTGCGTCCGGGTTCGGTTTGAACTTCGGCCAAAAACCCTTGACGGGTGGTTTCGTGCATTCAGAATCGCGCTTATGAAAATTCCATCAACCCTGTTGCTGCTGGCGGTTTTAACCTTTTCCGTTTCCACCCCGGCGGCCCCGCCGTCGGATCAATCCATCAACCAGCTGCTGCAACTGACCAAAGTTGACAAGCAAATGGATTCCGTCCTGGCCCAGATGGAGGGCGCGATGAAGGCCAGCCTGCAGCAGGTGGCGAAAGGAAAGCCGTTAAGCGCGGATGAACAGGCGGTTCTGGACCGGCAGCAGGCCAAGATGGCCGGCATCATGAAGGAGGAGTTAAGCTGGGAGAAAATGAAGGGCCTGTATGTCCAGGCCTATCGCGAAACGTTTTCCCAGGAGGAGATTGACGGACTGATTGCCTTTTACCAGACGCCGGTCGGCCGGTCGTTTGTGAGCAAGCAGCCGGAGTTGACGAAGCGCACCATGGCCATCCTGCAGCAACGCATGGCGCCCATGATGCAAAGAATTCAAAAAATGTCGGAGGAGACCGCGTTGGAATTGCAAAAGGCAAAGGCGGAAAACCCACCCGGCCCCAAAACGAATTGAATTTCATTTCGCGGGTTCTTCATTTCACGCTTTTGTCGCTGCGCAACGTCGTTTAGATTCGGGCGCATGGCATTTCGCTGGCGATGGCTTTTGATTTTACTCGCGTTGTCAACGGGCGGCGAACGGAGTTTTGCCGCCAGTGCGCGGGAAGATCGCGCCTATGCCGCCGCGGTGACCGCGTTTCAGGACGGGATGTGGGGCCGCGCGGAAACGGAGTTGGCGCAGTTCGTCCAGAAATATCCAAAATCCGACCGCATGGCCGGGGCGGTGTTGATGCAGGCGGAGGCGGAATTCAAGCAGGGGAAACTCCCGCCGGCCATCGCGCTGCTCACGGCGCACAAGGCCGATGCCGGGAATCTTGCCGACGAATACGCCTATTGGATTGGCGAAGCGCAGTATCGGGGCAGGGATTTCCCGGCGGCGGCGGAAACATTTGTTTCACTGGCGCGCGATTTTCCCGAATCATCGCTGCGGCTCCAGGCCGTGGTGGAGGCGTCGGCGTCGCTGGCGCAGACCAACGAGTGGCCGCGGGTCGTGTCGTTGCTGGAGCCGACCAACGGCGTGTTTCAGCGCGCGGTGCAAATGGATCCGGCGAACGAACTGGTTTCGCGCGGACAATTGCTGCTGGCGCGGGCCAAATTCGCACAAAACGATTTTGCCGGCGCGGCGGCGGTTTTGGTATCGCTGAACTCGCAGACGCTCCTGCCGGAATTGGACTGGCAGCGCGCGTATTGGCTTTACCAGGTCAAGCTGGCGGCGGGCGACCTGAACGCGGCGCTGGCGGCCACGACCAATCTGGTTCAAATCGGGCAGTCCGAAAAAAACGACGGCTGGCAGGCCGAGGGTCTGGCGTTGCGCGCGGGCGTGCTGGAGCAGCTCGGCCGAAAGCCGGAGGCCATTGCCGTTTATCAGGAAATTCTCGCGCTCAACGTGCCGGGTGAACGGACGCGACAGGCGATTTTAAAAATCGCGGAACTGTCCATCGCGCTGGGCCGGTTTTCCGATGCCGAGGAATCACTCCAAAAATTTCCCGCGCAATTTCCGAATTCCCCGGCGGCGGACCTGGCGCTGTTGACGCTCGGCGAATTGCATTTGAAGGAATATGTCACCCAACCGGCGGCGACGAACCAGTTGCCGGCGGCCCAGACGAACTTTGACCAATTTCTCCGCACCGGCACAAACAGTCCGCTCGCGGGCAGGGCGTATTTGGATCAGGGCTGGTGTTTGTGGCTTGCGGGGAAAATTCCAGAAAGCTTTGACGCTTTCAAAGCCGCCGCGCAGCGATTGCCGCCGTCGGAAGACCTGGCCGTGGCGCGGTTCAAAAAGGGCGACGCGCTGTTCGCGCAAAAGGATTTTACGAACGCCCTGGAAAATTACCGCGCCGTGGCTGATGATTTCGCCAATTTCCCCGCCGTTGTGCAAACGCTTGGCGACCGCGCGCTTTACCAAATGCTGCGCGCGGACCTGGAATCAACAAATGTGGATGGCGCGAGCAGCGCGATGGCGCGGATTCTGAAGCTTTATCCCGCCAGCGATTTGGCCGACAGCAGCCTCCTGCTGGTGGGCGAAGGCCTGGCGGATGCCCGCCAGCCCGCCGCCGCCCGCGCCCTTTTCCAGAAATTCGTGGAGACGCTTCCGAATTCACCGCTGCGACCACAGGTGGGACTGGCCATCGCGCGCACTTATGAACGGGAACAAGACTGGCCATCGGCCATCGCCCAATACGAGAGCTGGCGGAGCGATTTTCCAACCAACGTGCTGCGGCCTCAGGCGGATTGTGCGCTCGCCCGGGCGAATTTTCAGGCGGGAAACGAGACGAACGCATTCGGGCTGTTCACGAATTTTGTCGCGCAGTTTCCGACCAACGAACTGGCGCCCCTGGCCCAATATTGGGTGGCGGACCATTACTTCCGCCTGGGCGGGACGAATTACGTGGACGCGGAAAGAAATTATAAAATGCTTTATCAAAACACCAACTGGCAGGGATTGCCCCTGGTTTACACCAACCTGGCTTATCAGGCGCGCCTGATGGCCGGGCGCGCGGCGATGGGCCTGCCCAGCTATAACGACGCCATCGACCATTTTACCTCCCTGACGAGCGACACGAATTGTCCGCCGGGCCTGAACGCGCAGGCCTTGTTCGCCTACGGCAGCGCGTTGATGCTGAAGGATTCGCCGGACACCAACAATCCGCTGGCGAATTTTCAACTGGCCACGAACGTGTTCAACCAGATTTGCCAGTTGTATCCAACGAATGAACTCAACGCGCAGGCATGGATTGAAATCGGCGACTGCGATTTGCAACTGGGTGCTTTTGACGCCGCAACGAACGCCTACGCGCAGGTTTTTGGCCCGAACGCGCCGGCAACCATCTCCGCGCGCAGCCGGGCGCAAATCGGTTTTGGCATCGCTTTGGAAAAAAAGGCGGCGGCGGCCGGCGGCGACCAAACCGCCCTGCTCCAGTTCGCCCTGGACAATTATCTCGCCGTTTTTGTCACCCAGTTTGGTGAAAACGATCCGTTCTGGGTGAAAAAAGCCGGCTTGCAGGCATTGCCATTGATGGAGTTGCCGGCCCTGTCGGGGGTGGCCGACCCGGACAAGTTTATCGATAATTTGGAAACGTTGTTCCCGCAAGCGAGGGATTCACTCGAAAAAAAGCGGGCCGCCTTGCGACCGGCAAAAAACTGACGTCCCGTTTGACACGCGCGCCAAGTGGGTCGAGGTTCCCTTGGCGAACGACCGGCAAGGCTTCCTTTCAAGGAGATGCTTGGAATGGGGGAAGGTTTTAAGGGCCTGGGCGGAGACAGCCAAGCCGCGCAAGCCAAAAAGCGCCGTTCCGTGCGATGCGGAACGGCTTCTTTGTTGGAGTTCACGCTTTAGCGTGCCGCTAACAATCCCGCAAGCGTGGGATTAAACTCCAACGCAACGCTTCAGCTTTTCAGCAAACCGTGACTACACCCACGATTTGCGAACCAGCCAGGTCTTGATGACCTGCGTCAGGGCGACGTAACACAACAGCGTCACCAGCAGGATCAGCCAGAAAAGTGGCGGCAAAGGCACAAACCCCAGCGGCCCGGCCAGGGGCGAATAAGGCAGCACCGCGCCGATGAGCATGATGAGGATGGTCGTCATGGAAAGCTGCCAGCTCGCCCGCGACTGGATGAAGGGAATCAGGTTCGTGCGAATGACGTGGATGATGAGCGTCTGGGTCATCAGGGACTCGACAAACCAGCCGGTGTGGAACAGCGCGGCAGCATAAGTATGGTCATTGTCGGGAGCGTTGGCGAATCGCGCCATCAATTCCGGCGGCGGCACCAGGCCGAGGTTGCTGCATTTAAACACAAACCACATCACGGCATAAGTGGTGTAATCAAAAATGGAGCTGATGGGGCCGATGAAAACAATAAACCTGGCGATCTCACCCATGTTCCAGGGCCGGGGCTTGGCGATCTGCTGCGGCCCGACGTTGTCGGTGGGAATCGGCACCTGCGAGAAATCGTAAAGCAGGTTGTTGGTCAGGATCTGGATGGGGGCCATCGGCACGTACGGCAGCCAGGCGCTGGCGCCGATGACGCTGAACATGTTGCCGAAATTCGAACTGGCGCCCATGCGGATGTATTTGAGGATGTTTACGAACACTTTGCGGCCTTCGAGCACGCCTTCCTCCAGCACCATCAAATTCTTTTCCAGCAGGATCACATCGGCGGATTCCTTGGCGATGTCCACCGCGTTGTCCACGGAAATGCCCACGTCGGCGGCGCGCAACGCCGGCGCGTCGTTGATGCCGTCACCCATGAAGCCGACGACGTGTCCTTTCTTTTGCAGCGCCTGCACGATGCGCTTTTTGTGCGCCGGTGAAAGGCGCGCGAATACATCCATCGTTTCCACTGCCTCGGCCAGTTGGGGATCGGACATCGTTTCGACCTGGCTGCCAATCAGGATTTTTTCCGCGTGAATGCCGACTTCGCTGCAAACCTTGCGCGTGACCAGGTCGTTGTCACCGGTCAACACCTTGACCGTGACGCCATGCTGCCGCAAAGCCTCAATGGCTTTGCCGGCGGTATCCTTGGGCGGATCGAGGAACGCGAGGTACCCGGTCAAAACCAGATCACACTCGTCGGCCTTGGAAAAGGCGGTTTGTTTGCCTAGTTTCTTTGTGGCGACCGCCAGCACGCGAAAACCGTCTTCGCTTAATTCATCCACCTGCTGGACCAGGTCGCCGGCCAGAATCGGCTCCATCGGAAAAATCTCACCCTCGCTCTCGAAGTGCGTGCATTTGGCAAACACCGCTTCCGGCGCGCCCTTGGTCAGCAGTTGCCGCTCGCCGTCCGGTCCTTCGACGGCCACCGACATCATGCGCCGGGAGAAGTCGAACGGGATTTCATCCACCATTTTATATCGGTCAATGCCAAGTTCCTTGTGCAGTTCCTTGTAGCGCAGCACGGCCCGGTCGAGGACGTTTTTCAAGCCGGTCTGGAAGTGGCTGATGAGGTAGGCGTCGCGCAGCACCGCCTCGCTTTCGTTTTTAAAGACGTCGCAATGAATTTCGAGGATGACGTGATCAATGGTCAGCGTGCCCGTCTTGTCGGTGCACAAAACGTTCATGGCGCCGAAGTTCTGGATCGAATTCAGGCGTTTGACGATGACCTTCTTCTTCGACATCGCCAGCGCGCCCTTGGACAGGCAGACCGAGACAATCATCGGCAGCATTTCCGGCGTAAGACCGACGGCCACCGCCAGCGAGAAGAAAAACGCCTCCTTCCAATCGTGCTTGGTGAGGCCGTTGATGACGAAGACCATGGGGACCATCACCGCCATGAAACGAATCATCAACCAGGTGAACCGCTTGATGCCCCGGTCAAACGCCGTCTCCACCTGCTGGCCGGCCAAGCTGCTGGCCACTTTCCCAAAATACGTCTGCGCGCCGGTGGCAATGATGACGCCGGTGGCCGAACCGCTTTCCACACTGGTTCCCAGGAAACAAATGTTCGAGTGTTCGATGGATGAAACGTTCGTTCGCTGGTCGCGCGCGTCGGTTTTCTCCACCGGCAGTGACTCGCCGGTCAGTGTGGCCTGGATGATGAACAGGTCCTTGGCGGAAAGCAGGCGGATGTCGCCGGGAATCATGTCGCCGGCGGATAATTTCACCACGTCGCCCGGAACGAGCTGGTACAGCGGAATTTCCTTCGCCTGGCCGTTGCGCAGGACCGTGGCGGTGACCTTGATCATCGCCTTGAGTTTGGCCGCCGCATTGTCCGCCTTCGTTTCCTGGATGAAACGGAGCGACACCCCGAGCACCACCATCACCAGCATCACCACGCCGCCAATGTCGTCACTGGATGATTCCGCCGTGGCAAAGGTCAGAATGGCCAGGATCATCAGCAGGATCACCAGTGGATTGCGCACGGCCACCCAAAGCCGCCACAGCCAGTCGTGTTGTTTTTCCTGGGCGACCTCGTTGGGGCCGAACACCTCCAGTCGCTCTGCCGCTTCTTCTTCGGTCAAACCGGTGGACGAGGTGTTAAGTCGTTGGAGAATTTCGGCGGTTTCCTGTGTCGCCGCATCGCGCACCAGATCAGCAGTGCGCTGGCCATTGGAATTTGTCGCGACAGGCATAAATATTTTAGACGGCGTATCTTTCCAAAACCGTGAGCAGTGAGCGCAGGCTGTGGCGGCCTTCGGACGGGGTCGCGGCGCCTTCGATGCACGCGCGCATGTGGGACTCGAGAACTTTTTCGCTGAATGATTTCAGCGCCTGGCGCGCCGAGACGACCTGCATCAGCAAGTCCGAACAATCGGTGTCGGCTTCCACCATTTTTTCAATGCCCTCAATCTGGCCTTTGATTTTTCGCAGGCGGACGACCAGTGCCCGTTTTTCCAGTCCGGGGCGGACAGATTTCACTTTCATGTTAAAACCTTTAGCATTTTCGGTCCGGCGCGCCACTCCCAAAGTGGGCGCTTGACGCAGTATGGGGGGTAGGGGTATATGGCCGCGTGATGTTTGTCAACCCTGCTTCACGGGCTTGACGCTTGGCCCGAAGCGGCCTAGCTTTCAGTTTATTCGGGGAGCCAACCGGCCTGTGGTAGCGGCGGTCCATGACCGTCGGCGGCAGGCAAAGGCTGAGAGGGCGACGCGGGAGCGCCGCCGACCCAGGAACCTGATCCAGGTAATGCTGGCGTAGGAAAACTTCAAAACCCTCCGCCACCTGACCCGGTCACGTCACCTGCCACCCGACACTCGACACATTGTTATGATCACGACCAAAAATTCGTTCGAATTGCACAGCAGCGAATCCCGCACAGCGGGACCCAAAAGCAAACGCGTTTACGTCGCGGGTCAAATCCATCCTGACGTCCGCGTGCCCCTGCGCGAAATTGAACTCACGCCCACCAGGTCGTACACCGGGGCCATTGAGCAAAATGAACCGGTGCGGGTTTACGATTGCGCCGGGCTTTGGGGCGATCCGGACTTCAAAGGCACGGTGGAGGAGGGGCTTCCCGCCTTGCGCGCCAAATGGATTCGCGCCCGCGGCGACGTGGAGGAACACGATGGCCGTCCGGCACAACCCATTGACGACGGCTATCTTTCTGAACAGCATCGCGGTCTCGCCCAGGCGCGACGTCAGGACGAAACGTCATTCCACCTCGACCAAACCGCCTTGCCGAAGCGGAAGATTCTCCGCGCCAAATCGGGCAAGGTCGTCACCCAGCTTGCCTACGCCCGCGCTGGCATCATCACGCCCGAGATGGAATTCATCGCCATCCGGGAGAATATGAAAGTGGCACAGACCCAGGCTTCGCCGAGGCGAGCCTCCGGTCTGTGTGCCGAAGAAAAACACAGGCTGGAAGCCTGTGCCACTTTACCGAGCAACGACCTCAACAAACAGCACGCCGGCAGCGCCCAACTCTCAACTCTCAACCCTCAACTCTCAACCACGCCCAGCGTTTTTTCCCGTTTCCCGCAAAGAATACCAGCCGAGATCACACCGGAATTCGTGAGAGCGGAAGTCGCCGCTGGCCGCGCCATCATTCCTTCAAACATCAATCATCCTGAATCCGAGCCGATGATCATCGGCCGCAACTTCCTCGTGAAGATCAATGCCAACATCGGCAACAGCGCCGTGGCGTCCAGCATCGAGGAGGAGGTCGAGAAAATGCGCTGGGCCACCAAATGGGGCGCGGACACCGTCATGGACCTTTCCACCGGCAAAAACATCTACGCCACGCGCGAATGGATTCTCCGCAATTCGCCCGTGCCCATCGGCACGGTGCCAATTTATCAGGCGCTCGAAAAAGTCGGTGGCAAGGCCGAGGAACTTACCTGGGAAATCTACCGCGACACCCTCATCGAACAGGCGGAGCAGGGTGTGGACTACTTCACCATCCACGCCGGTGTCCTGTTGCGCTTCATTCCGCTCACCGCCCAGCGCATGACCGGTATCGTCAGCCGCGGCGGCAGCATTCTGGCCAAATGGTGCCTCGCCCATCACCAGGAAAATTTCACCTACACCCACTGGGACGAAATCTGCGACATCATGGCCGCCTACGACGTGGCGTTCAGCATCGGCGACGGTCTGCGGCCCGGCTCGATTGCCGACGCCAACGACGAGGCGCAATTCGCCGAACTCAAGGTGCAGGGCGAGCTGACTGAACGCGCCTGGGCGCACGGCGTGCAGGTGATGAACGAAGGCCCGGGCCATGTGCCGATGCACCTGATCGAGGAAAACATGCACAAGCAGCTCGAGTGGTGCCACGAAGCGCCGTTCTATACGCTCGGGCCGCTCACCACCGACATCGCGCCCGGCTACGACCACATCACGAGCGGCATCGGCGCGGCGATGATTGGCTGGTATGGCTGCGCGATGCTTTGCTACGTCACGCCCAAGGAACACCTCGGCCTGCCGGACAAGAAGGACGTGAAAGACGGCGTCATTGCCTACAAAATTGCCGCGCACGCCGCCGACCTGGCCAAGGGCCATCCCGGCGCGCAATACCGCGACAACGCGTTGAGCAAGGCCCGCTTTGAATTCCGCTGGGAAGATCAATTCAACCTCAGCCTCGACCCCGTGACCGCGCGCGAGTTCCACGACGAAACCCTGCCGCAGGAAGGCGCCAAGACCGCCCACTTCTGCTCCATGTGCGGCCCGCATTTCTGCTCGATGAAAATTACTGAGGATGTCAGAAAGTATGCTGCGGAACAGGGCGTCGCTGAGGAACAAGCACTAAAATCCGGGATGGAACAAAAGGCCCGGGAGTTTGTGGAGAAAGGTGCCGAAATTTACACAAAAGCCTGAACCTGAACGCAGAACCCTGAACTTAGAACTCCGCGCAGCAACGGGCTTGAAAGAAAAAGCTCGCCAATTCGTAAGAAAGGTGCAGAGATTTGCGGGAAAGCTTAAATGCGCCTTTTGCAGTGATCGCGGAATTGTATCTGAAGAATTTTCGGGGCTTTGAGGATCACGTTGTTCCCCTCAGACCATTGACAATAATTGTCGGCCAAAACAACGCTGGCAAATCTACAATTGTCGAAGCGCTTCGCCTAGTTTCAATCGTTGTCAGTCGTTTCAAAGGCCACTTGGCAAGTATACCAACGCGGTGGGAATTTCCAAAGAATAGCAAACGCGGGCAGCATCCTTTCAAAAATTTAGAAATTAATTTGCAGAGTGTATTTCATCGTTACGGAAATCCTCCGGCAATTATTGTGGCCAGTTTCACAACGGGTGAAGCAATCGAAATCACAATTTGGGGTGATCAAATTATTGCTAAGAGGGTTCGGTCAAAATTTCGCGGTGATAATCCACTTCGCCTATCGAGAGTGAGTATTCTTCCTCAAGTCGCACCGGTCGCTCGCGAGGAAAGAGTGTTGAATGAAGATTATGTTCGTAGTGTCCTTTCGTCTGCTTTGGCACCTTTGCATTTTCGCAATCAGCTACATTTCCTCCCGGAATATTTCACGACCTTCAAAGATGCTGCTGAACGGACTTGGCCGGGACTTCGGATTGATGGTCTTGAAACGACCGGCGCACTGCCAGATCCAATCATTCTTTCGTTATATGTCGAAGATCATCATTTTACGGCCGAGATTGCTTGGATGGGGCATGGCCTTCAAATGTGGCTACAATCTGAATCGAAAAGGCAATAAGTCACTATTCCTTCTCCTCCTGCATTTTCTAGTAAAATATTCGAACCGACCGCCAAATTCCATCCGCCCCATCCGCCGACAGACCTCGCCGGAATGGTGTCGATAGGAACCATCGTATCTGGAAAGAGTTTGTTTTGGAACTGCTTCAGCAGTGTAACATCGTCGCCTTCGACCATGAGAAAACGCCGCGCATTCCAAAGCCTAGAAAGTTGTAAATTATGTATACTTCCAATACCGCTAAGGACTTTCTGAACAGCAGGAAGGGACGAAGCAAAAGCAGATTGTGACCGTGAACGGTCAATCACGAGAATGTTTTCTGGCAATACTTCGGCCATAATTTCCGAAGAATGGGTTGCGATTATTGTTTGCTGATGGCGATTGCGAATGAAACGCACGAGACGTCTTTGGAGGTCCGCATGCATATAAACGTCTGGCTCATCGAGAATAACTGTTTCATGTTCTTTTGCACGACTTAGAAACCACATAGTTTATCATTCGCCGGATGCAATTCACGCTCGGTATTGCGAAGCAAAGCTGCGTGGTATTTCCTTACACGTCTGGCAACGAAAAGAGCTGGAAAATTATTTACTGGTGGCTAGTGCAATTCAACGAGCCGTTCAAAGCCAATTGGCCATGAGCGACGAGGTGCTCGATACTAAAAAGGTTGAACAAAAATTGGAAGAAATTGCTGAGGCATTAAAACAGGAAGTCATTGATAGCTTCGCAACCCACATACAAAATGCGGATCGCAAACTTTCAGTCGCCACAGCCAATCAAAAAGCGCGTGAGATTGTTTCAAATCGATGGAAAACTCATGAAGACAGAATGGGTATTATTCCTGGAAAAGAAACACTGTCACGAATATGTCATTGGGTTCAGCAGGAATATAAAGTTTCCATTAGTGGTTTGCTGATCGCTTTCAACATGGTTGCGAATGAGTTGGGCAAAGATTTGCAAGAAACACTGACCGCTATTGAAGAGGGCGAAATGTTTTCTTCAAGGGATTCATGATCTTCCCACCAGCATACCCTCGATTCGGGGGTCAGAAATCTGGAACTGCAAAAACTGGGAGAGTTCGATACGAAGTCTTCGAGTTGGGTGAAGGCACCCGCGGATATGAGAAAACTCGGCGGCGCCCTTTTTGGCGATCGCCGCTTCGGCCGTGTCTTCTTTTATCACAACGGCGCGGAGTCTTACTACAGCGGCAGGGGGTTCCGCGCCTGGCTCAGGGTTTAACAGCCCGTTCAAAAAGTAGGAGCCGACGTCAGGAGGCTTGAGCAAATGCCAGTTTACAAAGGAATTGAGCCTCGTCACCTCGGCTCCTACTGGAAAACGAGTTCTTAAACGGGTTGTTAAGCATCCGGAATACGATTTTTTGTCGTCTTGGCCTAAATTCTTCATTTTCACGAGGTTTTCCGGCTTGCGAACGACGTTTCCCGGCTTGCGAACGAGGTTTCCGAGCTTGCGAACGAGGTTTCCGAGCTTGCGAACGAGGTTTCCCGACTTGCGAACGAGGTTTCCCGACTTGCGGGCGACGTTCCCCGGCTTGCGGACGACGTTCCCCGACTTGCGGACGGCGTTTCCCGGCTTGCGGACGACGTTTACTGTGCAGGGTGCCCGGTATCCCGAAAAGCTGGAGCAGTTGACCGGACGCCAAGTTTAGGCGGCGGAGCACCGCCGCCCTACCAATAATTTAGTTTTGGTAGGGCAGAGCTGCCGCTCTGCCCGTTCTGTTTTCCGTCCACTTGCCGACCATCGAGTCATGGGTTATGAGTGATTCCGTGAAAACCATCCAAGGTTACCATCTCATCAAGCCGGAGGACCTCCACTGGCGGCCCTCCAACCTGATGCGCATCCCGAACGCGGATTATCTGGAGCGCACCGGCAGCGAAAATCTGGGCGCGCGGCTCTGGCGTTTGCCGCCCAAGAGCGCCAACACGCTGCACAAGCACATCCGCGCGGAGGAGTTTTATTTCGTGCTGGAAGGCACGGGCCGCCTGCGCGTGGGCGACGAGACGTTGACCGTGCCCAAATACGGCGGCGTGCTGGTCGGGCCGGACCAGTTGCGACAGGTGTTCAACGACACCGACGCCGAGGTGCTCTGGCTCATCATCGGCGCGCCGGAGGAACTGGAATTTCTTCAAGGCTCAAAATCCAAGATGGACCTGTCGCTCATCTATCCGGTTGACCCGACACAATTACCAAAGGAATTGGCCGGCGTGGAGTGGCCGCCCAAAAGTTGATTTGTGGAAAAAGGTGCGGAACTTTACGCGAAGGCGTGAATCTGTTAAACATCTGCCATGCCGACCAACGAGCCATCCGCCAATCTGCCGCTGGCCGATGTGCTGCGGGCGGCGAACGGTCTGGTCGCCGCGAAGTTGATTGAAGATTGGGCGCTCGGCGGCGCGCTGGCGGCAATTTATTACATCGAGCCGTTCACCACCTACGACGCGGACATCTTTTTCATTCCCGCCGACAAAGGACTGACCGCCGGCATTCCAGCCATCTACGCGCACCTGCAAGCGCAAGGCTGGCAGGTCGAGTGCGAACATCTTCTGTTGCGCGGATTCCCGGTGCAATTTCTCGCCGCCAGCGGATTGACCGGGGAAGCCGTGCGCGAGGCCGAGCGCATTGAGTTTGAGGGTGTCCCGGCCAAAATCTTCCGCGCCGAGCACATCGTCGCCATCGCTGCCAGCGTGGGCCGGCCGAAGGACAAGGCGCGCATCGAACAACTGCTCCAGCAGGCCGACCTGGACAAAACCAGGCTGGAAAAAATCCTGCAACGGCATAAATTGAAACTGCCAACGTTATGAAACTGGAGATGCGGCAAAAACTCGCGCGTGAACCGTTCGTGGAAAAAATCCGGAAAGTCGGGCAGCTCATCCGGCTGGCGAAAACGTTTCCCCGCCGCGCCGCCAAACCTGCCCCGGCTCATCCTGCCGCCAAATGAAAATCACCGAAGACTCTGTCCCGTATTGCGGGATCGCTAAACAAGGCATCGCCGAGGAAGAAGCCTTGAAGAAAGGCATGGAAGCCAAGTCGAAGGAGTTTGTGGAAAAAGGTGCGGAACTTTACGCGAAGGCGTGATTTCGCGAGAGAGTTATAGATGAATGGTTTTTCCCGCGAAGAAATCGAAGCCGAAATGGCTTTAAGATTTCTCGCGCGGGCTAATCCGCCGCCGATTTTATTTCGCTATCGCGGTCCATCGGACTGGGCGATTGACGAAATCTCTAAGCAACAATTATACGCAGCAAATCCGGAAGAGTTAAATGATCCGTTCGAGTGTTGTGCTCCCGTTGTTTGGAATGTTGATTTATTGAGACGGCAATTCGTCGAGGGATTTGCACTTCGATATCGGGTTTCAACAACTGATGCCGAAAAGGAATTTGATTCATCCTTCAAGTGGGGAATGGAGAAGCTGCTTGATAGGTGGAAAACGACGATGACACAAACCGGCATTGTTTGTTTCTCGGCTATACCCAATTCAATACGAATGTGGGCATATTATGCGCAGGCTCATCAGGGAATTTGCATTGGCTACGACACTAAAGTGCGTCCTTTCAATGTAGCCTTGGAGGTGAAATACAAGAACCCAGAAACCGCGTTTGATGTTATTGCCGCCACAGAAAGCGATCCGACAGAGATTGCTGCTAACATCACGTTTCGGAAGTCTGAAGAATGGGAATTTGAAAAAGAGTATCGAATAGCCTCAAACCTCGGAGATATTCGACAGATACCGTTTCATCCTTCAGCCATAAAAGAAATACGGCTGGGTGCATGCATAAACGCTAAAGATTATTTCTTCGCGTCTCGTCGCCTCTGCGGCTTGAATTTCGACACCTCATCCGGTCCGCACTTTCGAGCAATCTCGCAACAGGTTTAGCAAGACCACAGGCGACAGCCGCGCCCATATGATGTAAATTCGCTTCAACATTTAACTGAAAGAAAGGATTCAATTATGCAAAAGCGCAAACTGGGAAACAGTAATTTGGAAGTCTCGGCGGTCGGACTCGGCTGCATGGGAATGAGTTTTTCCTACGGCCCGCCCAAAGACAAGCAGGAGATGACGTCTCTGCTTCGGGCAGCCGTGGAACGCGGTGTCACGTTCTTCGATACCGCCGAAGTTTACGGCCCATTCACAAACGAAGAACTCGTCGGCGAAGCCCTCGCGCCGTTCCGTGGTAAAGTGGTCATCGCCACCAAATTCGGATTCGACCTGAGTGGCAGTGACAATCGGCCGGGTGCGGCGGGCTTGAACAGTCAGCCCGCGCACATCAAGCAGGCCGTCGAAGGCTCGCTCAAACGGCTCAAGGTCGAGGCAATTGATTTGCTCTATCAGCATCGGGTTGATCCAAACGTGCCCATCGAAGACGTGGCGGGCGCGGTGAAGCAACTGATTCAGCAAGGCAAGGTCAAACATTTCGGCCTTTCTGAAGCCGGCGTGCAAACAATCCGACGCGCACACAAAGTCCAGCCGCTCACTGCGCTCCAGAGCGAATACTCGCTGTGGACGAGAACCCCGGAGAAGGAAGTGATACCGACGCTCGAAGAACTCGGCATCGGCCTCGTTCCCTACAGCCCGCTGGGCAAGGGTTTTCTCACGGGCAAGATTGACGAAAACGCGAAGTTTGACAGCTCCGACTTCCGCAGCACGCTCCCTCGCTTCACGCCGGAGGCGCTCAAGGCGAATCAGGCATTGATTGATCTGCTTGGCAACATCGCCCGGCGGAAGAAGGCGACGCCGGCTCAAATCGCGCTGGCGTGGCTGCTGGCCCGGAAGCCGTGGATTGTTCCAATTCCCGGCACCACGAAGCTGCATCGTCTGGACGAGAACATCGGAGCAGTTGCAGTCGAACTGACGCCGGACGACCTTCGTGACATCGAAAGCGCCGCCGCGAAGATCACGGTGCATGGTGCCCGGTATCCCGAAAAGCTGGAGCAACTGACCGGGCGTTGAGCAATTGGCAAACAGCAGTTAAAATCACGGATAGACACGGATACCAGACGCGAATTGCGCGAATTATCGCGAATGTTCGAAGACACCGGTTGGTTCGCGTTAATTTGCGAAATTCGCGTCACGCCCTTTGCCTTCTGTCCGTGTTCATCTGTGGTAAGAAAACAATAAGGAGAAAAGGAATTAGATATGGAAATCAAACGAAGTGGTTCACAGCCTTCCAACAAAGGACCGGCCGACTGGTTTACCGGCACGGTGCGCATTGACTCACCGTTTAAGGGAAGCGATCCCGCGCGTGTTACCGGCGCAATCGTTACGTTTGAGCCCGGCGCCCGGACAGCATGGCATACCCATCCGCTGGGGCAGACACTGATTGTGACGGCTGGTTGTGGACGCGTGCAACGCTGGGGCGGCCCGATCGAAGAAATTCGGCCGGGTGACGTCATCTGGTTTCCGCCGGGCGAGAAACATTGGCACGGCGCTGCACCAACCACGGCCATGACGCACATCGCCATTCAGGAACAGCTAGACGGCAAGGTCGTCGACTGGATGGAAAAGGTCAGCGACGAACAATACCAAGCTTGATCGCGAGCAGGATTTTACCCTGGGTCAATATGAACACGGCCTCCCAAAACCTCCCGCACCATCTCGGCATATTGCGCGAGCGGATGCTGCATCCCACCGACTATGAGCTGGCGCTGAATTATTTCCTGGAGGAGTTCGCCAGCGACGTGAAGTTTCTGGATGCTTCCGAACCGGATGACGCGCCGCATTTGCTCGCGGTGCTGACGCACGTGGCTTCGAAGGCGCTGGGCAAAAAGACGGCGTTCGATGAAGCGAAACTGTTTTTGCTGCGCGAGCACGGGTTCTATCACGGCAACGCGGCGATTGCCGGGCGCGTGCTGCTGTTCTTCTATTTCCACGAAGCCGATACTGGTCTCGCCGCGCTGATTCCCGGGACTCAAGGGGCGATGGACATCGCGCGTTTCCGGTTGACGGCGGGTTTGCCCGATCCGCGGAAGAATTGAAAGCCGGGATGGAACAAGAAGCTCGCGAATTTGTGGAAAAAGGTGCAGAGGTTTACACGAAGGCGTGATGCACCGCCGGAAAACAACAATGTCATGAACTACACGAAGACCATTGCCGTTTCCGAACTTCCGGAAGGAACGCAAAAGGCCGTGACGGTCGCGGGGCAGGATGTCGCCCTGTTTCATCACGGCGGAAAAATCACCGCAATCTGCGGCACCTGCCCCCACCAGGGCGGCCCGCTGGCCGAAGGAAAAGTCGAGCGCGGAGCCGACGGTGTGTTGCGCGTCGCGTGTCCATGGCATGGCTGGAAATTCGACATTGCGACCGGTAACATGCCCTTGGAACTCGGGGTGCGGCAGGCGGTGCATGACGTAAAGATTCAGGATGGCATTATCTTTGTGTCGGATACGCCGTCGGTCCCGGCGACTCTGCCTCCGAAACGTGATGATCCGTTGGCCGACCTGCGGAATCTTGCCTGCCAGACCACACCGGCGTCGCTCAATGTGCTCGGCATTTCCACCACGAACATGGGAACGCAACTCGCCCGTTATTCGACGAGCGAAGCCGCGTTGGAGCAGGCGCTCGCGCACGCCGCCGCGCAGCACGGTGCGGCCACGCGGCTCATCAAACTGCGCGACATCGGCTTTCGTCATTGCGAGGGTTATTACAGCCATTCGGTCACCGCCTGCACCTGGCCCTGTTCGATTTCGGAGCAGGATGCCGCGGACGGGATGAACCAGGTCTATCGCGACCTGGTCTTGTGGGCTGACGTGGTATTGCTGGCCACGCCGATCCGCTGGGGCAACGCGTCGTCGCTCTATTACAAAATGGCCGAGCGCCTGAACTGCGTGCAAAACCAGATCGCCCTCCACAACCGTGTGCTCATCCAGAAAAAGGTCGCCGCCTTTATTGTCACGGGCGGGCAGGACAACATCCAGCAGGTGGCCGGGCAATTGAACACGTTTTTCACCGAACTCGGCTTCACCCTTCCGCCGTTCAATTTCGCCGGCTGGAGCCGGGGTTGGACCGCCGAGGACATGGAGAACAACGTGGCCGAGTTCAAGCAGAGTCAACACCTGGCGCAGACGGTCAAGGAACTCGTCAACCGCAGTGTGCTGCTTTCCCGGCAAATCAAGGGGATTGATTGCGCAGAGATCAAAGCGCCCAAGCCTCAGGTTGGCGACTCGCCTGCGCATGACTGAACGCCGTTTCACCAGGGAACACCTCAGCCTGCTTCAACTTCCCGGAGAAGTCGCGCACGCGCTTTGGGCCGGACTTCGCGATTTCGACACGCTGGCACCTCATGCCGCGTGCGACCCGTTGCAGAAAGGCTTGTTGTCGGACCGACCGCATCGGCACAAGGTCATCCGATTCCGAACCTCATAGGCTTTGCCATCGGCGGAAATCACCGGGATGCCCCCCCGCACCCAGATCGGGCCGCTGACCTGCCTGGCCGTGTCCTCGATTAACCCGAGCGACGGTTCGAATTTCGGTTCGATGGGTTTGCCCGTCTTCCGATCCCACGCCACCAACCGGCCGGCCGGACAATGCCCAGCCTCATACTCCACCAGTCGCCGGGCTTCGGGATCGTCTGTCTGCAGAACCAGGTTCCAGACCCTCCCTTTCGGGTCGCAGAAGCGGGCAAAGGCGCACAAATTCTCCTGGTCGGTGAGCAGCATGGTAGGCCCTTCGATGGTTTCGGCTTGCTCAAGGTAAGGCTGCCGGCTGGCAGTCTCGGTGCCGTCGAACTGAACCTTCTTGTGGCTGCCATCGCAAAACGGCTTGTTACCGGACTGGCCGCAACGGCAAAGCGCATATTGCGGCTGTGCCGGGTATTTCTTTCCTTCCCGGTAGTCGAGGGATTCGCCCTCGGCATTGGTGACAATCCGTTGCTCGCTGAGCGGCAGACTGCCGCTGACGAGATAGGGACCGTCTTTGGTGATTTCGATTTTCGCGTTCGGTTGTTCATTCTTTTTCATATGCGTTTCATTCACTCTTTCCCCGTGGTTGCCTTATAGTTGACAATCCGAATCTTTGAGCAGCGCGTCAATGTCTAGCGGATGCGTAAACATCGCGAGACCTCCATCAGGAGTGCGCGGCCATTGTTCTTTCGACCGGTCACGGTAAAGCTCCACGCCGTTGCCGTCCGGGTCGCGCAAATAAATCGCCTCGCTCACGCCGTGGTCGGCCGCGCCGTCAATCTCGATGCCCGCCGCGAGCAGGCGGCGCAGCGCGTCAGCCAGCATGGCGCGGGTGGGATAGAGAATCGCCAGATGATACAAGCCGGTCGCGCTCTGCGGCGGTGGTGAACCGCCGCGACTTTCCCAGGTGTTCAGGCCGATGTGATGATGATAGCCGCCGGAGGAAACAAAGGCGGCCTGCGTCCCGAAGCGTTGCGTGAGTTCAAAGCCCAGCACGCCACAGTAAAACCCCAGCGCGCGCTCCAGGTCGGCCACTTTGAGATGCACATGACCGATGCTGACGCCGGGAGCGATGGGGTTGAGGTTTTTGCCGGAGTTCATGGGTGATTCACTTCTTCAGTTTCGCCGCGATGCCGGCGACGTGTTTGCCCTGGAAGCGCGCCATGGCGAGTTCTTTGGCGCTGGGCTGGCGCGAGCCGTCCGGGCCGGCAATCGTGGCCGCGCCGTAAGGGCTGCCGCCCCTGAGTTCACTGATGTCGGTCAGCTCGGGGCAGGCGTAGGGCAGGCCGACATAGATCATGCCGTGGTGCAGCAGCGTCGGGATAAACGTGAGGATGGTGGATTCGTTGCCGCCGCCCGTGCCGGTGCTGACAAAGACGCTGGCGACCTTGCCGACGAGCGCGCCGTTCATCCACAGGCTGCCGGTCTGGTCGAGAAAATTGCGCATCTGCGCCGCCATGTTGCCGAAGCGCGTCGGCGTGCCGAAGATGATGGCGTCGTAGCCGCCGAGTTCCTTGGGCGAAGCGATGGGGGCCGCCTGGTCAACCTTCGCGCCGTGCTGTCTCGCGACCTCTTCCGGCACGAGTTCCGGCACGCGCTTGAGCGTCACTTCGACGCCGTCAACGGAGCGCGCGCCCTCCGCGATGGATTTGGCCATCGTTTCGATGTGGCCATACATGGAGTAATAGAGAACGAGTAGTTTGGTCATAGGTTTGGATGTGGTTTTGCACGTTTGCAAGTTTTAGTTGAGGTCGAACAGGAGCACTTGCGACGGTTTGGCCGCCGCCAGTTTAAGATTGGATTTTCCGCTGACGGCAACGGCATCGCCGCCGGAGAGTGTTTTGCCGTTTATTTTCACTTCGCCTTCGGCAACGTGAATCCATGCGTGCCGGTCGCCCGCCAGCGAATGGGAAACGGTCTGCCCCGCTTCCAGCTTCGCGAGCCAGAGGTCGGCGTCCTGATGAATCGCAATCGAGCCGTCGCGTCCCGTCTTGCTGGTCACGAGATGCCACGTGCCGGTGGCGGCGTCTTTGAGCGATTTTTCACCGTAACGGGGAGTTACGCCCTTGCGGTCGGGCTGAATCCAGATTTGCAGCAGATGCACCGCCTCGTCGTTCGCGGGGTTGAATTCACTGTGTTGCACGCCCGTGCCGGCGGCCATGTATTGCACCTCGCCCGCGCGGATCACGCGGCCGTTGCCCATCGAATCCTTGTGCTCCAGCGCGCCGCTGAGGATGTAGGTGATGATTTCCATGTCGCGGTGCGGATGCGTTCCGAAACCCATTCCCGGCATCACGAGATCGTCGTTGATGACGCGCAGGCTGCGGAAGCCCATCCATTGCGGATCATAATAATCCGCGAAACTGAAGGTGTGATACGTGTCCAGCCAGCCGTGTTCGGCGTGGCCCCGTTCATTTGCTTTCCGAACTTTCATCATGGAAAGACTATGCCACGCCGCTGGTGGATTTGAAAAAGACCAAGTTTCTTGCCTCAGCATAACCAAAGAGTATGCTCGACCGCGCATGGAACTCCGCCATCTCCGTTATTTCGTGGCTGTGGCTGAAGCCGAAAACGTCTCGCGTGCCGCGCTGAAACTGCATGTGTCACAACCGGCGTTGAGCCGGCAGATTCGCGACCTGGAGGAGGAACTCGGCTTTGCGCTTTTGGAACGCAGCGCCAAATCCGTGCGCCTGACCGAGGCGGGGAAAACCTTTCAAGGCGAAGCGCGCGCCGTTCTCCAGCGCGTGGAGGAGGCGTTGAAAACGGCGCGCGCCGTAGCCACGGGCGGGCGCGGCGAACTCCACATCGGCTACGCGCCGTCACTCACCGCGCGGATCCTGCCGCCGGCCCTGCGCGCCTTTCAGGCCGGGTCGCCCAACGTGCGCGTGCTCCTGCACGATTTGTCCACCGAGGAGATGCTCGTCCGGCTACGCGACGGTGCGCTGCAGATCGCCTTGCTCGTGCGCCCCACCCGGGCCATGTTGCGCGGGCTGCGTTTCGAGGAACTCCTGCGCGATTCCCTGTGCCTCGCCGTTGCGCCCAAACATCCCTTCGCCCGGCGGCGAACCGTGCGGCTGGCGGAGCTCGTGCGTGAACCGCTGATTGCCTATAGCCGCAAAGAGTATCCCGAGTATCACGAATTACTGGCGGAATACTTCGCGACCATCAAAAGCAAACCGCAGGTCGCCGAGGAACACGACGGCATCACCAGCCTGATCGCCGCGGTCGAAGCCGGTGGCGGTGTGGCGCTGGTGTCCGAGTCGGTGGCCTGCCTCGCCGGGCCGCGCCTGAAACTCATCCCCCTTTCACCCGCGCCGGAGCCTTTGGTCATTGGCGCGGCGTGGACCAAGGACGGGCTGGTTCCCGCCGCGGAACGATTTTTGGAATGTGCGAAGGACATGGTTTTAAAGAGATGATGAGCGCGAGGCGCGGAGGTTTACGCGAAGGCATAATTCCCGGAGCGCGGCTGTGTCCCGCAAGCGGGACCAGCCGCAGCACGGCCGAATGTCGGGCCGTGTTGAATCTTCCCAACATGCCCTGTGATGCGAAGCTGCTGCGGCCAGGGCTTTGCCCATAGCCGCGCTCCGTATGCGCTCGGCGGCTTGCGGCCATCTCCAATCTCCGGTTCAATGTCTGGTATGAGCCAGCCACCGAACCCGCGTCGTCCCGGGCCGCCGCCCAATCCCGGCGTGCGCGAATTGGTCGAGGGAAAGCGACGCTGGTCTTCGCCACCGAAACCGGAGGATGCCAAACAAGGTTTTCATGGCTGGAATGAGTGCGGTTATCTACCGCACCGCGATGAACCGGGTCTCACCCAGTTCGTCACATTCCGTCTCGCCGACAGCTTTCCGGAATCACTCCGCTCCGAGTGGGAACATCTCTGGAAGATTGAAAACGACCAAGAGCGCCGGGCTGAGTTGGAATCGTATCTCGACAAAGGCCGCGGCGAGTGCCACCTGCGCCGACCGGAAATCGCGAAGCTCGTTGAGGACGCCATGCGGTTCTTCCATCGCCAACGCTACGATTTGCGCGCTTGGGTGGTGATGCCGAATCACATCCACGCATTGTTCGAAGTGGACGCCACGCCGATGGCGGAGATTATTGAGAGCTGGAAGAAATACATGGCGTTCAAAGCGAACCGTCTGCTGCACCGTCGCGGTGAATTCTGGCAGGCGGATTACTGGGACACGTTCGTGCCCGACAGTGCGCATGAATTGGAAACGCGCAATTGCATCGAGAACAATCCAGCGAAGGCGGGGTTAGTTCTTGATCCGAAAACATGGCCGTGGAGTAGTGCGAGATTCCGTGACGGGTTTGGCAGGCTGAAGCTTTGACGGAGCGCGGCTATGGGCAAAGCCCTAGCCGCAGCAGGTTGAATACGGAAAGGCCCTCGGAGAATTCCAGCCTCTTTCTGTTGGTAGGCGTGCTGCGGCTGGTCTTTCAGACACAGCCGCGCTCCGGTTGCAGACGCTCCATTTCGAGCAACCTGCCGTTTTCGTGAACGAGCCACAAATATAGTAACATTCCCGCCTGGCGGTTCGTCTCTTAGGGCATGAAAAGGTTTTCAGCCTTTGCTGCGCGTCTGCTGGCGGCGGTATTGCCGGTGATTTTGGCAACCGCCGGGGAAGTCCGCACGAACGGTTACGGTCCGCTGGCGGTGGACCCGGCGTTCCACCCGGCGCACGTGGACCTGACCGTTCATGACGCGGCGCGTGACCGCGACCTTCCGCTGCGCGTTTACCTGCCCACGAACACCACACCGGTGCCGGTGATTTTGTTCAGTCACGGCCTGGGCGGTTCGCGGGCGGGCAGCGTTTTTCTCGGCGAGCATTGGGCGGCGCGCGGTTACGTGGCGGTGTTTCTCCAGCATCCGGGCAGCGACGACTCGGTGTGGAAGGACGAGCCAGGGCAGCAGCGGATGCGGGTGATGAACCAGGCGGCTTCGCTGGATAATTTCCTGTTGCGCGTGCAGGACGTTCCCGCCGTGCTGAACCAGCTCGAAATCTGGAACGCGGCCAAAACCAATTGTCTCGCCGGCCGGCTGGACCTGAAAAAAGTCGGGATGTCCGGCCACTCCTTTGGCGCGGTGACCACGGAGGCGGTGAGCGGCGAAACCATGCCGGTGGGTGGTCAAACCTTCACCGACCCGCGCATCCGGGCGGCCATTGCGTTCAGTCCCAGCAGCCCGAAGGCCGGCAGCGCGGCGAAGGCCTTTGGCTCGGTGAAGATTCCCTGGATGCTGATGACCGGCACCAGGGATGTCGCACCCATTGGCGACACGGATGTGGCGTCGCGCCTGGCCGTGTATCCGGCGCTCCACGGCGCGCCGAAATATGGAGTGGTGCTGCACAACGCGGAGCATTCCGTCTTCACCGACCGGGCTTTGCCGGGCGACCGCGAGCCGCGCAATCCGAATCATCATCGCGTGATTCTTGCGCTGTCCACAGCATTCTGGGATGCGTATCTGCGCGGCGATGCCAGCGCGCTTGCGTGGCTGAACGGTCCCGGTCCGCGTTCGATCATGGAACCGGACGACCAGTGGCAGTTTTCCACCCGTTGATGAATTGCAACCTGCCGTTTCCGGAAAAGCTCTGGTTTGCAACTTCCTTATTCTGCACTACCCTTATCGTCAAGTGACGAAGCAAAGCGATTCGCAGAAACACATCGTCGTTGTCGGCGCCGGGCCGGGAGGTCTCACGACGGCGATGCTGCTGGCTCATCGCGGCTTCAAAGTGACGGTTTTTGAGAAGGAGCCGCGCGTGGGCGGTCGCAACGCGACCATCGTGAGCAACGGCTACAAGTTCGACACCGGCCCGACGTTCCTGATGATGAAGTTCATCCTCGACGAGGTGTTCGAGGAGGCTGGACGGCACATCGGCGACTATCTGAAGTGCGTGAAGCTTGAGCCGATGTATCGGTTGCAATTCGAGGATGTGCGGCTTGAGCCGACGACGGCGCGCGAGGCGATGTTGCAGCAGCTCGACGCGCATTTTCCCGGCAACCGAGCGGGCTACGACCAGTTCATGTCCACGGAACAGCGTCGGTTTCGGCTGATGTATCCGTGCCTCCAGAAGGATTACGCCTCGCTGCGCCAGTATTTCACGCGCGATTTGTTGAAGGCGCTGCCGAACCTTTCGCTCGGCCGCTCGCTGCTGGGCGTGCTGGGCGATTATTTCAAAGAGGACAAACTCAAGCTCTCGTTCACGTTCCAATCGAAATATCTCGGCATGTCAGCATGGGATTGTCCCGGCGCGTTCGCCATCCTGCCTTATGTCGAGCACGCGTTCGGCGTGTATCACGTCATGGGCGGCCTCAGCGAAATCTCCGAGGCGATGGCGAAGGTGTGCCGCGAACTTGGCGTGAACCTGCGCCTTGGTACGCCGGTGAAACAGCTTGTGCTCGAAGACCGCAGCGTGCGTGGCGTGGAGTTGCCGGACGGCGAAAAAGTTTTCGCCGATGAGACGGTGCTGAACGCGGACTTCGGTTACGCCATGAAAAATCTCGTGCCGCCGGGCGTGTTGAAGAAATACAGCCCGAAAAAAGTGGACGCGCGCGAGTATTCCTGTTCGACGTTCATGCTGTATCTCGGCCTCGACAAGGTTTATGACCTGCCGCACCACACGGTATTCTTTGCCGGCGATTACCAGGCCAACATCCGCGACATTTTTCAGCGCAAGGTTTTGTCGGGGGACATCTCGTTCTACGTCCGCAACGCCAGCGTGACCGACCCCGCGCTCGCGCCGCCGGGACATTCCGCGGTTTACGTCCTCGTGCCGGTGCCGAACCGCACGGCGAAGATTGATTGGGCGAAGGAAAAATCCGCGTTCCGCGACCGGGTCATCGCGGCAATGGAAAAGCGGGGCGGCATGGCGGACATCCAGAGCCACATCCGGGAGGAAATCGTGTTCACGCCGCAGACGTGGCAGGACATGAACATCCAGTTCGGCGCGACATTCAACCTCGCGCACTCGCTCAACCAGATGCTGTATTTCCGCCCGCGCAACAAATTCGAGGAGTTGGACCACTGCTATCTGGTCGGCGGCGGCACGCATCCCGGCAGCGGCCTGCCGACGATTTACGAATCGGGCCGCATCGCGGCGAACCTCATCGCGCGGCGTTACGGCGTGAAATTCGTTTCCAAAAACACCCAGGTCTGACCTGGCCAGCCATGAACTGGATTCAATTCGGCCGGCTCATCCACTCGATTTACGGGCGCGGCGGCAAACTGCCGGACCTCGATTGGATTCAGGACCTCGGCCTGCTCGCGGTGAAGCTCGGCCAGGTTCACGCGCTGCGGATTGATTTTCTGGATCGTGAAAAATGCGAGCATCTGGCCCGGCTCTATCGCCGCAACGCCACCCTCGCGCCGGAGGATTTTTTGGGCCTGTTGCGTGCGTCGGCGGTTCCCGGGTTCTTTGACCACTTTGAAAACATCGAGCCAACCGCGCTCGCATCCGCTTCCGTTGGCCAAGTGCATCGCGCCCGGCTCAAGGACGGCGAGGATGTGGTCATCAAGGCCATCAAGAAGAATGTGCGCGCCCGGTTCGTCGCAGACGTCGCCAGCCTCAAGCGACTGTTTCGCTTGGCCACCTTTCTCTATCCCAAACTCCGGCGGGTCGGTGATCCCGTGGGCATCCTCGGTGACATCGAGGAATACACGTTGAGTGAACTCGATTTGCGTCACGAGGTTGCCGGCCAAAAAACGTTGCGCGCCATCTACGAACAGCACCGCGATCAGTTTGATCTTTCCCGCCTGGCGTTTGCGCGCGTGCACGAGCCGTTGTGCAACGAGAACGTGATGGTTTCCGAATTCATTCCCGGCCGCAGTTTCGATGAATTACTGGAAACCGGCGAGCTGGGCTACGACCGGCTCCTCGAACTGTTTCATATTCACGGCTTCTACATGTTTTGCGTCGGCACCTTTCACGGAGACATGCATCCCGGCAACGTGCTGCTCACAGGTGACAAACTTTGTTTCATTGACACCGGCTACATCGGGCAAGTCGGCCCGAAAATCCGGCGCGGATTGTTTGAATTCTTCGCGGCGCTTTCCGAATACGACTATCCGCGCTGCGCCGCCGCGCTGAACCGCATGTCCGAGCGTGAGCTTGCCGGCCCGGCCTTTAACACGTTCCAAGGACGCTTCCTGGAACTCTACGCCGACTTCGCCGGCGCGACCGTTGCGCAAGTCAGTCTCACGCGAAAAATGATGCAGACCATCAAGCTGGGTGTGCATTCGGGGATGACGTTTGAGAAAGGCATCTTCGCCATCATCCGCAGCCTGATGTATCTCGATGGCATGGTGCTGCGCTGCAAACCCGACGCCGTGTTGCTCCGCGACATGCGGCGGTTCATCGGCGAATTTGGAAAGCTCGTGTAAAAGCCATGCGCGTCCATGAATTTCAATCCGAACTCTGGCTGCCGTTGCCGCCAGCCGGGTTGTTTCCGTTTTTTGCCGACGCCGCGAACCTCGACGCCCTCACGCCGCCGTGGTTGCACTTTCGCATCGTTACGCCTGCGCCCATCGTTATGCGCGAAGGGACGCTGATTGACTACCACCTCCGCGTGCGCGGCATCCCATTGCGCTGGCGCACGCGCATCAATGTCTGGCAGCCGCCGCACCGGTTCGTGGACGAACAAATCCACGGCCCTTACCGGCAATGGATTCACGAGCACACGTTTGAACCACGCGACGGCGGCACGCGCGCCCGTGACCGCGTCCGGTATTCCGTGCCGCTGGATTTTCTGGTGCATCACCTGTTTGTCCGGCCTGATTTGGAACGGATTTTTGAGTTTCGCGGGCGGGGGCTGCGCAGGCTCTTTCCTGCGAACCCCGTTGCTCCACCATGAAAACTTCCCAAGACATCTCCGGCGACGGTTGGGAACGAGCCACATATGAGGGCGACGAACCTATACAGGCCGTTGACAAGCCACGGACTCGCGAACGCGAGCGGAATGGCGATGAGGCACGAACCGGTGCGGGGTTGGCGACGCGATTTTGCCCCCAAAAGATAGTTGCCGAATGTTGTTGCTATTGCGGCGGAATCAGCGATATTTCACCCGTCTGTTAGATAGCTTAACGATTGCAAGGCATGGTAAATCTTCAGGTGAACTTCAGTTCAGTGATGATTTGAAATCCGATTAACGGGAACAGTCTGACAAGAGCAAGTTTAGTCTCACAGTAAAACATCACATGAGTAATAAATTGTTTGTAGGGAATCTTTCCTTCGACACCACTGAAAACGACCTGCAGGACGCCTTCGCGGCGCACGGCACGGTCGTGGAAACCAACCTGATGATGGACCGGACCACCGGCCGTCCCCGTGGTTTTGGTTTCATCACCATGAACTCGCCGGAAGAGGCGCAGAAGGCCATTGCGGCGCTCAACGGCTCGCAACTGGGCGGTCGCGCCCTCACGGTCAACATCGCCAAGCCGCGCGAAGA
>JBEKZC010000021.1:0-58968 GCA_049510295.1 Verrucomicrobiota bacterium | reverse complement strand
GAACTGATCGAGGCGTTCCGCCAGCGTCATCCAAAACTGCCCCAGGTGGCCTGTTTTGACACGGCGTTTCACCAGACCATGCCGCGCGTGGCCAGGCTGCTGCCGATTCCGCGCCGCTTCGACGCCAAGGGAGTTCAACGCTACGGTTTTCACGGCCTGTCCTATGCTTATCTGATGGAAGAACTCGCGCGCCTCGGCGACCCGGCGGCGAAGATTGGCCGCGTGATCCTCGCGCACCTCGGCAACGGCGCGAGCCTGGCCGCCGTTCGCGACGGCAAAAGCATTGACACCAGCATGGGCTTCACGCCGACGGCGGGATTGGTGATGAGCACCCGCTCGGGTGATTTGGATCCCGGTCTGGCGCCGTATCTGGCGCGAACCGAGCAGATGACCACAAAACAATTTTACGAAATGGTCAACCACGAGTCCGGCCTGCTCGGCGTTTCGGAAACCAGTTCCGACATGCGAGACCTGCTCGACCATGAAACGCAGGACGTGCGGGCGGCGGAAGCCGTGGCGCTGTTCTGTTACCAGGCAAAAAAGTGGATCGGCTCCTTCGCCGCTGCGCTCGGTGGATTGGACACACTCGTCTTCGCGGGAGGCATAGGCGAAAATGCGCCACCTGTCCGCGCGCGCATCTGTGAAGGACTGAACTTCCTCGGCATTGAACTTAATGAGTCGCGCAATGCGGACACAGCGGGGGTGATTTCCACGGACGCCAGCCGGGTCACGGTCCGCGTCATTCGCACGGACGAAGAACTGATGATTGCGAGGTCGGTTCTGCGTTCCTGTCCGGCGGTCACGGCGGGGTAAAGGAAACCATATGAGCATTGATCCCATCTCCAACCACAACCTGGAAAATCAACCGAAAATTATGAAAGCCACCCAACTGCTGCACAACCTGGGCCAGAGCCTCTGGCTCGACAACATCACCCGCGACCTGCTGAACAGCGGCACGCTCAAACGCTACATTGGGGAGCTGTCGGTGACCGGGCTGACCTCAAACCCAACAATCTTTGATCACGCCATCAAGAGTTCCGCCTACGACGTTGCGATCCGCGAGGGTCTGGAGAAGGGGAAATCCGGCGAGGGCCTTTTTTTTGATTTGGCATTGGACGATCTCACCCGGGCCGCCGACCTGTTCCGACCGGTTCACGACCGCACGAACGGTGTGGACGGATGGGTGTCGCTGGAAGTGTCGCCCCTGCTGGCGCATGACACGGCCAGCACCATCGCCGCCGCCAGGAAACTTTCCGCGCGGGCGGGACGGCCCAACCTGTTCATCAAAATTCCCGGCACCAAGGAAGGTTTGCCGGCCATCGAGGAAACTATTTTTGCGGGTGTGCCGGTCAACGCAACACTCCTGTTTTCGCGCGAGCAATACATGGCGGCAGCCGAGGCGTACCTGCGCGGCATCGAACGGCGCATCGCCGCCGGGCTCAATCCCCAGGTCGGCTCGGTGGCCTCGATGTTCATCAGCCGTTGGGATGCAGCCGTGGCAGGCAAGGTTCCGGAGGCGTTGAAAAACCGGCGCGGCATCGCCATTGCCGGTCGCATCTACCAGGCATATCTTGATCTATTGAGCAACCCACGCTCGCAGCGCGTGTATAATGCCGGCGCCCGGCCGCAACGCCTGCTGTGGGCCAGCACCGGCACCAAGGATCCCAAGGCGTCCGACACCCTCTACATCAAAGCCCTCGCCGCCCCTTTCACGGTCAACACGATGCCCGAGGGAACGTTGAAAGCCCTCGCCGATCACGGCGAACCTGGCCCGATCATGGCGGCGAACGGCGGCGATTGCGAAAAGGTCCTGGCCGAGTTTGCGAAGGCAGGCATCAATGTGGACACCCTGGCCGCCCGCCTGCAGGACGAGGGCGCAAAATCATTTGTGAAATCCTGGAATGAATTGCTGGCGGTGATCGCATCCAAGAGCGACGCGCTCAAAAAAGCCGCCTGACCCGGGAGTGGAAAAAAAGTATCACGAGTATGACAACCAACATCAAATCACTCACCCAACGCCAGACGTGGAAGGCCCTCGCCGCCCACCACAAGAAGATTAAAAAACTGCATCTCCGGAAACTGTTTGCCGATGACCCGAAACGCGGCGTGCGTCTGACGGTCGAGGCGGCAGGCCTCTATCTGGATTATTCCAAGAACCGCATCACCGACCAAACCCTTAATTTGCTGCTGCAACTGGCCAAGGAATCCGGCTTGCGCGCAAAAATTGACGCGATGTTTAGAGGCGAAAAAATTAACGTCACGGAAAAGCGCGCGGTGCTACACGTCGCATTGCGCGCGCCGAAAGGCGCAACCATCGTCGTGAATGGAAAAAATGTTGTGCCCGAAGTTCACGCGGTGCTGGACAAGATGGCTGTTTTTTCCAATCGCGTCCGGAGCGGTGAGTGGATGGGCCATACCGGCAAACCCATCAGAAACGTCATCAACATCGGCATCGGTGGTTCCGACCTTGGTCCCGTGATGGCCTGCGAGGCGCTCAAACATTACAGCGAGCGCAGCCTGACGTTCCGCTTCGTGTCGAACGTGGATGGCATTGATTTCGCGGAGGCGACCCATGACCTCGACCCGGCGGAAACACTGTTCATCATTTCCTCCAAAACCTTCACGACGCTGGAGACGATGACGAATGCCCAAAGCGCGCGCGACTGGCTGCTCAACGGACTTGGTGGAGATGACAAGGCGGTGGCGAAACACTTCGTGGCGGTTTCGACGAACGCCGAAAAAGTTTCCGCGTTCGGCATTGATACGGCGAACATGTTCGGTTTCCGGGACTGGGTTGGCGGACGTTACTCGATGGACTCGGCCATCGGCCTTTCGACGATGCTGGCGGTTGGACCGGACAACTTCCGTGCCCTGCTTAAAGGTTTTCACGAGGTGGACGAGCATTTCCGCAACACGCCGTTCGAGAAAAACCTGCCGGTGCTGATGGGACTCCTGTCGGTTTGGAACAACGACTTTTTCGGCGCGCAAACGGTGGCGGTTCTGCCTTACGAACAATACCTGAAACGCTTTCCCGCGTATCTTCAGCAGTTGATGATGGAGAGCAACGGCAAGCACGTCACGCTCGACGGGAAAAAAGTGGCTTGCCAGACCGGGCCGGTTTACTGGGGCGAACCCGGCACCAACGGCCAGCACTCGTTTTATCAATTGATTCATCAAGGCACGCGGCTTATCCCCTGTGACTTTATCGCGTTTGGCCACGCGCTCACACCGTTGGGTCGTCACCACGACATTCTCCTGGCGAATGTTTTTGCCCAGGCCGAGGCGCTGGCCTTTGGCAAAACTGCCGAAGAAGTCAAAGCCGAAGGCACGCCGGACTGGCTCGTGCCGCATCGGGTTTTTGAAGGCAACCGGCCGTCCAATGTCATCCTCGCCGACCGGCTCACGCCGGAAGTGCTTGGCAAACTCGTCGCGCTTTACGAACACAGCGTCTTCACGCAGGGCGTGATCTGGAACATTGATTCGTTCGACCAGTGGGGCGTCGAGTTGGGCAAGGTGCTCGCCCAGCGAATCGTTCCCGAACTTGAGAGCGAGACAGCACCCAGGCTCAAACACGACAGCTCAACGAACAACCTGATCCGCCGTTATCGGACATTGAAGGGAGCGAAATAAAAAACTCCCGGCTGGATCCGTTTCCGGCGGGCGGTTTCCATCCATAATCCACAGTAGGGTTATACCCCATAGCGAAGCCACCCCCGCTGGCGCAATTTGAGTGTCAGCACCCGCGACGATCGCGGTGCAACTGATTTCTCAAACCCGCTGTCAGCCGGACGCTGACAGCGGGCAAAAATGCAACGCAACGAACGAAAAAACGATTATGTTAAGCAAAGCCAAAACACTAACGGATTACAAATTGGAAAGCCTCGACGGGGAAATCGGGAAGGTCAAAGAATTCTACTTCGATGACCGGCACTGGACCATTCGCTATCTGGTCGCCGACACGGGAAACTGGCTCGCGGGCAGGCAGGTGCTGATTTCCCCTTATGCGCTAAATAGCGTGATTAAGAGCGAAAAGCACCTTTCTGTCGATTTAACCAAAAAGCAGATCAAGGACAGTCCTTCCTTAAACAGCGACAAGCCCGTATCGAGCCAATTCGAGGAGTCCTACTATGAGTATTATGGATGGCCGATGTCTTGGAGCGGTCCAAATATGTGGGGAGCATATCCCCACATTGAGCGTAATCGTGAAAAATGGGGGAAATTCAACCGCGGTGAGAAAGCGTGGGATCGCCATTTGCGCAGCACTCACGCGGTGAGTGGTTATCACATCCAAGCCCTGGATGGCGAGATTGGCCACGTCGAGGATTTTATCATTGATGATGAGACGTGGGCGATTCGTTATCTGGTTGTGGGCACGCGGAATTGGTGGCCGGGGAAAAGGGTCCTGGTTTCGCCGCAATGGATCGAGCGCGTCAGTTGGAACGAGTCGAAAGTCTTCGTCAATCTTGATCGCGAAACCATCAAGAAGTCACCGGAATACACGGAAGAGTCTCTGCTGAACCGGGATTATGAGATTGGCCTGCATCGTCATTACAATCGCAAAGGCTACTGGGTGGATGAACTGGTGGCCGTGTAACATTCCGATTGAAAGAAACGAGTCATGGGTGCCGGCACCGATGCAGTTTGGTGACGGCGCTATATAACATGCGTGAGCTTTGTGGGAGTTCTCAACTTCACCATCCTACGGCTTAACCCTTGAAACATCTTACCTATGCCACTTGCTCCACCCGCCGCCGTTGATGTTGCCGCCCACGATTCACCTGACGGTCTCACGAGCGATGAGGCCCGCCGCCGATTGGAAAAGTCCGGCCCCAACTCCATGCCCGATACGTCATCGCATCCGGCACGAAGGGCGATTGAGAAACTGTGGGCACCAATCCCTGGGATGCTGGAAGCGGCAATTGTGCTGGAGTTGGTGCTCGGCAAATATGTTGAAGCCGGGATCATCGCGGTACTCCTGTTGTTCAACGCCGCGCTTGGATTTTTTCAGGAGGGGCGTGCCCAGGCAACGCTCGCCGCCCTGAAAAAGCGCCTGGCGCTGACCGCCTCGGTCCACCGCGACGGCGTGTGGAAAAACCTCCCGGCCACCGACCTGGTGTCGGGCGACATCGTGAAGCTCTCACTCGGTGGCGTTGTGGCTGCGGACGTGAAGCTGATCGAGGGGAGTGTTCTGCTTGATCAATCCATGCTCACCGGTGAGTCAATCGGCACTGAAGCAAGTCCCGGGTTCCAAACCTTTGCCGGGGCGCTGGTGCGGCGTGGCGAGGCAGTCGCGCGGGTTACGGCGACGGGAACCCGCACCAAGTTCGGTCGCACGGCCGAGTTGGTTCGCACTGCCCATGTCGTCAGTTCACAGCAAAAGGCCGTGTTGCGCGTGGTGCGTAATCTCGCAGTGTTCAACGGCATCCTGATTATCATTCTAGTAGCGTATGCTCTGGCTCAGGCAATGCCGGTGAGCGAGATCATCCCCCTGGTTTTAACGGCGGTTCTGGCTTCGATCCCAGTTGCGCTGCCGGCCACATTCACGCTGGCGAGCGTGCTGGGGGCACGTGCATTGGCAGGCCAGGGTGTCCTGTCAACAAGGCTCTCGGCCGTGGACGAGGCGGCGTCCATTGATGTGTTGTGCGCCGACAAAACCGGGACGCTCACGCGCAACCAACTGTCAGTGACGACGGTCCGCCCGATGCCGGGCTTTGACGAGTCGCACATTTTGACGATGGCGGCGCTCGCCAGCTCCGATGGTGGACAAGATCCCGTAGATGGGGCCATTCGTTCTGCTGCTTCACAGAAAGTCGCGGCCAATCCGCCCAAACTAACTCACTTCAAACCCTTTGATCCCGCGACGAAAATGTCCGAGGCGATGGCGACTGATCCGAGCCTTGGAACCGTGCGTATCATCAAGGGGGCCTTCGCCACCGTCGGCATTCTTGCAGCTCCTTCACCCACCGCAACGGCGGCGGCGAACGAACTAGAGTCGCAGGGTTTTCGGGTGCTGGCGGTTGTGGCGGGGCCGCCTGCGGCGATGCAACTCATGGGATTGATCGCACTCAGCGACCCGGCCCGCGAAGATTCCGCCGCCTTGGTCACTCAACTCAAGACCCTTGGCGTCCGCACGGTGATGGTGACTGGCGATGCCCCAGCGACGGCGGCGATTGTCGCCCATGCCGTCGGTCTTGATGGTGCGGTGTGCCCGCCGGGGCCGATCCCGCGCGACGTTCGCCCTGAAAGTTTCGCCGTCTTTGCCGGCGTTTTGCCTGAAGACAAATTCAAACTGGTGAAGGCATTTCAGCAAGCCGGTAACGTCGTCGGCATGTGCGGCGACGGCGCCAACGACGCGCCCGCGCTGCGTCAGGCGCAAATGGGAATCGCGGTGTCAACGGCGACCGATGTTGCCAAGTCTGCCGCCGGTGTGGTGCTCACCAATCCGGGACTCGCCGGCATCGTTGCCGCCGTCAAGGAAGGGCGCATTACGTTCCAACGCATCCTGACTTATACGCTGAATTCCGTGACCAAGAAGATTGTGCAGGTGCTGTTCCTCGGCGTTGGCCTCATCATGACCGGGCACGCCATCCTCACTCCCATGCTGATGATCATCGTGATGATGGCGGGTGATTTGCTCGGCATGTCGTTGACCACCGACAATGTCCGACCCTCCTTACCACCCAATAGCTGGCGCATCGGCACGCTGACCATCGCGGGCATCTTTATGGGCGTTTCCGAACTGGTGTTCTGCGGCGGCGCGCTCGCCTTCGGACATTTCCGCTTGGGGCTGGGCATCGCAACCTTGCAGACCCTGGCGTTCTTCGTTCTGGTCTGCGGAAACCAGGCGACCATGTATGTCGTGCGCGCCCGCGGGCGAATTTGGTCATCCCCCTGTCCTAGCCGCTGGCTTGTTTTATCTTCAGTCGCCGATCTGGCGATCGCCTTGACACTGGCCGGATGCGGCTGGCTCATGATGCCACTACCGTTCTGGGTGTTGGGCAGCGTGCTAGTCGGGGCTTTTGCCTTCGCCTTCGCCTTGGATTTGGTGAAGGTTTCAGTGTTTAGCCGCTTAAAGATCACATAAATGGCAAGACATCGAGCCGTCCCGCTGCGGCACTTCGCAAGGAGATCGGGCGATCCGGTATTTCGAACGTTTCAATCTTATGGGGTGTTCACCCCATTGTTCACCGCGACCAAAAGAGTCATTGTCCACGGTGGATCACTGTGCAACTTAAACATCCGGACCCAAAAGAATTGAATTATGGAAACCAACACTCTCACATCAGAACTGCTCCACCAGATGGATGCCTACTACTTGAAGCAGCAGATGCAGGACAAGCTCATCGAGCACAAGCAATACATTGATAAACATGGCGAGGACCTGCCGGAGATTCGGAATTGGAAGTGGCAGGTGCCAAATTTATGAATAGAGACATTCAAAGCCATCGTCCTTACTGGAGACGGGCGCATCGTGACTGGCGTATTTGGTTCTGCGTGATTTTGATGCTGGCAGCCATGCTGATCTATTTGATGAGCGGTGACTTGAGGTGGCGGATTCACGTCCAACCCCAGCAACCGGTTTCAGGCACTGTCGGAAAATAGCAGTTATTCCGCAGAAGTTCACAAAAGAAGAATCATCGTAAATGAATGCACAAAATCTAATGGACACTGCGAAGACGCTCGTCGCCGGCGACAAGGGTCTGCTGGCAATGGATGGAAGCAATCCAACCTGCAACAAACGATTTGCCAGTCCTAGCCGCGAAATGACGCAAATGAAAGCGCGAACTTCGGGGCGGCCTTCCGCCTCCCTTGTCGCGCCGAAGTTGAACGAAGGCGGAAGCAAGAGCGGCGGCGGAGCGGCTTTGCGTTGAAAATCCCGTGAGTGAGGCATTCCGCTTGTTTTTCTTTGCGGCTGGGTTTAAATACGCGGCATGCAAGTGAGTCATTGCAAAATCGGGTTGGGCAATTTCTTTCGAAACAAAATCACCGGCAGGATTTATCGCTCTGCTGCTTTAACCAAAAGGAACTGTTATGAATGAGGTGGCATACAATATGGCCTGGGCCGTGGTGTTCTCGGCGCTGGGCGGGCTCATCGGCATCGCGCTGATATTGGCGGCATCCGTGTTTTTGCCCCGCTTTATCGAGCGCCTGACGCCCAACATTGATGAGGACAAGGAAATTGCGCGCGGCAACGTGGCGGTGGCCAACTACTTTGGCCGGGTCGTCGGCGCCAGCATCATCGGGATCAGCATCGTCGTCGCCGCGGCCGTCTTGGGCGGAATCATCGCGGCACTGCATTGACGGGGCAGGCACAGGCGGTCCTGGTAAATTCCGCGCCTCATTGTAATGGCCATGCCCGGCACAACGCTTGAGAATGTTCGCATGAAAATGCGGAGTATTTTCATTTTTCTATGCACCTTGCTGGTGGCCTCGATTGCCTGGGGCCGCGGCGGCGGCGGCTGTCTGGAAGAGGGCACGCTGATCGCCACGCCGGCGGGGCAAGTCCCCATCGAACAATTGGCGCGTGGCGACGCCGTTTGGGCGGTGGTGGATGGAGAACTTCAGCCGGCGATAATCCAGTCCACCGTTGAAGTTGATCCCGCTGAATATGTGGCGATTGCCGCCGCCGGGAGAATATTGCGGGTCACAGCGGAACATCCCCTGCAAATTGACCCGGGAGTTTTCCGGGTGGCCGCCAACCTTCGGCCCGGTGACACGCTTTACCTGCGCGAAACAAATCAGTTCAGGACCGCTCAAATTGACGCCATCACCCGCGTGCAAGCGGTGCATCCCGCTTTCAACCTGCTGGTCATGCCGGGAGGCACTTATCTCGCAAATGACATCGCCGTGCATAACAAAGGGTGTTTCCTGCCGGACACGCCCATCTTGCGCGCCGATGGCACGCCATCACCCGTCAGCGAAATCCATCCCGGGGATGAATTGCTTGCGTTTACAACGACCGGGGAGATTGTTCACACGACCGTGCGCCAGGTGATTATTCACGAAGTGGACGAATACGTGGTCGTAGGCACGGAGCAAACCACCCTGCGTGTGACGCGCGAACATCCGTTCTACGTCGGCGACGGAACTTTCAAAACGTTGGAAGCCTTGAAGGTCGGAGACCGGATTTTTGCCGTGGTTGGCGGCGGTCTGCGCGAACAGGTGATTACCAGCCTTGAGACGGTCTCAGCTCCAACGCGCGTCTATAATTTGCAAACGGACCATCCGAACACCTACTTCGCCAATGGCATTGCCGTGCATAACAAAGGCGGCGGCGGGGGTGGCGGGTTCGGTGGCGGGTTTGGTGGCGGCGGTTTCCACGGCGGCGGCTATTCGGGAGGAGGTTCGGGTGATCCCACAATACTATTTATATTTATTGGGGCGTTTGTCGTCATTTACTTGATTGCGAAAGCGGTGCAGAACAAAAAGGCCGAAGGAGATGAAGATTTGGACTATGTGAACAACCGTTTTGACATCGAACGCAAAGCGGGCAAGACGCGCAAGCTGCTTGAATTTCTGGCACGCGTGGACCAGGCGCTGGCGCCGGACAAATTGGAAGCCCAGGCCAAATCCACCTTCCTGGAATTACAGAAATGCTGGCAGGCACGGAATTACGAGCCCATGAAACCGCTGCTGATGCCGGATCTTTACGCGGAGCACTGCTCGCAACTTAGTGGTCTGATTGCCAACCATGAAATCGACATGATTTCAAATTTGAATGTCGAGCACGTGGATATTGTGAATGTTCGCTATCCGCAAAAGGAGAACGACCGCGAGTTCACGGCGCTCATCACCGCCAGCGCCCGTGACTATTACGTGGATGATCGCACACAAGAATTTTTGCGGGGCGACCAGGAGCCGGCACGGTTCCAGGAATTCTGGACGTTTCATCGTCAGGGCGGCGTGTGGCTGCTTCGGGAAATTGAACAATCCCGTGAGTCCGACGCGTTGAAAGAGGAAAACTTTTTTGAGCAGTTCACCGACACGGGATTAAACCAGGTTTATGATGAGACGGCCGGCAAGGAAGGACCGGCGGGGCCGTGGCTGGATAAAGAAACAGAAAGTAAAGCCACGCGTATAGAACGCCTGCTGAATTTTCTCGTCCAGACGGACAAGCTCTGGAACCGCCAGGTGATGTTGGAACGTGCCCGGCAGGTCTTTCTGGATGTCACGCTGGCGCGTGAAAAAGGCGATCCCGCGTCCGTCCCGACCGCTGAATTATTCCCCGATGTGGCGACCAACTTGCAGGGGGAACTCGTGCGTTTGGGAGGACAGGGAACGCAGTTGGAGTTCCGCAATCTCTGTGTCCGCAAGGCGGAGTTGATTCTGGTGCGGAACTTCTCGGACAACTCCAAGGACGAATTTACCGTCCGGATCAGCGCTCATGCCCAAAGGGCTGTGCGCCGAAACAATCTGCTGATCAGCCAGGACGCGGACGTCACGCCGTTTGTGGAATTCTGGACCTTCGGACGGCTGGACAATGAATGGAAATTAAAGGAAGTGTTGCCGCCGGCCCGGGGTGGCGAACTGGTGGCAACGGAGAATGTGGATGAAGGCAGTTCGCCGGAGCAACTCCAGTGGTATTATAAACAAACGCGGGCCAATTGATGATTAAGCACCCGTGAACACTGAACACATCATGCATCGGGAGACGGCGCACCGGCTGGCGCGCCGGGCCTTGTTCAGCTTCATTTTGACGTTCGTCCTGTCGCGGGTGTTTGTGTTGCTGATCATGTCCAAGGAGATGCCGAACCTTTATTTCTTCCTGCACGGCACCCACGTTCATCATTTGAACTACGGCATTTTTCTGCTGGCGGCAGTGGGTGGTTACAGCATCTTTCGCCGGCCCATCGGTCGCACGGCGGAAATCACGGCATTGTTATATGGAGTGGCCATGGGTCTCACGTTCGATGAGTTCGGGATGTGGCTGCACCTGGGCGGCAGTTACTGGCAACGGGCGAGCGTGGATGCGGTGATTGTCGTGACAGCGTTGTTTGGGTTGATCGCCTTCGCGCGTTCGTTGGAGCGTTTTGAAGCGCGTCACTTTTGGGCGTCCATCGTCATGCTGATCGTGTTGGCCGGCTTTGCCATTGTTTTATACACTGCGGGCAACCACCTCGGCGATGTGGTGGGACCAAAACTTCACGATCTGGAAGCGGCTTCTTCGCCCTAAAAATAAATTGCGGGCGGCCCCGTCAGAGACTGTAGCTGTCCCGCAAAGCGGGATAAGTCCGCTCCAATCTCATGCAAAACCCGGGAAAAGTGAGCCGACTCACGTCGGCTGCTACGATGAGAGAATGTTTTGAGGCGGCCTCCATCACTCCGCCTACGCCAGTTGCGTCCGAACGTTTTATTTTCCGGTTATGGTGGCCAGGGCAACTCTTGAAGTCCGTTCCGACATCCATAGGGACGAGGAACCCGACTCGAGGACAGACCTCGAACCGGGTTGTCGGATCATTTGCCGCAACGCCCCGGCCAACCCGCTTTGATTTAATTTGAGTTTCCTTTGGTGGAAACTCGCACGCTACCAAGACCGCCGGTTATTTGGACTTCCTGGCCTTTCTCCTGGCCCAAATCATTTTCATCTTGGCCGAGAGTTTGGCTTTGGCCGCTGCACTCATCTTCCTTTTGGCTTTCCTGGCCGGTTTCACTGATGGTTTTGGCCCTTTCAGTTTCGCCCATCTTGCTTTGGCGGCAGCACTGATCCTGGCCCTGGCCGCTTTACTCATCTTAAACTTCTTCTTCGGAGCTGCCGGAGCGGCAGGTTTGGTTGAAGAACCCAATAGCTGGCCAAGCGCTTTTTCCAGCGATTGAATTTTCTCTTTGAGTGTGGCTGCTTTGCGTAATTGTTGAACCGATAGACTGCTTAATAGTGTACTCATAGGAATGGATTTAAGGTTTTTGACGGGAAAAGTCAATGATTGTAACGGTGGCGTCAAGCAATAAGAAGCTTTACGAATCCAATGAGTTCGAGGATGCTCCAGCTTCATGTCGGCAATCAAGCGATTCTGGCGTTATTGGTGCGGAAACTTCGAAACCGCAAAGGGAGGATTTGACATGGGTGCCTTGATTGTCACGGTTATGCTTGCGGCAGGTTGCGTGCTTTGCAAGCTGGTCAATTTTCAAAGCCCAATCAAAGGTTTTATTGCCAATTCCAAATTTGCTGACGGTTGCGAAATAGCTGCCATCCTCGTTTTTTGGGGATGGTGCTTTCTTTGGCTTCCGTTCCGTAGCCATGAAGCGCAACAAAAAGCACAAAAGGCGGAAAAACAAAATCTCATCTCCCAAGTTCAACAAGCGGAAGCGCGCTTAAAAACGGTTGCTGAACACAAAGACAAACCGGTTGAAGCCGTCAGCCAAAAACAAAAAATCAAGGACTCGTTGAGGGCTTATCTGGTTCAACTGGAAGATCGTATCATCGCGATAAAAAAGATGACTTTATTGGAATACGATAAAAATCTTAAAAACGAGGAAGATATAGAGTCGATTGACCTGTTAAACGAAATCTATTTTTTCCTGGATTTAAACCTGGGCAAAACCGAGTCTGCCTGGTTTAAGAGCCGGACCGGCATCTCTTTCGCTTCAATAAATGATTGGGGACAGTCCGCATTCAAGGCGGAGAAATGGCAGGGCATGATTGATAACTTGAATCATTATGCCGGCCAGTTGAAGAAGATCATCGAAAAACAAAAGTAAATTCCCCCGCACCTTCCTCCCGGCAAGCCATCACCGGCACCCTCGACAGTTGTGCCCGAACGTTTTATTTTCCGGTCATGGCGACCACGGCAACACCTGAAATCCAGCCCGGCATCCACCGGGACGAGGAACCCGATTCGAGGACGGACCTCGAACCGGGTTATCGGGTCATTTGCTGGAACGACCCGGTCAACCTGATGGACTACGTGACGCACGTGTTTCAGGTCGTCTTCGGCTGGCAGCGACAGAAAGCCGAGGTTCACATGTTGCAGCTCCACAACCAGGGCAAAAGCGTGCTGACGCGCGAAAGCATGGAAAAGGCGGAGTTTTATGTCCACCAACTCCAGAAATACAGCCTGCATGCGACCATGGAGCGTGATTAGGTGAAACTCATCCGGACCAGGCGGGAAAAATTGGTTTTTGAAATCAGCCTGCCGGAAAGACGCCTGCTGTTCGAAGTCCTCAAGCTCCATCCCCTGATTTCCGCGACGCATTATCGCCTCAGTAAAACGGCCCGATCAGCCAAACATGACGAGAACCAGCGGCTGTTGGAAGAGTCACTTGCCGCCCAACGGCAGGAGAATCGGAAAAACGTCCGGGCCATGCTGAACGAAGCCGGACGTTTTCAGGCGGCAGCTTCCGGCTTTCAACTCACGCTCTCCGGGCCGGAAATCGAATGGTTGTTGCAAGTGCTCAATGATGTCCGCGTCGGAAGTTGGATCGCCCTCGGTGCGCCGGACCCGGAGCAGGGCAAAAAAACCACGTTCGATGAGAAAACCGTGCCGCATTTTCGGGCGATGGAGCTTGCCGGCGCCTTTGAAACGGTTTTTCTCGACGCCTTGAGCGGGCATGCGCCGGGATAGTGGGAGGAGCGCGGCTGTGTCCCTGGGACCCCAGCCGCAGCAGGTGCGCAAGCAAACGATACACATGAACGGCAGATTGGCAAATCGAATTACCGCAGCGAAAGCGCTTTACAGTGCAAACAGCGACTGGAGAGGAACCGAGACGAGTTGTTTACGTTCCTGTCGCACGATGGAGTGCCCTGGAACAACAACAACGCGGAACATGCGATCAAAGCATTTGCGATGTTGCGGGAAGTAATGGCCGGAGGATCCACGGTGAACGGCACCGAGGCATACCTGACGTTGCTCAGCGTTTGCCAAACCTGCAAGTATCAGGGCCTGGATTTTCTGGATTTCCTCTGTTCCGGCGAAAAGGACATTTATGCCTTCGCGGAAAGCCGGCGCGGGCGAAGACGACGGTCGGGTTCTGACCATTCCGTCACCGTCAAATCCACCGCTGCCAGTGAGTTCGGGGCGGTCCAGGCAGGTAGCTGAACATGAGTTCCATGTTTGCCTCAAATGTGGATTCCCGTTCGGCTTCCTGGCAACACCGGTGATAAAGTTCGCAGGCGTGACGGCGCAGTTCTTTTACCGCCAACGCGCTCAACCCGGCGCGGGCAAATGATTCAATCAGCGTGTCCAGCAGAGGAATGAATTCCGAGTCGTCGAGTGGATTTTGATGGTTGTGCGCGAACAGGTCTTCAATCTGGATTCTGCCGAGGCGTGCCAAAGCTGTTTGTGCGTCGGCAGGTTGTTGACTCTCGGCGTGGTGCACCGGTGGCGGAAATTTCGCGGTTGTGACGACACCCTGCAGAGGCGGCAGGTTTTCAGGTGAATGATTGAGCCGGATGCTCCGCGCCTCCCCCAGTGTGCGTGTGATTAACCCGCGCCGTTCCAGCGTCAGAATCATCTGATGCACACTTGGCGGCGTGATTTGGAAAAACTGCACCATCTCTGCTTCCGCCGGCGCGCGTCCATGCAAGGCGATGTATTGGTGAATGAAAGCCAGAAACTGGCCTTGTCGGCTCGTGTATGGCGATTTCACTCTGGTCCTTCTTCCAAGGCTTCGATGGTGAACATGAACCGGACGATTTCTAAAATCTTGATCCGGCTGGGGCCGCTCAGACCGTTTCCGTAACGCGGGTCGTAGTGCTGGCAATAATCCGCCGCCAGTTTATAGCCGAGCGGCGGAGAATCCGTATGCCAGAGATAAATAGCCGAAAGGTCCGGCTTCGTAACAGGTAGTGAGGCGATGGCCGGCGGCCACTTTCTGTTTAACCCAATGCAGAAAATCCACCGGTTTGAAGCGCTGGGGTGGTTTGGGGCTGGCCCCATCTTCCTGGCAGGCAATGACATACCAGTCCAGGTGGACGTCCAGGGCAATTTTGAGCAGCGGTTTGAGTGGATTTACCAGTTGCACTGAGGCAACAGCCGGAGTAGTAGAAGTGTTGTGTTTATTCATATGGGCAGACATTGTGGCACGCGTGGGCATCCCGTGTCTGCCCTCATGTTTTCTAACATCGCTCCAGCCAACGCGGGATGGCGACTTCGGTTGGTCGAGAAGTCGCTGGTTGGCGGATACACGATGGTCAAGGACGCGGTGCGGGAACTGACGCAACGTAATCAGGAAGTGTCAAGCGGTCCACATCTTGGAAGCCAACGGCCAAAGCTACCGGCTGGCGGATGCCAGACGCCGGCTCAAAAAGAAGCAAGTCCCCTTGGACGTTCGACCGCCGGCGGGCGCGAGCTACGGCTCGACAGCCCGCCCGCCGGCTCGTTTTAGCTCGCTTCCAGATCTTGAACTTGACGGGAAAGTCAAAAAATCATTCCTTGAGCGCCGGGCCCCGCACTTTCCAACCGCCGTTTGCAACTGTGAGCCGGATAGCTGACACACGAAACTGGAAAGCACCACCCAACCAGGTGCTCCCCCGAAATCAACCGATTGACACACAAAATCAGTTGTCTGACGTTACTTTGCCTGAACATTCCCAACAAGCAAGGGAATTGCATATTGCATTAGTCAATGATAATGAAAGTGTTTATTCCACGGTTAAAGAGATGGCAAAAAGCGAAAATTGGAAGGTGGAATATTATCCCGATGGTCTTCGAGCTGTGCAAAATATCATGCGCACTCATCCAGATATTGTCTTGATAGACAACGAGATATCTGGCCTTTCTGGTATAGACTGCGCCCGAAAACTCAAATGTCTGGTGCCACTTTTGCCTGTTATCATACTGGCTGACAATTCAGATTTTGAAAATGTCTTTACGTCACTCACCGCCGGCGTTACAGGCTACCTTCTTAAACCCTTATCGCTGGACCAATTCCGAAACATGGTTTCTACTGTAATTGAGGGCGGTGTTGTCCTTTGCAAAGAAGCTCAAACGGCCTTGCTATCCTGCTTATGTCAAGCCTTTGCAAGCACTTCGACGGCATCCTTTAGCGAGCGGGAACGACAAGTTTTAACCTGCTTGATGCAAAATATGTGCGACAAGGACATAGGCAAACGTTTGAAGATCGAGACCAACACAGTCCATGTCCATCTGGTTCGCCTTTTCCAACGTTTGGGCGTCCACAATCGCCGGGAAGCGGTTCGGAAATTCTTTCAACGGTGCCTTGCAACGGCCTGTGATGAATGTAACAATAGCTTGTTTAAAAATAACCTCCGACGTTCAGGCTAATGCTGTTGTTTATTTCTTCTCACCTTAGCCCATCTTCCGCAGTTCACGAAAGTGCGGGGTTGATTTGCAGAGGTTTGCGCGGTGTGAGGACGCTCAATGTGGAACCATGACATTCTCTGCCCCATACAGACTACTAAACTTATCTGCCAATGTACCGCACATTTCCCTCACTGCTTTGCTGGAACTGAATCTCGCTCTCTCGCCAAAATCAACACTCAGACAATCTTCGGTGAGAAACACCGAACAACTAGTCATCGGATTCTTTGGGCCTACGGGTGTGTTATAGAGAACCAATAGGTCTGGCTTCCACTGGCGTGGTGGAGTGCGGACGAAACCGCCGGAAGTCACCACGGAATCAATAATACGCAATGCTTCCTGCACGTCAGGCACCAACTCACTCTGTGATACCGATGCCTGCCCCGTCGGTACCGGTAACTGTGCATAAACTCTCCTGAATTTACGCCGCGTGCCTGGCAGCTTCCCGCAAATCCCAAGAATCAGAGCGACAATCGGCCACACAATGATTGATAGCCAATTAACAATAGTAACTACGACCGCATTATGCTGTATCTTTGGCGGATTAGCATCTGCGTTGGATGGATGAATATAGGTAACCAAACCGCCGGCGAAAAAAAACAACATCCAGAGAACTGTGAATAATGTCTTTTTCATAGGCGTCTCGTGTGGCCTAACGACCCATAGCTGAAACACAGGCGCCGGTGCCTGAACACCCTAACCGTGGCTACCTTTTGCTCGCGGAAAAGGCCGGCCAGCTTTTCCACAGGATAGCGAACGGTATTCATAATGTGAATATAACGCCTTCCTTGCAACTGTCGAGCGTTATATTCACAGTTCAGGCATCGGGGAATCAGTCCAATACCACCGGTGTTGTGCCCCGTTGCCATTGAATATTCCCAGACCTTCAGATCAGACCAAGGCCACCGCGCCCGACCGTATTTTGTGGTCATGCTGCTTCCCACTTGGAAGTTGTTTATTCACGAACCGAGACTTCTGCAAAAGGTCGTTTGAGTTGCTGATTTGATGTCAAAGTCATTATTCAACGAAAAATCGGTTCGGCGACACACCGCGTGCGGCGATTGGACCGGCCGTTTTCATCGTTTTTGTCCGCCGCGCGGATGTTCTGGACGCTTTGTTTCATGCTCCGGTCAAACTGGCCAGCCGTTTCAGATTCCAACAGATGCTCTTGAATTCCAACTCCAGCCGGTTGGGGTCGCGCCCCACATACCGCACCCTCCCATAGCCTGTGCTGCGCTTCCACCAGCCAAAGATTCTTTCAATCCCACACCGCACCCGACTCATGAGGGCATTGAACAGCACCGTCGTCCGGTCCAAGGGTTGCCCCCGAAACGCTTTGCGCAAAATGCCGTTGCCGATTTTCCGGCGCTCACACCAACGGGCGCGCTGCGCGCTCCAATAGGCCTTGTCGGCCACGACCATTTCCTCATCCCCTTTGACCACCGTTTCAAATTCCTGACTGTCATGGACGCTGGCGTCGGTCAAGGTAACGCAACGAATCAGGGTCTGATCCCGGTCAACGGCCACGTGCGCCTTGTAGCCGTAGTGGGGTTGCCCGCCCTTGACCGTAAAACCCGCGTCGTCATCGCCGCCGGTCTTATTTTCTTTGGCCGGGGCACGGCGCGCGGCTTGCAGCAACGTGGCGTCCACCAGCGTGCAGGTTTTGAGGATGAATCCTTTTTGTTCGAGTTGGCGGTTGACCAGCCCCAGCAGCTTTTCGTGCAGGCCATAGGCGACCAGCCGTTGCCGAAAGCGTACCAACGTCGTTTCATCGGGCACTTTGTCCTGCAAGCCCAACCCTACGAACCGCCGCCAACTCATACGGTCGGCGACCAACTCCTCGCATTGTGGGTCGGACAGTCCGTAGCAATGTTGGAGCAGGCTCATTTTGAAAAGCACCAGCGGCGAGTGCGGCGGATGGCCCGTCGTAGCCGGATACATCCGGTGCAGCGCTGCTTCAATCGGTTTGAAATCCAGCGCCCGGTCAAGTCGTTCCGGAAAGTCGTTGGCTGGCACCGAAGGCATGAGGCTGTCCAGAAGTCCATATTGGGGATTGCTTGTCGTTTGCATGTCTCTCTGACTTCTATTCAACCTCTCCGTTCAAATGTGTTTTGCAGAGGTCTCGAACCCTTAGCAGCGCCGAGAATCGCCCGCAACTATTTAAGTTAGCGCCTATGGGCTATAACCTATCGATAACCTTTTTTATTTTTTGACCCCGTTTCAGTGTTATGGTGAAGTGTAATCACAACTTGGCATAACAACGAAACAACGTTAACAAAAGGCATATTATGTTATTCCCTATGAGTGGTGTTGATCCACAGCTTGAATGCGTTGTGGCCTGTGCGTCTGGCTGTTTCATTACGTGTTATGCTAGATGTGTTTTCACTGAGCAGTCTGACGTAAGTTCTAACGCGATTCCTATGGCGACGGCTGGCGTACTGGGAATCGCGGCCGCATGACCGTGCGGACCCAGACTCTTTACGAAATAGCGATTTAGCGATTTACTGACTGTCTGTGCGGTGTCGGAGGCCATTGTAGACACTTCCTTAGCTTGGAAGCAGTCAGTGGCCATCAAGTAATGCACGTTACCGAGAATGGCAAACGGTCAATTGACTCGAGTCACGCTGGGGTTTTCCTCAGACTTGGGAGCGGAGTATTTGTACGATGACAACACCGGCAGCATACTTCCTTGGGGGCAATTTCATGAACTCATTCTAAACCGCGAGTTGGGATCGTCGTTGACCGATTCGGAAGGGGCAGTATTAAAAGGCGCAAACGCCGCCAAAATTGAATCAATTACGCAATTGATTCGGAGGTGGCTCACACAATATGGCGCTTTCCTCCGTCAAGCCGACCATCAATTCCCCGTTCCCACCATCGAGCAGATACGTGATTTGCACCTGGCCACCTGTCACGAACTTGTCCTAATTATAACCGAGGGTTGCAATATGAAGTGTAGATACTGCGTCTATTCTGACAAATATCTTTACAGTCGGCAGCCATCCAAACGCGCCATGGATGCTTCCCAGGCAGTCCGCATCGTCGACTGGTTCGTCGATTGCATGTCTTCCTCCATAAACCGGAACCCCCGGAAGAAGTATGCATTGTCCTTTTTCGGAGGTGAGCCTCTTTTGAACTTCCGCGTCATTAGAGAGGTTCTCGAGCACATCCGAAAACGCTATCCCGATTTATTTCGTCTTACCATCACCACCAACGGCCTACTGCTGACGCCTGAAATTGTCAAAGTCCTGGCTGAACATCATGTCCAGGTTAGTGTCAGTATAGACGGGCCGCCAGCCGAACATGACCGGCTGCGTGTTGATCATCGTGGCCAAGGAACCCATCGTCCTATCATTCGCAATTTAGCTCGCCTCAAACAGCAATTTCCCGAATACTGGGCGGACCAGGTCGGAATCACTTCCGTTTTCGATCTGCGTTCGAATCTTGAAGACATAGCCGAGTATTTCCAAAACAGCCGGGATGACCTGCCCGGCCCAATGTTCGTAAGCTTGGTAAATGGTCATAATTCATTATATTATAATGAATTTGGCAAAGAAGACTTTGATCGTCTTACCCGCAGCCTATCCTTCCTGCGCGAGAGATTTAAAAAGGCGAAAATCAACGGCCAGCCGATAGGCAGCTACCTTTTCCTTGTCGCGGGCTCCGGCGTTGCCCACATGTCGCTGCGACCGAGAATTGGAGACAAAAGAAATGCGTTCCTGCCTTATACTGGCACTTGCATTCCGGGCAGCAGGTTGACCGTCCAAACCGATGGCACCCTCGACATGTGTGAACGCACCAATGGGACCTGTCCTATCGGCCACCTTGACAAAGGCGGTTTGGATTATAAACGCATCGCTGAAATAATCTGTGAGTACCAGAATAAAGTAATGCAGAATTGCTCAGCTTGTCCGGTCAGCCGTCTTTGCTCGCAATGCTTTGCCTCTACCGAAACGAAAGGTGGGTTTTCGGGCTCACCAACTCGTTGTGCCAGCATCCTCCACGACACGAAACGAGATCTCTCCGACTATGTCTCGATTATGGAGGCGAACGGTGACGCAGATTTTCTGGAAGATACGCTCCGCATCAGGCCTCAAAACACTCCGTTAACCTGCTAAAGTATGCGCTACTTCCGCCTAAACAATGACTGCTTCCTAGTACAGGGCCGCGGGGCGGTACTATACGATGTGTCCCGCAGCCGGCTTTTCGTCCTCGACCAGGAAGTATCTGATGTCCTCCGCGCTTGTGAAAGTCAACAGCCCCTGAAAAGGGAGTGGGCCTCCGGTCCGGTACATCAGTTCCTGGATCTCCTGATGACCGAGGGATTGGGCTGCAATTACGACCGCCCGGTGTATATCGACAAAATGAGCTGGGTGGCCCCTCTGCAACCGCTGCGGAGGCTGCTCGACCCGCCGGTTTATGTGAAAGTGGATTGGGCTATAACCAATCGGTGCGATAATCATTGCCCCTTTTGCCCAAGACAGCAAGACGAGGTCGTATGGCAAGCCTGTCGAAGCTGCTTGCGTCGTGACGATTCTCAGGAGAATCTATCCATACTCGATAATCCGAAATCAACAATCAAACAGATGGTACAATTGGGGTTGAATGGAATTCACATCCGAGGCGGCAATCCTTTGTTGGAATGGGAAAGACTTCTCACTATCTTGAGTGTCTTAAAGGATTATCCTCACCTGCGATTGGCCATTAGTACGCCGGGCACGGGTAGATCACCGGAAGATATTGTCTCATTATATCAATACAAGAACTTGATTCTGAACGTAGTCTTGATAGGGTTCGAACCAGTGCCCGGCCACTGCCGCTCAAACGGCACCCCTGACTCTGCCCGTCAGTTTGAGCTGCTGGATGCGCTTCTGGCCTCCCATTGTCCCTTTCACATTTCGGTTTTAATTCCCGGCGGCCTTTCGCTGGACCGGCCCTTGGCGTCCCAGTTCATCTACGACCGCTGGAAGATCAAGGAGCCTTCCTTCGTGGAATTCTATCCCCCGCAAAATAACGGCAACCAGGGGGAGTTTCGCTTCTCCTTTGCCAGAGATGGCAAGAAACGGCTCGAACAGTGGCGCGATCCCAATGATTTCTTCTTCAGGGTCGAAAAAAACACTTGCCTTTTTGGCGGCATGGAGCTCACCGCTGGCGGTTCCATTATGCCTTGCCCGGGATTGGACCAAGTGTGCGGAAACGTGATAAATGCCGACTTAAGGAGCGCCCTGAAAGGGAGCCTGTTATATGACCTTTGGGAAATGTCCAAAAATAAGATTCACGGCTGTGAACAATGCGTCCTGCGCTATGGCTGCTCCACTTGCGCCGCTGCGGACTTCGCAGGTGAACATAACCCCAGCCTGAAAAGAGCCTACTGTCCCCCTTGCCTCCAAAGCAGCACCTCGGAAAATTCTAGCTTTTGGGACCATGATGGATTTGTTTATTCCCTGTCCATCAAGAAAGGATTGAAGAGTGCCAAGCAACGTTGTTGAATTTGAGAACGTCGACAAAGACTTCAAAAAACTGCGCGCCCTGCGGGATGTCAGCTTTACGATAGGCGAAGGCGAGATTTTTGGTTTTGTCGGGCCCAATGGCTGCGGCAAAACTACAACTATCCGCCTTGCCCTCGGCATCTACAAACCCAACCGAGGCATGGTCCGCGTGTTCGGCAGAAACCCTTGCACTCAAGCTCATCAATTCGGTTTGCAGGTTGGCGTTATGCTCGAACAACCAGGTATGGTTGACGATCTCACGGCTGATGAATATCTCGAGTACTTTGGCGGTATTTTTCGCCTGTCCTCCACCGATACTCGAACAATATCTCGCGAGCTTCTGAAACTCCTCGGCCTCTCTGACCGCGCTAAAAGCCTCTTAAAGACCTTTTCGAAAGGCATGCGCCAGAGATTGAGCCTGGCCCGCTGCTTACTCAATCGCCCTCGCTTGATCGTCTTGGATGAGCCCTTCGATGGGCTCGACGCTGAATCTCGCCGCTTGATGCTGGACATTTTGCCCCAGGTCTCCAAGAAGCAGGGTACAACCATCTTCATCACTTCCCACAACTTGGCCGAGATTGAGGAACTTAGCCATCGCGTCGCCATCATCAAACAGGGCCATATTGTGGCCATGGATGATATGGAGTCATTGAGAAGGCGGGCAGGCAGCGCCCGCTTGCTGGTTGTAAATTTGGCTCAGGATTACCCCCGCGACAAGATCGTTCAACTTGCCCCGAGTGGTGAATATCGCACACAAACCCATGATCTGGTATTGAAAATCGACCCCTCAAATGGAAATTGCGACGATTTGCTGAAGCGCCTCCTGCAATCAGGCATATCTGTCAATTCCATGCGAACGGAGATCGCCTCTTTGGAAGACGTTTACTTTGCCTTAACAAAAGAACCGGAAAATAAATTATGACAAATGTCTTCCTAGCGATAATGAAGAAGGAGTTTTTATCATCACTCCGCTTCAGTAAGATTTCAGTCCTGTTGGCAATCTCCTTCCCAACCTTCCTCCAGATCACTCTTCTTGGAAAATATCAGCACCTTGCAAGATCACTAGTTGGACAGGACCCCGGGATGGACCACATCCTACAAATGGCTCCTACCATCTCCCTCTTCTATGTCGCTCCCGTTCTCATCCCTTTCCTTGCCAATGCCCTTCTCATAAAAAGCCTCGTTCATGAAAGGGCCTCGGGTGCCCTTCTGCCTGTCCTCACAACCGGTTTGAATGTCGGTGTCTTATGGGCCGCCAAGACTTTAGCCATTTATATTTTTTGCTATATTGTTTCCCTTCTTCTCCTGGTGGCTGACATCCTCATGATGGTATATTATTTTAAACTTCGGGTCGTCATTTCCCTTGCATCTGTCGTTGTCACTATGATAGTTTCTCCCCTCACTGCTCTTGCTATCACCGCAATTTTGTCATTCCTTTATTGGACCGTTGGATTTGGAAACATCCTAGGTTCTTTTCTGCCCATGGGGATGGCCTTGGGACTCTTCTATTACGGTGTTTCAAACCCGTCCGGCATCGCGCTGCTTGATGGAGTAGCTGTCATTATCCTTGCCGTCGGTATGATTTTGTTCCTCTGCGGCTTCATTATTAGCAAAATCAGCAGGGCGAGGATTCTTGGTCTAACATAATCCATCATGAAACATATGAACATCAAATATGCTTTTCACTGCACTATTGCCTCGCTTACTCTTTTCCTTATGCCATTGGCTTTCGGACAGTCACCCGAGCAAGTTCTCGCCAGATCCAAGCCGCTTGACAAATTGCCTCGCTATAAGGCTGATTTTGAATATGCCATGCCATCTTTATCCATTCTGAAAGCCAGAGTGCATGGCGTCCTCTATGGGGAGACCAATGTCGACGGCTCCTCGCGCCAACGAATGGAGACCGTGTCGGAATTCCCCATGCAGGGAAATAATGTCGAAATGAAAATGACCAGCGTTGTTCTGGGCAATAAAATATTTCAGATTTTTCCAGACCAGAAGCGCGTTCTCGAACTTCAGGCGACAAACTCCGACAATCAGACACTCAGTGCTCTGCTGCAAGATACAAACAATTTCACGTTAAAAATGCGCCAGGAGGCATCCAGTAGCAATAATTTCTATGTCGTCGTTATTACCTTTCTAAAGCCCGCCCTAGAACAACAGGCAACGGCAGCCGCTAAATGGCATGTTAAGGTTCCAATTGTCGCCACCCAAGAACGATGGATTGATGCTGCGAACGACATTGTTCTCCAAACCATGAGCTACGATGTCGAGGGTCATTTACTCGGCGGCTTTAAATATTCGAATGTTCAAACCAACATCGATTTGCCTGAAAGCTTGTTCGAAATACCAACCAACTTTGCCGTCGTCAAGATGAAGGAGAGTTTGGAGTTCGTTAAACAAGTGACTGAAAAAACATTGGAGCAACCAGCGAAGCTATCTCCAGAAAAGAAAGGATCACTTTGGATCCGGTGGGTAGTTGTCCTGGGCGCGATGATCCTGATAGGCATTGGCCCTCTTATCGTTAAAATGCTATCTCGCCGAAAATGAACAACACTCCGAACCCATAGACCAGCGCCTCTCCTAAAAGACACAGACGAACTATCCATATAAACACCTTGGGCGGGTGGTTGTTCATTTCGATGATAATTATGTAAGAATTTATAAAAGAACGGGCCGAGGGACAACTGCTTTCTGGCGTATTTCACCAGCGCACTTGCTTAAGAATCCAAGGGGTCGTCTTGTCGGCCAGATGTGTATCGGGAACAAATACGATGAAAGCCGGCTGAACATTTTTACGGTATGACGCCCGTTGTGGCCCCCTGAAACGAATCAGCCAGTCATTGCCGCTCTGTGTCACATTTTCTTGCTTAAGAAATTCCAAGCCGATTTTGGCTCTGACCCAATTCGGATCTGGATTGATTGTGGCATCCGCCGCACGGGACAAATCCAAATCCAAAAATTGCGCGTCCTTCACAAAAACAATCACCAGCGGCCGGACTGCTCCGGTTTTCGGATCCCAGCCTGTGCCATCGTAAGGGATGTCGCTGCTGCCCGATTGGATCGCTTGGCTGCCCACCCGAATGGAGTTGGCTTGCTTTTGATTCATTCCAAACTCATGTCTCACTGGCAATTCGCTCCAAGAAAGACTGCCCGGAGTCCTGTGACCGTCTATGGCAGAGGTGATCTCTCCACCCAGCCATCCCCCCAAGAAGAGAACCCCCACCATGAGCAACCCTCCCCTAAACATGCTGGCCGTCGCAAACCATACGATTGCAATCAACACAACAAAGCCTGGTGCCAAATCTAATAGGTAGCGTGATTGCATGGCAGGCATCCTTAAATAAAACCAGAGAAGGGGTGTGAGAGAAATGAAACTCCATAACCCCATCTTCATCAATAAAGCATCCTGCGGTCGCAGGCGGTGCCGAAACGAACGGCCCAGCCAATACAACACTAAAATTGATCCAACGAGCAACAATATCAGGTAGGTCCAGTCGTAGGTTTTGAAATAGCACTCGCGCATGCGTAGCAGCTTGGCCTGACCCCAGAACAAATCAGATTGACTGTAAGGATCTCCCTCAAAATGATAGGGTGGGTGCGCGAAAAAGAGCACTCCAACTAACTCTTTGAGCACAATCGGAAAGGGCGCTATCCCGAAGGGATGATTGAACCGCGTGGCATAAAGTGAACCATCGTAAGATGCGGACTGGACATTCAATTCGTGCCCAAACTCAATCGGGCTTCCAAAACGCAGACAATTTGTCCACATGAGAACCATAACACCCAGGTAAAACAAAAATGATCCAAACACGCATGTCTTGACTCGAAATCGGACGCCGGACTTCAGATCAAAATTTGAACGCTGACTTGCGCAGGAATAACCTGCGGCTTCCTCTTCAGTATTGACGTCTTGATTGTGAGTAATATGAAGATCGTCTATGGAGGATGGTTCACGAATTTTCCAATTCAATGAAAGAGCGTTTGGCTTCTCTGGCCAAAGGAACATCAACGTTCCGATCAACCACGTGGCAAAACCGTAGAAAACTAAAGTCGGACGGATAAACGCGCCGAAACCAGCTACCAGCATCAGCACCAGCCACCGAAAACTCGATGGCTTCCAAAGAAACAATAACAGCAAGATTGCCTCGGTGATTCCACATAGATATGTGTGCGCGACCGCTTCTTCATAAACCGAGAATCGGGTGTTGAACAATGTCAAAAAGGGCGGAAATAACAGCAAAAGAGCAGCCCCTCCCAGCGGTGGTATGATGGCAAAAAGCGATTTTCTCCCCATCATGGCTGGTTTGACCAAGACCATTAACACCAAGAACGCGGCCAGTGTAAGTGCCAAGCCCGTGGCGATATGTTCAGGAAAGACATCGTAACCAAACAAGTGGACCAGGGCGGTAAGGGGCAGTCGCAAAATGGGAATGCCAAGCCCCCACACTTGTTGAACACCGCCGTTGGCCCAGGCCAAATCGCAGTCCGTGTCCCAAAGGGAATGGCTTAAAGCCAGTTGGCCATGCAACAGGCTGTTCCCTTGGGCGCTGTAGTAGGGCGAATACGAATACCATTCGCTCCATCTTGGTATCTCACCAAACACGAACAGCAATCCGAAGCCATAGAATAGTGATTCACCGAGCAAACATAGGAGAACCATCCATGTTAGAATGTTCCGTGAGTGATTGTCCATTTCAGCGGCGGTGGTACTTTACGGAATTTATTGGCATGTAACGGAACAGGGGGCGCGGTCCGGCACGGGGCGCCGGTTTCAGTTCGGGTTGAAAATATCCGTGCAAATCACTGCGCACGCCAATGATCAGTTGCCGTCGGCGTTTTTGCGGCACACCCGGCTCCCATGCATCCTCAATCTGTCCATGAACCCGATAACCCAGCCGGCGCGCTTCCTTTTGAACCCGTGTAAAATATTTGCCGCCAGCGGCGGAGCGGATACCTAGGACATTCTCCATGAAAAAGACCTTCGGCCGAAAATGCCTCACGTATCGAAGAAACTCCCGGTAAAGCTGCCGGCGCGAGTCGCGGACCAGACGGCAGCTACCGTGGTTGGCACCATCGTATTGGCGTGCGGTGCTGAACCCCTGACAGGGAGGGCCGCCGACGATTACATCGACGTGATTGACGCCGATTTGATGGGCAAGTTCCTGCGGCGGGAATTTTGTAAGGTCCCTGCAAAGCGCAAGAGTGGCATGCGATAGATTCGCTTTGAAAGTTTCCACAGCCTCGATGTTGGAATCAACCGCCGCCAGTATGGAAAAGCCGGCGCGCTTCATTCCCAAGCTGAAACCGCCGCAGCCGCAAAAAAGATCCAAGCAAGTCCACCGGCTCATTGATGTACTCCGAATACTACCAGAACGGTAAAATTTTGCCCATTCCCGGGCACTTTCTTCATCCAGATTCAATTGCCGAAAATCTAACCGATTGGCACGGACAAATGCTGTCCAAGTATTGATTTTTACGCAATAAATCATTTTGCCCTATGCCGGCGGGCTCCACTTAGAAAGAGCCCCGACCGAAATACGATCGGGGCTGTATTCAGCTGTAGAAATACCCCTTATGCCGAGCTCGGCATAAGGGCTATTGAACTAAACCGCTTCGCGGTCTGGACTTTGGCAAAAGTTATGGGGGTCATCGCTGAGGCAGTTTTTCCACGTTAGCGTCGCCAGCCATTTCGTGCGGCTTGGTCAGGCGCGTTGATTCTGTCACCGGCTTGTTTTCATCCCCACCGGTTTTTTCTACATATAGGTATATTATGTTATTGACATATACCTACTCCTACGATAGATTGGAGCCCATGACCACTTATTTCTTTTCCCAATGAATCCATTAAACAAAAACGATCTCCTTGATGTCCTAGAAAATACGACACTCGCCCAGCTCCGCGCTCTGCGCGCCCTGCGCCGCTCCCAGGAACGCAAACGCCCGCCGTCCGCGCCAGGACGCACGTCTAATATGCAGATAGTACATGACATACTCGCAGCCGCCAAAGGCCCCCTCCACGTCAACGACATCATCCAGCGCGCCAAACAGGACCACCGCCGCCCACTCCGGCGCGAGTCCCTGGTCAGCGCCCTCACGAAAAAGGTCCTGGACCAAAACACCTACCGGCGCACCGCCCCAAACACCTTCGACCTCTTATCCCGCCCCGCATGAACCCTCCCTTCCTCGACCAACTGCGTTCGCTCCTGGCCGTCTCGGATCCTCGGCCGCGGGGCAAATTCCTCAGCCTGGCGCTGGGTTTGTTGTGCGCCGCCAAACCCAAAACCATCACCAGCGCCTTGGAGTGGCTCCACCAGGGCCAGCAAGACTGGAGCGGGGACTACCGTCTGTTCTCGCAAGCTCACTGGGAGGCTCAAGCGGCCTTCCTCCCGGTCTTCGGCCAGGCCCTGGCCAGTTCGGCCTGCGGGAGGGAGCGCGTTTACACCGGCCAGGACGACACGCTGCTGCGCAAAACCAGCAAGCATACTCCCGGCGTCACTTACGCCCGTGACCCTTTGAGTCCACCCTTCCAGGTCAATCTGGTTCTGGGCCAGCGCTTCGTGCAAACTTCCTTGTTGCTCCAACCCGGCGGCCCCGAGCGTCCGTGGCGCGCGCTGCCGGTCAGTTTCACTCTGGCACCCACACCCAAAATTCCCAAACGCGCCAGCCCCCAAGTGCAGGCCGCGGTCAAAGCAGTTCGCAAGCAACACCGCCTCAGCATCGTCGCTTTGGAGCAGTTACATTTTTGCCGCCAACAGTTGGATCTCCAACCCGGCGGCAGCCAACGCTGGCTGATCGATGTCGTCGATGGCGGCTATTCCAACCGCACCTTCCTGCGCGGACTGCCCGAACACACCCAGGCGGTGGCTCGCGTGCGCAAGGACGCCAAGTTCCGAACTTGTTTGGCCCCGGCAGAGCGCCGAGGCGCACGCCAATATGGCCCCGACTTGCCCACTCCGTTGGAATCTCTCCGGGATCCCAACTGGCCCTGGCACCGTTGCCAGTTGTTCGTGGCCGGCAAAGTTCACACTTTGGAATATAAAGAAGTCCCCCGGCTCTGCTGGCCCAAGGTCACCCAAACCCGGCCTTTGCGTCTGATCCTCATCAAAGCCCCGGGCTATCGGCTGCGCCGGGGCAGCAAACTCTTATATCGCCAGCCGGCTTTTCTCATCACCACCGACCTGACCACCCCGGCGTCCGAATTGATCGCCGCCTACCTGGCTCGCTGGGAAGTGGAAGTCAACTTCCATGATGAGAAAACCCTCTTGGGTGTGGGCCAGGCCCAAGTGCGCAACCCGCAAGCGGTGGCTCGGGCTCCGGCCTTCCTGGTGGCCTGCTATAGCATGCTCTTGTGGACCAGCATTCGCGTTTTCGGCGACCGGCGCACCGAGGACTTCGATCCCTTGCCCGCTTGGCGCAATACCGAACCGGCTCGTCCATCGACCCGCGACCTGATCCGGCTTTTGCAGCGACAAACTGCTGACTGTCAAATGAACCCGATGCGAAATTGAAAATTGATTGAAACACCTGAAAATGCGACGCAAACCCCCATAACTTTTGCCAAAGTCCAGACATGAAACATCCTCCATCTCCGGCATTCGAATGCGCTGCGGCTGGTGCTCCGCACACAGCCGCGCTCCGGCAAATTAGGACACCGAGCCGGCTCGTCGGTAGCCTCGCCCCACCGAAAGTGATACACTACCCGCGTTGATGGAATGATCTCGCCCAATGCCAATCTTGCTGAACCAAAACACGAGCTTCCCTGACCCAAGCCTGGCCGGCCCGGACGGGTTGGTGGCGATTGGTGGCGACCTAAATGTTGACCGGCTGCTGGCGGCTTACCGGAAGGGAATTTTCCCGTGGACGATTGATCCCATCACCTGGTGGTCGCCCGACCCACGGGCGATTTTTGAATTGGACGGATTTCACGTTTCCCAAAGCTTGGCCCGGGTCATTCGCCATGGCCGATTTGAGGTAACCATTGACCAGTCGTTCCGCGCAGTGATGGAAGGCTGTGCAACGCCCACACCGGGACGGGGCGGAGCCTGGATCACGGAGGAATTCATCGAAGCGTACACGCGGCTGCACCGGCAAGGACACGCACACAGCGTCGAGTGCCGGCTCCAGGGCGAACTGGTGGGCGGAATTTACGGCGTGACCATCGGCGGCCTGTTCGCGGGCGAATCCATGTTCCACCGCGTCAGCGGCGCTTCCAAAGTTGCGCTCCATCACCTGGCCGGGCATTTGCGCCGGTGCGGCTTCGCCTTGTTTGACATCCAGATGGTAACGCCGGCCACCAAACCACTGGGCGCCATCGAAATCCCGCGCCACGAATACCTGCAACGCCTGTCAGCCGCGGTGGAAATGAAGTGTTCGTTCTGACTTCCCGGAGCGCCGGCCTCCGGCACGGCTCGTTGAGGTTTGTTTCACCATCGCGCCGTGCTGGAAGCCGGCGTTCCACAATCTGCCTGGTGTTTCTTTGTATTTGATAAATCTGCGCCATGAATACAAATTGTCTGCGTGCGCATCATTAAAGAAGCGTTCCTCGTGGCGGCAGGGCGGAAACATCCGCCGGCGGCCCGTCACCTGGACATTTGGCGCAAGACGGTTAAGGCGGCAACGTGGCGCAACCTGCTGGACGTGCGGCAAAGCTACCCGGATACGGACGCCGTGAAAGTCCGCAGCGGGCGGACGGTGTTGGTTTTTGACATCCGCCGGAATGATTACCGGCTGATTGCGGCGGCGCATTTCAACCGCCAGATCGTCTATGCCATGCGCTTTATGACGCGCGCCGAATACAGCAAAGACCGCTGGAAAGAAACATTATGAAAACGACACACACGAAAATCGAATTTGCACAGCTGCCCAAAGATTACGCCGGCCTGTGCCGGATGCTTACGCCGCGCCCGATCCATGACAAAGTGGAACTTGAAAACGTCACGGAAATCACTGACGCAATGGCCGGCCACAAGCTGACGCCAGACCAGGATGATTACTTAGACCTGCTCTGCCGCCTGATTGAGGATTATGAAAAGGATCATGCGCAACTCGACACGTCCAAAGTCACCGCGCTGGACGCCTTGCGACACCTTTTGGACGCGCACGACATGAGCGCGGCAGACCTCGCGCGGCTGCTGGATGTTCACCGGACGCTGGGCGCGATGATTCTGCGCGGCGAACGGCGGTTGACGCTGGCGCACGTCCGCACGCTGGCAAAACGTTTCCGCGTGTCCGCCGATTTGTTCCTGCCGTAAAAGCACTTTCCCAGTGCGGTTCCACGGATGGAATCAAACTGGCAAACACCGGCCAGCAATCTGTGGCGCAGTTTTGCTGCAGGATAATGCGCCCATTGCTCAAAATGTAATTTTTGCCTTGGACTGTATTTGTCCTACCCCCTCTGCGATAAAGTCCAATGCAAGCTTGAGAAATAGAAACTTGTGGATAAGAATCAAACGCAGTGCAACCAACCGACGTCATCGCATTTTGGCAGACCGGCAAACTGAATAAACAGCTTGCGGAATCTGGATTGCTGTCGGTTGACGAACTGGATCAAAAGTCGGCGATTTCAAGTGATGAGCGGGCCTTGTTGGAAAAGGCCCGGGATATTTACAAGGCAAGCCATGTGTTCTTCCGCCGCCGCGATGGGCGCGCGCGGGTGGCCGAGGCGTTGGTGTTTGATGACGCTTCCCCCAACAGCACGCGGACGGATGACGATTTTGCAAAACTGCATCGCCAACTCTGGAGTTGGGGAGCCGTACCTTTGGTCTATCGCCGCCTGCCAGGGCGGGTAGATATTTTTCGTTGCGGACATGGGCCGGATTTCGATACCGGTCAAAAGAATCCAACATATAAATTCCACGATTTTATTGAAACGGCTGGCGACATCACACAGATCCTTGAGAATAAACCGTGGTGGGATTTACGGCGGCTGGCGAACGGAACGCTCTGGGATGACAAGGCCATAGCCAAAGATTTTTTGTCCGACACCTCGGCACACAAGACCCTCCTGCGGAATGTGGAAGCCTTGGACGAGCAACTTGCCAAAGAAAGCCGGATTGCGGGTAGCCTGCGCCGGCGACTGCTGATTATTTCTTTGCTCATCGCTTATCTGGAAGACCGTGAAGTCTTCAGACTCGAGGCGAATTTTTTCAAAAAGTTTAAGGACGGCGCGGAAAAATTCTTTCATGTTTTGGGCGATGCCGAGCCGTTAATCGAACTGCTGGCTTATCTCGAAACGGAACGATTCAACGGCAACGTCTTCACATTGCAGGATGACGAAAAGAAACAGCTCCGGGAGACGCCTTACCTGAAAAAATTTGCCGAACTGATTCAGGGTAGCACCGAGAGAGGCGGGCAGCAGACCTTGTGGCGGCTCTACTCCTTCCACGACCTGCCGGTGGAACTCATCAGCCATATCTACCAGTTTTTTGTGGAGGACAAGACGACGTGCGTTTACACGCCGCCGTTTCTCGCTCGGCTGATGCTGGAGGAGGCTTTGACGCTCGAACGCATGGATCGACTGGAGAAGCGCGATGAAGTAGTTTTTGACCCTTCATGTGGGTCTGGGATATTCCTCGTCGAAGCTTTCAAGCGGCTCGTGCTCCATTGGCGGAAGAACAACAATTGGGACAAACCGCCGGTAGATGTGCTACGCACACTCATGAAACGGGTGCGCGGAACGGACATTGACGGTTCGGCTGTTGAACTGGCGGCTTTCAGTTTGTGTCTTGCCATGTGCGAGGAACTGGAGCCACCAATCATTTGGCGGACAGGGAAGCTCTTTCCAGTGTTGAAGGGCAAAACCCTTGTCGAAGCCTGCTTTTTTCAACAGGCACGCGAGCAGAAGCTGCCGCGCAACATCGGCGTGGTGGTCGGCAATCCTCCGTTCGGCTCGGCGTCGGATAAGGGAACGACAGCCCAAGCTTACGACGAATACCAGACCAAATTCGGCAAGCAGAGTCTGCCAGACAAGCAGTCAGCGTATCTTTTCCTGCATCACAGCATGGCAGCACTCGTGGAGGACGGCCTCCTTTGTCTGTTGCAAAAGGACAACTTTCTTTATAACCGCCGCAGCGTTGATTTCCGCCATTCGATCTTCAAGCACTGGGATGTGCGGGAGATTTTGGATTTCACGCCCATTCGCGGCCTGTTCAACAAAGACCCGAAAGTCGTCGTGGTGCTGGCCGAGGCGCATCCGCCGAAGCCGGAACATCCCATCCTTCACGCTATCTTTCGCCGCACAGCCCACACCCAGGCCGAGATAAGTTTTGAGTTGGATTACTACGATATGCAGTGGATGCCGCGCAATGTGGCGTTGACGAAGGATTTCGTCTGGCGCTGCAATCTGTTTGGCGGCGGACGCACTATCAGTCTCGTTGAAAGATTGGGGAAACTTCGCAAACTGAAAGATCATGTGAAAGAAATGGGTTGGGACTACAGCATAGGCTTCCAAGTTGGAACTCCCAAAACCGCTGAAACAATAAAATATCTATGGAAAAAGCGCGTGTTACCAGCCGAGGCTATTGGTTCAGACGGGAATATTGATGAGAGTTTAATAACAATACAGGAAGAAAAATGTTTTGAGTCTCCCAGATCAGAATCTCTCTATGTGTCACCTCTGATTCTTTTCGCTCGGACTGACGAGTTGCCGTTTACATATTGGAACAAGAAAAAGGGGAGCATCACCTTCGGAAAGCGCATATTGGGAATTAGTGGTGCCAGTGGTAACACCTCGGCGCACGAAGCGCTATTCCAACGTCTCTATGCAAAAAAACCATTTTTCAGATCTTGGCTTAGTCTGACAAGTTCTGATGCCGGAATTAAGCAAGCGACAGCGATTGAAAAGGCTGGCATCGATAATTTGCCGTTTCCCGAAAACGAAGCCGACCTCGACCTTTCGCCCAATGACAAAATTATTCTCAATGACGCATTTGATTATTACCGCAACTACCAACGGCTCGGCGATGACGCTGACATGATGCGTCCGGCGACCCCCGGCGATCATCAGGAATTCGCACGCATCTACACGCGGCAAATCAACACCGTGCATAAAAAGCTGCGTCCGTTGCCTCCCAAATCCTGGGCAGGTATTTGCTGTCAGCCATTTGTCTTTGGGAAAGCGGAACCAGATTGGAAAGATATAGACAGCCTCGCAGAAAAGCTGACGGCGCTATTGCGCAGCAAGAAGAGCGCGACGCTGACGACCGTGCGCATTCTCCGTATTTTCGACGGGCCTTTCGTTTTCCTCATCAAACCTGATCGCCTGCGCTACTGGCTGCGCTCAATTGCCCTGCGCGATGCGGATGAAACGCTGGCCGATTTGAGGGGAATGGGATTTTGATAACACCGAATGATCGCCGACGAATCTCACAAAACTCCTGCCATCGGAACCCCGGATTCTGAAGTATTGGATGCGGGGGCATTTCGCCGTGAGATTGTGGCGTTCGTCGAACGTGAACTTCCTGTGTGGCGTGACCGGCCCGAACGACCAGACTGTGACGATGAACCGCATCTCAATGAGTTCCTCTGCGGTCATCTCAATAGCGCCACGCGTCGCCAGTGTTTTGATGCCGTCCAATTTCTTCCCGAACCAGTTCAGACCGCCAGCCGCCGCGGGGACATCGCTGTTAAACCTTTGGGCACAATCCGAGTCGAGGGTAGAAAATACTACGACTTCGAACAGTTGCTTCCCATCGAATGCAAACGACTTCCCACACCGCCGGACAGCCGCCGCAGCGATCTCGAATATGTTCACGGACTTCCCGGGCATCGAACTGGCGGCATTGAGCGGTTCAAGCATGGTTTGCATGGTTCCACAAATCAGCACGCTTTGATGATTGCGTATGTTCAGGCGAAATCCTTCGCCCACTGGCTTACTGCTATTAACGCACGGCTCGCCAAACTTGCGGCTGATGAAGCGGATGAAGGCATCTGGAATCCTTCTGAATCACTTTCCCCCTGTGCTTCTACTCGCAGTTCCGAAACGCAACGGTTCAAATCCTGTCATCGGCGGCTCAGTCCTCCGTGTTCCTCGGACAAAGTGGAAATGGAGCACATTTGGTTGCAGATGAATTGATAGTGGAGGAAGAAACCTTTCTCCGCGCTTTTTATTGCCGGCGCCACGCGGTTTAATTCCGGATGTATCGAATTAGCACATCCAACCGGTTTTATCTCTCAACGCGCCGGAACTGGCGTTGCAATGTAAAAACCTACTTCACCAGCGCGATTTCGACGGCGGGCGGGCTGGTTTCCACCTCCGGCGCGGTTTCCCCACCCTTGTGAAATTTCACGCTGACAATCTTGCTCACACCGCGTTCCTCCATCGTCACGCCGTAAAGCACGTCGGCCATGCCGATGGTGCGTTTGTTGTGGGTGATGATGACAAACTGTGAGTGCATCAGGAAACGCTGCAACAAATGGACAAACCGGTTGATGTTCGCCTCGTCCAGCGCCGCGTCCAATTCGTCCAGCACACAAAACGGACTGGGCCGGACCTGGTAAATGGAGAACAACAGCGCCACCGCCACCATCGTCTGCTCCCCGCCGGACAGCAGCGAGATGCTTTGCAGTTGTTTGCCCGGGGGCCGCGCCATGATTTCAATGCCGCTCTCGAGCACGTCGTTTTGATCCGATAAAATCAGGTCCGCCTTGCCGCCGCCGAAGACCTCGGTGAACATCGTGCGGAAATTCTCGCGGATCTTTTCAAACGTTTCGGTGAACATCTGCCGCGTCTGCACGTTGATGCGGTTGATGACTTCAAGCAGTTGCACCCGGGCCTGAACCAAATCGTCATTCTGCTTCGTCAGAAATTGATAACGCTGCTCGGTTTCCTCGTATTCCTCGATGGCGACCAGGTTCACCGGGCCGATTTCGTCGAGCCGTTTCTGCAAGGCTTCAATCTGCTGCGCGACGGCGTTCCAATCCGTGGACGCGCCCGCAGCGGCCATTTCTTCCGGCGTCATCACGTGCACCTTCGCCGCGCCTTCGTCGGCAAACGTGATGGTGATGCACTCGCTGCGCACGTCGTCGAGATTGACGTGATATTTCTGCTGGAGCCGTTCGCGCAGGTTCTGGACGGACATGTTTTTCTGCGCCAGTTCAACATCCAGGGCGCCGCGCTGTTCCTGCAATTGAGTCAACTGCCGCCGCCGCCCGCTCAAGTTTTCTTCGCGCGCCACAACATCGCCTTCCTGCGATTGTTTCCGCGCCAGCAATTCGGCGGTTTGCGTGTTCACCTGCTCGCGCTCGTGCTGCAAACGCCCGATTTGCGACCGTGAATCCTGAATTTCCGACTCCGCCTGCTCTTTGCGGCCAATAAAGGACGACACTTCGTTGCGACGCTGCTCGAGCATCTGGGTCAGCTCGCAAATGCGTTGCTCCAAAGATAGCTGTTGCTGGCGGAACGACGCCAAAAGCTGTTCCTCCGCCGCGAGCGCCACCTTGCTCTCGGTGAGCGCGGCCTGGGCGGCATCGCGCTGCTGGCGCAGATTTTCCAGTTCAGCCGTGAGCGCGGCGACTTGTTCCTGACCGGCGCGTTCGCGGACTTCAAGCTCGTTCAACCGGGCCGCCAGTGCGCCGCGCTTTTGCGAACCTTCCTGCTCCTGCGCCGCGAGGCTTTGAATTTCAAAAACGACCGTCTCAATTTTCTGGTGCAGCAGCCGGTTGGAATTCTGCAACGCATTGAACTCGCCTTCGCGCGTGGCGATGGCGACTTCCTGCTCGCGCAATTCCGTCTGCGCCTGCTGCAGGCTGGCCTGCAATTCCGTCTGCTCGCCCAGCAGCGCGCCGCGTTTGCGGCTCATCTGGGCCACGCGGGTCTGGACTTCCGTCAGTTCACCTTGCAGTTCGTTGATCTGGTTTTTGCGTCCCAGAATCGAAGCCGGCGCCTTGGGGTTGCCGTTGCCGTTCAAGTAACCGCCCGTGTAAACGCCGTGCCGGCTGAGCAAATCGCCGGTCAACGTGACGAAATCGCAACCCGCGTGGCCGTTTTGAATCTGGGCCGTGGCCGTGGCCAAGTCGGACGCAATGAAGGTGCGGCCCAACAACGCCTTCAGGAGTTTTTCCACCGACGGCTCGCCCTGAACCACGCTCAAGGCATGAATGACTTCACCCTTTTGCAGCCCGTTTTGAATCGCATTGAGACCGCTGCCCGGCGCCATTTCGCCCTCAAAAAACAATTGCTTGTCGTTGGTGTATTCGATTGACAGCGCGGCAACACTGGCGCGCCCGACCTTGTTGGCGCTGAGGTCGGCGAGAATTTGCTGCGCGGATTCCGGCTGCTCGGTCAAAACGAGCTGTAGATGGTGGCCGAGCGCGTTTTCGATGGCGACGACATACGAATCCGGCACGCGAATGCGGTCGGCGAGCGAGCCGATGACCTTGCGTGACTGGCGCAAAGCGGCCTGGGTGCCCACGCTGAAACCTTCGTGCGACCCTTCGAGCTGCTCGAGCACGTTCAGGCGCGAACGTTTCTCGGCCTGCGCCTGCAAAAACTGGTCCTGCTCGGCGGACGACGCCTGCAATTCCACCTGGAGTTCGCGCAACCGGTTTTGCCGCTGCTCGACCGAGCCGCGCTTGGTCTGCGCGTTCAGTTTCTCCACCTCGACACTCGCGGTGAATTCCTGCAGGCGCGCTTCGAGCCGGGTGCGTTCCTCTTCGAGCTGCACTTTTTCGGCGGAAAGCTTTTCGAGCCGGATGCTGTTGCCCTGCTTTTGCAGATCGAGCGCGGTGATTTCGTTGCGAATCCGCGTCAAATCCTGCGCCGCGGCGAATGCCTCGGACTGCGCCTTGCGCAACGCTTCCTGCCGCTGGCGCAAGTCTTCCTCAACCGTGTTCAACACCCACTGTTTCTGCTCCAGTGTCAGGCGATGTTGCAGGAGGGCGTCTTCCGAAGCGGTCAACCGCTCCACCACCGCCTTCAATTCACCGGACGCGGCGCGGCAACGTTCCTCGGCCTGGTTGATTTCGGTCAAAGCCCTGGTGTTTTGCGACGCCAGCTCGCGCAAACGTTCCTCGTTGAATTGAATCCGGCTTTCGTGCCGATCCCCTTCGCCCTTTAATTCCAGACCGCGCTGCTGTTTTTCGGCCACTTCGTGTTCCAGTTCCGAAAGCCGTTCGCGCAGTTGCTTGATCTCATCTTCACAGCGCAAAACGTCGGCCGAGCCGGTTTCAATTTCACCGCGCAGTTTTTCGGCGGCGGTTTGTCTTTCAACGATTTCAGCCTGCAGCACGTCGAATTGATGGCGCGCAAGCTGTGTGTCGAGGTGCTGCAGTTCCTGGGAAATTTGTTTGTAGCGGCGCGCTTTGCCGGCCTGGCGCTGGAGCGAACCGATTTGCCGCTTCACTTCGCGGATGAGATCGGCGATGCGCAAAAGGTTTTGGTCGGTGTATTCCAGTTTGTGAAGCGATTCCCTTTTCTGGCTCTTGTATTTCGTGATGCCGGCGGCTTCCTCGAAAATGAGGCGGCGGTCTTCGGGTTTGCTCGAAAGAATCTGCGTGATGTGGCCCTGCGCCAGAATGCTGTAACTGGTGCGGCCCACGCCTGTGCCCATGAATAGTTGCTGGATGTCCTTGAGGCGGCACGGGGTGCGATTGATGAAATACTCGCTGCCGCCGTCGCGGAAAATCCGGCGTGTGATCGTGACCTCATTGTAAGCCACCTCGACACCCGCTGCGCGCAGGTGGTCCTCGTCCATGTCGCCCAGCGTGAGCGACACTTCGGCCATGCCCATCGGTTTGCGTCCGTCCGTGCCGGTGAAAATCACATCGGCCATTTCACCGCCGCGCAAAGCCTTGGCCGATTGCTCGCCGAGCACCCAGCGGATGGCATCGGAGACATTGGATTTGCCGCACCCGTTCGGGCCGACGATGGCAGTCACACCGGGTTGAAAGTTCAGCGAAGTTTTGTCCGAAAAGGACTTAAACCCCAAAAGCGTTAAATTCTTGAGATACATGACTTTTGTTCAGGCAACCAAAATTGCCGGTTCAAGTAAAGTAAAAACCACAATATAAGGCACACAATTCCACTTGTGGCACAACTAATTGGTGAGGAACCATGGTTTGCTTTGTGCCACTAACTGCTACTTCAATCTTTTCATCAAACTACTGTGCTCTTATACGACTGGATGGTGATTTCGTCAACTGATTTTCTGCATTGAAAAATAAGTTGACAGAATTTTACCATTGAATCAGCTTATCCGCATCCGTTGATACAACGGTCTCATGCAGAGTGGCTGAGGGACTGGCCCGATGACGCCACGGCAACCGGTTGAAATTCAATTTCAATGCAGGTGCCAAATCCAGCCCCGACGGTGTCGGGGAAAAATGAGAGGAGCGCACAAGTTTTGTCAGCCCCTTCTCATTCATGAGTCGGGGCTTTTTGTTTGCCCGGAAACGTTCGTAGCAGCGGACATCAGTCCGCTCTGACTTGATGAATAATGAGCCGACTAACGTCGGCTGCTACGGGGTAAAGAGAAATAAATATGAAAGAACACGCTGGTTTCATGAAGGCGCTGAAGTGCCGCGAGTGCGGGCGGGAATATCCGCTCACCGCGACGCATGTGTGCGAGTTCGACTTCGGTCCGCTCGAAGTGGTTTATGATTACGACCGCATCAAAAAGTCCCTGACCAGGGCGGCCATCCAGTCGCGGCCCAAGACGATGTGGCGCTACCGCGAGCTGCTGCCGGTGGCGAACGACCCGACCGTCGGTTTGCAAGTTGGCTTCACGCCACTCGTCAAGGCCGACCGGCTGGCCAAAAAACTCGGTATCCGCGAACTGTGGATCAAGAACGACACGGTCAACTACCCCACCCTGTCATTCAAAGACCGGGTCGTGAGCGTGGCGTTGAGCCGGGCACGCGAACTCGGTTTCGACACCGTCGCGTGCGCCTCGACCGGCAATCTGGCCAACTCCGTCGCCGCCAACGCCGCATCTGCCGGGATGAAATCCTACGTTTTCATCCCATCGGATTTGGAGCAGGGCAAAATCGTCAACTCGCTCATTTACGGCGCGCACGTCATTGGCATCAAAGGCCATTACGACGAGGTGAACCGCCTTTGCGCCGAGATCGCCGGCAAATTCAACTGGGCATTCGTGAACGTGAACATGCGGCCGTATTATGCCGAAGGCTCCAAGAGCATGGCGTATGAAATCGTCGAGCAACTCGGGTGGCGCCTGCCCCGGCACACCGTCGTGCCAATGGCGTCCGGCTCGTTGCTGACAAAAATCCAGAAAGGCTACCAGGAATTTGTGAAGCTTGGCCTCGTGTCGGAAAGCGAGACGGCCATTCACGGCGCGCAGGCGACGGGTTGTTCGCCGATTTCCACCGCGCAAAAGGCGGGCCTGGACTTTTTCAGGCCGGTCAAGCCGGACACGATTGCCAAATCGCTGGCCATCGGCACACCGGCGGACGGTTTCTACGCGCTCAAGGTGATGAAAGACACCGGCGCAGCGGCGGACGACGTAACCGACGACGAAATCCGCGACGCCATCAAGCTGCTGGCGGAGACGGAAGGCATTTTTGCCGAGACGGCGGGCGGCGTGACGGTGGGCGTGGCGCAGAAACTCATTGCGTCGGGTAAAATTCCGCGAAATGATTCCGCCGTTCTTTGTGTCACCGGCAACGGATTGAAGACGCTCGACGCCGTGGCCGGCCATGTGGGCAAACCGCGCGAAATCAAGCCGAGCCTGCGCGAATTCGAGGCGCTCCTGGCGCATGAAGAAAAAGTGAATGTATGAAGAAAAGTCGGAGTGATGGAGTAATGGAGTTGTGGAGTAATGCTTGTTTCCATTAACCCAATGCTCCAGCACTCCAATATCCCAATTTTTTACCATGCCAAAGAAAGTCCGAATCCCAACGCCGCTCCGCAAGTTGACCAACAACGAGGAGCTGGTCGAAGTCAACGCCGCCACCATCGGCGAGGCGATTGTCGAATTGCAGACGCGCTTCCCCGGCATCCAGGAACGTCTCGTGGATGAAAAGGGCGAGGTGCGCCGTTTCGTGAACGTCTATGTGAACGAGGAAGACATCCGCTTCCTGCAAAACCAGAAAACGCCGTTGAAAGACGGCGACGAAATCAGCATCATCCCGGCGATTGCGGGCGGCTAAAGTAGCGCAGGCGTCCTGCCTGCCGCCCGTCGAGCATCAGCAAGGCGGGAGAAACAGAAGTGCAGGCGAGACGCCTGTGTTACGCTGAAAAAGAAAGTTGTTCGATATGGCCAAAGCATTCAAAAAAACCGCACTGACACAGCCGGGTTCGCCCACACAAAGGCGTTTGTGGCTGATGTTCCCACCCAAGCTCATCAAGAAGCCGCTCATTTGGGAAGTCGGCCACAAGTTCAAAGTCGTCACCAACATCCGTCAGGCCAGTGTCACAGACGAGATTGGCATTGTGTGCCTTGAACTCGATGGCAAGCGCGAAGACGTAAAAGCCGCCATCAAGTGGCTCGAAAAACTTGGCGTCAACGTCGAGCCGGTGGAAATCAGCGTGATCGAAAGTTAGAACAAACGCTGTGGGTAGCGCCCGCGTCCCGCGGGCTGTTTCGGGCGTCCCGCCCGAAACCTTTTGAAGATGTCGCTGGTCGTTGACCGTTGAATCAACCCATTTCCACGTGTGCATCAGCAATTCGGCGGGACGCCGAATTGAACCCGCCGGAGGCGGGTGCTACCTCAAACATCGGACATCAGCCGGTTTTCGCACCGGTATTTTATTGGGGAGGAGAATCTACTTCCGCCGCCGGCGTTTGATCCTGAGCTGGATCGTGGCGTGGACAAGGGCGCCTTGAATGCGCGCAGCTTCCTCGTCGGTGATTTTTTCCCTGAGCCGCGACTCGGCGCGCAGGCGGGCTTCCTCGGCCATGGCTTCGTCAATGTTTTCCGCGCGAATCGCCATGTCGGTGAGAATGGCCACGCGATCGCCGGTGACCTGCACGAAGCCGTCACCGACGGCGAGGAAGATCGTGTCCTGCCCCTTGTGCGCGACGATTTCGCCCGCGCACAGTTGTGTCATCAGCGGCACGTGCTGGGGCAAAATGCCCATCTCGCCTTCGACGCCGGTCAGCGTGACCATGTCCACGTCGTCGGAAAAAATCTTCGCGTCCGGCGTGACGATTTCGAGTTTGAGCGTATTGGCCATTGGTTATCGGGAGGGTCGCCATGCCGGTGACCCATTATTTGGGGACGGTGACATGCCGTCCCTCCCGTTGTTATTCATTAATTTCTTCGATGCCGCCCTTCATGTAAAAGTTTTGTTCCGGCACGGCGTCGTGCTTGCCGTCCAGAATTTCCTTGAAGCCGCGGACGGTTTCGGCCACCGGCACCTGCCGGCCCGGTCGGCTGGTGAACACTTCCGCCACCGAGAACGGCTGGCTGAGAAAGCGCTGGATTTTTCGTGCGCGATAGACGGTGAGCTTGTCGTCGGGCGAAAGCTCGTCCATGCCGAGAATCGCAATGATGTCCTGCAAATCTTTGTAACGTTGCAAAACCTTCTGCACGCCACGGGCGACCTCGTAGTGTTCCCGCCCCACAATTTCCGGCGCGAGCGCGCGGCTCGTCGAGGACAGCGGGTCCACGGCGGGATAAATGCCGAGTTCGGCAATCGTCCGTTCCAACACGATGGTCGCATCCAGGTGCGCGAACGTCGTCGCCGGCGCGGGATCGGTCAGATCGTCCGCCGGCACGTACACGGCCTGGAACGACGTGATGGAACCTTTCTTGGTCGAGGTGATGCGTTCCTGCAAATCGCCCATTTCGGAGGCAAGCGTCGGTTGATAGCCGACGGCGCTCGGCGTGCGACCCAGGAGCGCGGATACTTCCGAACCGGCCTGCGAAAACCGGAAAATGTTGTCAATGAACAGCAGCACATCCTGGTTTTTCTCGTCCCGGAAATATTCCGTGATGGCCAGGCCCGACAATCCGACGCGCAAACGCGCGCCGGGCGGCTCGTTCATCTGGCCATAGACCAGCGCGATTTTGGATTTGCCGGGGTCTTTTTGGTTGATGACGCCGGCCTCGGACATTTCGGTGTAAAGGTCGTTGCCTTCGCGCGAGCGTTCGCCCACGCCGGCGAACACGGACACACCGCCGTGCAGTTTGGCGATGTTGTTGATCAATTCCATGATGATGACGGTTTTGCCGACACCCGCACCGCCAAAGGCGCCGACCTTGCCGCCCTTCAAAAACGGGCAGATGAGGTCAATGACTTTGATGCCGGTCATCAGCACCTGGGGCGAGGTGGACTGGTCCGCCAGTGCCGGCGCAGCGCGGTGGATGGGATAATACTTTTCCGGGCTGACCGGCCCGCGCTCGTCCACCGGCTCGCCGACGACGTTGAACACGCGGCCCAGCACACAGTCGCCGACCGGCATGGAAATCGGTTTGCCGGTGTCCGTGACTTCGTAACCGCGCTTCATGCCTTCGGTCGAGCCCATGCAAACGCAGCGCACCCAGTTGTCGCCAAGGTGCTGTTCGATTTCGAGTATCCGTTTCGCGCGGCCTTGGCCGGGCACGTCAAATTCGACGGCCAGCGCGTTGTAAATGGCGGGCGGCTGGCCGGGAAATTCCACGTCCACGACCGGTCCGATGACTTGAACGATTTTGCCTTTGTTCATGCAATTGATTGATTAGCTCACCGCCATTTGCGCGGTGGCGATTTCCAACAATTCCTTCGTGATGTTCGACTGGCGCAGCTTGTTGTATTGCAGCGTCAGGTCCTTGATAAGCTGCTCCGCGTTGTCGGTGGCGTTCTTCATCGCCACCATGCGCGCGCTGTGCTCGCTGGCTTTGGCTTCCAGCAAAATCTGGTAAATCTTGAAATTCAAACTGTGCGGCAGCAATTCGCCCAGCACCGTCTCCCCATCCGGTTCAAACAAATACGGAACGTCGCCGCCCGCCGACAATTCCCCCGCTTCCGCGTGGCCGTGAATTCCGGCGGTGACCGTCTGGATTTTCCCCACCGGCAAAAATGGGACGATTTCCGGCTGCTGAACCAATGTCGAAATGTAGTTGGTGTACAAAACGTCCACCGCGTCCACTTCGCGCTTGATAAACAAGTCCTGCGCGAACCGGGAAATCGCCCGTGCCTCGGCGAATTGCGGCGTGTCCTTGTAAGTGAATTCCGCCGCCAGCGGCTGTTTTGTGCGCGCGATGAACTGCGACGCCTTGCGTCCCGCCGTGACGTAAAGGGTCGTGTCCCGGTCGAATTTCACCACTTCGCGGAACAAATTGCCGTTGAGCGCGCCGCACAAACCACGGTCCGTGCTCACCAGGATGACCGCCCGCTTTCGAGCTTCGCGGGTTTCCATGAGCGGATGCCTGAAATCCATCGTGCGCGCCGTCGCTTCGGCCAGCACTTCATTCATCAACGCCGCATAGGGCCGGCCACCCAGCGCGGCCTGCTGGGCCTTGCGCATTTTGGCCGCCGCCACCATCTGCATCGCCCTGGTGATTTGGGCGGTGTTCTTGACCGACTTGATGCGCCGGCGAATGTCGCGTGTGGTGGCCATGAATCAGTGATACGTCTGCTTGAACTCTGTCACCGCCGCTTTCAAATCGTTGACGGTGGCATCCTTCAATTCTTTTTCCATCGCGATGCGCGTCATCAATTCCGTCTTCCGGGTCGTCATGAAGTCCGTGAGCTTGTGCTGGAAGTCCTTGATTTTGGCCACCGGCACGTCGTCCACAAATCCGTTTTGCCCCGCCCACAAAACGACGACCTGCACTTCGACCGGCAGGGGGTTGTATTGAATCTGATTGAACAACTCGACAATGCGTTTGCCGCGCTCAAGCTGCGCCTGCGTCTTGGCGTCGAGGTCGGAACCAAATTGGGCAAACGCCGCCAATTCGCGGAACTGGGCCAGGTCGCCCTTGATGCGGCCGGCGACCTGTTTCATCGCCTTGACCTGCGCCGCCGAACCGACGCGCGACACGGACAAGCCGACCGATATCGCCGGGCGGATGCCCTGATAAAACAAATCCGTCTCGAGATAAATCTGCCCGTCGGTGATTGAAATCACGTTCGTGGGAATGTAAGCCGAAACGTCACCCGCCTGGGTTTCGATGATGGGCAGCGCCGTGAGCGAGCCATTGCCGTATTTTTCGGCAACGCGCGCGGCGCGTTCGAGCAGCCGGCTGTGCAAATAAAACACGTCGCCCGGATACGCCTCGCGACCCGACGGACGCTTGAGCACGAGTGAAACCTGGCGATACGCCACCGCGTGCTTGGACAAATCGTCGTAAATAATCAGCGCATCCATCCCGTTGTCCATGAACCATTCGCCCATCGCCGCGCCCGCGAACGGCGCGAGATACTGGTTGGTCGCTGAATCCGACGCGGCGGCCACGACGACAATCGTATAAGGCATGGCGCCGGCTTCTTCCAAAACGCCGATGACGCGCGCGATGTTCGACTGCTTCTGGCCGATGGCAACGTAAATGCAATACAGCGGACGATAATCTTTGTCTCCCGCCTGCTGCGCGGCCAGATTGAGCCGCGCGTTGTTGATGATGGTGTCAATGCCGATGGTCGTCTTGCCCGTTGAACGGTCGCCGATGATCAATTCACGCTGGCCGCGGCCAATCGGAATCATCGCGTCAATCGCCATGATGCCCGTCTGCACCGGCTGGCTGACAGATTTGCGCTTGATGATGCCCGGCGCGATTTTTTCGACCGGATACGTGGTGTCGCTCTTGATCGGCCCCTTGACGTCAAGCGGCTGGCCAAGGACATTGACGACGCGGCCAAGCAAGCCTTTGCCGACGGGCACCTGCAACAGCTTGCCGGTCGTGCGAACTTCGTAACCTTCCTTGATCCCCGTGTAATCGCCGAGAATGATCGCGCCGACCTCGGTCTCTTCGAGGTTCAACGCCAGGCCGGTGATGCCGTCGCCGAAGTCGAGCATCTCGTTGAGCATCGCGTCGGTCAGACCTTCGATTTTGGCCACGCCGTCGCCGATTTCACGGACAACGCCGACATTTTGTTTGGCCGTCGCGGCCTTGGCGCCCGCGATCTGGGCCTCAATTTCCTGCAACAAATTACTCATAAATTCTGATTAAAACTCTGTTCCAATTTTTCCAACCGGGTTCGAATGCTGCCGTCATAAACGTCGCTGCCGACTTTGACGCGCAGGCCGCCGATCAACGCCGGATTCCGGTCGAACGTCAGGCTCACGCCCTCGCCGTAAATTTTTTTGATCCGGTTTGCCACGTCCGTTTGCAAATCGGCGGGCAGGGACGCCACGCTTTCGACGCGCGCGGTGCGGCGCTCCAAATCCAGTTTCACCAGCCGGTGCAGGCGCGACAAAATTTCGAGGCAACGGCGCGGCTTCTGTGCCAGCACGAGCGTGACCGCCTGCCGGACGCGGTTCTCGTCCAGCAAACCGTTGACCTGGCAACTGCGGAACAGTTGCCGCGCGTCGCTTTGTGCCCGTTTGGATATTTTCATTTGATTTCCAGTAGGACGGTGTGTCCCCACACCGCCGCGGCGCGCTGCGGAGAGCGCGCCCTACCTTTTATGAGGCCGTCAATTGTTTCTCCGTTTCCTCGGCGAGCCGCCGCTGATCGTCCGGCGTCAGAATCTTGCCGGTGACCGTCACGGTCGTTTGCACGACCAGCCGGCCAACTTCACGTTTCAACCCGGCGAGCATCTGGTCATGCTCCAGCGCGGCGGCTTCGCGCGCCCGGGCGATGATTTGTTCCGCGGCAGCGATGGCTTTTTGCGTTTCCTGCTCACGCACGCGCACGGCAGCGATTCGTGCTTCCTCGATCAACTGGTTGGCCAGGTCATTGGTCTGGTCGAGGATTTTCCGGCGGGCAGCTTCGGTGCTGGCCAGCCTGGCCTTGATTTTCTCCGCGTTCTCCAGCCCTTCCGCAATGCGCCGACGGCGTTCTTCGAGGACGGTCAGAATCGGCTGGTAGGCAAACCGATAAAGCAGGGCGGCGACAATCAGGAAACTGATGACTTGGGCAAAGAAATGCGGCGCGTCCAGCCCAAATTTCTCCGCCGTGTCATGGGCGGTCTGGGCCAGGTCGCCGCCGATGTTTGCCAACAAAATAAACTGGTTCATAAATCCGGTCGGTTAATGTGCGGCGCGGAGCCGGACCGGCTCCGCGCCGTTTCCTCAGTGAACAAGGAAGATCGCGTAGAACACTATGGCTTCGGACAGAGCCATGCCGAGCACGGCCAGCACAATGACCTTGCCGAAAGCGCCGGGATTGCGTCCCACCGCTTCGGAAGCCTTCATGCCGACCAGTCCCACGCCGATGGCCGAACCGAGGCCGGCCAGACCGACGTGAATGCTGCCGCTCATCTCTGCCAACATTGGCGTTAACATATTTTTTCCTTTCGTTGCTCAACGGCTCCCGCGATTGAACACGGTCAAGCCGTTGAAATTTTCAATGGTTCAATGGTGCCCCTCGCCGGCTTCCTCCTCCTGTGTGCAAATCAACGCCGTGAACACGGAGGTCAGGAGCATGAATACCATCGCCTGAATAAAACCCACCAACAGTTCCATGAAATAAAACGGCACGGGCAGCAGCGCGCCGAAGACGACCCTGGCCCAGGCGGGATGCTGAACCAGGTTCGACATGGCCTCCAGCAGGTTCTCGCCTGCAAACATGTTGCCGTAAAGACGGAAGCTCAACGAAATCGGTCGGAAGGCAATCGAGAGCATCTCCAGAAAACCGACGGCGAAGAACACCACGATCATCAAATACTTGATGACGCCGGTGCTGTCACCTTTGGGGCCAAAAATGTGCAGGAAGGAGCCTTTGACGCCACTGAATTGGAGCGCCCAAACCGTCCAGCAACCGAAGAAAATCATGGCCATCGCGAACGTCATGTTAAGGTCGGCATTCCCGGCCCGCAGCAGCGGTCGCGTCACTTCAAAACCGTGTTCACCTTGATGTCCCCAGCCAATCGTGCCGGCACCGGGAATCAACCCGAACCAATTCGTCGCCAGGATGAAAATGAAAATTGTCGCAAAAAACCAGAACGTCTTCTTCACCAATCGCGCTCCGATGATGCTTTCAAGGAAACCGTAAAGTCCTTCCACCAGCCATTCCCAGAAATTCTGCGCGCCGACCGGCACTTCCTGAATTTTCCGGGTGGCGAACCGGGCAAACAAAATCACGCCCACCGCCACAATCCACGTTACCAGCATGGAATTGGTGACAAAACCGCCTTTATGACCAAGGGACTGGGCGCTCTGAGGCATGCCCTGTTCCGCGGAAGCGGCTGGCGACGCGCCGGATGCCGCCAAAGCGGCGGGCTTGGTTGCAGCAGGAGCGGCTTCGCCCGTTGCCGCATTCAGCGCGGTGAGCGGGGCGCAGATAAAAAAGGCGCTGGCAATTATCAGTCTGAGTGATTGCATCTGACCTCAGCAAATCCATCCGCCGGACTCGACCTCTTTGTTCTCCCGCAGTTCCGGTCGGAAGCTTAAGGACACTGCCGAAACGCGGGGAAATCACAAGCACTTTTTGGGGAATTTCCACACGAATTTTGCGCGACTCCTGCTCATGCCCACCTTGGAATAACTCTGAAACCGTCCTCTTAACGCTTGAACCACCAGCCACCAAGGGAGGCTGATAGTGCATCAGTTTTCTGTCCAAAGCATTTTGACAAACGAGGTTCATTGCTGTCTCGCACGCCAGTTTCAGTCACTCTCTCCCCGCAGTGCGGGGAGAGAGCCGGAGAGAGGGGTTCGTAAAAAAGCCACGTGCCGCCTCTTCCCAGCCCTCTCCTCCACTCCGCGGAGGAGAGGGAGTTATACATGCGGTTCCCGGTTCCAAGGAACAACCGCACTCCCAGATCGTCACAATCGGCGCAGTGATTCCGGCGTTTCCCCACGTTCGCGGAGCGCCCGCAGGCTTAGCGCGTCATGACGCTTGGCCAGCCGCCGGCCTTTTTCGTCCAGCATCAGCGCGCAGTGATAAAACGCCGGCGGCGTCAAACCCAGCGCCCGGTAAAGCAGAATCTGCCGCGCCGTGCTCAGCAGCAAATCCGCCCCGCGCACCACCTCGGTGATTTGCATCGCCGCATCGTCCACCACACACGCCAGTTGATACGCCGGCACGTCGTCGCCGCGCCATACGACGAAATCGCCAAAATCCTTTCCCGCCACGAATTTTTGTTCGCCAAAATTTCCATCGGTGAAGGCAATGGTTTCGCCGTCGGGAACGCGGAAACGCCAGGAGAAGCGGGTTGAAAGTTGAGGGTTGAGGGTTGAGAGATTCTTGTTGCGGCAGGTGCCGGGGTAGATGGGGCCTTCGTCGTCGCCGGCGTTGGGCGCACTGGCGGCATCCCGGATGTCCTTGCGCGAACAGGTGCAGGGATAAATCAAACCGCGTTCACGGAGCTTTTCCCGCGCGGCAGCGTAGAACGGCCGCCGCTCGCCTTGCGAATACGGTCCAAAAGCCCCGCCGCAATCCGGTCCTTCCTGCCATTCAAAACCGAACCAGCGCAGGTCTTCGATCATTTGCGGAACGAACTCCAGTTTGAAGCGTGTGGAGTCAATGTCTTCATTGCGCAAAACCAGCGTGCCACGGTTTGCCCGTGCCCGCTCCTGCGCCACCCAAAACGTGCGCGCATGGCCGAGATGCAAAAGCCCCGTCGGTGACGGCGCCAAGCGACCACGGTAGGATTTTTCAGAACGGTTCATTGGGATTTGCCAGCAGCCAAAATCATTCAGACAAGTCTTTAACCTTCTTTCCCAACAAATCCGGCAAACCCAGTTCATGGTGAATTACAGCCGTCACTTCTCCTTTGTCATTCTTAATGAAGGTCAATTGTGTATCATTAGCGTTGATCTTGAGGAAGAAATTCGTTTCCGATTCGGGATAAATATCAATCGCTCCTCGGGTCGCGCCTTTGCCCCAGGCTTGCCAGACCAACTGATCTCCTTCTCGCCGGATCGTTAGTTTCATCCCATTGGGGATACACGCGGCGTTCGGCGCAAATTCGTAGTGGCCGACACAGGCGTCAAGAAGTTTTGTGTCCAGCTTGATGGCGACACGTCGTTTGAATGTTTCGGGGACTTTTGGCGGCTGGTCGGAGATTTTCTCATAAGAAAATGCATTGCCCCGGTAATATGCGGTTAAGCCGGTCACCTTGTCCTGAGCATCCCGGGAAAAAGTTATGGGCATGCCGCTCAGCCTTTCAAAAAAATGGGTTTCCGATTCCGGCAATAATTCACCAGCAATAGGCGGCAAGAATACATCAACCGGCCATGAATTTGATCCTGTGGCCTGGGCGAAAAGCCGATCTCCTTCACGGCGAATACCGATGCCGGACTGAGAAGTGGTGCCGTCTTTGTGTTGGGAAAACGGCCAGAGCCTGAACTTGCGTGGCGCTGCATCAGATGGGGGCCGGTATTGCCCCACATATGAACCATAAACCTGGTTGCTGATTTTGGTCTCCGTTGGACGACGATCCGACTGCCATTCGGTTTCGAGTAGAAAGCCGCCCAGCTTGATAGCGTCAATGAAAGCATCCAAATTAGACAAGACCACCACGCCGCGCCGCCGGGTTTTGTCGAAACCAGCGTATGATCTATAGCCGCGCGTTCCTCCGGCAAACCAGACGATTTCTCCTCCCGGCGAATCAAAGCCCAAGTTAACCATGTTTTTTCCCATGAGCGGTGTCAGACTGGACGGCGTCAGGCCGAGGTTGGCCGATATGAATTTCAGCAGATCATTGGCCGTCGAGCGCAGCCCGCCCGAGGGCATCTCAGCTCCCCAATCCACACTCGGCATCGCGTAACCGAGTTTACTGTGTCCGGTGGCGAGCCGGGATTTCAATTCGGGCGTCAGCGTGAACCGGGTGCTGTCCATCTTCAATGGCCGGCAAATCCGATCCACCACCAGCGATTCGTAGTTCGTTCCGGCTTTCAGGGCGATGACATGACCAAGCAATCCCATTTGCACGCCGCCATGTACACGCTTCGCTCCGGGATTCTGGGTCAATTTGTAGCCGGACAGGAAGGCATACATCTTCTCAATGGTAAAATCAGCAAGGGGATCATCCGCACGCTTGGGGTTAGGGTCGATATAGCCATCGTCCGGCCTGAGAAGCCCGGAGGTTTCTGCCACCAGGTGGCGTAAGGTGATTTCCTTGCCGTGGCGGGTCGGCATCTTGACCGATTTGGGCAAATACATTGCCACGGGATCATCCAGCTTCATCTGCCCGCGCGCTATCATGTCTTGCAGCAATAGCCCGGTAAATGTACCGGTCATGGAACGGATATCGAACACTGTGTCGCCATTTACTTCCTGGTCGGTGCCGTTATCCAATTTTCCGCAACTGACAATGCTGCTGCCATGTTCGTCTACAATGCCGACCGCGATGCCGACGTTTGCCTTTTCGGCCTCGACGCACTGTTGTAGATACGCGTGGATGGCATTGGTGAAATCCTCCGCCGCAGCGCGAAAGGAAAACGCCGACAACAATATCGTGAAAAAAATGACGCGGATGGCAGGAATCATTTGCAAATTATAGACAAGGTTAATCTAAATGCATCACGACACAATCGCCAGACGCGCTCCGTTAGCCGGATACTTCAAAATGGTTCATTGGGATTTGCCGCCAGCCATTCGCCCAGACCCGGCAGTGGCACGGACAATATCGTTTGGACTTTGGTGATGTTCAACGACGTGTCTAGCGCGCGCGGCGGGCCGGGAAAATTTGCCGCCGAACCCGGCGTGATTTTCGGATTGAGTTGCGGCCAGCGCGCCGCAATGAGCTGGCCGATTTGCCAACGCGAAAGTTTTTCCGCGCCGGCAACGTGGAACAGCCCGGTGCACTTTTGATTCACCAGTTCCCAGACCGCCCGGGCCGTCTCACCAGCGAAAATTGGGCAGCGAAATTCGTCCGTGAACAGATTCATCATCTGCCCCGCCTGCCACCGGAGCCGCAACTGTTCATTGAACCCGCGGTTGCCCGCGCACGACGTGCCGCCGTTGAGCGACGTGCGCACAACGGTGTGGCGCGGATTGCGCAAAACGATTTGCTCGGCGGCGGCTTTTGTCTCGCCATACAAATGAATCGGGTTCACCGCGTCGGTCTCGACGTAATTTCCCTTGCGCCCGTCGAAAACCAAATCCGAGGAAAAGAAAACGAACGGAATGTCCGCCGCGAGCCCGGTCAAAAGCGCAGTCACGTCAACATTCACGCGCCGCGCCAAATCGGGATTCGACTGCGCAACAGCGATGGTGCTGACGGCAGCGCAATGAATGACCAGTTGTGGCGAATCACTTTGGAACGCGCGGCGGACGGCATTGAAGTCGGCAAGATCAAGTTGACGATAACGAATATTCCCCGAAGGAATTGGGGACGCCGACACGGCGTCCCTCCCAGCATGAGGGAGGGACGGCATGTTGCCGTCCCTGACCAGGCCAATGACGCGCCAGCGCGGGGCGAATCGCGGCGCGGTCCGGACGAGATAATTCCCAATCAGCCCGTTTGCGCCGGTGATCCAAGCAAGAGGTTTTGAAGCCGCGTCAGTCAATCAAACGTTTGGTAAGCCCGCCGTAAGCATCAATCCGCCGGTCGCGCAGGAACGGCCAGTGCGTGCGCGCGGTGTCCACGTCGGCGAGGTCAACGGATTCGCCTTTGACATGGCCGTGAACGATTTCGAGATTGTCGCCGTGGCAGAACGCGCCCATTTGTCTGTGGATGGTTGAGAGCTGCGAGTTGAGAGTCAAGCCACAAGCCACAAGCGGCTCTTGCTGGCGGGATGGCTTTGGTTTAAGTTGCCGCTGTGAGCACGGCTGAAAAAATCTTTCACAAGGCGCAATCGCTTCCGGAGTCCGCGCAGACGGCGGTATTGGAAATCATTGAGCAATTGGCCCGGCATCCGGCCCAGGAACAGGCCGCGCCGTTGACGCTCCGCGAGTCCGCTGAAATGCGCGGCAAACTGGCCGCCTGGGAGGAAGATTGGAACGCACCGGGAATGGAAGCGTATGACCGGCCTTAATCGCGGCGACGTGGTGCTGGTGTGGTTTCCCAACAGCGGCCTCGTTACTTTCAAACGCCGTCCAGCACTCGTCGTTGAGGCGGACAATCTTGACACAGGTCTTCCGCAGGTTCTGGTTTCGATGATTACAAGCAATCTTGCGCGGCGCGATCATCCCAGCCGTGTCTTTATGCCGCTCAATTCTTCCGAAGCCAAAGAGGCGGGACTTCGCACCGATTCGGTCGTGATGACGGACAATCTGGCGACGGTGTTGGACAAGGCCATTGCCGGGAAACTTGGACGCGTGAAAAACATGGCGCGCGTGGATGCGGCGTTGCGACGCACGCTGGGTTTGTAAATCAATCCACAAACCGCTTCATCAGATTTCCGTAAGCATCAATCCGGCGGTCACGCAGGAATGGCCAGTGCGTGCGCGCGGTGTCCACGACGGCAAGGTCAACGGGCACAATCAAAATTTCCTCTTTGGCCGCGCCGGCTCTGGCGAGGATTTCGCCGGAGGTCCCGGCCACGAAACTTTGACCCCAGAATTCTATGCCTTTGCCCGCGAGTTTTTCGTGCCCGATGCGATTGGCCACGGCGACGTAGCAGCCGTTGGCGATGGCGTGGCTGCGCTGGATGGTTTCCCAGGCGTCGTGCTGGCGTTCGCCGTCCTTCTTTTTTTCGCCCGGATGCCAGCCGATGGCGGTCGGGTAAAACAGGATTTGCGCGCCTTGCAAGGCGGTGAGCCGCGCGGCTTCCGGATACCATTGGTCCCAGCAAATCAGCACGCCGATTTTGCCGTAACGCGTCGGCCAGGCCTTGAAGCCGAGGTCGCCGGGCGTGAAATAAAATTTCTCGTAATAAAGCGGGTCATCAGGAATGTGCATCTTCCGATAGCGGCCGAGCAGCGAGCCGTCGGCATCAATGACCGCGGCGGTGTTGTGATAAACGCCGGCAGCGCGTTTCTCAAAAAGCGAGGCAATGACGACCACTTTGTGTTTTTTGGCCAGTTTGCAGAAAGCATCGGTGGTGGGGCCGGGAATCGGTTCGGCCAGCTTGAAATTTTTGTGGTCTTCGCTCTGGCAAAAATACTGCGAGCGGAATAGTTCCTGCGTGCAGATGATTTGCGCGCCGCGTTGGGCCGCGCGGTCGGCGAGCGCAAGCGTTTTTTTCAAGTTCGCGTCCGGGTCGGCGGAACCGGCGGTTTGAATCAGCCCAAGTTTGACGGTTTGGGCGGGAGCGCGTTTCATTTATTTGGCGCGTTCGTTGAGCCGCGCGGTTTCTTCGAGGATGATGGTTTTAACGTGCGTTTCCTCGGCCTGATGGGGAGCGGTCTGGCCGAACAGTTCGCGGATGAATTTGCCGAGCGTCTCGTTGGTCGGGCCGTAACCGCTGTGGTAGATGTAGTATTCGAGGTCATACATCAACTGGTCGGCGGTCGCGTAACGGCGGGTCAAATCACGCGAGAGACAGTGATGCAGAATGTCGTTGAGTTTGTCGTCAATCCGCGGGTCGAGCGCGCAAAAATCAGGAATCGGCTGGTTCAGGATGCGGTTGCGCGATTCCTCAGCGTTTTGACCTTTGAACAAATTCCGCCCCAGCAACAGATGCGCCAGCACAACGCCGGCGGAAAAAAGATCGGAACGTCTGTCGGTGACTTGAAAATCGGCCTGTTCGGGACTCATGTAATCGGCCTTGCCGGCGATGACTTCACCTTCCTGATCGGTCAAAAAGCCGCGCGCCTTGGCGACGCCGAAATCGGTCAGCTTCACGTCGCCCTCAAAGGCGATCATGATGTTTTTGAAACTCACGTCGCGGTGGACGATGCCCAGCGGCTTGCCGTCCTTGTCGGTTTTGGCGTGCGCGTAGGCCAGGCCGCGCGCGACCCGGCTGGTGATGAACACGGCGAGTTCCTTCGGCAATACGCGGCGTTTGTCGGCCAGTTGGCGGGTGAATTGCTCCAGATTCACGCCGCGAATCAATTCCATGGCGATGAAACAAACCCCGTTGGTTTCGCCGAGATGGTAGGTCTGGACGATGTTCGTGTGGATCAAATCGGCGACGAGCCTGGCCTCGCCGATGAAATTCTCGATGAACATCTTCTGGCTCGCGTAATGGGAGCGGATGATCTTGATGGCGACGCGCTTGACGAAATTACGCGCGCCTTTCTGCTCGGCTTCATAGACAATTCCCATGCCGCCCTCAAAGATTTTGCGGACGACTTCGTAGTGAAACTCGCTTTGAATTGTGAAGAGCGGCACGGGCGGATGGTGTGAAAATGTTCCACAAAGTCAAGTCCGGGTCTCAGACGGTAAAAAGAAAGCCTTTATTTTTTATGTTTTTTTGCTTGCACAACACGGGTGAACTTCTTTAATTCTACCCAAGTCAAATGACTTTTTAACCAAAAACCGTAAAATAACAACCATCAAGGACACCGATTATGGCAAACGCACTCTCGAAATCCCAACTCGCCGCCGCAATTGCTGAGAAGGCTGAAATCTCCAAGAAGCAAGCGGTCGAAATCCTCGAACACATCGCCACCCTTGCCTACAAGCACGCGAAGGACACCTTCACACTGCCCGGCATCGGCAAGCTCGTGCTGAAGAACCGCGCCGCCCGCATGGGCCGCAACCCCAAGACCGGCGAAACCATTTCGATCCCGGCCAAGCGAGTCGTGAAGTTCCGCGTCGCCAAAGCCGCGAAGGACGCCATCCTCGGCGGCAAGTAGTTCGCTCAATTTATCACGAGGGCGCTCTGGAGTCTTCAGGGCGCTCTTTTTTGTTTCAAAATCCTCCTCGTCCTCGTCGTCGTTCTCGTAATCGAATCGAGAACGAGGTGGGGGAAACGGGAACGAGGACGATTCCGAGTGATGAAAATCGCCGTTGTCGGTTGCGGAGCCGTGGGGAGCTACTACGGCGCCAGGCTCTGTCGCGCCGGGCAGGAAGTCCATTTTCTGCTCCGCTCCGACTTCGAGGCCGTGCGCCAAAAGGGTGTGGCCATCCGCAGTCCCGCCGGCAACTTTACCATCCATCCGCAATGCGCCAAAACACCGGAGGCGATCGGTTTGAGCGACCTGGTGTTGATCGGACTGAAAACGACCGCCAACGATCAATTTCCGAAATTGCTGCCTCCATTGGTCGGGCCACAGACTGCCGTCGTCACGCTGCAAAACGGTTTGGGCAACGCGGAACAATTGGCGCGGCTTTTCTCGCCGGAGCAGATTCTCAGCGGACTCTGTTTTGTCTGCCTCAATCGCCTCGAACCCGGCGTCATCCATCACCTGAAATACGGGACGATCGTGCTGGGCGAGTTCCAGCGCCGGGCCGGGCCGCGCACGCAAAAGCTGGCGGAAATGTTTCGCGATACCAGCGTGCCCTGCAAAGTCACGGACAACCTGGCGCAAGCCCAATGGGAAAAACTGGTCTGGAACATTCCCTTCAACGGACTCGGCGTGGCCGGCGCCGCCAGCTATGAGATTTTTGCCACCCGCCACCCGCCTGCCGTGCCGAAGCTTCTGAGCGAAGGCTGGTCACCTGTCACCTGTCACTCTCCCGGGCCGGTCTTGACAACCAACAAGCTGCTGGGCGACCCGCGCTGGGAAAAAATCCTGCGCGACCTGATGCTGGAAGTCATTGCCGCCGCCGGCGCCCTGGGGTTTGAGATTCCCGTTTCCTATGCTGAAGAACAAATCGAACGCACGCGAACGATGGGCGCTTACAAGGCATCCACGCTTTTGGATTTCGAACTTGGCCGGCCGTTGGAACTGGAGAGCATGTTTCTCGAACCGCTGCGCCGGGCGCAACAGGCCGGCGTGCCCGTGCCACGACTGACCGCACTCTGCGCCGTGTTGCAGCAATTGGATCAATCGCATTAATTCCCAATTATGCGTGATTTTATCCGTGTTCATCCGTGTTCATCCGTGGTTAAATTAAATCCATGAAACCTCGCGTCCGATTCGCCCCTTCGCCGACCGGTTACTTGCACATCGGCGGCGCGCGCACCGCGCTCTTCAACTGGCTTTACGCCCGCCATACCGGCGGCACGTTCATTCTCCGCATCGAGGACACCGACGCCGCGCGCAACACGCAGGAGGCCGTGGACGTCATCCTCAACGGCCTGCGCTGGCTCGGCCTCGATTGGGACGAAGGCCCGCTCACCGGCGACGCCACCGGCCCGGGCAAGGGCAACTTCGGCCCTTATTTCCAAAGCCAGCGGAAGGAAAATTACCAGCGGCGCGTCGAAGCGTTGCTTTCGCGCGGCCTCGCCTACGAACACGAAGGCGCGGTCAAATTCAAGATGCAGCGCGAGCCCATCACGATTCACGACCTCGTCGTCGGTGACGTTGTCCGCAAACTTACCGACCGCGAGGAAGCCGACCCCGATTTCGTCATTCAGCGTTCGGATGGCCAGCCGGTTTTTCATCTCGTCAACGTGATTGACGATCTGGAAATGGATGTCACGCACGTCATGCGCGGCGAGGATCATTTGAGCAACACCGCCAAGCACGTCGCGCTCTTCCAGGCGTTTGGGGTGAAGCCGCCGCATTACGCGCACATCCCGCTCATCCTGAACGGCGACGGCACCAAGATGAGCAAACGCGACAAAGGGGCGTCGCTCACGACTTATCTCGACGAAGGTTTCCTGCCCGAAGCCGTGGTGAATTATCTCTGTCTTCTCGGCTGGTCGCCCAAGGACAATCGCGAAAAACTGTCGCGCGACGAGGTCGTCGAGCGTTTCGATTTGCCGCAAATTCTCCGGCACAACGCGCGCTTTGATTACGAGAAGCTGCTCTGGCTCCAGGGCGAATACGCCCGCGAACTTGGCGACGACCGTTTTTATGAACTGGCCGTCCATGCCTTCGCCAAGGCCGGGGTAAACACGAATGCCTTTCCCCTGCCCTACGTCAAAGCCGCGCTCGACACGTGCAAGGGCAAGTTCAAGCTGTTCAGCGAACTGCCCGCCTACGCCGGTTTCTATTTCACCGACAAAATCGAATACGACGCCGAGGCGGCAAAAAAGGATTTCGTGCCCGAGAACAAGCCGCGTTTGGAAAAACTCCACGACGCCTTTGCCGCCGCGCCCGCCTTCAACGCCGGGGCGCTCGAAGCCGCGCTCAAGGAAACCGCCAAGGCGCTGGGCGTGAAAGCCGGCGTGCTGGTGCATCCCTGCCGCCTCGCCGTCACCGGCAAACCCGCCGGCCCGAGTCTGTATCACCTGCTCGAAGTGTTGGGCAAAGAAAAGGTGATGCAGCGGATTGAGCGGGCGTTGGCAAACTTTTAATCATCCCGATGCACCCGCTTCTACAGCAACACCAACATTCATTGTTGGGCCGACTACGAACAAAAATCCTCACGCGTATCACGGGTAGCAACGAGTTTTTGCCCTCGGCTCGAGATCTCTGGCGGATGCATATGAGCGATTGGAAGGAAAATCCAATCGCCGGGCGAATTGATTTTCACCTGTTGAATGTTCAGGAAGCCAGTTTTGTTTCGTTTCCAAAGAAGCTATCTCGACAGCAAGTGCGAGCGACCTTACGTCACGTTGCGAAACATGAAGCGCCTCTCAAGAAGTATGTCAAAGGAGAGATACATACACCACAAGGCAGCCAAAAAGTGGGCTGCTTACTCCTTGGTCATGAAAGAACGTCTGGCGACCCGGGATATTACGCCGCTATTCTGACCGAAGATGTGTTTTCGTCCTGTGGGTATGTTTCCATTGTCCCTTCCGACGAGGATGGAAAATCGATTATCTCTGAATTGAGCGCCGATGGATGGCAGACCTTGACCGCCGCACAAGCCGGCAATCGAGCGTCGACATTGGTCGCTCTGACAGCTTTAAATGAAGTTCCGGATTCAAAGGGCCGTATCAGGATGCAGGTTGACAACCTCATCATGCGTCCTGAACCTACGACGAATTACTTGATGACTTCGGGACGCTGATTCTTCATCGTTTGGACGATACGAGGGCTTGAATCTATCATTGTCTCCCAGCGCGTGCGTTGGCTTTCCGTCCGGCCTGCGGAGTGCCCGATTTCGGCGTGGCGGCGTCTCGGCAGAGCGCCGCATTCTTCTCCTTCATTTTTCAGATGGCGGCTTTCTCCCGAAAGCCGCTACGCGCCGGCGCGCTCATCTTCTCCCTCTCCGCCGTGAAACGGGGGAGAGGGCCGGGGTGGGCACGGGGCATAGACATGGTTGACACGGAGGGCATAGACATGGTTGACACATTTAAGAGTTCAAGTTTTGAGGCGACGAGGTTTGGAAGGGCGAATGCCACCGGCAT
>JBEKZC010000020.1:0-60974 GCA_049510295.1 Verrucomicrobiota bacterium | reverse complement strand
CACCGCCAACCTCGACGAACTCCGCCAGGTCAATCTGATGCTGACCAATGACCTTGCCGGCAGCCGCCAGGAAGCGCTGACTTTCAGCAACCAATTCACCGAAACCTCCGGCATGCTGGCCAGCACCAAAGCCTCGCTCCAAAGCGCCCAGGACCAAATCGCCAGTCTCAACGGTCGTATTGCCGGTTTGGAAACGCGAAACCAGGTGCTTGACCAGCGCGCTGCCGCGCTCACCAACGCCATTGCCAGCCTGAACGCGCAAATCGCCGACACACAACAAAAACTCGCCGGTTCTGAAACCAACAACGCCTTTCTCGAAAAGGAATTGCAGCGGCAAACGGCCGCCAAAGCCGAGTTGGAAAGCAAGTTCAACAACCTGTCAACGGTGCGCGCCCAAGTCAAAAAATTAAAGGACGATTTGCTCGTCGCCCGCCGCTTGCAATGGATGCGCGATGGCTCCGAGGCCGGTTCACAGCAAAAAGGCGCGCAATTGCTGATGCAGCGCACGGCGTCCGCCCCCGCGCGACCGCCGCACTACGATTTGAACGTCGAGGTCAGCTCCGATGGCTCCATCCACGTCATTCCATTGCCGGCCAACGCGCCCGCAACGACGACAAACTTGCCGCCGCAGTGACGCGCGCAGTTGAAATTTTCAATTTAATTTGCAGCCGGAGCGGGCCGTTCGCGAACCACCATGCCGACTTACGAATATATTTGCGAAAAATGCGGGCACGAATTTGAAGCCATTCAATCCATCTCCGCCGGGTCGCTGCGGATTTGCCCGAAGGAACTTTGCGGCCGGAAAAAATGGGGCCGCGGTCGTGTGAAACGCAGAATCAGCACGGGCGGCGGCCTGCTTTTCAAGGGCAGCGGCTTTTACACCACCGATTACCGCAGCGAAGGCTACAAACAGGCCGCGAAAACAGATGCTGCCACATCAAATTCGTCCGGTGGCAAAAGCAAACCGGAAAAAAGCGAAACCAAATCCGCTCCGGTGAAAACGCCGGACAAGGCGGCCGGGAAATGATCCGGAAGTTACATGATTGCATCGTTGCGCCGTTGCGTCGGTTTGATGATTTGACGGTTCGGCGGTTCAACGGTTTGACAGTTCAAAACCTTTTTGTTCTTTGCGTGGTGGTTTTTCCGCTGTTTGCCCGCGCGCAGATTTCATTTCCGGACACAAGTTCGGCGCGCAGCGTTTCCGGCCAGTTCATTGTCACCGGTGTGCCGTCCCGCCCGGCGGGATCACGGCTGGTGGCCATGCCGGAAATCGCCACCAACACCGATTTTGTCCGGCTGGAACCCGCGCTGCTGGCCGTCTCCGCCGAGCGCATCAAGGAATCACTGGGGCGCGAACTCAACCCTGAACTCCGGGGGCTGGAGCTCCCCACGCCGCCGCCCGGGAAAATTTTTCTCGCGCTGCACCCGGCGCAGTCAACGGATGAAGGCGTCACCATCGTCTCCCGGCGTTCCCCGGGTGGATGGGATTATCAAGTCCGGCTGCCCGACGTTTTGTCGCGCACCCGTTACCTGCGTGCGATGACCGGCGTGCTGCTGCTGGAATTCGCCAACCGCAACGCCCGCGCGCGTTCCGCGGAGATTCCCGCCTGGCTCACGGATGGTTTGTCACAGGAATTGCTCGCGACCACCTGGCAGGAAATCATCCTGTCATCGCCGGACAAAATGGTGAACGGCCTGCCGGTCAGCCGCATCGTCAAAACCGGCCGCGGCATGGATTCGCTTGCCGGCGCGCGGCGCGTGTTGCGTGATCGCGCCGTGCTGACGTTTGAACAATTGAGCTGGCCAACCGACGCGCAACTGTCCAGCGCGGACGGCGCCTATCGCGCCAGCGCGCAATTGTTCGTCAACGAATTGCTGGCATTGAAAAACGGCCCGGCGCATTTGCGCGCGATGCTCGAAACCCTGCCGAAATTTTACAACTGGCAGATGGCGTTCCAAACCGCGTTCCGTGAAAATTTTCCGCGGCCGCTCGACGTGGAAAAATGGTGGGCGGTGCAGGTCGTGAGCTTCGTTGCGCGCGACCCGGGCCCGGCCTGGACGCCCACGGTCAGCCGTGACAAGTTTGACGAAATTCTCAGTGTGCCGGTGGAAATGCGCACGGCATCGAACGCCCTGCCCGCGCACGCGGAAATTTCGCTCCAGGCCGTGATCCGCAACTTCGACCGGGCGCGGCAGGTTGCGATTCTCCAAACCAAATTGCGCGACCTTGAACTCTCGCAATTGCGCATGGCCCCGCCGTTCGCGGTCCTGGCCGACGGCTATCGCCAGGTTCTGGCAGATTATCTCGACTCGGGCAAACGCGCCCAGCCCGCGCAGCACCTTGGCAAACATCCACCCGTGGTCTCGCTCAAACCAACGGTGGCCGGCACGCTGAAGAAATTGGACACGCTCGATGCGCAACGGCGGGCAATCGAATCGGCCATCAAACCGGGCGGCATGTCCCCATGATTTTCAACCGCGCTTGAACGCGATGGACGCGAAAACGGTCAACTTGACAGGCCGCAATTCCAACTTATAGTTCGTTACTGAAAAAATGATGAAGGATGACAATTCACTGGCGAATGGCGGGGAGCCGCCATCAGACCACCGACTCCAATCCTTGAAGGAATTTCACTCCGCCGGTCGCGGCTTTTGGCGCGATGTTCCCGACGCTGATTGGAACGATTGGCGTTGGCAGCTCAAACATCGCATCACCATGCCGGAGCAACTGCAGCGTTTCATGCCCACGCTCACGCCGGAGGAATTCGCCGGCGCGAAACTGGCGAACCACAAACTCGCGCTCGCCATCACGCCGTATTTTTTCAATCTCATTGACCCGCTGGACGAGCATTGCCCGATCCGCCAGCAGGTCATCCCGCGCATCGAGGAAACCCACTCCGCATCGTGGGAAATGAGCGACCCGTGCGGCGAGGATTCCCATTCGCCCGTGCCTGGCCTCGTGCATCGTTATCCCGACCGCGTGCTGTTCCTCGTCACCGACCGTTGCGCCGCGTATTGCCGTTACTGCACGCGCTCGCGGCTCGTCAGCAACGCGACCGGTTACGATTTTCATCCCGAATTCGACAAGCAGATCGCCTACATCGCGCAACACCCGGAAGTCCGCGACGTCCTGCTGAGCGGCGGCGACCCCCTGCTCCTCAGCGACGAAAAGCTCGAACACCTGCTGGGCCGGTTGCGTGCTGTCCCGCACGTTGAATTTTTGCGGATCGGTTCGCGCATCCCGACGTTCCTGCCGCAACGCATCACGCCCGAGCTGTGCGCGATGCTGAAAAAATTTCATCCGCTGTTCATGAGCGTTCATTCGAATCATCCGCGCGAATTGACGACGGAAGTCCGCGCCGCGCTGGGCCGGCTCGCCGACGCCGGCATTCCGCTCGGCAACCAGTCCGTTCTGCTCAAACACGTCAATGACGACGCGGCGGTGATGAAGGCGCACATCCAGAAACTGCTGATGTGCCGGGTCAGACCGTATTACATTTACCAGTGCGATTTGATTTCCGGCTCGGCGCATTTGCGCGCCAGCGTCCGCAAGGGAATTGAAATCATGACGCAATTGCGCGGCCACACCACCGGCTACGCCGTGCCGCAATACGTCATTGACGCCCCCGGTGGCGGCGGCAAGGTGCCCATCAACCCGGATTACGTTTTGAGCCACAATGCCGACCGCGTCGTGCTGCGCAACTACGAAGGCAAAATCTTCGAGTATCCCGAAGCCCCCGATGGCACGCCGCTTGTCAAACCGCCGAAAGAAATTGCAGGGCCGCAGTTGGTTTAAGTCTGACCGCCGTAAATTTCGTGAACAAACAATCAGAACTTTTCTATCCAAATAAATTTAAGGAAAGTTTTTCAAATTTCCCTCAAGGAAATATTTCTCCTGATGAAAGGCCTGACTTTTTAGTCAAAGCTCCAAATGAAATTGTTGGGATTGAAATTACAGGTTTTTATCGCGAAACGTCTTCCCGCACTCAACCTCCGCTATAACAAAGAGAAAGTGTAAGACATAAAATCATTACGCTGGCGAAATCCATCTACGATAACAAAGGATTGCCTTCTGTGTAGGTGAATGTTCACTTCGATCTCAATTCCCATTGTCGAAAATCTGAAGTCCAGTCCATTGCCGAAAGGTGACCTGACCCAAAAAAACTGCGCGCGGCTCGGTGTAACTTGCGTCGAGCTGGTCCTGCTCTCAACTTTCAACTCTCAACTTGCTTCGACCGCATCCTGGTGGACGCGCCGTGCTCGAACACCGGCGTGATGCGCCGCCGTGTGGATTTGCGGCGGCGGGTTCAGCCGAAGGAAATTGGGCGTTTGCACGACACGCAGCTTGATTTGCTCAAAACGAGCCGCGCCACGGGTGAAACCCGGCAGGGTTCTGGTTTACAGCACGTGCAGCCTGGAGCCGGAGGAAAACGGTGAAGTCGTGAAACGGTTTTTGAACGGACACGCCGATTTCAAATTGGAATACGAACGCGAGTTGCTGCCATTCGTGGACAATGTGGATGGCGCGTTTGTTGCACGCCTGATTCATTTCTGACCAACCACGCCATTTGCTATTTCACAAAACAATGGCACTCTTCGCGCATGGAACTTGATCTTGAAAAAGAATTTGCCGACCGCGCGTATCCGCTTCTTGCCAGCCTAGTCACGCCGCGACCCATCGCCCTCGTCACCACCATCAGCGCCGAGGGCAAGGTGAACGCCGCGCCCTTCAGCTTTTTCAACCTGCTCGGCGCGCAACCGCCCATCCTCGCTTTCGCGCCCGGCGACCGCGACGACGGCACGCCCAAGGACACCGCCTTGAACGTTCGCGCTACGCATGGGTTCGTCGTGAATCTGGTGGATGAAAAAATTGCCGAAGCCATGAACCAATGCGCCGCGTCGCTGCCTTACGGGGAAAATGAATTGACCCGCGCCGGACTGCACGCCGCGCCGTCCTCAATCGTAAAACCGCCGCGCATCGTGGAATCGCCGGTGAACCTTGAATGCACCGAATGGGACACGTTGCAAATCGGCAAAAATCGCGTGGTGATCGGTTTGATCAAACGCCTCCATTTGCGCGATGAATTGTTCGACGCGGAGAAAAAACGAATCCACACCGACAAACTTTTTCTCATCGGCCGCATGGCCTCGCCACACTGGTATTGCCGCACCCGCGACCGATTCGAAATGATTCGGCCAGCCTAGGAATGATTACATCCCCATGATCTGGTAACCGCAATCCACGTAAAGCACCTGGCCGGTGATGGCCGCGGCGCCGTCGCTGGCGAGGAACACCCCGGTCGCGCCGAGTTCGTCGGGCAGCACATTGCGCTTGAGCGGCGCGTGGACTTCGTAATGTTTGATCATTTCATTGAAACCGCTGATGCCGCGCGCCGCCAGCGTGTTGACCGGGCCGGCGCTGATGCAATTCACACGGATTTTTTTCGGGCCGAGATCGTAGGCGAGATAGCGTGTGCTGGCTTCGAGCGCGGCCTTGGCCACGCCCATGACGTTGTAATGAGGCACGACTTTTTCCGCGCCGTAATAGCTCATGCCAATGATGCTGCCGCCGTCAGGCATGAGCGGCGCAGCGGCACGCGACAGCGCGACGAGTGAGTAGGCGCTCACGTCGTGGGCGATGCGGAACGCCTCGCGGCTGGTATTCAAAAACTCGCCTTCGAGCGCGGCCTTCGGCGCGAACGCCACCGAGTGCAGGAGCAAATGCAGCCTGCCGAATTTTTCGCCGACGGTTTTGAAGACGCCGGCAATTTCGTCGTCTTTCGTCACGTCGCACGGCAGGATGAGCGTGTCCGCGCCGAACTCGCCGGCGAGTTCCGCGACGCTTTCCTTGACGCGATCGCCCTGATACGTGAACGCGAGTTTCGCGCCTTCGCGCGCCCACGCCTGCGCAATGGCCCAGGCAATGGAGCGTTGGTTGGCGACACCAAATACGATCCCAAGTTTTCCCTCAAGCAATGGCATAAATTAACCGTTAAAATGTTAGATTGGCAAAAATCCGCTTAACAAAGGAATAAGATAAATTGACCGGCGCGTCCAGCCTCGACTCACAACCGTGCGGCGGTTAAGTTGAACGCACATGGACGCAAATTGGATTGTTGAGGGCTTGATCAGTTACCTGGGACTGATCGTGCTGCTGACGTTTCACGAGTTCGGCCACGCGTGGACGGCGGAAAAGTGCGGGGATGACACGGCGCGATTACATGGTCGCTGCTCGCTCAATCCCATTGTTCACATTGACCCGATTGGGACGGTCGTGCTGCCGTTGCTGATGATTTTTCTCTCGCCGGGCATCAGCCGGTTCATGATCGGCTGGGCAAAACCGGTGCCCGTCAATCCTTACAACCTGCGGAATCCGCGCGTGGATGACATCCTGGTTTCCATGGCCGGCCCGGCGATGAACCTGATCCTGGCCGCCGTGCTGGTGGCGTTGGCGCGCATCGGCCTGATTGGCCATTGGGAGCAATTCACCGGTTTATGCGTGCAGATGGCGGCGTTGAGTTTGCTGCTCTGCTTTTTCAATCTCATTCCGATTCCGCCGCTGGACGGCTCGCACGTGCTGCGAAATTTGACCGGGATGAGCTACGAAACCTATTACCAGTTCGCGCGGTTCGGGTTCATCGCGGTGATTATCGTAATCCAAATCCCACAGGTGCGCCAGGCGCTGAATTTCGCCGTCGGTGGAACGCTCCTGTTGCTGGGAACGGTTTTCGGCATTTCTTGAAGCCGCTCACTTCTTGAAGTAAAGCTCCTCGATGTTCCAAGTGGCGCGGTAGGTGCTCAACGGAGTGGCGCGTACGTTGCCAATGTCGGACCGGACGGCGGCGTAAAAAAACGGCGTGACGGTGTAAATCATCGGCACCTGTTCGCACAATATTTCCTGGACCTCATCGTAATCCTTTTTGCGTTCGTTGAAATCGAGTGTCTTGTTCTGGGCGTTCATCAAGTAGTCCAGCCGGGCTTCCCAGTCGGTCGAGGGCGATTTCTGGCGCGGAAACCACTGGTGGGTGAAGCCGTCTGAGCGGATGACATTCATGCCGAACGACGGGTCGGTGCCGCCGCCGCCAATGCTCAACAAGAGGCCTTCGTAATCGTAGGTGACATCAATTTTCTGGATGAGCGTGTTGAACTCAATGGGCTGGAAAATGACCTTGATGCCCAGCTTTTCCAAATCGGACTTTATCAACACGGCGATCTTCTCCCGCGCGCTGTTCCCGACGTTTGTGTTCAGGGCAAATTCGATCTCGTTGCCGTCGGCGTCCGCCAAAGTTCCGTCGCCTTTCCGGTCTTCGATGCCGATTTCCTTCAACAACGCGCGTGCTTTGGCCAGATCATGGGGATACTGGCGGATATTCGGGTTGAACCATTTTTTATTGCCGGGCGTCACAAAGCCGTAATTCGGGATCGCGCGCCCGGAATAAACCGATTTGATGATGGCGTCGCGGTCAATCGCATATGAGCAGGCCTGGCGGAATTTCGCGTTGCGGAACCATTTCAGTTTTTTAGGGTCAACGTAGGGCTGTCCGGTTTTTGGATTTACATTGGTGTTTTCATTGAACCAGAAAAATCCCGTCTCCAGGCCGATGCCGGGCTCGAGCAGGGTGAATTTACCCTTGGCCGACTCGGCCTTGAAATGGTCGTATTCGTAGGGAAAAATGTAGTCGTCCACGTCGCTCTCGCTGCTCAAAAACCGCAATGACATCGCGTTAAAATCCGGCACGACGGTGTACATGACATTGTCAAAATACGGCAGCCGCTGGCCTTTCTTGTCCACCTCGCAGAAATACGGATTGCGTTCGAGCAGGATGTATTGCGCCGGTTTGTATTCCTTGATGCGAAACGGTCCGGAGCCGACAATGTTTTTCGGGTCCCAATTCACACCGTAGGCTGAGGTGAAGGTTTTGTCAGCGACGGCTTTGGCCAGCACGTGTTTCGGCATGATGGGCACGAGGGCGCCGACGGTTTCCAGAAACGGCGCGTAAATCTCCGGCGTCACGATTTGAATGGTAAGGTCATCGATCTTAGTCGCGGTGAATTTTTTCCCGTCAACGGTCAGCCCGTCACGCATGACGTTGTCAATGTCCGGGTTGTAAATGACATCGTTCCAAGTGAACACCACGTCGTCCGCCGTCAACGGCTCGCCGTCGCTCCAGCGCAAATTCTTCCGCAGCTTGAATGTCCAAGTCTTGCCGTCCGGCGAATTCGTCCACGATTCCGCCAGCCCCGGTGACACTTGCTCTAACGGGCAATCAAAACCGAGCAGGGCGGCGAAAAGATGCCGGTAAATCTCCTCGGAGGATTGTTCGTTGCCCGTGATGGGATTGAAAGTTTTTGGTTCGCCGTACAAGGCCGCGACCAGTCGGCCGCCGGGAACACCCGGCTCGCATTCGGCCACCAGCGGCGGCTCGGGGAGGGGATAACTCGCGGCGGGTTTTACCGGTGCGGTCTCCGTTTTCTTTCCGCAGCCGGTCAAAACAAAAATCGCCGCGGCCACGACGGCAGCAATTCGAACAAAAGAGTTTTTCATGTGTCTGGCTTTCATTTCCGGTTGACAGAAACATTTCGATTTGGCCGGCGAAAGTCGAGTGTTGATTGCGGCAAAACGGTTTGGAGTTCCGCCTTCAGGCGGCCCCATATCAGCCCGATTCATCCCGCCGCGTGAACGCGGAACTCCAAACGAAGCAAAGGGGGCTCAATCCTTTTCCCTCGCCCACGCAGATAAATTTTGCCACGTTTCGCACGGTTTTGCCATGTGGTCATATCTTTTCAAGCGGCTGTTGCACATGATCCCGCTCCTGCTGGGCGTGTCGTTGCTGACGTTTCTGCTCATGGCGCTGGCCCCGGGCGATTACTTCACCGCGCTCTCGCAAAACCCGCAAATTTCGCCGGAGACCATCGCCCATCTCAAGGCCCGGTTTCATCTCGATCAACCGTGGTATGTCCAATACTTCTACTGGCTCAAAAGCGTCCTGAGCGGCGACTTCGGCTATTCGATGGCTTACAAAATCCCGGCGACCTCGCTCATCGTCCAACGATTGTGGAACACATTCTTGCTTTCGTTTTTTGCCATGATCATTGCGTGGGGCATCGCCCTGCCGCTGGGCATCTGGGCGGCGGTTAAAAAAGATTCCTGGATTGACCGTGGTTGTTCGCTGGCGGCGTTTCTCGGGTTGTCCGTTCCCGACGTGCTGCTGTCGTTGCTGGCGTTGTGGTTCGCCGCCGCCACCGGCTGGTTTCCTGTTGGTGGTGCGCAAAGCCCGTTGCACGATTTGATGTCGCCAGTCCAACAGTTTTGGGACCGCGCGCACCATTTGATTTTGCCCGCACTGGTGCTGGCGGCCGCGGATTGGGCGGGCATCATGCGCCAGATGCGCTCCAATCTGCTCGACACGTTGCGCGCCGAATACGTCACCGCCGCGCGCGCACGCGGCCTCGGCGAAGGCTGGGTGATTTATAAACACGCCCTCCGCAACGCCATCAATCCACTGCTGACCATCTTCGGCTACTCGCTGGCCGCGCTGTTAAGCGGCGCGTTCATCGTGGAAAACATCATGGCCTGGCCGGGACTGGGCCGGCTGACCATGGAGGCCTTTTTTGCCAAGGATTCCTACCTGGTCGTGGACTGCGTGGTCATGGCCACCGGGTTGTTGGTGGTGGGAAATTTTATCGCCGACCTGCTGCTCGCGTGGAGCGACCCAAGAATTCGATTGAAATGAAACGTTTACAAAAATCGCGGCGGCAAACCTTTTCAAGTCCCGATGGGACTAGAGAAAATAGCCCGCCGTTTCAACGGCGGGATGCGAGTCAAAAAAGCATCGAGTCCTGGACGGGACGACAGAAATTGGCCGTCGCTTTCTGTCGCCCCTGCGGGGCTTTCTCGGATTCGGCCATTACCCCACGATTGAAACCGTGGGCTATTTTCAGATGTCACTCCGTGACTTTTTCTTTTTCAGAAAAACCACATTTTACGGAGGACTCGAAATAAAAAATGGAAACCGCCGCGCCCATTCAAAATCCGACCGCGGAACAGCCGCTCTCGCCGTGGCAATTGTTCCGGCGGCGGTTGAAGCGGCGGCGCGTTGCGATGGTGGGCGGCGTGATTTTGATCGGGCTTTATCTGGTGGCGCTGTTCGCCGGGTTTATCGCGCCGTATCACTTCGAGCGCCAGGACCGCGACCGATTTTTCCATCCGCCGCTTTGGCCGAAGCTGTCAGGTTTTCACCCGGTGGTAACGCGTTACGAACCGGGGACCGGGAGTTTCGTTTATCACGCCGTCCCCGGCGATTCGAAACCAATCCATTTCTTTGTTCGCGGTGACAAATACAAATTGTTCGGCCTGATTCCGGCAACGGTCCATTTGTTCGGCACCGGCGATGATCAATATCCGGTTTACCTGCTCGGCACCGACCAATTCGGGCGCGATGTTTTTTCGCGGTTGCTTTACGGCTCGCAAATTTCGCTTTCCATCGGCATCATCGGCATCCTGTTGTCGTTCAGCTTCGGCATGATGATCGGCGGGATTTCCGGTTATTTCGGCGGCAGGACCGACACGGTCATCATGCGGTTGTGCGAATTGATCATGTCCATTCCGGCGCTGTATCTCATCATTTCGTTGCGCGCGACGTTTCCGCCGGGCATGAGTTCTGCGCAGGTCTATGCGATGATCATCATCATTTTGAGTTTCATTGGGTGGGCCAGTATGGCGCGGGTGATTCGCGGCATGGCGCTGTCGTTGCGGGAACAGCAATTCGTCCTAGCAGCGCGTGCCTTGGGACAGACGCATCTTAAAGTGATCGTGCGCCATATTCTGCCGAACACGTTTTCGTATGTCATCGTCGCGGCGACGTTGAGTGTGCCCTATTACATCCTGGGCGAAGTCGTATTGAGCTTCCTGGGCGTTGGCATCCAGGAGCCGAACGCGAGCTGGGGCAACATGCTGACGTCCGCGCAAAACACAGAGTATCTGCGGAATTATCCGTGGCTGCTCGCGCCCGGCGCGGCGATTTTTGTCACCGTTCTGGCTTTCAACTTTCTTGGCGATGGATTAAGAGACGCCGCAGACACGAAGTCATGAACCTGCTCGAAATCAAGAATCTGAAAATGGACTTTGGCACCGGCGCCGACGCCCTGCGCGCCGTGGACGGCGTATCGCTGACCATCGGCGCAGGCGAAACCGTCTGCCTCGTCGGCGAAAGCGGCTGCGGCAAAACCGTGACCGCTCTTTCCATCGCGCGGCTCGTGCCGGCGCCACCGGCCAATTACGTCGGCGGGGAGATTTTATTGAATGGCCGTGACGTGCTGAAAATGTCGAACGGCGAACTGCGCGACATTCGCGGCGGCGTGGTCAGCTACGTTTTTCAGGAACCGGGTGCGTCGTTGAATCCCGTTTTTCGCGTCGGCAATCAAATCAAGGAATCGCTCAAACTGCATCGCCCAGATTTGACAGGTAGGGCGGGCAGTCCTCTGCCCGCCGCTCGACCGAACGCAAACGGCGGCGCGCACGGAGTGACGCGCCCTGCCAAAAACGCCCTCGACGAGGAAGTCATCCGGCTGCTGAAACTGGTTGGCATTCCCGCGCCGGAATCGCGCATCAAAAATTATCCGTTTGAGATGTCCGGCGGCATGCAACAGCGCGTGATGATTGCGATGGCGCTGGCGAGCGAACCGAAATTGCTCGTGGCCGACGAGCCGACGACCGCGCTCGACGTGACGATTCAGGCGCAGATTCTCGAACTGCTTCACGACCTCAAACAGCGGCTCGGCATGGCGATTCTGCTTATCACGCACAATCTCGGCATCGTCGGCGACATGGCCGACCGCGTGGCGGTGATGTATGCCGGGCAGATTGTCGAACTGTCGCCCGCGAAGGAATTGTTGCGCCGTCCATTTCATCCTTACACAAAGGCGCTGATTAACTCCGTTCCCAAATTGGCCGGCGGTGCAAACCGCCTTTCGGCCATACCCGGCAACGTGCCGCGGATTGGAAATTTCCCGCCCGGTTGCCGTTTCGCGCCGCGCTGTCCAATAGCCAAACCGGAATGTTCAAAAGAAATTCCCGAGTTGGTCGAGGCCGAAACCGGACGGTGGGTCAGATGTCCGTTTTGGAAAATGCCATGAGCTTGCTCGAAGTCAAAAATCTGAAGGTGCATTTCCCGGTGAAAAACGGGGTGTTCAGCCGCGTCCGCGAATTTGTGAAGGCGGTGGATGACGTGAGCTTTACCATCGAGCCGGGTGAAACGCTTGGCCTCGTCGGTGAAAGCGGCTGCGGCAAGACGACGCTTGGCCGCGCCATCGTGCGGCTGGTCGAGCCGACGGCGGGCAGCGTTTTGCTCAGCGGCGAGGACATCACGCAGATGGGTGGTTCGGAATTGCGCGCGCGGCGGCGCAAGTTCCAGATGATTTTCCAGGACCCCTACGGCTCGCTCAACCCGCGCATGACGGTCGAGCAAATCGTCGGCGAGGCGCTGGACATCCACAAGTTGACCGACAGCAAATCCGCGCGGCAAAAGCGCATCCTTGAGCTGCTCCAGAACGTGGGGCTCGACCCGGTCTATGCGCAGCGTTATCCGCATGAATTCAGCGGCGGCCAGCGACAGCGCATCGGCATCGCCCGGGCGCTGGCGGTCGAGCCGGAACTGATTATTTGCGACGAACCGGTGAGCGCGCTGGACGTTTCCGTGCAGGCACAGATCATCAATTTACTTCAGGATTTGCAGCAGCAGCGCGGCATCGCGTATCTCTTCATCGCGCACGACCTCGCGGTGATCGAACACATCAGCCGTCGCGTAATGGTGATGTATCTCGGCAAAATCGTCGAAACGGCAGAAGCGAAAGCACTCATTCGTGCTCCGCAACATCCCTACACCCAGGCACTGATCTCCGCCGTGCCGGAGGTAGATCCTGAGACGAAACGGCAGCGCGTCGTTTTGCCGGGTGACGTGCCGTCGCCAATTCATCCGCCGCCGGGCTGTCCGTTTCATCCGCGTTGTCCGGTTGCCGAGGCGCGTTGCAAAACGGATGTTCCGCCGCTACGCGAAATTTCATCCAGCCATTGGGCTGCATGTCATCTGGCAAAGCAGAATTAGCGTTCTAGCCGCCCTTTTTGAACCCTACGCATGGTTCTGTAAAAAAAATGGACACCAAAATCAAAAAATCCCCATGATTCTTGGTGAATAAGTGACTTTATCTCATTTTGTAACAATATGAGACACTAATTGGGACATTTATGTAAATAATTTAGACACAAATCTAAATTTTTATGTTATGTGACGAGCCATGATGATAAGGTACGACTGGCATCAGCCTCCTGTCAGAACTGGGTCATTGTCCGCTTTAATCGGCAAAAATGTGTAATTCCAGACCCTTTCACATGACTGGCAATAAAGATTCCGTACGCAATACGTTTTCGTAAAGGCAGTTAGCTGTTGCTCTGCCGTTACAACCCTATTTAATTCGCAACTAATTTAACGGATTTACTTCTACATCAACGAGTTCCGCCAAAATCATTTTCCGCAAATAATGATGATTGTATACCACAACGATGGTGGCATACAAGTTGCTTTGAGACACTGAGTGTATCAGTCTGAGACAGTTAACTAGAAAGTATCTGAAATCAATAAGTGGTTAGCAAGGGGACTGGTGGAGCATAAGATTAAAGGGCAAAACTCAAACGGTTAGATCGAGTACAAGGAGAAGAGTCTATGTTAAACAAAATCAACAAGGCAGTGCTGGGGGTGCTGGTGGCCGGCAGCCTGGTCCTGTCAGCGCGCGCTCAGAACGATGTCTATGCCGTTGAGTTCAACACCGGCGACAACGGTTTTGGCATCATCAACCTGATGACCGGCAACTTCACCGAAATTTCCTCTCTGGGCGGAGCGATTTATAATGACATCGCCTATGCTCCGGATGGAACACTGTACGGCCTCTACAATAATGGTTCATCCTTGGTGACATTCGATCCAACGACCGGGGCCGTCACTCCAGGGGCACCGCTGAGCGTGGCTGGCATTGAATCCATAGCTTTCGATCCCAACAACGGGGTATTATTCGGCGTTGGACTGAGTGTTATCGGCGCTCCTCAGAATGGCCTTTACACGATCGATCCCACTACCGGGGAAACAACCTTTGTTGGGAGTTTTGGCGATCCTTACAACCTCTTCGACCCGTACCCGCAGAACATCCGTTTTGACTCCGATGGCAACCTCTATTTGAGCAATACCGGCAGCGGGAACACCGATATTTACCAGGTAAACACCGACAACGGCAGTGCGACATTCGTCGGGGAAGTTGCCGGCTACTCGGACCTGATACTCGAGAACGGCAGCCAGTACATGTATGGGGTGAGCATTCCCTCAATCAACGGAGCCAACTCACAACCGGTGCTGGTTTCCTTCGACCTGAGCAGCTTTGTTGATGGCGGAACCAACGCTGACGGCAGCATACATCAGATCTCGGTCACCATGGTGGGTGCCGGCGCCGACTTCCCCGTTAACTTCAACTTCTCCGGCAATGTCCCCAACCCGCTCCCGGTGAACATTCCCGATGCCAGCACGGTTTCAATTGTCGCCACGCCGAATGGTCCGGACATTACCCTGTCCGGGAGTCCCGACCAGAATTACGTGATCCAGGCTTCATTCGACATGCACAACTGGACGGACATTATTACGAATGCGACCGACTCCACCGGGATCTTCACGTTCGTTGACTCGGACGCGACGAATTATCCCAGCCGTTTTTATCGCGGTGTTGCACCTGCACAACTGTAGTCGCAAAACGACGGAAAACCTGTTGTAAAAGGGACTCACCGCAGTACAACCGATGCCGTCAATGACACCAGCCATGCGTTTGATTTTTGGCGGCATTTTCCTGACCGTCCTTGCGACACCTTGTTTCTCCCCGGCGCAGGCCCAAGGCATAACCATCACGGTCATTCCCGCCCTGGCGCCCAATGTCTATGGTTCGCCCAATTGGAATGCCTGGGTTTTCAACGCCACCACCGCCATCGCCAATGGATATGCTTCGTATGGCGACCCGTCGTCACCGAGCTATTATCAACAGGCGCCCAGTGTGATTTCGGTGACGAATGACATTGTGACCGGGTTCCCGTCGTGGGACGGCCTGGCCGATCCTGGGGACATTTTCGGCGTGAACTTTTCCCAGGAATTGGGCAACCGGCTCCAGTTCGGCATTGACATAAAAGGCGGGACAAATCTGATATCCATTTCGCAATTGTCATTTAGCGCCCATTCCACCGACCTGAGCAATACGCTCGATTTTGCCTTCGTGCAGGGGTCCTATAATTATAGTTCATCCTATGTCGGAATCATCTATGGTCCCGGCGGCACCAACACCTGCATCACCAGCGGCCCAGCGACGCAACTGGTCAATGAGATCGTCGGTCGTGGTTCCGGTAATGCGTGGGCGGTGTATGACACGTCCGGCGACATTGCCAGCGAGCAAAGCAACCTTCTCGCTTGCGCGTCGCAGTTCAGCGACCAGCCCTTTAGTTTCACGGGAACCTACACCATTGGCGGGGTGTCAGGATCCAATGCCGTAACGCTCAATCCGGTGGTGGCCAATTCCGGCCCGATATTGGGCACCGGAGGCATCACCATCACGGTTTTCCCCGCCCTGGCCCCGAACCGGTGGGGTTCGCCCAGCTGGAACGCCTGAGCTTCCAATGCCGTGACCGCCATTCTGAATGGATATTCCTCGTATGGCGATCCGTCGTCGCCGACATTCTATCAGCAAATAACCAATGCGGTTCCGGTGACCAACAACTTGGTGACCAGTTTCCCATCGTGGATGGGTCAGGCTGATCCGGGAAACGTTTTTGGCCCGGCCTTCGCCCAAGAACTGGGCAACCGGCTTACGTTTGGCATGGACATCAAGGGCGGGACGAATTTCATTTCCATCGCGCAGTTGTCGTTCATCATGACCTCGACGGATCCCGGCAACACGCTGGATTGGTCCTACTCGCCCATTCCTTACTCGTACTCGGGTTTGAATACCGGCAGCGCCGATCCCGTTTATCTGGGAATCATCTACGGTCCGAACGGCCAAAACATCTATGTCACCAACGGCCCGGCGACTCAATTGGTCAATGAAATCGTCACCTGCGGCTCCGGCAACGCCTGGTGGCCGGCTGGCACATCCAGTGACAGCATTGCGACCCAACAAAGCAACATCGTCGCTTGCGCTTCGCAAATCGGCACCCAGTCGTTTTTCTTCACCGGGACTTATACCATTGACGGGATATCGGGAACCAATTCCGTAACGTTCAACCCGGTGGTGACGAATGTAGGGCAGGCGCCATCCAACTCACCGACGCTGTCCATCCTGCTCACCGACCCGCCGCAGGACGTCAATTTGGACACCGTTGTCGTGTCGTGGCCGTCAGCAGCGACGGGATTTGTGTTGCAAACCAACATTGATTTAACAACGACAAACTGGTGTGATTACACTGGGCCAGTGAACAGCAACGGCGGGATAAACAGTGTGTCGCTCAATAAGTCCACCGGTTCCCTGTTCTTCCGGTTAAAACATTAGTCGTCACAACCCCGTTTGCATTTCAAGCCGGTCGTCGTGTCAGGAAAATCAGGCAGTTATACGACCGCCATTGAAAATGGAGCGGGCGAAGGGAATCGAACCCTCATGTGAAGCTTGGAAGGCTTCCGTTCTACCACTGAACTACGCCCGCGCCGGGCATGGCGAATCATATCGTCGGTACTTGCCTTGTCAACCTGTCGTGTGTATGCTCACCGCGCATGAACTCGCTGCTTTTGACCGGCGGGCGAGTCATAGACCCCGCCAATCGCCTCGACGCTGTTGCTGATTTGCTCATCCTCAACGGAAAAATCGCCGCCGTCGGCAAAGACGCCGCCACCAAAGCGCCCGGAGAAATCGAACGATTGGATGCGAAAGAGAAAATTGTTTGTCCCGGCTTGATTGACCTGCACGTGCACTTGCGCGAGCCCGGTCAGACGGCGAAGGAAAATATCGCCACCGGCACTGCCGCCGCCGCGCGCGGCGGATTCACTTCCGTCGTCTGCATGCCGAACACGTCGCCGGCGATTGACAATGCCGGCACCGTCGCGCTCATCCACGAACGCGCCGCCCAACACGGTGTCGTGAACGTCTTCGTCACCGGCGCCATCACGAAAAATATCGCGGGCGAGGAACTCGCGTCCATCGGCTCGCTCAAACGCGCCGGCGTCGTGGCCATCACCGACGATGGCCACTGCGTTCAAAACAACGAACTCATGCGCCGCGCGCTTGAATACGCAAAAATGTTTGACCTGCCGGTGATGGATCATTGCCAGGATTATTCGCTCGTGACCGATGGCGTGATGCACGAAGGATATTGGAGCACCGCGCTCGGTTTGCGCGGTTGGCCGGCAGCGGGCGAGGAAATGATCGTTGCGCGCAACATCCTGCTCGCCGAACTTACCGGCGCGCGCGTCCATTGCCAGCACCTCAGCGCAGCGGGCAGCATCGCCTTGCTGCGTGAGGCGAAGAAACGCGGCGTGCCGATTTCCGGCGAGGCCTGCCCGCACCATTTCACCCTCACCGACGCGGCGGTCGCCGACAGCGAAAAATTCTGGGCGGAGGACGGGAAACAAATTCTCCGAGTCCTCAACCCTCAACCCTCAACCCTCAACCTGCCCGAATGGCCGGCTTACGACACGAATTTCAAAATGAATCCGCCGTTGCGCTCCACGCGCGACCGCGAGGCAATTTTAGAAGGGCTGGCCGACGGCACGATTGAAATTTTGTGCAGCGACCACGCGCCGCACTGCGATTACGAAAAGGAAGTGGAATTCGATTATGCGCCGTTCGGCATCACCGGTTTGGAAACTGAGCTGGCGCTGGCGCTCATGCAACTGGTTCACGCCAAACGCATTTCGCTCCCCGATTTGATTGTGAAATACACGGTAAATCCGGCGCGACTGCTGAATTTGAAAAAAGGCACGCTCGGTGTCGGCGCGGATGCGGATGTGACTGTCTTTGATCTGGATCGGGAATGGATTTTTGAGCGCGACGAAACCGCGAGCAAATCGTCGAACAGCCCGTTCTTCGGCTGGAAATTCAAGGGCCGGGCAGTGGCCACCATCGTCGGCGGGAAAAAAGTCTGGACGGAACAGGCCGAAGCGGTCGCCGCGTGAAAACCCAGCTTCACACTTGACCCGCAGCGTCACTCGCCTAGCATCGCGCACAGTCGTTAATCGGCAATGAAAGCAATTCTGGCACTTGAAGATGGTTCCGTGTTTCACGGACAAGGTTTCGGCGCGCGCGCGTCCGCCTGCGGCGAAGTCTGCTTCAACACTTCCATGACCGGTTACCAGGAAATCCTCACCGACCCGTCCTACAAAGGACAGATCGTCACGATGACGTATCCGCTCATCGGCAATTACGGCGTTAACGAGGTGGACGTGGAGTCGTGGCGGCCGCACGTGGCCGGCTTTGTCATCCGCGAACTCTCGCCCGTCGTCAGCAACTGGCGCGCGGATTCTTCGCTCGCGGAATACCTCAAAAAAAACGGGGTTCCGGGAATTCAGGGAATTGACACCCGCGCACTGACCAAGAAACTCCGCGTGCGTGGTGCGCTGAATGGATTTATTTCGACCGCAGGCTTGAGCGAGGCGGAAGCTGTCAAGCGTGCGAAGGAATTCGTTTTTGTCGGCGTGGACTACGTCAAGGAAGTCACGCACAAGGCCGCGTTCCGCTGGGACGAAAAAGACGAGCAGAGCGCGAGTTTCAAGCTGGCGGTCGGCAATGAACCGGCCAATGCGCGCCAGTTGCGCCAGCCATTGCCGCCGGCTGACATTCCCATCGTCGCCTTCGATTACGGAATGAAATACAACATTCTGCGTCGGCTTCGGCAGCATGGTTTCAGTGTTCAGGTTTTACCGGCCACGGCCACCGCCGGCGATGCGCTTAAACACAAACCGGCGGGCATTTTTCTGTCCAACGGCCCCGGCGACCCGGCGGCACTCAACTACATTGTGCACGAAGTAAAGACCCTGGTGGACAGCGGCGTGCCGATTTTTGGGATTTGTCTGGGCCATCAAATTCTCGGACAGGCGCTCGGCGGAAAAACCTTTAAGCTCAAGTTCGGTCATCGCGGCGCAAACCAGCCGGTGAAGGACCTGGAATCCGGCAGGGTCGAAATTACGGCGCAAAACCACGGCTTTGCCGTGGACGCGAAATCGCTGGCCTCCAACGTTGCGGTGAACCGCATCAATTTGAACGATCAAACCGTCGAGGGCCTGCGCCACAAGACCAAGCCGGTTTTTTGCGTGCAATATCATCCCGAAGCGTCGCCCGGGCCGCACGATTCGACGCCGTTGTTCGCTGAATTCCGCGCGCTGATTGAGCGGCGGGGTTAAAAAAACCATTTTCCACGATTTCGGTTTGACTTGAAACGCGCCGTGACCATAATCGGCTTATCGTAAGTCCATGGCCAAACTTGTTATTCTGACTCAAGGCCTGAACGGCCGCGCACACGAGCTGAACGTGGATCGCACCACGATTGGCCGCGTCGAGGATAACATGTTTCAAATCGCCGAGTCGTCCGTCTCCAGCCATCATTGCGAAGTGCTGTTGCGCGGCAGTGATATCGTCATCAAAGACCTCAATTCGACGAACGGCACGTTCATCAACGACGAACAAATCACCGAACGTGTTTTGAAGCCCGGCCAGACGCTGCGGCTCGGCCAGGTTGAATTGAAACTGGAAACCGAAAAGGCTGCTTCCGCGCCAGCCACGGCCCCCGCTCCCGGCCCAGCCAAAAAGCAGGCGGAAGCCACCATGGTCATACCGCGCGGCGTCAGCTTGAGCGAACTGGAAGGCGGTGGACGCCCGCCAGGTTTCGACACCAGCAAGGAGTTTTCCAAAAAGCGCAACCGGGGTGGCATCTATTTCTGGATTGGTGTCGGTATTGTGGGGATTATAATTGTAGTTCTGCTGCTCACGGCGCTGTCGCTGGTCAAGGCCGGCAAATAAAGCCGGTCGCGGCCATGAAACCGGGCTCCGCCAATCAACGAACTGCTGCGCTGTCGTGAAACCAAATGCGTGAACTTCACGCAAAAGTGCGTGAGATTTTTTCCCTTTTCACTTCCGCAGGGTCTGCTTGAAGCGGAAAATGTCACGGCATAGAGTATGCTCAACCCCCATTGGCTCATGAATTCCATCAAACGACCATGAAATTGCGCTTCTCCCATCAACGAAACCAAGCGCTGACGCGAACGGAAGCGACAGTGGTCATTGCAACGCTGGCTGTTCTTTTCGTGCTACTTTTACCAGCCCTCGTTACCGTCGGCCATAATGGCAGACAGAGAATTAACTGCATCAGCAACCTCAAGCAAATCGGCATTGCTTACCGGCTTTGGGAAGGCGACAACAATGACAAATAATCCAATGTTGGTTTCAGTAACGAATGGCGGTGCGATGGAATTGGTTGCCACAGGAAATGTCGCCGCCTGTTTCCAAGTGATGTCCAATGAGTTGAGCACACCAAAAATCCTGCTTTGTCCGGAAGACACTCGCCGGGTTTGGGCGACCAATTTTTCCACAGGCTTCGGCAACTCACACATCAGCTACTTCGTTGGCTTGGATGTTACCAACGATACCAATCCGCAGATGTTTCTCTCTGGCGACGACAATCTTGCCATCAGCGGTATTCCGGTAAAATCCGGCGTGCTGCAACTGCTGACCAATGCTCCGGTCACATGGACCAAGGCACGGCACAAATTCGTCGGCAACATCGGCATGGCTGATGGCTGCGTTCAGCAAGTCACCACAGACTTTTTACAAAAGGCGCTTCAGCAAACCGGCATCGCCACCAACCGCCTTGTGCTGCCATGAAGCCGCGCTTTTCCCATCAACGAAACCGTGCGCTGACGCTGACGGAGGTTTTGGTGGTCATCTTCGTTATGGCCTTTGCTGTTGCCTTGCTTTTGCCGGCATTAGCCGCGGCAAAAAGAAAACATGTGCGTATCGGTTGTGTAAGCAATTTAAAGCAAATCGGCATTGCTTACCGGCTTTGGGAAGGCGACCACGGCGATAAATATCCAATGGCAGTTTTGGTGACGAATGGTGGTGCGATGGAGTTAGTTGCCACAGGAAATGTCGCCGCCTGTTTCCAGGTGATGTCCAATGAATTGAGCACGCCCAAAATCTTGCTTTGCCCGGAGGATACTCACCGGACTTACGCAACCAATTTCTCAACCGGCTTCAGCGATGCCAACATCAGTTATTTCCTCAATCCGGACGCGGTCGAAACTTATCCGCAAATGATAATGGTCGGTGATGACAACCTGTTGGTGAATGGTAAGCCCGTTCAGCCGGGAATCCTGCTTTGGACCAATCAAACTATCGCCTGGACCAAAGACCGGCATCATGGCGTGGGCAACATTGGCATGGCCGACGGCTCGGCGATGCAAGTAACCAGCGAAGGATTTCAACGGGCAAATCGAGAAGTGATAAACGGGGCACTTGCACCCGGTCCCGTCACAAACCGGTGGTTGATTCCATAATTGGCGGTAGGGCTGCGCTGCCAAGCGCGTCTCAAAACTTGCAGCAGCGGACGTGAGTCCGCTCCAATCTCATGCAAAACCCTATAAAAGTGAGCCGACTAACGTCGGCTGCTACGATGAAAAAATTTTTGTGACAGTCTCGGCGAGCCGTCTCTGCCAATTTTCGATTCGCGTCAATTCGTAAAATTCGTGTCAAAAGTCTTTTCCCTTCTGGCTTCCAGCATCCAACTCCGGTATTCTCCGCCGCCATGTTCGAAACGGTTAAAATTGACATTGCCACCGCCGCCGGGAAACTCACGCATCTGCGGAGGTTTCTTTGACGTTCCCGCCACGCAAAAACGTCTGGGCGAACTCAATTCGCTCATGGCCGCCGACAATTTCTGGAACAACCGCGAAAAGGCGCAAGGGCTGATTGACGAGGCCAATTCCCTCCGCAACAAAATCGAGCCGCTGCTCCAGGCGGAAAAGCAACTGGACGATTTCCGCGTCATGCTCGAACTCGGCGAGGCCGAACCGCCCGAAGCGCAGGCGCAGGTGGAACAGGAACTCACGCGCGACCTAGCGAAATTTCTCAAGGAACTCGACGCGCTGGAACTGAAGGTTTTTCTCAGCGGCCCGCATGACCGGAAGAATTGCATCCTCAGCATCAACGCCGGCGCCGGCGGCACCGAGGCGCAGGATTGGGCGGAAATGCTGTCGCGCATGTATCAGCGCTGGGCCGAATCACGCGGCTGGGAGGTTGAAGTCACCGACGCGCTGCCCGGTGAAGGCGCGGGGCTTAAAAGCATCACGATGCTGCTCCAGGGTGAAAACGCCTACGGCTTTGCCAAGGCCGAACGCGGCGTGCACCGGCTGGTGCGCATCTCGCCGTTCGACGCCAACAAACGCCGTCACACGAGTTTCGCCAGCGTGGACGTGATTGCGGAAATCGAGGAATCCTCGACCGACATCGTCATCCCGCCGAATGAATTCCAGGTGGACACGTTCCGTTCCGGCGGCAAGGGCGGCCAGAACGTGAACAAGGTCGAAACCGCCGTGCGCATCACGCACATTCCAACCGGTCTCGTCGTCGCGTCGCAGACCCAGCGTTCACAGCATCAAAACCGCGCCACCGCGATGCGGCTTTTGCTGTCGCGGATTTTCGCGCAACGGCTGGACGCGGCGAAGGCCGACATGGAACGGTTTTACGGCGAGAAGGGCAGCATCTCGTGGGGCAACCAGATTCGCAGCTACGTCTTTCAGCCCTACCGCATGGTGAAGGATTTGCGCACCGGCGTGGAAACGAGCAATGTTCAAGCGGTGATGGACGGCGATTTGGATGCGTTCGTGAACGGCTGGTTGCGCGCCGGCTGCCCGTTGAAACGAATGCAGGGAGTGAAAGATGATGAGGAATAAAATGGGTTAGTAGCCAATAGTTGGTAGTCAGTAGCAACTAGCGCTATTAACTACTGACGATTGACCACTAACTGTTGACCAATGAACATCCTCGACACCATCGTTGAAGAAAAGAAACGCGAAGTCGCGAAATTGCCCCCGCGACTCATCGCCGCCGGCGATTTGCGCGACGCGTTGCTCGAACGCGACGAACAGCGTGACTTTGTCGCGGCGTTGCAACACCCGCGACACGGCGACATCGCGTTGATTGCCGAGGTCAAAAAGGCGTCGCCGTCGGCAGGGGTGATTTGCCACGACTTCGATCCGGTTCGCATTGCGAAGGAATACGAAGCGGCGAGCGCAAATTGCCTTTCCGTTTTGACCGACGAGAAGTTTTTTCAGGGTTCGCTCGATCATCTCCGGCAAATCCGCGCCGCCGTGAAGCTGCCGCTGCTGCGCAAGGATTTTATTATTGATGAGCGGCAAATCCTCGAAGCCATCGAGTGGGGCGCGGACGCCATTCTGCTCATCGTGGCCATCTTGAGCGACGAACAATTGAAAAAGTTCCACTCACTCACGGTGGAAGCGGGCCTGGCCGCGCTGGTTGAAGTGCATGATGAGACGGAACTGGCCCGGGCGATGAAAATTGGCGCCAGCCTCATCGGCGTGAACAACCGCAATTTGAAAAGTTTCAAGGTGGACCTGGCGACAACGGAATGGCTGGCGGCAAAATTAAAAGGTGGAACAGGCTTCCAGCCTGTTTCTGACAGGCAGGATGCCTGTCCCACCTTACTGGTTGCCGAAAGCGGCATTCATACACGCGGGGATGTGGAACGATTGAAGAAGTGCGGCGCCAAGGCCATTCTGGTGGGCGAATCGTTGATGCGCGGCGGTGATATCAAATCCAAAGTCCGCGAGTTGATTGGCGGTTAATCGGCGGCACCCGCCTCCGGCGGGTTTAACTTCCCGATACATCGGGACCGAATTGCCACGGTAAACGGAGAATGGCTGACAATCGGCACAAGCACCAATAACCTGTGCCAGCCGTCAGTTTCGGGCGCGACGCCCGAAACGACCCGCGGGACGCGGGTGCTACCACAAATCACGCGCGGCTTTTCGCCAGTTGCTTCGCCAGTCGAATGGCGGCAATCATGCTCGAGGGATTGGCGATTCCTTTTCCCGCGATGTCGTAAGCCGTGCCGTGGTCGGGCGACGTGCGGATGAACGGCAAACCCAGCGTCCAGTTCACACCGGTGTCAAACGCGACGGCTTTCAGCGGCGCGAGCCCCTGGTCGTGATACATCGCGACAACCACATCAAAATCCCCCTGCAGGGCATGATGAAAAACTGTGTCGCCACTCAACGGGCCAATAACGTCGAGTCCACGTTTTTGGACGGCGAGAACCGTCGGCGTGATGATTTTTGTTTCTTCATCACCAAATTGCCCGCCTTCGCCCGCGTGCGGATTCAGACCGCAAACGGCCACCCGCGCACGCGGCAGTTGCAAATCACGGCACGCTTGCACCGCCAGCTCGATGGCGAGCGCGAGTTTTTCCGGTGTGAGTTTTTCAGCGACGGTCTTGAGCGGAATGTGAATCGTGGCCAGCGCGACACGCAACCAGCGTCCGCGTTCGTCGTGGCCGAGCAGCATCATCACGGTGCGCCTGGCGTTGGCGAGTCCGGAGAGAAATTCAGTCTGGCCGGTGAATTTGTGGCCGGCGCGGATGATGGATTCCTTGTTGACCGGCGCGGTGACGAGCGCGTCCAGTTCGTGGCGGAGGCAGCGTTCGGCGCCATCACGCAGTGACGCAACCGCAGCGTGCGCGGCAACGGGTGAACCGGCGGGCAATTTTTCCGGCAGTGGTTCGGCCAATGGATTCGTGACGAAGAACCGGCCGGAGTCGCCGTAATTGGAAAAATTTTTCAGCGGCAGATTGAGTCCGGGCTTTTGGTTGAGGCGAAGCACGCAATCCCTGTCGCCAATCAGCAGGTAGCGCGTTTGATCGCTGGCGGTTTCAGCGGCGATGGCTTTGAGCGCGACTTCGGGGCCGATGCCTGTGACATCGCCAAGCGTGATGCCAATCCAGCCAGTCATTAAAGTTGAGAGTTGTTGGTTGAGAGTTGAGAGAAAAAATGTTCCCAACTCACAGCGGAATTTAGAACAAGCGGATGAACATTTTCTTTTTCAACTGCTCAATCCACTGTTGTTCGAGTTGTTTCTGCGCCTGGGTGCGGAGGGTCAACTCCACGTCATCACGCACTTCGTTGAGCGGTTTGACGTGCGCGGGGCGCGCTTGCTCGACCAGCATGAGGTAGCAGGCTTCGGGCATTTCAATCACATCGCTGACCTGGCCGGGTTTGAGCGCGAAGGCGATGTCGGCGAGTTCCTTGCGCAAAAAGGAGCGTTCGACCCAGCCCCGATCGCCCCCCTGGCTGCGCTGCGAATCTTGCGAATAAACGGAGGCCATTTCCTGAAACGTCGCGCCTTCCTTGATTTGGGCAAGGATTTCGCCAGCCAAACGCACCGTGTTGGTGTCGTCGCCGGAAGTTTTGTTGAGCACGATCATGCGCAATTTGACTTCGTCCTCAACTTTGAAATCATCCTGGTGGACGAGATAGTAGGTTTCAACCTTGTAGGGCGAGATGATGATTTTTTCCGGCGCAGTGCTTTTGGCGCGCAACGCGGAAACGATGTATTGTTCGCGCACCTCCCTGCGGAATTTTTCGAACGTCTCGCCCTGCGCCTGAAGCGTCTTCATCAGCGTGATGCGGTCGCCGAACCGTTCGCGGATGCGATCCTGGACCAGTTCGTCCACGACGGTCTCGGGCAGCCGGTAGCCCTCCGTGTCAAAGTCATGCAGAATCAACTGCCGCTCGATCAATTGCTCCTGACCGTCGTTAAGCGCGTCGCCAAGTTTTTGCCGGAACAGGTCCGGCTGGCCGGCATAATCCCGCTGCAACGCCTGGGCCGCCGGCGCGATGAATTCCTCGACTTCCGCATATGTGACAACCCCGTTATTCACCACGGCCTTGATGGCATCAACCAATTCCGCGTGCAACGGCCAGTTGAAACCAAAAGCCGCCGCCAAAATTGTAATGAAACGGAAAAACTTCATTGAAATCCACGCGCATGCTAACAACAAACCCCGGCGGGTCAAGTGCGCCGCTCAAAAGCCAAGACGATTCAATAAATACATCACCGCCGCCAAAATCGCCGATATCCCCAACGCGGCGATGGCGGACCATCTCAGGAAGTAAAGGTGTTTGCGGCGGGCTTCCCGCCCGCCCATGCCCGGCAGCAGGTAGAAACGCTCGCGTTCTTTTTCGTCCTTTGAATGAAACATGCGGTTCTGATTCCCGTTCAATTCCTAGCATACCATTCGCCGGCGTCAAGTCGCATGCTTGCGGTCATTGGTACTGACCGCTACCGTTCCCTCGTGAATCTTGAAGATCATCTGGGTGATATTATTTGCAAGGCACGGGCGATGAGCGGCGTTTCAGCCGCAATTGCGGCAGCCGCGGCGGGAATTCCCGAAACTGAACTGTCCGCGCTGGAAGCAACCGGACAACCCGGCAAGCGACCGGATTTCACGGCGCTGGCGAATCTTATCGGGCTGAATCCGGCCAGGCTGGAAGGCATTGCCAACGGCTGGCATCCGGCGGAAAAGGATTTGAGCCTCTGGCGCGAGCTGCGGCAAATCAGCACGACCGAAGGCGGCAACACGGTGCATTGTTATTTGATTTGGGACGAAGTCACGCGTGATGCCGCGTTGTTCGACACCGGCTGGGATGCCGCGCCCGTTTTCAAGCTGATTGAGGAAAATCAGCTTCAACTCAAACACCTGTTCATCACGCATACGCACGAGGACCACGTGGCGGGTCTGCAGCCGATTCGCGAACGCTTCTCCAAAATTCATCTGCACACGGATGCCCGGGGCGCCCCGCCACAACATCGCAACCGGCGCAACGATTTCATCATGCTCGGCAGCCTGCGCATCACGAACCGTGAAACCCCCGGCCACGCGGAAGATGGCGTGACCTATATCATTGGCACGTGGCCGGAGGACGCGCCGCACGTGGCGATTGTGGGCGATGCGATTTTCGCCGGGTCAATCGGGCGCGGCAACCAGTCGTGGGATCTGGCGAGGCAAAAGGTGCGCGAACAAATTTTCACGCTGCCGGCGGAGACGTTGCTTTGCCCCGGCCACGGCCCGCTGACGACGGTGGCGGAAGAAAAGGCGCACAACCCGTTCTTTTGACTGATGTTTTTCGGATAAATTGCCGGTCATGAGCGAAAACAAAAAAAATACGGGAAACAAACTTTTGAAGTTGCTCATTGTCGGGGCCGGCATTGTTTTGGGACAGGCAATTCTATATGGCCCTTCGTTGATTGGGAAAAAAGTGCTGCTGCCTTTGGATATTCTTACTCTGAAAGGTTTTTACATCCCACCAACTCCGGAAACGGTGAAAATCGTACCGCACAATATAATATTAAGCGACCTGGTAACCCAATTTGAACCTGCGCGGCGATTTGCGGCTTCAGAAATTCACCAAGGCCGGTTTCCGTTATGGGCTCCTTATCAATACGGGGGCGTTCCTTTTGTGTGGCCGAAGTGTTCGCTTTTTCTACTCTTGGAATGCTGTACGAAGTCGCCGGTAATTCTGGCGTGGGTGCAACTCTTCGCCGCGCTGGTGGCGGGTGCCGGAATGTATTTCTTTTGCCGGAAATCACTGCGGGTCACCTTTTGGCCAGCGGCCGTTTGTGGTTGGTGTTATCCTTTGACGGCCTTTTTTGTTCTTTGGCTGGGTCTTCCCTCGGTATATTGGCTGCCATGGATTTTCTTGCTGGTTGACAAAACGATACGTGGCGCAAGTCCCTTGGCCGCCATCGGCTTAAGCGTCGTGACGTTTTTAGTATTAACCAGCGGACAGATTGACCTCGCCGGACAAGTACTATTGGGTTCCGGAATTTTTGCAATTTGGTGTTTGTGGGACGCACATCCCGGTGGATGGTTTCACCGGAATTTTTGGACGGCAAGCGGGACACTGATTCTTGGTTGGGGGCTTGGGTTTTTGCTGGCCGCTCCGCACTTGTTGCCATTGCTGGAATACGCACAATCAGGTTCCCGGATGGTGCATCGCAGTGAAGGCACAGAGGAACGGCCCCCGGTTGGACTGGCCGCGTTGCCGCAAGTGGTGTTGCCTGACATCTACGGCACCACCGAACAAGGCAGCACCTTTATCGGGGACAAAACAAATCTACTGGAAAGCACAACCGCTGCCTACACCGGTGTATTCGCCACGTTACTGGTCGCCCCCCTGGCGTGGTGCAGCCGGCGTCATCGCGCGATCAATGCATTCTGGATTTTTCTCGCGTTCTTCGGTCTGAGTTGGGCTCTGAATGTTCCGGGTTTCGTTAATCTGTTGCGTTTGCCCGGATTGAACATGATGTCACACAACCGCCTCGTGTTTCTGACATCCTTTGCGATTCTCGCCCTGACCGCCCTCGGACTGGAAACCCTTTTGCACGGGCCAATCCAGCGACGATGGTGGTTTTGGTTGCCAACTGTCTTGCTGGCCGCACTTTGCGGTTGGTGCGTCTATCGTTCCCTCGTCTTGCCTGAAGCCATCACGACACAACCCAAATTCGATGCCTTCTACCAGAAAAGATGGGGTTCCGATCAAATCACCACGAATGTGGAACAGATTCAAGCATGGTTCATCCACCATTACACCATCATGGCGGTACTTTGCGGCTTGGGCTTTGGGGGATGGTTGTTTTTATGGTTTCAAAAGGCCGGGCGTTTCCGTTGGTTTCCGGTGTTGGTGGTTTTTTTGATGGGAGACCTGTTGTGGTTTGGCCATGGCCGCAGCGCACAATGTGATCCCGCGCTTTATTATCCAAGGATTTCAGTTTTGGACGAGGTCGCCAAATCCGTTCCGGGCCGGGTGATTGGTTTCCGTTGTCTGCCGGCATCGCTGGCCATGATGCAGGGTTTAAATGATATCAGAGGATACGACGCCATTGATCCGATGCGAATGGTGGATTTGTTGAAATTAACGGCTAAACCTGGCGGAGAAAAGCCTTATGCCGCCACTCAATTTTTGGTACCGAAAGGAAACGCCGTTCCACCAAGCACTGTTAAATTTTCGCCTGTTCTGGATATGCTTGGCGTTCGATACGCCATTTTTCGCGGTGATTCTTTTGCGCCATTTCATCCGCTGTTTCAAGGAAACGACTATTGGGTCTTGATCAATTCCAACGCCCTTCCACGTGTATTTGTTCCCAAGTCGGTTACAACAACAACCAGTGATGGCGAAGAATTGGAAGCGTTGGCTTCGCCGCAATTTAATCCTGCCGACGTGGCCTATGTGGAATCGGCCGTCGCACTGCCCATCTTGTGTCGCGGCACCGCCGAAATCACAAACGAAATTCCGACGCGCATCAGGATATCAGTGCATATGGAAACGCCGGGGTTGGTTGTGCTGGCTGATAATTGGGACAAGGGATGGCGGGCATATTGGAATGGTAAACCCGTGCCGGTTCTCCGGGCAAACTATGCCGTTCGCGGCGTGGTTGTCCCTGCTGGAAACGGAACACTGGAGTTCATTTACAAACCGGCAAGCTTGATTCTGGGATTGTGGCTGGCCGGTTTCGCTGCCTTTGTCTTGATCTGCCGGCTGGCAATCATCCGGATTAAATCGCCGTCATCGGCATCGAATGCAAATATTGTCAGTTGAAAAATTAGGCCGCATCGCTGATTGGAACCACAGCCCGCTGACGCCGGTGGCGGAAGAAAAAGAACACCCCCCGTTCTTTTGAAAAGAGCGTGAAAACATCAATTGCTCGATTTAGCTTTGGAATCCCACCGTGCAAATCCAATTGAAATTGCAAATTGACCGGGTGCGGGTGTGTTGTTAGCCTTCATTTCCCGACACAATCGGATTTATGCGACATACCATTTCAGTGCTGGTGGAGAACAAGTTCGGCGTGCTCACGCGCGTGGCCGGCCTGTTCAGCGGTCGCGGCTACAACATTGACACCCTCAACGTCGGCCCGACCCAGGATCCCGATACGTCGCGCATGACCATCGTCACCCACGGCGACGAGGCCACGCTGGAACAAATCGTCAAGCAGCTCAACAAGCTGCCGGACGTCATCAAGGTGCAGGATTTCCGCGAGGGCGAATACGTGGATCGCGAACTGGTGCTCGTCAAGGTGGTGGTGGACTCGAAATCGCGCGCCGAGGTCATGCAGATCACGGACATTTTCCGCGCCAAAATCGTGGATGTGCAGCCCAAGGGCCTCGCCATCGAAATCACCGGCGCCGAAAGCAAGGTGGAGAAATTCATCAGCCTGATGGATTCGTTCGGCGTGCAGGAAATCACGCGCACCGGCAAGGTCGCCTTGCCAAGAAAATAGTTTCAAGCATCAAGTTTTCAGCTTCAAGTTAAGCAAGCACTCAACTTTCAACCATCAACTCTCAACTTAAAAAACATTATGGCAATTATTGATTTCGGCGGAACGAAGGAAAAGGTCATCACGCGCAAGGAATTCCCGATGGCCCGGGCGCGCAAGGTGCTCAAGAACGAAACCATCGCCATCATCGGTTATGGCGTGCAAGGCCCGGCGCAGGGACTGAACCTGCGCGACAACGGCTTCAACGTCATCGTCGGCCAGGCCCGGGCGTTCAAACGCGACTGGGACCGCGCCGTGAAGGACGGCTGGAAGCCCGGCAAGACCTTGTTCGACATCGAGGAAGCGGTGCAAAAGGGCACCATCGTCCAGATGCTCGTTTCGGACGCCGCCCAGCGCACGATCTGGCCGGTCGTGAAGAAAAATCTCAAGCCCGGCGCCGCGCTGTATTTCTCGCACGGCTTTTCCATCGCCTACAGGAAACAGACCGGCGTCATCCCGCCGAAAAACGTGGATGTGATCATGGTCGCCCCGAAGGGTTCCGGCCTGAATGTCCGCCGCAATTTTCTTACCGGCGCGGGCATCAATTCGAGTTTCGCGGTCGAACAGGACGCCACCGGTCACGCCGAGGAGCGTTGCCTCGCCATCGGCATCGGCATCGGCTCCGGCTATTTGTTCCCCACCACGTTCCAGCATGAAGTGTTCAGCGACCTCACCGGCGAACGCGGCGTGTTGATGGGCGCCTTGGCCGGCATCATGGAGGCGCAATACGACGTGCTCCGTGCCCACGGCCATTCGCCGAGCGAGGCGTTCAATGAAACCGTCGAGGAACTTACCCAGAGCCTCATCCGGCTCGTGGATGAAAATGGCATGGACTGGATGTATTCCAATTGCTCCGCCACCGCCCAGCGCGGCGCGCTCGACTGGAAACCCAGGTTCAAGCAGGCCACCCTGCCGGTGTTCAAGGAACTTTACCAGCGCGTCAAATCGGGCAAGGAATGCGCCCGCGTGCTCTCCGCCTGCGGCGCACGCAACTACCAGGTGCAGTTGCAGAAGGAGCTGGGCCAGATCCACAACTCCGAAATGTGGCGCGCCGGGGCAGCTTCTCGCGAGTTGCGTCCCAAGCAATCTGCCAAAGCTATCGCCAAAGGCACCAAAGGTGTCTCGGGACGCACGGCAAATTAAGGCCACGGAGAGAATTCAAAGCCGCTGGAGCAATCCAGCGGCTTTTTTGTTTCAATATCGGAGGGGCGAGTTCCACAAGCCCCAAATTTCTCGGGCGCTTCAGTCAGGGACTCGCGGAGCTCGTCCCTCCGAAATGATTCAGCCGCCGAGCGAACCCGGATCGCCCACGTCGCCCTTGTTGAAATCCACGTATGCTTCCGTCAAATCGGCGGCGTAAATCACCGCGCCGGCCTTGCCGAGATTCAGGTTGATGTGCAGATCAAACTCCTTCGGCGCGACGGCAGCGCAAAGTTGCTTGAACGTCGTCTTCGTTGGCTGGCCGCGTTTGAGACTCCACAAAATCTGTTGGCTGGCTGGCATGCTGTAGCCGATGTCCACCTTTTCCTCGACGATTTTTGCCGGTGAATAGCCGAGCGCGTCAATGATGCGGCCCCAATTCGGGTCGCCGCCATGCCAGCTGGTTTTGACCAGCGGACTGTTGGCGACCGCGCGCACCGCGGCATCGGCATCCGCCACCGTCTTCGCACCATTCACACGCACCGTCACGACGCGATGCACGCCCTCACCATCCCGAACAATCATTTTGGCGAGTTCCAGGCAGACGTGATTAAGAGCAGATTGGAACGCCACCAAGTCGCGGGAGGGCGAGGCTCCTGACGAGCCCTGGCTTTTTGAGATTTGGGCTCGCGAGGACGCTCGCCCTCCCAATAAAGGGTTCCCCGCCAGCCCATTCGCCAGTACCAGCACCGTGTCGTTCGTGCTCATATCGCCGTCCACGGTGATGCGATTGAAGCTTTGCGCGACAGCCTCTTGCAATGCGGCTTGAAGCGCTCTGGCTTCAACCACCACGTCCGTTGTGATGAAACAAAGCATCGTCGCGTGTAGTCCGACGTTGGACAGCGCAGCGGGCCGCTGGCCGTTTGTACTCATCCCGGGCTGAATCATGCCCGCGCCTTTGCAAATGCCGCCCAGGCGGACGGTTTTCCCCCCGAGCTTGAATTCAACCGCGATTTGCTTGGGCCGCGTGTCGCTGGTCATGATGGCTTCGACGGCGTGGGCGGCGTGGGCGGCGGTTGAACCCAATTCGACGCACGCCTCAATGATTCCCGCGCGAACATTATCCATCGGCAGCGGGACTCCGATGCGCCCGGTCGAGCCGACCAGAACCGAGCCTTGCGGAAAGTTCAACGCGCGCTCGGTATAGCGAACCATCTCCCGGGCGTCCTGCAAACCCTGCCTGCCGGTGCAGGCGTTGGCGTTGCCGGAATTGACAACGATGGCCCGGGCGGATCCTTTCTTGACGCGCTCGACACAAACCTTCACCGGTGCGGCACAAACCTGGTTGGTCGTGAACATGCCGGCAACCGTTGCCGGCACCTCGGACACAATCAGCGCGAGATCGCGCTTTTGGCCCTTGTTCGAGCCTGTGCCGGTGCCGAGGCGTTTGATGTCGCAAAACACGCCATTGGCGAGGAAGCCTTTAGGCGCGACGATGGAACCCTTGATGGATTTGAATTTCGAATTCATGGTTGAACACGCTACACTTCATTTATTTCAATCTGGCCACGCAGGTAAAGCACGGCTTTTCCGCCGATCAATACTCGTTCGCCCGCTTGTTCGCAAAATAGTTCACCCCCGCGCTTTGAAATCTGGCGGGCGAAAAGTTTCGTCTTGTTGAGCCGCTGCGACCAGTACGGAATCAGGGTGCAGTGCGCCGAGCCGGTCACTGGATCCTCCGCAATGCCCGCCGCCGGCGCGAAGAAGCGCGAAATAAAGTCGCAATCGTTGCCGGGAGCGGTGGCGATGATCCCCAGAGCGTCAAGCGTTTGCAACGCCTCGAAATCAGGTTGCAGCGAACGCACCTCGGTTTCCGTTGGAAACACGGCGAGGTAGTCACGCGCCTTGAACACAGCATCCGGCTTTTTGCCCAGCCCGCGCACCAACGCTTCCGGCACCGCGCACGGCACCGCCGGTCGCGCGGGGAAATTCATTTCCAGCACATCACCTTTGCGGGTGACCGCCAGTTCTCCGCTGCGCGAGTGGAAGCGGATGCAATCGCCCGAGGACTTTCCCTCGTTGAACAACACAAACGCGGATGCCAGCGTGGGATGGCCGGCAAGATCGATTTCGAGAACCGGCGTGAACCAGCGCAGATCAAAGTCCGGGCCGCGCGGCACGATGAAGGCGGTTTCGGAAAAATTGTTCTCGGCGGCAATGTTCTGCATCACCGCATCCGGCAACCATTGTTCCAGCAGGCAAACGCCTGCCGGATTTCCGCCAAACAGTTTGCTGGAAAAGGCATCCACTTCAAAATAGGGGATTTTCATTTTGGCTCCGGGTTGGTAGCAAATGTTCAAACCTTAACCGCGTCAATTTCCAGCCGCACCATGCGGACGTGGACGCGCCCGGCATCGTCCGGCGGATGTTTCGCAATGTAGCGGTCCGTGACGGCGGCGATGAATTCCTCACGCAAATCTTCCGGCACGCGTTGCGTGTAAGGCAACCACGTCGTGCGCAGCCACGCGGCAAAACCATCGCGCCCGTCGTAAACCGCGTCCTTGGGTGACAGCCTGACGCCGCGCGACCTGAAGCCAAATCGCGGCAGCCATTTTTCGTAGTCTGCCGGCGAGTAAAAAAAATACGGCGCTTCGAGTTGACGAAAAAATTCGCGCCAGCGTTTGAGCCGCATCTCGGAGCGCAATACAACGAAAACATCGTGCGCGTTGTCTTTGCCGCCGCAGGAAACGACGAGCTGCCCACCCGGACGCAAAACCGAGGCTGCACCCCGCAAAAATGTCCGATGATCGTCCACCCAATGCAACGCCGCGTTGGAAAATACAATGTCAAATGGCATGCTTTTGACTCCCTCTCCCCGCCCGAGCGGGGAGAGGGTTGGGGCGAGGGGTTTTGAATTTGAAGCCACCAGCCTCCTCGCCCCAGCCCTCTCCTCCTTTTGAGGCGGAGAGGGAGAAGAAAAATTGGCGGTTTTGATTTCCCGCGCGTCCATGACCTGAAATTCCAGATTCGGATGCCGGCCCGGTGGAAAAGCCTTTCGCGCGAACCGGATCATCGAAGGCGAAGCATCAACGCCGGTGACCGAACCGCGCGGCACGGCCCGCGCAATTTCCGCCGTCACCTTGCCGTCGCCGCAGCCGACATCGAGAACGTGCTCGTCCCCGCGCAACTGGAGTTGCGTGATGAGTTCGCGCGCCCAGGTTTGTTGCACGGCGGAATTCGCGGCGTACTCAGCCGCGTTCCAATGCAAATCCTTTTTCGTCTTTGTAGCAGCCGAGGTCACGAGGCTCCGATCCATTTTGAATTTTGAATTTCGGGTTTGAAATGAGCCTCCTTACGTCGGCGGCGACGGCTGATTTACACCAATCCCGCCGTTTCCGGAAAACCGCAGACCAGATTCATGCTCTGGATGGCCTGGCCGCTCGCGCCCTTGATCAGATTGTCCTCGGCGCTCATCATGATGAGCCGGCCCGTGCGCGGGTCGAGCCGCCACGCGATTTCGATGACATTGGTGCCGGCGACATTTTTGGTGTCGGGCAGCGCCTTGCCTTCGAGCAAATGCACGAACGGTTCGTCACCGTAAGCCTCCGCGTAACACGCCGCAATCTGTTCGTTCAGCGCATTCATTTCCGTTGCATTGGAAAAGTGCTTTTCCGGCGTGAGATAGAGCGTCGTCAAAATGCCCCGGTTCACCGGGATCAAATGCGGCGTGAACTGGATGGTGACCTTGGTTCCGGCGGCGAGTGAAAGTTGTTCCTCGATTTCCGACAAATGCCGGTGCTTGGGCACGGCGTAAGGCCGCACGCTTTCATTGCATTCGCAAAACAGGTAATCCACCTCGGCCTTGTGGCCCGCGCCGCTCACGCCGCTCAATGAGTCGGCAACGATGCCGGCCGGCTTGATCAACTCCGCCATCAGCAGCGGAATCAACGGCAGCAGGATGCTGGTCGGGTAGCAGCCCGGGGAGGCAATGAGCACCGATTTCTTGATTTCATCGCGGTAAATTTCCGGCAAACCATAAACCGATTTCCCCAGCAAATCCGGCGCGGGATGGTCGTGCGCGTAAAATTCCTTGTACACTTCCGCGCTCCGGAGCCGGAAATCGGCGCTGAGGTCAATCACAATGCAGCCCGCATTGAGCAACGGCACGGCATATTCGGCGGCGACGCCATGCGGCAACGCGAGAAACACCACGTCGGCCTGCTTTGCGAGCAGCCCGGTGTTCGGCTCGGTGAAACACAATGTTTTTGCGTGCGAATGGCTTGCAAATTTGGGGAACACCTGTGCGAGCGTTTGCCCGGAGTTTTGGCGCGAGGTCGCGGCCACCAATTCCACGTGGGGATGGTTCAGCAGCAACCGGACGAGTTCCTCGCCGGAGTAACCGGACGCGCCGATGATGGCGACTCTCTTTAAGTTCATTCTGTCTTTCTTTTACCGGAAGGATGCAAAAATGCAGAGGAAAAAATTGCATCGCGCTGGAGTTCACGCTTCAGCGTGTCACCCAGACAAGCTAAAGCTTGAACTCCAACAAAAAACCCCGCCGGATTGAACCAGCGGGGCTTGGAAATTTCCAGTGCGATCAACGTTTTGAGAATTGGAAACGTTTGCGCGCGCCCGGCTGGCCGTACTTCTTGCGCTCTTTCATGCGCGAATCGCGCGTCAACAAGCCTTCGGCCTTCAATGCGCCCCGCAGGTTCGCGTCGAATTGCAGCAACGCCCGGGCGATGCCGTGCCGCACCGCGCCGGCCTGGCCGTTCGGCCCGCCGCCGCTGACGTTGATGCGCGCGTCGAACTTTTCCGCCGTGCCGGTGACGGTCAGCGGTTGCGTCGCAGTCACCCGCTGCGTTTCGAGCGTGAAATAATTTTCAAACTGGCGTCCGTTGACGGTGATTTTGCCGTTGCCGGACGCGAGCCGGACCCGCGCGATGGCGGTCTTGCGCCGTCCCGTGCCGAGATATTCGGGAATTTTGGTTTCAGCCATCTGTCAGTTGAGGTTGAGGGTTGGGAGAATCAAGCCGCGGCCTTGAGCGGTTCAGGCTTCTGGGCGGCGTGCGGATGTTTCGCGCCCTTGAACACTTTGAGTTTGGTCAGCAACTGGCTGCCGAGCCGGTTTTTCGGAATCATGCCTTTGACCGCGTGCAGGATGAGTTTTTCCGGATGCCGGGCGCGCACCTGGGCAACCGTGGTGTATTTCTCGCCGCCTTTCCAGCCGGAGTAGCTCATGTATGCCTTGGCGGTTTCCTTCTTGCCGGTGACGCGGACTTTTTCGGCGTTGATGACCACGACAAAATCGCCGGCGTCGAGGTGCGGCGTGAAGACGGGCTTGTTTTTGCCGCGTAAAATGTCGGCAATCTGCACGGCCAACCGGCCAAGCACCGCGCCGTCGGCGTCAATGACGTGCCACTTGCGCTGGTCCAAATTCACTTTTGGCAAATACGTTTTCATCTTAAAACTGGGCAAAGGAGCAGAAAAAATATCAAACTTTCGGACGAAGTCAACAGGACATTTCGGCTTGATTTATCCGCGTTTACCCGCCTAAAACGCTCTTTATCTGCGGACTTTGCCGTATTGATTTTCACGAAGCCACCGCATTTTTTATCAATTAACCTTTCCCGCACCTCGCCCACCATGGTTGTGGCGTGAAAACAAACCGGAATCAACGCCGTTCCGCCCATCGCGCTGTTGTCAGGCAAGCTTGGTCATTCCTGCTTGCCAAGACCTCGCACGGGGGCGCAAACTGCGTTCAACCAAGTCGTTCCGCCCGCAGAAAGGAAACTTTATGGAAATGATACCTGTCGTCGTCTTGGTGGTTCTCGGCGTTCCCATTGCTCTGGCCGTCTGGCTGATTGTGCGCGCCGTTCAGGCCAGGGGACACCTCGAGGAACTTTCCTTTCGTCTCAGCGAACTGGAAGCAGAAGTCATCCGGCTGAAACAGGAACCGGCAAAGCCAGCCGAACCAGCCCCAAAACCGGCGCCCGCACCGGTCGCAGCGACGATAAAAGTTGCCGAAGTGCCGCCGATTCCGCCGTTGCCCAAACCGGTCGCCGTACCCAAGCCCGTTGTTCCGCCCCAACCGCCGCCCATCGTTGCGCCGCCGCCCGTATCCGCGGCGCCCACGCCGCCAAGGCCGGCGCCGGCGGCTCCACGCCCATCCGCTCCGGCCATCAATTGGGAACAGTTCATGGGCGTGAAACTGTTCGCGTGGATTGGCGGACTGGCGTTGTTCCTCGGTGTGGCGTTCTTCGTAAAATACTCCTTCGACAACAATCTCGTCCCGCCCGAATTGCGTGTGGCGCTTGGTTTTCTTACCGGCCTCGGCTTGCTGGTCGGCGGCGTGGTGATGTCGCGGAAAAATTATCCCGCCCTTTCGCAAACGTTGTGCGCGACGGGCGTGGTGATTCTTTATGCCGTCACGTTCGCATGTCATTCGATTTACAAGTTTCAGTTCTTTGACGTGATTCCCACCTTCCTGCTGATGGCGCTCATCACCACAACGGCGTTCCTGCTCGCCGCGCGCCTCGATGCCATGGTCGTTGCCGTTCTCGGCATGTTGGGCGGTTTCCTCACGCCCATCCTGCTGTCCACGGGCCAAGATAATCCGTTGGGCCTGTTCGGTTACATCGCCATCCTCGACACCGGCCTCGTTGTGGTGGCGCTGAACCGGCGCTGGCATTTCCTGACCGCGCTGGCCGCCGCCGGGACCGCGTTCATGCAAATCGGCTGGGCGGGGAAATTTTTCGAGACGGGAAAATATTTTGAAGGCAACAAAATCCTGGTCGCCCTGGCCGTCCTGCTCGGATTCAATGTGTTGTATTTCGCGGCGGCCGGGTGGTTAAAAATTCGTGGACTGACAAACAAATGGCTTTCGGGTTCCACCTTTGGACTGGTGGCCGTTGCCTTTGTCTTTACCGCATGGTTCCTGTCCTTCGCGCCGCTGGCGCAAAGGCCGTGGTTGATATTCGGTTTCGTTTTCCTGATTGACCTCGTTGTTACCGCGCTCGTCCTGCTGGATGACGAAATAGCCCCCGCCCAACCCATCGCCGGCCTCGCGGTCTTCGGGTTGCTCGCCGCGTGGACGGCCAAATCCCTGAACAACGAGTTGTTGAACGCAGCCCTGGCATTCTATTTCATCTTCGCTGTCGTTCACTCGGTTTTTCCCGTGTTGCTGCAACGCCGGCGCGGCATCACGGCGTCGTTGTGGGGGAGCCAGATCTTTCCACCGTTGGCGCTCGTGCTGGTGCTCATCCCCATTTTCCAACTCGCGGAAGTTTCATTCATCGTCTGGCCGTTTGTGCTGCTGGTGGACATGCTGGCCATCGGCCTGGCCGTGGTGATGGCCTCGCTCTTGCCGGTGCTGGCCGTGATGGTGCTGACCCTCGCCGCCACCGGGGCGTTGATTTTCAAAATCCCCGCGGAACTTACCGGGCTGTCCACCTCCTTTTTCCTGCTCGGCGCTTTCGCGGTCTTTTTCGTCACCGTCAGTGTCTGGGCCGTGCGCAAACTGAAACCCGATTTGCTCGCCAAAGCCATTCCGTTCAACGAGGATGCCCTGCAATCGGAAAACCTGGCCGCGCTCCTGCCGGCCTGCTCGGCCGTGCTGCCGTTTCTGCTGCTCATCATGGCCACGTTGCGGTTGCAACTGGCGAATCCGTCGCCGGTCTTCGGGCTGGCCCTGCTCCTGATCGTGTTGTTGCTGGGTGTGGCGAAGATGTTTCTACAGGACTGGCTGCCCGCCATCGGGCTGGCCTGCGTCGCGGCGCTGGAATGCGCGTGGCACTTCAACCGGTTTGATGCGGCCAGCCCCAACGTATCGCCGAACCTGCCGCTGACGTGGTATCTCGTGTTCTTTGCCGTGTTTGCGCTCTTCCCGTTCCTGTTTCTGAAAAAGTTTGGCGCCCGGGTTGTCCCGTGGGCCACCGCTGCGATGACCGGCCTGCCCCAGTTTTTCCTTATCCACCGGCTCGTGACCGCAGCGTATCCGAACCAGGTCATGGGTCTGCTGCCCGCGGCATTTGCCGTTCCGCCGCTGTTGAGCCTGATCGTGGTATTGAAGAAAATTCCAGCGGCAAACGCGGCGCGCATGACGCAACTGGCCTGGTTCGGCGGCGTGGCGTTGTTCTTCATCACGCTGATTTTCCCGATCCAGTTCGACCGCCAATGGATCACCATCGGCTGGGCGCTGGAAGGCGCGGCGTTGCTGTGGCTGTTCCATCGGATACCGCATCCGGGTCTGCGGCTGGTGGGTGCCGGGCTGCTGGTCGCCGCGTTCGTCCGCCTCGCGTTCAATCCCGCCGTGCTCGAATATCATGCGCGCAGCGCCACGCCGATTCTCAACTGGTATCTTTACGCCTACGGCATCGTGACGGTCTGCCTGTTTGCCGGCGCGCGGTTGCTGGCACCGCCGCGAAATCTGATTTTGCAATCCAACGCGCCGCCCATTCTTGCCGGTTTGGGCACGGTGCTGGCCTTTCTGCTGCTGAACATCGAAATCGCGGATTATTTCAGCGCGCCCGGCTCGACGCTGACGTTCCAGTTCAGCGGCAACTTCGCGCGCGACATGACCTATTCCATCGCTTGGGCGCTATTTGCACTCGTGCTGCTGGTGGTCGGTATTGCCAGGAAGATCCCGCCGGCGCGGTACAGCGCCATCGGCTTGTTGAGCGCGACGTTGCTCAAACTTTTCTTCCACGACCTCGCCCGGATCGGCCAGCTTTATCGCGTCGGCGCGCTCATCGGCGTCGCGGTGATTGCCATGCTGGCGTCGTTTGCCTATCAACGCTTTTTTTCCGCCGGTCTCAAAGACAAGGAAACCAAAAATGAAACGGCAAAATAGCAGCAACTCGGGAAATCTGCTCTGGTGGGGCGAGCGTACTCGCGAGCCTTATCCGGGAATGTACAAACGGCTCGCGGGGACACTCGCCCCACCGCACAAAATCGGTTTCGGTCGGTGGATGAATTGGCTTTGCGTTTTCGCGCTGGCCGTTGCCAGTTCTGCCAACGCCGCCGGCCTGCCCGCCGACTGGCAGCACGAGCAGCCATTCACCGCGCCCGCGCCCGGCCTGATAAAGCTGAATCTGCCGGTCGAAACGCTCGATGTCGCGCGCCCCGCGCTCGAAGACCTGCGGCTCTATGACAACGCGGGCAACGAAGTGCCTTATTTGATTGAACGGCCGGTCCCGGTGGTAAAGGTCGTTCAAAACGTAAAATCATTTCACATTTCGTTGACCCCGAGCAATACGATCATTGTGCTGGAAACCGGACTGACCCAGCCGCTCGATGATGTCACGCTGGAAACGCCGGCGGGGAGTTTTCTCAAGCCGGTGCGCATCGAGGGTTCCACCGACCTCAAACGCTGGCAGACCTTGGAGCAGGGACAGCCGGTTTTCCGGCAACCGGACGGCGTGAACCGGCTGCATGTTTCCTTCCCCGCCGGCACGTGGCCGTGGCTGCGACTGACGGTGGACGATCAACGGACGCCGCCGATCCCTTTCACCGGCGCGCACATCCGCGTGGCCGTGACCGAACCGGCCCCGACCGGGTGGCTGCCGGTGGCCATTGCCGAACGCAACGAAAACCCGGGCGAGACGCGATTGGCATTGAATCTCGGGGCGGCGAATTTGAGTCTCACCGCCGTCCAAATTGAAACCGCCGAGCCTCTTTTCACACGGCATGTGATGTTTGCGGTGCCGCAGATTTCGGAAGACACCATTCACGAGCAAACCATCGGCCAGGGTGTGATCTATCGCGTCGCCGTCGAAGGCCAACCTGCGGCGGAAAGCCTTTTGGCGCCCTTGGAAGGTCAGGTCCGTTCGCGGGAATTGCTCTTGTTCATTCACAATCAGGACAGCCCGCCGCTGCCCATCACGGTGGTGCGTGTCGAGCGGCGCCCGGTTTATCTCGTGTTTCTTGCGCGACAGGCGGGCACCTATCATCTGCTGACCGGCAACGGTCAATGCGCCGCACCGCATTACGACCTGGCCGCGCTGGACATGAACCTCAAATCCGTGGCGGTCGCACCGCTCAAGCTCCCGCCGCCGGCGAACAACCCGGATTATCGCCCGCCGGAAGTGCTGCCCGGCATCGAGGCAACCGGCGCGGCGCTCGACGTGACGGCCTGGAAATTCCGCCAGCTGGTGAAACTCCCCCGCGACGGCGCGCAGCAATTGGAGCTTGATCCGGATGTGCTCGCGCATGTGCAACCGGGCTTCCAGGACTTGCGGCTTTTGCACGGCAGCAACCAGGTGCCTTACATTCTCGAACACACCTCCATCAGCCGTTCGCTGGCGCCGGCGGTGACCGCCACCAACGACACGAAAGATCCCAAACTCAGCCGCTGGATCATCAAGCTGCCGCAATCCCGCCTGCCGGTCACCCGCCTGAGTTGCGTCACCCGAACGGCGCTGTTCCAGCGCGAGGTGACGCTTTACGAGGAACTGGCCGACGAACGCGGGGAAAAATACCGGCACAATCTGGGCGGCGCCTCCTGGGTGCAAAAGCCCGACCGCAAGAGCCGGGAATTTTTCCTGACCCTCGACAGCCCTCCTCAAAGCTACACGTTGTTTCTGGAAACGCACAATGGCGACAATCCGCCGGTTGAACTGGAGAAGTTTCAACTCTTTTATCCCACGACCCGCATTCTGTTCAAAGCCAGGCCGGACGACGAACTCTTCCTTTACTACGGCAATCCACGCGCCGACGCGCCGCGTTACGACCTCAGCCTGATTGCCGGGCAACTGTTGTCGGCGGATCGGACCATCGCTTCGCCCGGCGCCGAGCAGCAACTCCGGAAATCGTCGTGGCGCGAGCATGAAATCCCCGGCCAAGGCGGCGTGGTGTTCTGGGGCATTCTCGCGCTGGTCGTCGTCGTGTTGCTGGTGATTATCTCCCGTCTGTTGCCAAAGTCGTCGCCGCCGGCGTGACAGGAAAACCGGCCCATTTCGCGGGGAACCAGTGACGTTTGCTTGACTTCCGATGGCCGGCGCTTCATTAAACAGGCTCAAAACGAGCTGAAATTCCCCGCATGAATTTGTTTCGCCGAAAAAGCGTCTCCGACCTGCAAGCGGAGGCGCTGACCGACAACAGTCTCCATCGCGCGCTAGGGCCGCTCAACCTGGTCATGCTGGGCATCGGTTGCATCATCGGCACGGGCATTTTTGTGCTGACTGGCACGGCGGCCGCCCAAAACGCCGGACCGGCGGTGGTCCTTTCCTTTGCGCTGGCGGGCATTGTCTCGGCGTTCGCCGCGCTGTGTTATTCCGAATTTGCCTCGCTGGTCCCCATGTCCGGCAGCGCCTACACGTATGGCTATGCCACACTGGGCGAGTTGTTCGCCTGGATCATCGGCTGGGATCTGGCCTTGGAATATGCGGTGGGCGCCATTGCGGTGTCGGTGGGCTGGTCCGGTTACATGGTTTCGTTTCTCAGGGATTTTGGGATTCAAATCCCTCTGGAACTTTCCGCGGCCCGGGGCATCCACCTGATTGAACTCCCCGCCGCCCTGGCTGCCGCCCTGAAAATAAAGGCAGGATGGATGGTATTTGGCGGCGAACTGGCGAACCAGATCAAGGCCGCTGGAACAGATCCGGCGAGCCTGCATCAAGTAACGGCGATTTTTAACCTGCCCGCTGTGATCATCGTCGCCATCGTGACCGTGCTGCTGGTCATTGGCATCAAGGAATCGGCGGGGTTCAATAACCTCATTGTTTTTCTCAAGATTGCGGTCGTGCTGCTCTTCATTGTTGGCGCTGCCAGGGCCATCAATCCCGCCAACTGGCATCCCTTCATCCCAGTCAACACCGGCAAGTGGGGTGCCTTCGGCTGGTCGGGCGTCATGCGTGGCGCCAGTCTTGTCTTTTTCGCCTACATTGGATTCGATGCCGTCAGTACTGCCGCACAAGAAGCCAAAAATCCCCGGCGCGACGTGCCCATTGGCATCATCGGTTCGCTGCTGGTCTGCACCGTGCTTTACATTCTGGTTTCCGGCATTGCCACTGGTGTTGTGCCTTACCGGGAACTGGACGTGCCGGAGCCGATTGCGTTGGCCGCCGACCACGCGAACTTGGGCTGGATGGCACGCATCATCAAGCTTGGCGCCATCGCCGGCCTTTCCTCCGTCATCCTGGTGATGATGCTGGGACAGACGCGCGTTTTCTGGAGCATGTCCCGCGATGGCCTGCTACCTCCATTTGTAAGCCGGGTTCATCCCCGCTTCAAAACGCCCTGGCTCATCACCATCGTAACCGGAGTTGTGGTGGCCTTCTTTGGCGCCGTCCTGCCGGTGCGGGATGCGGGGAACCTGTGCAACATCGGCACGTTGCTGGCCTTCGTGATCGTATCAGTCGGCGTGCTCGTGTTGCGGGTACGCGAGCCGGAATTGCAACGGAAGTTCAAGGTCCCGGCCATTTGGTTCGTCGCTCCCCTGGGCGCTCTTTCCGCCTTCGCGCTCATGCTATACCTGCCGCTGATGACTTGGATGCGGCTGCTCGTGTGGTTTCTCATTGGCATGGTCATTTACTTCGCTTACGGGCGCAACCATTCCAAGTTGCGGAAACCGGCGGCCCCAACCAAGCCGGATTGAGGTTCGACTTGCCGCGCCGGATGGCCAATTCCAAGGAGCATGCACTGTCCCCATGTTGGGGCGGCACTGCCGAGGCTGTCTCAAAACAATTCCTCGTCGGAGGGGCGAGTTATACGAGCCCCCATTTTCAGAGGCATTCTATGAGTCAGGGGCTCGTATAACTCGCCCCTCCGATACTTTTGAGACAGTCTCAGCCGCGCCGCCCAAACTCCCGCAAGAACAAGCGAAGCAATGTTCCTGCCCGTTCTGCCACCAGCATCGCTGTGCCCACTGGCGGCGAATATCAGGGCGAAGCGGCAGCTTTGCCCTGCCAAAATTGGTGGCCGTGGCGAGTTGCACCCCGGCCAGCCCTTCGGAAAAAATTATTTGACAGCGGGCCGGTTTATACCTACCGTTCGGTAGGTTTATGTCCAAGCATGGCCTCGAAACCAGGCGGCAGATCCTCCGGGCGGCGCTCCGGCGTTTTGCCAACGGCGGCTACGCGGCCACGTCCGTCCAGCAGATCGTCGGCGACGCGAAGGTGTCCAAGCCGGCGTTGTATTATCATTTCCGCGACAAGGCGGACCTGTTCCAGGCGCTGGTGAACGAGGCGCACGATGAACGGCTGCAGGTCGTCCAGCAGGCCGCGGCCCGCAAATCGGATGTTCGCGGACAACTGATCGAAATCCTTGCGGCGCTGTTCGATTACTTCCACAAAAACCGGGGCCTGACGCGCATCGCGTTCGCCACGGCGTTCGCCGCGCCGGGGGAGGTGCCGGCGGACCTGCGTTATCTCGACCGGTGCCAGCGCAACCTCGAATTCATCTGTTCGCTCATCAAACATGCGCAGGTGGAGGGCGAATTGGGCGACCGGTTTGACAGCCGGGATCTGGCGTATGGTTTTTACGGGCAGGCACACCTTTACATCGCGGCGCATTTGTTAATGCCGGATTACCGCCTGAACCGCCGGGCCGCGGAGCGCATCGTGGACCTGTTCCTGACCGGCGCGGGCGCAAAGAAAAAACGAAAGGGGAAATTGTGAAAACAAGGAGAATGACAAAAATTGCCGGCGCGCTGCTGGTTGCCATTGCCGCGACACCATTTTTCACGGGCTGTGGCCGAAATCAGGCCGGTGCCGGCGCTTACAATATGCCGCCGCCGGAGGTTGGCGTGGTCACCATCGCGCCGGAATCGGTGGCGCTGACGACTGAATTGCCGGGGCGCATTGATCCGGTGCGCGTGGCGCAGGTGCGCGCGCGGGTGGACGGCATTGTGCTTCACCGCGAATTTCGCGAAGGCGCGGAGGTCAAGGCCGGCGAGGTGTTGTTCCAGATTGATCCCGCACCGTTCCAGGCGGCTTACGACAGCGCGGCGGCGGCGCAGGCCAAAGCGGAGGCCAATTTGAAACAAGCCCAGGCGCTGGCGGATCGCTACCAGCCGCTGGTCGGCATCAACGCCGTGAGCAAGCAGGATTATGACAACGCCGTGTCGGCGGCGGCACAGGCGAATGCCGACGTGCTCGCGGCCAAAGCAGCGGTGGAAACGGCGTTGTTGAATCTCGGTTATGCGACCGTCACCTCGCCCATTGACGGGCGCATCGGCGCGGCGCTGGTCACCGAAGGTGCGCTGGTCAGCCAAAGCGCCGCGACGGAAATGGCCGTGGTCCAGCAACTGGACCCGATTTATTGCGATTTCACCGAATCGAGCACCGAACTCCTGCGGCTGCGGCGCGAGTTGGACAGCGGCGCGCTCAAAAGCGCCGCGCCCGGCGAGGCAAAGGTAACGTTGTTGCTGGACGACGGGACGACTTATTCGGAACCCGGCAAACTGTTGTTCTCCGACGTCACGGTGGACCCGAGCAGCGGCATGGTCACGCTGCGGGCCGAGTTTCCCAATCCGGATCATTTGCTCCTGCCGGGGATGTTTGCGCGGGGAGTGCTGGAACAGGCGGTTGACGCCAAGGCCATCACCGTTCTCCAGCGCGGCGTCAGCGTCGGCGCGAACGGCATTGCCAGCGTGATGGTGGTTGGCCCGGACGGCAAGGTGGAAGGCAGAGAGATTAAAATCGGTTCGGCTGTGGGCAACAAATGGGTCGTCACGGAAGGATTGAAAGCGGGAGAGCAGGTCGTTGTCGAAGGTTTGCAAAAAGTTCAACCAGGGATGGTGGTGAAACCCGTTCCTTTTAATCCAGCCGGCGATAACAACTCCGCTTCGCCCGTTTCGGCCCGGAGAAATTAACCGGACATCGCCATGCCGAAATTTTTCATTGACCGCCCGATTTTTGCCTGGGTGCTTTCCCTGCTCATCATGCTGGGCGGGGTTCTGGCCGTCACCCATCTTCCGGTCGCCCAATATCCCACCGTCGCGCCGCCGTCCATCGCCATCAACGCCAATTACGCGGGCGCGTCCGCGGAAACGGTGCAGGACACGGTCACGTCCGTGATCGAGCAGCAGATGAACGGCATTGACAATCTGCTCTACATGTCGTCCAGCAGCAGCGCGAGCGGGCAGTCCACCGTGACGCTTTATTTCCAGTCCGGCACCGATCCGGACATCGCGCAGGTGCAGGTGCAGAACAAGCTGCAACTGGCCATGCCCAGCCTGCCCCAGACGGTCCAGCAACAGGGCATCACGGTCGTCAAATCCACGCGCAACTTCCTGATGTTTTTCGCCCTGTCGTCCACCAACAAGAACGAGAGCGGCATCGCGCTGGGCAATTTCATTTCGTCGAGCGTGCTCGACCCCCTCCGCCGCGTCACCGGCGTGGGTGAAGCGGACCTGTTCGGCACTGAATATGCCATGCGCATCTGGCTGAATCCCAACCAGCTTGAAAGTTACAATCTCGATGTCAACGACGTCATCAACGCCATTCAGGCGCAAAACACGCAGGTTCCGGTGGGACAACTCGGGGACCGCCCGGCAGTAAAAGGACAGGAACTCAATGTCACCTTGCAAGGCCAAAGCACATTGAGCACGGTCAAGCAATTTGAGGACATTTTGCTGCGGGTGAATCCCGACGGTTCGCGCGTGTATTTGCGCGATGTCGCCCGGGTGGAACTGGGCGGCGAGAGTTATTCCATGCAGGCGCGGGTGGATGGGCGTCCCGCCGCCGCCGTGGGCATCCGGCTGGCCCCGTCGGCCAACGCCGTGGCCACCGCCAACGCCGTCCGCGCAAAAGTGAAGGAGCTTTCCAAGTTTTTCCCGGCGGGCGTGCGCGTGGATTTTCCCGCCGACAATTCTGAATTCGTGCGCGCTTCCATCCAGGAAGTGGTCACGACGCTGGTGGAGGTCATTGTGATGGTGTTCCTGATCATCTTTCTGTTCCTGCAAAATTTCCGGGCGACCTTCATTCCCACCATCGTCATCCCGGTGGCGTTGCTGGGCACGTTTGCCGTCATGTATGCGCTGGGTTTTTCCATCAACGTCCTGACCATGTTCGGCATGGTGCTGGCCGTGGGCGAACTGGTGGACGACGCCATTGTGGTGGTGGAAAACGTGGAGCGCATCATGAGCGAGGAAGGACTGCCGCCGCGCGAGGCGACCATCAAGGCGATGGAGCAGATCACCGGCGCGCTCATCGGCATTTCCCTCGTGTTGACGGCGGTGTACATTCCCATGGCTTTCTTTGGCGGATCGGTTGGCGCCATTTACCGCCAGTTTTCGTTGTCGCTGATTTCGTGCTTGTTGTTTTCCATCTTTCTGGCCATGTCCCTGACGCCGGCGTTGTGCGCCTCCTTGCTCAAGCCTGTTGAACAAGGGCATCATTTGCGGAAGCAGGGATTCTTCGGCTGGTTCAACCGCGGTTTCGCCGCCACCCGGAAAAACTACGAAGGTCTTCTGGGCCGGACCATCAACAAGACGCTGCGGTATCTGGTTGTTTATCTGGCGATTGTCGTGGCGGTGGGCTGGCTTTACGTTCGTTTGCCATCATCCTTTCTGCCGGCTGAAGACCAGGGTTATTTCATCACCAGCATCCAATTGCCGGTGGGCGCGACCCAACAACGCACGGTGGACGTGCTCAAGCAGGTGGAGAGTTACTATTTGAAACAGCCGGAAGTGGCGGGCATGGTGGATGTCGCCGGCTTCAGTTTCAACGGCCAGGGGCAAAACGCCGCCCTCGCCTTTGTGCATTTGAAAGACTGGAGCCAGCGCCACGGTTCCCAACATTCGGTGCAGGCAATCATCGGCCGCGCCTTCATGGCCCTGGCACAAATCAAGGACGCCATCATTTATCCCATCAACCCACCGCCGATTCCCGAACTGGGCATTTCCTCCGGCTTTGATTTTGAGTTGGAAGACCAGGCCGGCCTCGGCCATGAAAAACTCATGCAGGCGCGCGACCAGTTGGTTGCCATGGCCGCGACAAATCACGACATCGTCCAGTTGCGCTTCCAAGGATTGGAGGACACGCCCGAACTCAAGGTGGACATTGATCAGGCCAAGGCCAGCGCGCTGGGCGTTTCGCTGGCGGACTTGAACACGGCGCTCACAACCTATTTCGGTTCGGATTACATCAACAATTTCGTCAATGGCAACCGCGTGCAGCGGGTCATCGCCCAACTCGACGCTCCGTATCGCATGCTGCCCCAGGACGTCAGCAAGGTTTTCGTGCGCAACAGCAGCGGCCAGATGGTTTCGCTGGCCAGCCTGGCCACCTTGCATTGGATTTACGGCTCGCCGTCGTTGCAGCATTACAACGGCGTTCCGGCGCTTGAACTCGTCGGTGCCGCACCGCCGGGCAAGAGCACGGGCCAAGCCATGACCGCCATGGAAAATCTGGCCCAAAAATTGCCCAAAGGCTTTGGTTACGAATGGACCGGCCAGTCTTTCGAGGAACGTTTGTCGGCCAAACAAGCTCCCTTGCTCTATGCGCTGTCGCTCATCGTGGTGTTCCTGGCGCTGGCCGCGCTCTACGAAAACTGGTCCATCCCGGTGGCGGTGATCCTCGTCGTGCCGCTCGGCATCTTCGGCGCTTTGCTGGCCGCGACATTTCGCGGGTTACCCAACGACGTGTTCTTCAAAGTCGGTCTGCTGACCATTGTCGGCTTGTCCGCCAAAAACGCCATCCTCATCATCGAATTCGCCAAGGACCTTCAAGCGCAGGGCAAAGGTTTGATTGAGGCCACGTTGGCGGCGGCGCATTTGCGGTTGCGCCCGATTCTGATGACGTCGCTGGCGTTCATTCTGGGTGTGATGCCGCTGGCCTTGAACACCGGCGCCGGGTCGGCCAGCCGGCACGACATCGGCACCGGTGTGGTGGGCGGCATGATTTCGGCCACCGTTCTGGCCATCCTCTTTGTGCCGGTGTCCTTCGTGCTCGTCCGCCGGATATTCAAAAGCCAAAAACCGTCGCATACCATGCTTGCGCCCCAGGCCGGCGGCCCGACCGATGACGACGAGAACGGCAAACAAGGACAGCCATGAGCAAATATCTTTCGCCCCTCATCGCCCTGTTCGTCCTGGCTTTGGCTGGTTGCACGCTCGCGCCGAAATACCAACGTCCGACGGCGGCGATTGCCCCAACCTGGCCTGCTGTTCCGGGAGAAAAACAAAGTCCGACCAACGCCGTGCCTGCCGCCGACATCGGCTGGCGCGAATTTTTCCGCGACCCGCGCCTGCAACGGCTCATCGAACTGGCTTTGACCAACAATCCCGATCTGCGCGTGGCCGTGTTGAACGTCGCGCAGTCCCGCGCGCAATATCGCATCCAGCGCGCGGCGTTGCTGCCCGAAATTGACGCCACCGGCAGCGGCACGCGCCAGCGCATTCCGGCCAACGTGGAAGGATTTCCCTCGGCGCTGACCCTCAGCCAATACAGCCTTAGCCTCGGCACGGCTTCCTATGAACTCGATTTGTTCGGGCGCGTGCGCAGCCTCAAGGCTGCGGCGCTGGAAAATTATTTTGCCACCATGGAAGCCCGCCGGAGCGCCCAAATCGCGCTTGTCACCGAGGTGGGCAACGCCTATCTCTTGGAACGCGCGTTGACCGGACAACTTGCCGTGGCCCGGCGAACGTTGACGGCAGTGCAGGCATCCTACGAATTGACCCAACGCAGTTACGAGGCTGGCGTGGTGTCCGAGCTGGATCTGCGCACCGCCGAGGGCCAGGTGCAAACCGCCCGATCAAACGTGGCGGCTTACGAACAGCAACTGGCCGAGGCGGAAGACGACCTGGTGTTGCTGGTCGGGCAGCCGTTGCCGAAAGACCTTCCGCCGCCGCAACTCTTGAATTCAGCGGAGTGTTTGTCCGACGTGCCGGCGGGGCTTCCCTCCGATTTGTTGCAGCGCCGCCCGGACATTCTCGGAGCCGAACATCAACTCAAGGCTGCAAACGCCAGCATCGGCGCGGCGCGGGCCGCGTTTTTCCCGGCCATCACCCTGACCGCCTCGGCCGGCACCGCCAGTTCGCAACTCGCCAACCTGTTCGCCCCCGGCTCCGGCGCGTGGCTGTTTTCGCCGCAAATCACGCTGCCCATTTTCACGGCAGGCAGAAACTTCGCCAATCTGGACGCGGCGAAAATCGGCAAGCTGATTGAAGTCGCGAATTACGAGAAAGCCATTCAGACCGCCTTCCGGGAAGTTTCCGACTCCCTGGCGGCACGGGCGACGGTGGCCGTGCAGCTTGATGCCGGGGAAACCCTCGTCAAAGCCGAGCAACGGCGTTATGAACTGGCCGAAGCGCGGTTCCGCCAGGGCGTGGACAGTTATCTCGATGTCCTCTCCGCGCAGCAGGACCTTTACAGCGCGCAGGAAAATCTCATTCAATTCCAATTTTCCCGCCTGTCCAATTTTATCAACCTTTACCAGGCGCTCGGTGGCGGCTGGCGGGAATACTCGCCACAACCGGGCGCGGACCAAATTTCAAATGAGAAAGGAAACAGGTAGGGCCGCGCGCTGCGCGGCCTCGGACGACCAGCCGGCCGTCCCTGCCATCAAACTGCATGATTGCCAAAGTTATGAATGAAAACAAACCAACGTCCGCGCCCGCGCCCGTGGCGAACGGCGCAAAATTGGCCCGACTGAATTCGCCGCTGTTCATCTGGCCCGCCGCCGTCGCGCTCGCCGTGCTGCTGTTTTTCGGCCTGGGCTATTTCTTTGACGTGCTGACGCATGAATCCACCGACGACGCGTTCATCGAGGCCCACGTCGTTTCCATCGCGCCAAGGATTTCCGGCCAGGTGCTGGCGGTCCACGTTTTGGACAACCAACTCGTCCGCTCGAACGACCTGCTCGTGGAAATTGACCCGGCGGATTACGCGATGACCGCCGCGCAGAAGCAATCCGCGGCGGACGCGCAGGAATCAAGCTACAAACTCGCGCTCGCCGGGTTCGAGTTGATGCGCGCAAAAGTGACGACCGCCGGGGCCGTCGCTCAAGAATCAAAGGCCGACACCGCCGCGGCGGCCGCCACCGCTGCGCGCGCGAAAGCGGATTTTGAGCGCAGCCAGGAATTGCGGAAGCAAAACACGATTTCGCAACAGGAATTTGACAGCGCACAGGCTGCGGCTCAACAGGCGGAAGCGAACCTGAATGCCGCCCAGCAAAAAGCCGCGGCGGACGAATCGAAAATCAACGAGGCCGGGGCGCAGTTGAACGCGACGGAAGCCGGCGTCAGCATGGCGCTCGCGCAATTCCGGCAGGCGCAAACGGGCGTGCAGTCGGCGCAACTCGACCTTTCCTACACGAAAATTTTCGCGCCCAGCGACGGGCGCGTGACGCGCAAGGCGGTCGAGGCCGGCGATTACGTGCAAACGGGACAGATGCTTTTGTCCATTGTGCCGAACGAGGTCTGGGTCGTCGCCAATTTCAAGGAAACGCAACTCAAACACATGAAACCCGGCCAGCGCGCCAGGGTCGCCATTGACTCGCTCGGCAAAACGCTGCGCGCACACGTGGACAGCATTCAGGCTGGCAGTGGTGCGCGGTTCAGCCTGCTGCCGCCGGAAAATGCGACGGGCAATTACGTGAAGGTCGTCCAGCGCGTGCCGGTGAAAATCGTTTTCGACGAGCCGTTGCCCGCCGGCCGCACCATTGGCCCGGGACTTTCCGTAAGCCCGGGCGTTCAGGTGGGTTCGTTCAGCCTGCCGGATTGGGCGGTGGCGCTGGCCGCAATTATTCTGGCGGGCGCGTCGGCGTTCGCGTTTCGGTTCATCTTGAATCGGAAACTGAACGGCAAATAAATTCTCCCATGCCCGACGGCGCACATCACGAGGACTGGCATCCGCGCCATAATCCCTGGCTCATCGCGTTCGCCGTGATGATGGCGGTGTTCATGGAAGTGCTCGACACGTCCATCGCCAACATCGCGCTGCCGCACATCGCCGGCAGCCTTTCGGCGACGACCGACGAAGCGACCTGGGTGCTGACGAGCTATCTCGTTTCCAACGCGATCATCCTGCCGATGACCGGCTGGCTGGGAAACTATTTCGGCCGGAAGCGCGTGCTGCTCTCGTGCGTGATGATGTTCACGTTCGCCTCGGCGTTGTGCGGGCTGGCGTGGAATTTGCAGACGCTGATTCTGGCGCGCATTTTGCAGGGCGCGGGCGGCGGCGCGATGGTGCCGATTGCCCAGGCGATTCTGCTGGAAAGTTTCCCGCCGAACAAACGTGGCGCGGCCATGGCAATGTTTGGCATGGGCGTGATCGTGGCGCCGATTCTGGGACCGACGCTCGGCGGCTGGATCACGGACAATTACTCGTGGCGCTGGATTTTTTACATCAACCTGCCGGTCGGCATCATGGCCGTGTTGATGCAGGAATGGCTCGTCGAAGATCCGCCCTACATCAAACGAAACAAGGCGGCGACGATTGATTTCGTCGGGTTCGCGCTGCTGGCCGTCTGGCTGGCGACGCTGCAAATCTCGCTCGACAAGGGACAGGAAGAGGATTGGTTTGGGTCAAACTGGATCCGGTGGCTGATGGCAATTTCGACTGTCTCCCTGGCCGGGTTCGTGGTGAGGGAATTCACGGCCGACCATCCGCTGGTGGATTTACGGGTTTTTCGCAACCGCAATTTCGCCGTCGGCGTGATGTTGATGACGGTCGTCGGCGTGATTCTTTACGGCACAACAGCGGAATTGCCGTTGTTTTTGCAGACGTTGATGGGCTACCCGGCGTTGCAAAGCGGTTACGCGATGAGTCCGCGCGGCATCGCGGCCTTCATCACCACGGCGTTCGTCGGACGCCTGGTGGGGCGCATCCGGAGCCGCTGGCTGTTATGCTGCGGTTTTACGCTGCTGGCTGTGTCGTCCTACATGTTGAGCGACATCACTTTGCAGGTGAGCCTGGCGCGCGTCATCCTGCCAAGCATCCTCAACGGCGTGGCCATCAGTTTTATTTTCGTGCCGTTGACGACGACGACGATGAGTCAATTGCGCCAGTCGCAAATGGGCAACGCGACGGGGCTTTACAATCTCATGCGCAACCTCGGCGGCAGCATCGGCATCGCGTTTGTCACCACCATGCTGGCGCGCGGCGCGCAGGCGCATCAGGCGCTCATGGTCGGGCATCTGACACCGACCGACCCGGTGTTCAGGCAACGGCTTGCCGCCGCGCACGCCCTGCTCGCGCGGCACAGCGATCCCGTGCGCGCCACGAGCCAGGCCTACAGCCTGGTTTACAACACGCTCGACCATCAGGCGCATCTGTGGGCGTTCGTGGACAATTTCCGGCTGTTCGGCCTGCTCGCGCTCGGCTGCGTGCCGCTGATTTTCCTGTTCAAACGAATCAAGCACGCGCCGGTCAGGGTGGTGGAAGTGCATTGAGGCGCTGAATTGAACAAATGAGGATGTTTTTCGGCCCGCGTTGGGCTTGCCACAAGCAGGTGGAGATTCTTGGGGAAAGATTGGATGGTGTGGTGTTCCCACTACGCGCATGAAATTATTATCCTTCAAAACTAGACCGACAGCCAGGAAACTCGGATTTGATCAGCGATTTCCGCCAGCATGAGGTAACGGCGTTTATACATCTGCCGTTTGTTAACCCTGAGCGTGGAAATTTCCCGTGGGACAAATGTGGCAGGCAGATTAAACATCCCGTCGTCAGCCAGCGTGCCGCCGGATTCAATCCAGAATTCATCGTAGCTGGCTTCCAGATTCTTTCGTTTTTGCCAATGACGGTAAATGTGCATCTCATCGCCGGCCGCACGCAGCCGGGTGACACCCCAACCGGCGGCGAGCTGTTGCAGCGCAAACAGGAGCAGCGCCTTGGGTCGCAACCCATACAAACTCCGCGTGATGGAAATGATTAGCTCCTTGTCTTTCGCCAGTTTGCTGCCTTGGAGTCCGCCGATGAATATCTCCTTGTGTTCGGCCTCGAATTGCATGATGGAAAATGCCAGCGTGAACAACATAAACCCGGTATCCTTGTTCAGCAGGCCAATCACAAGATCGCCTTCTTTCTCCTTCCGGCTACAGCTTAAACGCAGTCCAAAGTGCCCCACCCCCTCCAGCGGTAACGTGGCTAAAAGCTTGCCCGGAGTCGCATAGACTTCCTGCATCATGGCCGGGGAAAAATGAGCCGCGACAAAACGGTAATGCTGCTTGAGAGCTTCCAGCCGTTGGCGCGTGTTCAGGGCGCGGTTGAGATAAGGCCGCTGGAGCTTGTGAAAGAGATAGGGATGGTTCCGGACAACGACCGCCAGTTCCGGCCTTTGCAGGAACTTGAACCACTCCTTGGAATAGGAGGCAAAAATCAGTCCGCGCGCACAATACTTTGCCTGCTTGAAAACCGACCCCAGTTTGTGACCGGGGTGAATCAGCGGGGCGGTCTCTGCCAATGTCTTAATTAAATTTCTCACAACTTGAATGCGTCATGGGCGCATGAAGTCAATGCCGGAGCTTGCGTGCTGGCCTGGCGGCCTTTTTTGCCATGCCTTGAAGCTAGAAAATCCGACGCTCTGTGTCAAAACAAGCGCACCGGATTATGCCTGGCCAACATTGATGTCGGGCCGCTGACGGAAGCGGACTGGCACGACGATCTTTTCCGACTGGGAAACGAGTCTTTCCAAGGGTGATGCTCCGTTGGATTGTTGCTGGCAGTTATCTCTCCCATTCTCTAGTCGGTATAGAACAGGGCGCAGAAAACGATGACGTACGCTTCATCCGTTCTGGGCATGGCATTCGGCTCGGCGGGCATGACCAGGGAGCTCATGTGCGTGGTCACCAACTTCAGGTCCGGGTGTTGCGCGAGGAATTGATTGATCTGTTCCTCGAGGGCCGTCACCGGCGACTTGCCGGAGGGCAGCAGATGGAGAACGACTTCAAATGTTTTTACTTTCATTTCGCACTTTTTAGTAATCCGGCACTTTGTCGGTTACAAGCTCAAATTCTTGGGGAAAGATTGGATGCAGTGATGTTTCCATCGGGGGCGGTGCACTGGAATGCGCAGGTACAAGCCGGGGGTGCGCCGGGCCTGCTGCCGGTTTTCATGGAACACTGACAACGGGTGGTTGTGGCACCACAAGGTGGCGGCTTTTGCGGAGCGATATGGCCTGACAGGGATTGAACAAATGAGGATGTGTTTTGGCCCACGTTGGGCGTATCACTTGCAAGGACAGATTCTTGGTGAACAATTGGACGGAGAGCGGCTGCGCTTCATGTAACAGCCCCTAATCCGCGACGGAAGTGGTGTTGCGGTTCGGAGAGATCGCCAGAGGCATTTCGGAGAATGGCAACACCGCTTTGGTCGCGCTTAAATCGGGTCGGCGCAAAGTCTTTTGGTGTGATCGTGAAGCGAGCGGTTTCAACGCGATTTGGAGAATATAGACGTAAGAAAACTCCATAGTGGCTTGCCGGGTCGTCCGCCGTCGTTCCACTCTGGCGCGACAAGTAGTTCGCAGCGCTGATCCCTGGCGCACGAAGCCCGCCTTCGCTTTCAGCTCCGGCGCGGCAGTCTTCGTTCTCCGCTGGCGCTGCGAACGAAGACTGGCGGGAGCGGCGGGGCTCGAACCCGCCACAAATCCAATAATGACGGGCCTTTCGCCGCTACACCCTCACAAATAGCCTCACAAAAACCGGTCTCACCCGGTCACGACCTGTCACGTGTAGTCGCTACATGGTCTAAACTCCCCTCACCGTTCAAGGCGGCAATTCTCGCCATCGTCAATTCAGTGGAGGGCCAGCCATGAACTTAAATCCCGCTGAAGTGCTGAATCCCGTATTCAACGTTCTGGATGCCTTGATTCAGAATTATGGCGTTTATCTTTACCTCGTGGTCGTCTGGTTGTCCCTAGCGGTGATTGCCTGGGTGTTGAACGGTGGCTTACGACGGAAGCGACCACAAGGCACCTCCGCCACGATCATTCCCGGCATCATCTTTACGACGCGACCGCCGGTTCAACCACCACCACCAATCATCGGCACCGAAGTTGACCCGGCATGGAATTGCGACAACGAAACAATGGACGAACCATGATCACTTTTCATTCCCGGCAATCAGACTGTGCCCGGCGCGCTCACAAAAACGAAACCGCCGGCACGTTCAATTTCACCACTCAAATTGCATCACCAATTTGCACAGCCATGAACACGAAGCGTGTCAAAACCGATGCAACCATTTTCAAGTCACGGTGCAGTCGCACGGTTCTGTGCTACCGCTTTTATAGGGTAGAAGCCCTACCCCTTGTTCCCACAAGGTTTTTGCGGCTCGCCAATCGCTCGCCGATGATTCAGCGGAGTCCCGCGAGACGGTCGCGCGATGGGCGCGAAACATCCGGCAAGAAATCCGGCGAAATGTCTCGCGTCATGTCCGCGCAACTTCCCGGCAATGGCCGGACAGTGGCAGCAGCAATGCCGCCGAACGTCCGTCAAGACAACTCGCAAGACGGCTCGCCTTGCGCCGGACTTGGCCGCGCAATGTCCGCGCCGGAAGCTTGCGAGACAACTCGCAACTTGGCCGCGCACCAGCCGCGAAACATCTCGCAAGATGACTCGTCAGAATCCCGCCGTCATGTTTTTAACCATCCCGTTCCAAAATTATGAACACCTCACCCACATCACCGACAACACCCAATCTGGATTTGCTGCGCAAAGCAATTCGGGAATATCAACCCGATCCAAGTCGCATTCCATTCAGCAATTTGAAGCCGTTCCATGATTCCATCGTGGAATTGCGCGGCAAAAATGCGTCCTACGCTGCCATTGCTGATTTGCTGATACAAAATGGAGTAAAGACCAGCCGGGCGCGTGTGGCCGAATACGGCCGCATCGTCCTGGAAGGCGGGAAATCGCGCAAGCGGCGGAAACGGGTGAAAACCGCACCAAGCGTAAATATCCCGACCACACCTCAAAGTGCGCCAGTCGTGGCCGCAAAGCCCGTGCTGGCCACGCCAGTGCCGACCACGGCGCCGGCGGGCAATGGCACGCCGCCACCAAAAGACAATTCTCCATACCGTTCACGCGGACCGCACATCGCCAACGTAAAAATGATGACTCCAAGCGAACGGGAAGAATTCGAGGCCAGCCTGAAATCGAAACCGCCAGCGAGCTAACACAGCACGGAAAGCCATCCGGCGATGCGCCAGCATCGCCACGCTGCCCGGCGCGGCAGCCAGAGCGCCCAATAAGCAGGCCAGCGACGTTCGCCAACCACACGCAGCCGCAAAGGTTCGGACGCCGCCCCGACAAGCCAGTAACGCCACCATAGAAGCAAGTTTTTTTCGGTTAGCAGCACGGTTAGCACCGGCTTCGCAACAGGGTTGGCAACGGCGAGGCAACATGGTTAGCAACAGGGTGGTAATCACGCGAGGCAACATCCGAAGCAACAAAGTTCGCAACGCGGTTAGCAACACGGTGAGATAACAGGGTTAGCAACTGACGCAACAAGGCGGTTAGCACAAGCGAAGCATTTCGCAGGATGTCTTGCCAGATGTTGCGCGTCCATCGCGTGACCGTCTCGCGGGACTCCGCGCAACCATCGGCGAGATTTTGGCGAGCCGTAAAAACCCCCTTAAAATAAGGGGTAACGCGTGCCCTGTCTAAAATGGCAAATCGCTCATTAAAAACTAATTACGCGGCTAGCGACAAGAGGCGGCAAAAAGCGACAAGTTGAAGCGACAAATTGCGACAAATTCATTGCCGCCTTTTGTCGCTCGGTTTCGAGCCGCCTTTTTTCCGAACGATTTCGTTAGGAGATGGTGTCTGCGTGCGACATGTAACTGCTCGGATGATGGTTCGATATGTTGAATGACGTAAGACGAACGTGTGGTTTCGTCCACACTAGCCTATCGGCATCGGCGCGACTGGTAACAGTCGGGTCGAAAGCTGCCGAGACAACATACCTCCGTCCAAAGGGACGAGGAGATGGCCGTGAGGTTGTCTCCGCGACTGCCAGCGTCAACGGTGGTCGGAGGGTAAGGCTGAATGACATGCCCAATGTAAGTGAACTGTCTCAAGTGCCGTCAAATCCCACTGAGCCAAAGACGCTGACAGGCTCTAGCCAAAAGGCGCGCAGTCGGTTGCCTCATGCTGACTTGGGGCACACGAACAGTATGACTGCCGGTGCCAAGACAGGGACTAACTCATTCGTGTCATCCGAGCGGAACATGGTAAATCCGTCATCCCGCCTCGTTGAGGCAGGCGTCATCGCAAGGTGCGCTGCGGGGATGCCGGGCAGAGGATGCTGGAAAAAGCGAACGTCGTTTTGTAACGAAACGAATAGGGGTTGCAACATCACCCCGCCGTGCAAACGGGCAGACTTCCAGCCGGTCATGCGTGACGAGAAAACTGGCAAAACCTTCGTAGGAGGAAATCGCAAATGAACACAGAGCAATCTGCGTGTGCATCCTCCGGCCAAGCGGAAGCCTGGGAACAGTTGAACTGGACTCAGTGTGAGCGCCACGTCAGGAGGTTGCAAGCGCGTATCGTCAAGGCCACACGGGAAGGTCGCGGGGGCAAGGTGAAAGCCTTGCAACGGCTGCTGACCCACTCGTTCCACGGTCGTGCCTTGGCCGTGAAACGGGTGACGGAAAATCAAGGCAAGCGAACGTCCGGGGTGGATGGCAAAGTTTGGGGAACCCCGGCGACCAGATATAAAGCCATCGGCACGTTGCGGCAACGCGGTTATCAACCGCTCCCGTTGCGGCGTGTCAACATACCGAAGGCCAATGGGAAAACCAGACCGCTGGGCATTCCGACGATGAAAGACCGCGCCATGCAAGCGTTATACTTGCTGGCGCTGGAACCCATTGCCGAGACTGTCGGCGATCTCAATTCCTACGGCTTTCGTCCCAAACGCTCCACCGCCGATGCCATTGAGATGTGTCGCTTGGCACTGTGTCGCAAGACCAGCGCCGCGTGGGTGCTGGAAGGAGACATTCGCGGATGTTTTGACAACATCTCCCACGAATGGATGCTCCGGCATATTCCCACGGACAAAGTGATACTGCAAAAATGGTTGAAAGCGGGGTTCGTGGAAAATCGAATCCTCTTCCCCACGGAGGCAGGCACGCCACAGGGCGGGATTATTTCCCCCGTGCTGGCCAACCTGACACTGGACGGATTGGAGCAACTGCTCAACGAGCACTTCCGCGTGAAGATACTCAACGGGCAGCGGCACCATCCCAAGGTGAACCTCGTAAGATATGCGGATGACTTCATCATCACCGGCGCGACCAAGGAGCTGCTGGAAAATGAAGTCAAGCCACTGGTCGAGCAGTTTCTGCGCGACCGGGGCTTGCAGCTCTCGCCAGAGAAAACCTGCGTCACGCACATCAAGCAAGGGTTCGACTTCCTCGGAATGCACGTCCGAAAGTATGACGGCAAACTTCTGATCAAACCGTCCAAGAAAAATATGCACGCTTTCTTGGAGAAAGTCCGGGCGACGATTCGCCGGAACAAAGCGGTCGAACAGAAGTATCTGATTAAGATGCTCAACCCGGTCATCCGGGGCTGGACAAATTATCACCGTCATATCACGGCAGCACAGGCATTCCGAAAAGCGGAAATGGTCATCTGGCAGCGTCTCTGGTATTGGGCCAAACGTCGGCACTCCGACCGGTCAGTGAACTGGATCGCCAAGCGATACTGGCACCGGCTCGGAAGGATACGCCGCACGTTCGCGGCAGACTCCGGCGAAAGGACGCCGGACGGAAAACCGAAACTGTTCCGGTTGGTGGACCCGACCGAAACCCGCATTCGGCGATTCGTGAAGGTCAAATCGGAAGCCAATCCGTTTGACCCTCGCTGGCGTGAATACTTTGAAGACCGTGCATTCTTCAAACGTATGGGCATCCATCGCCATGAGGCTGGAATAAAACCGTCGTGAAACCGGCTCCGCTCGCGCGGAGCTTTGCAGTGGCTTGAGCCGGATGAGAGGAAACCATCATGTCCGGTTCTTAGGGGAGGGAGCGGCAGCAATGCCGCTTCCTTACCCGACCGAAAATTGCCCGCAGATAAGGGCAAGACAAACGCGAGATATTCGCATTGAGCCGATGTTTGGGAATGTTCCCATCAACACATGTCAAAGCATTGGCGTCGGGATCATGCGCGCGAATCGGATGTTCCATTGTGGGTCGCCGGGCAGCGTATCAAGATATTCCTCGCCCTGTTACCCTCTGCGGTCCATCTTGACACGCCGCCCGGCTCCCGGAGTTTTGCTTTTTAGGATTTCGCGCACGAGAGAATTTTCACGGAGAATTTGTCTCACCGATGGAGTAACCATCCTTTGCCGACGCCTTTCCAAAACCAATAATTCGGTCGGAAATTCGCGCGAATTTTGCGCTAAATTTGCGCAAATGCGCGGCATGTCACGCGCTCCTCAAGCTGTGCTAAGGGAAGATGTCTGACAGAATTATTGATGTTTTGAACCGTCTTCATGTCAGAATGAATATTATGCCTGTCACGCATAATGTTTGACAGACATCATGTTGTCCGAGGT
>JBEKZC010000002.1:0-125309 GCA_049510295.1 Verrucomicrobiota bacterium | reverse complement strand
CACGGGCTTTGCGGTGGCGGGGATTGTGCCGCCCACGTGCCTGATTCCGGAATTTGAAGTGTTCGTTTCCGCCGCCATCGCGCCGTATCGCACGCCCGGCACGCCGGAGTTGGGCCGGCAGATCGCCCGCCTGGTGGACAAACACAACGTCATTCTCATGGCCAATCATGGCGTCGTTTCGTGGAGCCACAACAACGTGGAGGACGCCTGCTTCAAGATGGAAATTCTCGAATCCTACTGCCGCACCGTCCTCGTCGCTTCGCAATTGAGCCGGACGCCGAACACCATTTCGCCCGCGCAACTGCAGGACCTGCTCAAGATCAAAAAAAGCCTCGGCATCCCCGACCCGCGTTACGGCCTCAAGTGACACGAATTTCACGAATTCACTCAAATTGAAAGCCTGCAAGGCTGATAGCAGCCCAAGGTTGGGTCATGGTGTAAAAACTTTAACTGGAGCTTTCCCCAACCCTCAAAACGATGAAGACGATTTCGGAAACGGAGCACGCCCGATTGGCTCAGTGGTTCATTAATGAACCGTTCCAAAGAATGGGCGTGCTTGGTTTCCCTGCCTCTGGCCAACGGACTTGGCCTTTTTGTCCCCCTTGTTTCAAGGGAACAGATAGCAGACTGTGCGAAACGCAGACTTCAGCACGCGGCGGGAAACACGTCAACGAAATCACACTCAACTCCAACGGCTCCACCAACCAAAATGAAAACCTGAAGACTCACCGCTAGCGCGAAATCCCTTGACTCATCTCATAGCAGCTGAGCCACGGCCACCGGCGGCCAGGCTCCGAATGCAATGATGACTTTCAAATTTCATAACTCAACCGAAAACTGAAGGGGCAGTGGCCGTTGGCTCCAGCGCGGTGTTAGGCAGCACGGTCATAATAATGCACTCAAATCTTCCTGAATCCCATCCAAGACAACATCGGCAGTGAAAACACGGTCAGTCTCCGGGTCAAAGTAAATGCCATCAGTAAGCTTCGTGAGGGCTGCGGCTGATGAAATGGCAGCAGCGGCCTCGACAAGGTCGCCGCCCCAGCGAAACGAAACACACCTATCACGACCGCCGACCTGCTCCGCGATGTGTGGGTAACTTTCGAGGTAGCTCGCTGCCGGCTCTAAATAAAGCTCGAAACCGCTCTCCTGCCCATTGTAAGCCGTCGGGCTGAATCCGGTATCTTTGCGAAGGTCGAGCGACTGGTAAAGAACAGCCGGGAAACCAGCCGCCTCAATCGCCTGCTGCCAGGTCTCGCGGCTTGGAACACGCGAGTCCTCCATGAATATGTGTATTTCCATTGACATAAATTTTGTGCGTGTAGCGCTGCCTAACGTCCGGAGCTCAGGCACGCGGGGCGGATGACGTAGTCCGCGAAAGCGGAACTGGGGACGCCATCCCGCGTTGCCTGCAGCGATTTGTTAGGCAGCAAAATCGTCATAACTCAATGTGCGCCGAGAAATGAAAACACAACTGTAACGGCGGCGCAAAACCACACGAACGCCGCCAAACAAAAAGCCGGTGTCAGCGAACGGCTTCGACTGCGCAAACTGTCTGGATAGAAACAAAAGAAAACGGTGAACAAGATGGCTCCGCCAACTGAACGCACTGGAAGGCTGCAAAATGGCAGGACGTATAAAACGAAAACCAGCGTGAGTGCTGAAAGAAGATACATCTTGGTTGGTGCCATCGTTTGAACTTCGCTTGTCTTCATAAGCTTGTGTTTTGTGGTGTGATGCGCTTGCTGCCTAACGTCCAGAGCTCAGGCACGCGGGACCAAATGACGTGAACCGCGAAGCGGAATTGGCTTGTCGCGCCATAGCACAGCGACGGCGGAAGCGGCCATCCTGCGTTGCCTGCAGCGATTTGTTAGGTGCCTTCATGCCATCCTATCTTTCGTGTCTTTCTATTGTGATAAACCTGCGCCTGATAAGCCAGCCCGCCCAAGCGGGAGAAAATCTCCGGGTCTTTTGCTGTCTTCTTCCGGTCCTCAATCTTCCGCAATACTGGCTCCAAACCTACCTGCTCGACGAGAAAAGCCGGAATCTCACCGTTACTGACATCGAACACCGGAGCCAAAATATCTATCAGCTCGTCAACCTGCCCATAAGCATCAGGCACCAGATTCAGCAAGACCATGCCGCCGTATCGCTGAAACGCCCAATGGTCACCGCGGCGACGTAAGGCCTCGCGGACAGCCTCGTAAATCACCGGCTTCGGTTGCCCAATAAATAGGACGAACAACTCGCTGCAAGCGTCGAGAAACTGATTGCGCGTTTCCGTGCCATGGGAAGTCTTTAGATGAACAAACGACCACTTCCCGTCCTTATTGCCGACAAGTGCATCAACGGATTGAAGAAAGCGCTCAGTTAATTCGCGGGCATCCATATGGCACCTAACGAATTAAGCTAAGCTGCGGGTGGATGTCACGAATGATGGTCGAATCAATATTCATAAGCCAAAGAGTTAGTTTGTCCCTATAACATGTCGCAGCTTCAGCGTATTGTTGGGCCGCGCCTGTCGGCCTCGGACGATTACCGAAGGGAATGTCTTCCGTTTACTATAAACATCGCTTCGCCTTTTGCTTCCGCTGCGATCTGGTGCTGTGGCTCCACGCTCGCGTGAGCCACTGCGCCTGCTCGCAGCGCTATTCTACGTACGATTACTCTGTTTGCCGAGAAAAAATTATTAACCACTCGCCAATACAGGTGACGGCTCAACAGATAATGGACGGCCTGTTCTGCAGCCTATCCTTTGTCATGAAATGAGTGTAAACTGGACTGAAATTGTTGTCCAGCATCATATTACGCCGTTTATGACCCCGCAATCCCTTCCAACAAAGACTACAGACGCGCCGCTGGCAAATTGTTATACTTCACCGCCCGGTTCACGCCCATTGAGACAAAACAGCTTAACGAGGCAATAACTCTCCGTGATGGATACATAAGAAAATTCCCTTCCGCCCCGGCCAGTTTTGAAGTGCTGTTGACGCCATATTGCCGGGCTGACAAGCTGCCGTTCCCATGACAACCGGCGCTCAATCGGACGCGGGCAATAAGGATGCCACCAAGCACCCCAAAATTTACGATGACCTGGTGTGGGTCCAGTGCAAAGGTTACCGGTGCCTGGCTTTTACCGATGCGACCGGCAAATGGATAAATTTCTATACCGGCAAGAAATTGACAGATTTTGTCAAAGTGATCGGATGAGGGCGTAAAGCCGCGTAAAGCCACGTCACGCGGCCACGCCCCTTTGCAGGGTTGAAGGCCAGGCAGCGCAACAGGGGTTGATGGCGGAGGTTACTTCTCCGGCGGATTTTTCTCCGGCAGTTCATTTGACGCCTTGATCATTTCGTCCAGCAACTTTTGGAATTCGGCCAGGCCGGTGGAGGGAATGATGATGGCGTTCCGACGCCCTCCGGCATCTTCAGAGATGCGGAGAAACCGGCCGCGCGGGTTTTCCTTGAGGATGAAGGCAATCGTCTTGCGCTCGATTCGCACCTGTTCGGATTTGAGGGTGTCCTCCTGAACCGGCGGACGGGGTTGCATTTGAGGCAGGCCTTTGAAAGGCGATGGTCGTTCGTTTGAAATCATAAGTTCGTTCTTAAGATTTGCTGGAGTATAAATCTTATGGCGAATCGTTGGCAATGGTTTCAGGAACATGAAGTTCCCCGGATTTGGTTTCCTTGAGCGAAAAGAACGGAATGGCGTGTGCAAGTTGAACGGCTGATTGCAACGCAGAGAGAAAGCCGTCAAGGTTGACACGAATTGAAAGGTGGGGCGCGTTACTCCGTGCGCGCCGTCTGGCGGTTGTTATACCAATTCCCAGAGACAATCGGTGCAATGGGTAGGGCGGCGTTGCTGCGCCGCCGGGTATGATGGCCGCCGTAGCAACGCGGCCCTGCCATCGGGGAATGTGCCGATTATTATCGGGAAAGGGTATTAGCGTTTGGACATCTCATCATATTTGGCGGCGGGCAGGGGACTGCCCGCCCTACCAACCCCGGGAGAGAATTTGGGGTTACTGAATCCAACCGGCGAACTGGGCCAGTTTGACCAGCAGGTAAGCCACGCCGCCGCTGGCGGGCAGCGTCATTATCCACGCCCAGAGGATGCGTTCGACCACGTCGAGTTTGAGGTGATTGAATCCTTTCGCGCAGCCGACGCCCATAATGGAGGTGGTGACGGCGTGCGTGGTGGACACGGGCATGCCGAAATGCGCGGCGGTGGCCAGGATTGTGGCGGCGGTGGTTTCGGCGGCGAAGCCGTGAACCGGATGCAGACGGACCATTTTGTGTCCAAGGGTTTTGATGATGCGCCAGCCGCCTACGGCGGTGCCGGCGCACATCGTCAACGCGCAAAGCACTTTGATCCACGCGGCGATGACCAGCGGCTGGTTCGCTTCCGGCGGAGCGGTGCGCAAAAACGACAACCAGCCGGGCAGCTGGCCAAATACGCCGCTGCTCGTGCCGGTCAGCAATACCAGCGCGATGATGCCCATGGTTTTTTGTGCGTCATTCATGCCGTGGCTGATTCCCATAAAACCCGAACTGCCAAGCTGGAGGATGCCGAAGGTTTTGTTGACTGTGGCTGGCCGCCAGTTGCGCAACAGGAAGTAAAGCGTTCCCATAACCAGAAAACCAAAGACCAAACCGAAAACGGGAGACAAAATCATCGGAACAATGACCTTCCAAATCAGTCCTGTGCCCAACCACCAATGTTTTGAACTGGGAACGGACCAGACCAGGACATTCCAATGGTTGTGGGCGGCAGCCAGACACGCCCCACACAAACCGCCGACGAGCGCGTGCGACGAACTGGACGGCATCCCAAACCACCACGTCAACAGGTTCCAGAGAATGGCGGCGACCAAGGCACAGATCAGGACCTCGGACGTGGCAACTTTTGGGTCAACCAGGCCGGAAGCAATCGTGGTGGCAACGGCACTGCCAATGAAGGCGCCGACCAGGTTGGTGACGGCGGCCAGCATCACGGCCTGGCGCGGCGTCAGCACCTTGGTGGCGACGACGGTGGCGATGGAATTGGCCGTGTCGTGAAAGCCGTTGATGTAGGTGAACACCAACGCCGCAAAGATGACGGTGAAGATGAGAATCATCGCGTGCCGGTCAGGAATTTTTGAGCACGATATGCATGACCACGTTGCCGGCGTCACGGCACCGGTCAATGGCCTTCTCCATCAATTCATAAAGGTCGCGGATGACCATGGCCTTCGTGGCCTCGTAGCGCCCGCTGTAAAGTTCTTTCAGCAGGTTCGTCATCAGCTTGTCCGCCTCGTTTTCGAGATATTGCAGCTTGGTGTTCAACTCGTGGATTCTTTCCAGATGCCGCATGTCGCGGAGCTGTTTTACCATGGCCAGCACCACGTCGGTGGACTGTTCCAGGATTTCTATCTGGCGGGTGAAATCCACGCCGTCAATGTGCTGGTGGCCGAGGTTGATGCGCTCCGCCAGTTTCTCGACCGTCTTGGGAATTTTGCGCAGCGCCAGCGACAACGCCTCAATGTCCTCGCGCTCCAGCCCGGTCACGAAGGTTTTCACCAGTTCGGCGGTAATTTGCTCGGCGATTTTTTTCTCCTTGCGGCGCGTAAGCGCCAGCTCGTCCAGACCTTTGGCGGAGTCCGGCGACTTGATCATCTCAATGACCAGCCGGACGCTTTCGTGGGCTTCGCTGGCGGCGTCTTCCAGCAGTTGATAAAACCGGTCGGCCTTTCCGAAGAGCATTTGAAGCGAAAACATGATTGGAACAGGGTCTGGAAAACGCGCGAAAAGTCCATCAAATTTTGACGGCGAATTACCCTAATTGGGCCGTGTTTTCCAATTTCCAGCCGCGAAGTGGCGGCCAAAGTTGGAGTTCACGCTTTGGCCGCAACGATTCATGCCAATTCCCGAAGACAATCGGTGCAATTGGTGGGGCGGCGCTGCTGCGCCGCCGGGTAAGATGGCCGCGCAACAGCACGGCCCCGCCATCTGGGAAATGTGCCGATTATTATCGGGAAATGGTATCAGCCGGAATTGGGGAGCGCGCCCGATGTTTGCCGAACTCGCACCTTGATTCTTGTGCGGTTCGGGTTCAATTTTTGGAGCATGAAATCAAAACAACTTGCGAACGTCTTAATCAAGATTATAGGGCTTTACGTTTGCCTGTGCGCCATCCCAGGATTGGTTTCTGTAATTGCTGCTGTGATTGCATGGACTTTCGGGATGCCTAAATCGAGTGACACGATGTTTTACATTTTACCTAACGCGATTGGTGATGTCGTGCAAGGGGTGGTTGGCATATTTCTCATCATCAAAAGCCGGAAGCTTGCGGAGTTTTGGTTCAAGAATGAAGATGAGTAGTTTCAAACCGAGCCTCGGACTCGCAATCTGCGATTGTAAGGAACGCCAAGTTTGCCAATTAACTTACGTACCCAAAACGATTGGAAAATTGCACGCATTTTAAAAATGTCAAATTAATGCGACCTCAAAAAATTAGAGATGAGGAACGTGAATATTCCGCAATGCCAATTCCAGCAATCGTACAAACCAAAATAGCAACGGAAAAATAATGCCTACTGACGACAATAAATTCGGATTCGTCTTTCGTGACGCCGTTATTGTCGGTGTTTTTGGCATGATTTTCGCCCCCATTTTCTTCTCTAGTGATATTGAGTTTCATTTTATCTATGGACTTTGGTGTTCTTTTATTTGCTTGGCAGGATTTTTTCACGCTCCCGCTCATTATTTTTCCGAAGCAAAACCTCTCAAAAAAGTCTGGGTTTGGATTGTTTATTGGTGCTTACTTTTTCTAATAGCGGTTTGGTTTTTTGTGTGGTCATATAAAATCGCTCATCCATTGCCCGCAAATTCCGTCAGACCGAATCCAATCCAGTCGTCGGAGCCAAATACGACTTTGGAATCTTTGGGGGTTATATCCAAATGGGAGCCACCAGAACTTCCTACAAACATCTTCGTTGTTTCTGTGACCCTTGGAGGAATCACTCTGTCGCGCCCAGCAGCGTCTGTGCCGAATGACCCAACTGTTAGCAGTAATTTTATGAATATGTTGGAATTTCATAATGGTTTTACACCGGCTCAATCCCCAATAGAGCCTTATGTGAAAAACAATCGATTTTATGTAGCAGTTAAAAACCTTTTGATCACAAATCTGGATACTGTTTTTATGAATGAGGACTTGAATTATCCTTTGCCCCCAAGATGGGACAGAAATTATAATTCTAATACGTTTGAAATTGTCGCAGAGGATGGATTGCCGGTTCTTCAAGTGATTTATTTGAATCCGACTTGGATTCAGGTTAATGGGATTTTCTTTTTCTCCAAAACCAACGGCCTGATAGCTTTTGGTAATGGATTTGAAACGAGAAACTTTCCCTTGGGGCCAGCCGACGATCTTTTTTCCAAAAGAAAAACTTTGTTCAAATATCCATCCAACTTGCACCTGCACGAATTGGCATCCGCACCGCCTTCGCCCACAAATGCCACCGAGCCGCCAAAACCCACAATTGAACAGGAAGTTTCTTATTTTTCTAAGATGGCCGCCGCCCGCCAATGGCAGCCCCCGGAACTGCCTCCACAATTGCCGGACATATCGGGGGGAGGGAAAATGATTGAGATTAAAATTGGGGGCAATTACATCGCTCTTCCTGTGGGGGCTGAAGGGTGGCATTTTATACATCCTTATTCGGGGCCAGCGGGCGAGGATTTTACTCCCTACATCATAAGCAACCGTCTTTACATAAAAATAAAGACCATGTTTGGAGATGCTGAACAAACGGTTGAGATGAACAATGAATGGCCTCCCAAAATACCAGATGGATGGGATAGGAATTTTAATGCAAATTCGTTTGAAATAGTGGATGAAAAAATGCTTCCTGTTTTCCAAGTCCGCTATAATTCCCCAAACGCAATAGAAATTAATGGTATTTTTGTGGCTCCTGATGGCGCAATAACAATTGCTTTTGGACACTATATGATCCAACAAAGAGCCGGTTTGCCGGTGCCAAAAATTCCTGAAAGAAAAGCGTGGTTCAAATATCCATCCAAAGACAACCTGGGAGAACTGGCCGACCAATGATTTTTCATACCTGCATGGCCAAATTTCGTGCCAAATCTGGGGAAGTAAAGGGGACATAAAATTCAAATTAAGGCACTACCTCAAAAGCCGGAAGCTTGCGGAGTTTTGGTTCAAGAATGAAGATGAGTAGTTTCAAACCGAGCCACCAGCAACAATCTGCGACACCACGACCGGACGACGAGGACGATTTGCTTGAAACTTGAAACCCGACACTTGAAACTCCCGCGGTGCTCATCGCATTCAACAAACCTTACGGCGTCGTTTCGCAATTCACGCCCGACGGCGCGGACAAAGCGCCGACACCCGCGTCGGGGCGAAGATCGTTTGGCCTGCCCAATCGCACACTCGCGGAATTCGGTTTTCCGAAAAACGTTTATCCCATTGGCCGGCTCGACGCGGATTCCGAGGGCTTGCTGCTGTTGAGCGACGAACCGGAATGGAACGAACGGTTGCTGCACCCGCGCCACGCCCACGAACGTGAGTATTGGGCGCAACTGGAACGCATTCCAACGCCCGAAGTTTTGAAGAAGCTCGAACGCGGCGTTTCCATCCAAGGCCGGAAAACATTGCCGTGCCGCGCGTGGATTCTGGACCCGCAACCGGAAATAATCCCCACCCCCGTAGCGGCGTCTCGGCAGAGCGCCGTTTCTTCGAAAAGACAGTCAGCGGCGCTCTGCCGAGACGCCGCTACGGTTATTAAAATCCCGCCGCGCGACCCGCCCATCCGATTTCGCAAAAGCGTGCCGGATTGCTGGATTGGGCTGGAACTGGTTGAAGGCAAAAACCGGCAGGTGCGCCGCATGACCGCCGCCATCGGCCATCCCACGCTGCGGCTCATCCGGGTGCGCATCGGAAATTTATGGCTCAGCGATTTGCCCGCCGGACAATGGCGGATTCTCACGGCGGAAGAACGCGCGTTGGTATAATTGGGAGGGACGCCGTGTCGGCGTCCCAAATTTCAGGGACAGCAACATGCCGTCCCTCCTGGTTTGACGACACAAAATTACAGCGGTAACCTGTTTTTATGACCGATGTTGCTGAAATTCAACCACGCCGGTGATTATTCCCCGCTGCGGCTCACTTCAAACCATCGGCCAGCGTCAGGAATTTCATCGGCTCGCCGGTGATCTGGTGACCGCCTCGCAAAAAGGCGGCGCGCGGTTCGACCTCCGACCTCCTCCCTTGCCCATTCCATAGAAAGAACTTTCAAAATCACGATTTTGCTTGGCAATTCGAGGCGCGGGAAACCTTACGTTCCGATTGTGGCTGATTTATAGCAGCAGGCAAGCGCATTTGCCCGGCGGTCACGATTAAAGACCGGCTTTTGACAAAAGAAACTCTCGGAAATTTGAGGGATTGACCGTCCGCATTCATAGTTGTAGTCTTTTTTCGTGAACGGAAAATATCATGGAAGCCGGTTTCCTTGTTACCAGTCCAATACAAGATACCAAGGAAATTCTTCCGTTTACGTTTGATTCGCCACCTGATATCGCGTGCGTAGCAAAGAAATGACTGCAACCAATCGGAAAAAGGTGCCGCAGAGAATCCAGAGCCGGGTCATGATGTGCTGTCGCTTCCGATGCTGTTTGTGCTTCTTCCTCAACGGTGATCTAACTCAGAAGCAAGGTCAGATCGCACACGTCGACCATGATTCTTCGAACTCGGAAGAGGAAAATTTGGCATTCTTGTGCTTTGCACACCACAACCTTTATGACCGGAAAGATCCTCAGTTAAAGGGCATATCCGCTGACGTACTCCGTCATGCGCGAGCAGACCTTTACAATCACTTGGCCTCCGAGGGGGCGGCGCAGTTTGTCGTTGTCCTCCGCTTGAAGCGAGAATTCGACGACTTTGGCAAATCTGATGCGGAGAAAGTGCTGCAAGCCGTCCAGCAGGTTCTGCAAAACGATGAAAGGATAGATCTGATTAGTGTAAGACGTGGCAGTGTGGTCTTGAGAGTCCGCCTCAATGGCCGCCAGTTGGCAGGCCTCCTTCTCGCGCAGGAGAAGAATGCCTTGGACAGTGTCGGGATCGTAGAAGTCGAGATAGAGAAGGCTGAGAATGACCCAATGCCAGTCGTACTGGCCCCCTCATATCTTACAGGTATAAGCCACTACCTGTTGTCCCGTTCAGCCTTGTTAGCGGTGCTGAGTACACCCGATTCGTCGCAGCATTTCTTCGCTGGCAATGAGGTGCCAGAAAGTCAGGCGCGTTGTTCTCTCTACGTCAAACGTTTGAAGCCACATTTGATAGGAGAGGACTTCACAGCTTTAGTCATTTCCGGGCTTCTGGGAAACACTCGTCTTGCTAGCTGTGCCCTGCGCTTGTACGATGCTGAGGTCCGGCACTCCCGCACATGGTCACCAGCCGATATGCTGAGAGCCTTTTTGGAGATTTACGGCGTGGACGAGTCGTATGAACAACTGGGCACGAAAAGGGTATTTCGTGGCGTCTCAGTTAACCTGCCTCCGCACGTCATCACGCACGGTGAAGCAGCAGCGTACGTTCTGAGGCTTTGCCGCCACCCCAGCGGGCAGCGTCCTGGAGACGTTGAGTTCGTCAACGTGAACTTCTTTGATAGAGAACATCGCCGACTCTTCATCGAACTCGCGTTCGCTTTCTCGTGCAAGCGTTATGCTGTCTCACTGGTGAGGCACAACCTGCACTTCCCAAGCGAATTCTTTTTCTGATTCTCGGTTGATTCCATGAACAAGAACGAGTCCAACAAGTCGCTCGACCGAATGACGAGGAGCGCAGTCTCGTTCCGATTTCAAGTCGGGTGACCTAAAGACGGCAGGCCGGTTGGCTCCCTAAGTCATTCCATAGAAAGAACTTTTAAATTCACAGTTTCACTTGGCACTTCAAGGCGCGGAAAACCTTATAGAATCGCGTTTATGCCGAGGGGATATCCGACCGATGCCAGTGAGGGCGCGCGGTTCCGGCCCGATACGCCGCTGGTGCGGTATCTCGACCCGCTGATTTACCGGTTAAATGTCACCTGCCAGGAAATCAGGGACATGGAGTTTAAATCAATTCAGGATGAGCAGCATTATTTGTACATGACTTGGTGGACACGGCGGGAGGATTGTCCCAATGAGGACGTGCTGGCGGTTATTCACGCCGCTCGCCTGCTGCCGCCGCTGACCAAGGCCACGGCCAACGAATGGGCGGAAAAGGCCATCGTGCCATTGATCCTTGTTACCGATGCCCGCGACTATTCCAACTGCACCGAGCCGGTGTTGCAGAAAATCGCTAGGCAAAAAGGCGTCAAGAACTGGGCCACCTTCAAATCCCGCCTACTGGCGGCGGTGACCGCCACGTTGCGGCGGCTCGCTCGTCCGACGTAAAATTCCGTATGCGTCTGAGCGGCCACGTCTAGTTTCCGGCGCTGGATTATGAAATCATGGCAGCATGAACTCTTTAGAAAATGGATCAGGCCGGCGGCGTTGGACTCCTGAACAGCGGCAAGGATAGTTGGCGCGTTACCACCAAAGTCAATTGGCTCAACGGGACTTTGCCGCCCGCCACGGCATCGGGTTGTCCCCCCTTGTCCTAATGCTTTCCCAGTCGCGTTCGACCCGACCGGCAACCCGCTCCAAAACCATCTGCCTGGGCGCTCAACTCAGGCTCCAGAAAGTCGTCGAACTCGAAGTGACGGAGTGGCGCCGGGTGAAGATCACGCCCGCCATCAGTCGCGACCCGGACTCTCCCAAAACCGGCTCCAAGGCGAAACCGGGAGTCCGACTGGCGGCAGGGGCGCTTTGCGGAGCGGACTCCGGTGGCGTCCCGGACGCCGGGCCGAAAACACGCTGACGATTTTCATTGTTATTGTTCCACTATTGTGATATTAAGCCACTATAATTGCCTCCACGAGTCACCGACTTGTTTTTTTCGAGCGACGACCCGTGTGCCCAGCCCGGTGTGGACCGGGCTGACAAACCACGATCCACCATTGGAATGATGCAGACCCGAGACATTATGAAAACGGTCACACACAAAATCCTTTCACTCGCACTGGCGTTGGCCGCGCTGGCGCTCAATCTATCGGTCAGCCACGAGGCCAAAGCCGCTGCCTGGGTCACCAACAGCCCGCTGACCACCGCACGGGAAGATCACACGGCAACGTTGCTGCCCAATGGCCAGGTGCTGGTCGCGGGGGGCGATGGATCAAGCGGTGTTACCAACAGCGCGGAGCTGTACGATCCGGCCACCGGGACATGGACGAACACCGGCTCGTTGACCACCGGACGCTATGGACACACGGCGACGTTGCTGCCCAATGGGCAGGTGCTGGTCGCGGGTGGCTATGGATCAAGCGGTGCTCTTTCCAGCGCGGAGCTGTACGATCCGGCCACCGGGACGTGGACGGCGACCGGCCCGCTGAACACCGCACGGTTTGTTCACACGGCGACGTTGCTGCCCAATGGGCAGGTGCTGGTCGCGGGGGGTTATGGATCAAGCGGTATTCTTTCCAGCGCGGAGATGTACAATCCGGCCAGCGGGACATGGACGGCGACCGGCCCGCTGAACACCGCACGGGAAGATCACACGGCGACGTTGCTGCCCAATGGGCAGGTGCTGGTCGCGGGGGGCGATGGATCAAGCGGTGTTACCAACAGCGCGGAGCTGTACAATCCGGCCACCGGGACGTGGACGGCGACCAACTCGCTGACCACCGCACGGTATGCTCACACGGCGACGTTACTGCCCAATGGCCAGGTGCTGGTCGCAGGGGGCGAAGACAGCAACGGCAACTCTATTTCCAGCGCGGAGCTGTACAATCCGGCCAGCGGGACATGGACGGCGACCGGCCCGCTGAACACCGCACGGTTTGTTCACACGGCGACGTTGCTGCCCAATGGGCAGGTGCTGGTCGCGGGGGGCGATGGATCAAGCGGTGTTACCAACAGCGCGGAGCTGTACAATCCGGCCACCGGGACGTGGACGGCGACCAACTCGCTGACCACCGCGCGCTGTTCGCACACGGCGACCTTGCTGCCCAATGGCAAGGTGCTGGTCGCGGGGGGCGATGGATCAAGCGGTATTCTTTCCAGCGCGGAACTGTACAATCCGGCCACCGGGACATGGACGGCGACCGGCCCGCTGAACACCGCACGCTATGTTCACACGGCGACGTTGCTGCCCAATGGCCGGGTGCTGGTCGCGGGAGGTTATGGATCAAGCGGTATTCTTTCCAGCGCGGAGCTGTACAATCCGGCCAGCGGGATGTGGACGGCGACCGGCCCGCTGAACACCGCACGGTTTGTTCACACGGCGACGTTGCTGCCCAATGGCCAGGTGCTGGTCGCGGGGGGTTATGGATCAAGCGGTGCTCTTTCCAGCGCGGAGCTGTACAATCCGGCCACCGGGACATGGACGGCGACCGGCCCGCTGAACACCGCACGGTATGGACACACGGCGACGTTGCTGCCCAATGGGCAGGTGCTGGTCGCGGGGGGTTATGGATCAAGCGGTGCTCTTTCCAGCGCGGAGCTGTACGATCCGGCCACCGGGACATGGACGGCGACCGGCCCGCTGAACACCGCACGGTTTGCTCACACGGCGACGTTGCTGCCCAATGGCCGGGTGCTGGTCGCGGGGGGCGATGGATCAAGCGGTATTCTTTCCAGCGCGGAGCTGTACAATCCGGCCACCGGGACATGGACGGCGACCGGCCCGCTGAACACCGCACGGTATGGACACACGGCGACGTTGCTGCCCAATGGCAAGGTGCTGGTCGCGGGGGGTTATGGATCAAGCGGTATTCTTTCCAGCGCGGAGCTGTACAATCCGGCCACCGGGACATGGACGGCGACCGGCCCGCTGAACACCGCACGGTATGGACACATGGCGACGTTGCTGCCCAATGACCGGGTGCTGGTCGCGGGGGGCAATGGATCAAGCGGTGTTACCAACAGCGCGGAGCTGTACGATCCGGCCACCGGGACATGGACGGCGACCGGCCCGCTGAACACCGCACGGTATTATCACACGGCGACCTTGCTGCCCAATGGCAAGGTGCTGGTCGCGGGGGGTTATGGATCAAGCGGTGTTCTTTCCAGCGCGGAGCTGTACAATGTCGGCCTGGGTTTTAATGCGTCCTGGCAGCCGCAGATTGCCACGGTCAACTCGCCACTCAGTCCCAGCAGCAGCGTGATGCTCACCGGTTCCCAATTCCGGGGCATTTCCGAAGGCTCCGGCGGCAATGGTTGCCAGGATTCACCGGCAGATTATCCAGTGGTGCAATTGCGTCGCTTGGATAACGAGCAGACCTTGTTTCTGCTGACCACCAACTGGTCCACGAATTCGTTCACCTCCGCGCCGGGGTGGAATTTACCGCCCGGCTATGCGCTGGTGACGGTGTTCGTCAACGGCATACCCAGCCCGTCGAGCATCCTCATTATCAGCAGTAGTGCCCTTGGGCTCGCCTCGTCGGTCAACCCTTCACCCTACGGCGGCGGCGTCACCTTCACCGCCACGGTGCAGACCAATGGGGCCATCGCCGGCGACGCCACTGGCCAGGTGGTATTTGCTTCGGCCAGCGGCCCGTTCAGCACCAACGCGATGAGTGGCGGCAGCGCCACCAGTGCCTCAATTACTAATCTGCCGGTGGGCACGGACCTGATCACCGCCATCTACTCCGGCGGCAACTATCCGGGCGGCACCAATACGCTGAACCAGGTCGTCAACGCCCTGGTATTCGCGCAAGGTACGGTGGACTGGAACACGGTGTATCAACGCATTGACGGCTTTGGCGCTTCCTCGGCATGGCAGAGCAGTTTTAGCACCGCACAGTACGACATGTTTTTTTCCACCAACACTGGCATCGGCCTTTCGCTCTTGCGCAACCACATTGTGTACGCCGGTTCAACTTCATCGAACGCGACGCCGAGCACGGGTGAAATCAGCATCATGCAGCAGGCCCAAGCCCGTGGCGCCACGGTGTGGAGCACGCCGTGGACGCCGGCAGCCGGATTTAAGAGCACCAACGACATCTATGACGGTGACCAAGCCACCGATGGAGGACTGGATGGCGGTAGTTATCTCGGCGCCGGCAATAATATCACCAATCTGAACTATGCCAGCCAGTTGGCCAACTATGTGTACAGCATGTCAAACAGCTATGGCGTCAACATCTACGCCATCTCGGTTCAAAACGAGCCGGACGCGGATGTCACCACCTACGAGGCATGTCAGTGGACCGGCGGGCAGATTCGTGATTTTGTCACCAATCTCTACGCTGCTCTGGTGGCCAAGGGCGTGGGCTCCACCAAAATCATCATCCCCGAAAGCGAGCACTGGTCGAGCGATACCGCGCTCTTCACGCCGACACTGAATAATCCAGCCGCGGCGGCAGACGTGAGTATTATCGCCAATCACAATTACGACGGCATGAATTTTGAAACCGGTGACACGACAATCCCGGCGGCATTATCGGTTAACGGCAAAGCGTTGTGGGAAACGGAAGTGTCCACCGGAGACTCTTATGATGGCAGCATCGGCAATGGACTTTACTGGGGCCAGCGAATTTATCTTTTCTTGACGGCAGCGCAGGCGAACGCGTGGCATTATTGGTGGTTGATTTCCCAAAACCCGGACAACGAAGGGCTGACGGACACCTCCGGCAATCCCGCCAAGCGCATGTATGTGCTCGGCCAATACAGCCGGTTTGTGCGGCCGGGTTATTATCGCATTGGTGCCAGCACCACCGGCAACGCCCTCATCAGCGCCTTCAACGACGCCAACACGGGTAATTTTGTCATTGTCGCCCTCAATAATACCAGCAGCGACATCATTCAGACGTTTAATCTCACCAATTTTCCCGGTGGGGTCAGTTTGGCGACGCCGTGGATTACCTCGGCCACCCTGTCGCTCTCCAATCAAACGCCCGTCACCGTCAGCAGTTCATCGTTCAGCTACATCCTGCCGGCCATGAGCGCGGTGACGTTTGTGGGCCAGGTAACTGCCATCACTCCCACGCCGCCGACGCTGGCGCCGGCGCCAAATCAGACCATCAACGCCGGCCAGACGCTGTTGGCGACCAACGCGGCGACCGATCCGAATGTGCCGCCGCAAACGCTGACCTTCACTTTGTTGAGCACCCCGTCCGGCGCCACGCTCACCAGCTTGAACGCCACCAACGCTCTCTTCACGTGGCGGGCGCCGGTGAGCCAGGCTAACACAACCAATTTGGTGACGGTGGTGGTGACAGACAACGGGACGAGTTTGAGCGCCACCAACAGTTTCAATGTGATTGTCAATCCGTTAAGCTCGCTGCCATCGGTGAGTTCGATCAGTTCCGCGGGTGGTCAGTTGACTTTGGTGGTGAACGGACCTCAAGACCTGGATTACACGGTGTTGACTTCGACCAATCTCACCACTCCGCCAGCCAACTGGCAGGTGTTGTTGATGACCAATTCGCCGGTGACGCCGGTGACGCTGGTGGTGCCCATGACCACCGGTCCCGGGCGCTTCTATCGCATCCAAATCGGGCCATGAACTACACTCGGAAAAATTGAAAAATTGTCACAGGCATCCCCTGGCGATCTGAAATGGGAGTAAAGGTTTGGATTTTCCACGAAAAGCAAAGGCTGGTTCGGGGAAGTGCTGGGTTTGATTCTTCCTGCCAACCAAAAGTTTCAAGCGGTGCAGGCAAGTGCATTCTGTTTGGCAGTGGTCGCGGCCCATACCGCTGGCGTGAACTCCTTGATCTCGGTAATATCGACTGAGGAACCCGTTCGCAGTTTGACGGCATTGCGAATGGCAAGTAATTTTCCCACATGACCGATGTCGCAGAAATCCAGCCGCGCAGCACGATGCCACGGGCCAGATTCGAGCCGCTGGCGAAGGAAATTTTTGCGCTCAAAAAACAGCTCCACGCCGTCATCCTTGCCCACAATTACCAGGTGCCGGAAATTCAGGACGTCGCGGATTTTGTGGGCGATTCGCTCGGCCTCTCGCAGCAGGCGGCAAAGACGGACGCGGACGTGATTGTTTTCTGCGGCGTGCATTTCATGGCTGAGACAGCAAAGATTTTAAACCCAAACAAAATCGTCGTGCTGCCGGACAAGGACGCCGGCTGTTCGCTCGAAGAAAGCTGTCCGGCGGACAAACTCGCCGCATTGCAAAAGACCAACCCGAATTTCTGGACCATCGCCTACATTAATTGCAGCGCGGCGGTGAAGGCGTTGAGCGACGTGATTTGCACCAGCGGCAACGCGGAGAAAATCGTCCGCGCCGCGCCGAAGGACAAAGACCTGCTGTTTGTGCCGGACGAAAATCTCGGCGCGTGGGTGATGGAACAGACCGGCCGTCCGATGACGCTTTGGCACGGCGACTGTTATGCGCACGTGGAGTTCCGGCGCGATCAGGTGCTGCGATTGCGTGAAAAATTCCCTGACGCGAAGGTTGTCGTCCATCCGGAAAGCCTGCGCGAAGTGCGCGATCTGGCCGATGCGGTTTGCTCGACGGAAAAGATGATTGCCTGGTGCAAATCGAGCCCAGCCAAACGGTTCGTGATTGTGACCGAGTCGGGCATCATCCACCGGATGCAGAAGGAATGTCCGGGCAAAGAATTTCTCTGTGCGCCGGTTTTCGATGTGATGCGGATGCCGTCGGACAACTGCCGGTGCAGCGAGTGCAAATACATGAAGTTGAACACGCTGGAGAAGCTGCGCGACTGCATGAAAAAACTCGCCCCGCGCATCGAATTACCGGCGGAAATTTTGAAGCGCGCCCGCCTGCCGATTGAACGGATGCTGGGAATTTCAGCACGGTAAGGGCGCGTTCTCCAAAAACGGCCTTCGTTCTCCTTCTCGTCCTCGTCCTCGGAAAGCCCGGCAAATCGAGGACGAGAACGACGACGAGGACGATTCTCCCGCACAACACACATTTTCAGACGCACTCTTACGGAACCGAAGTTTTGTCACCGAATTGTAACCTTCCCGCCGTGTGATTGTAACAGCGTGGTTTCATCGTGTCGTTGTTATTGAAACAACGACCATGAAAAAACTTAAAAAACAAAATCACACGAAAGTCGCCCTGTTCGCCGGAGCCACGGCGCTCATGGCTCTCACCCCGAACATTCACGCGCAAACGTCCGTGGACGCGCTGCTCAACAAGCTGGAGCAGAAAGGCATCCTCACGGTGGACGAAGCGAAGGAGTTAAAGGCGGAAAACCAGCAGGATTCCGTTGCCGACTTGAACAAGGCAATGAACTCCAAATTCCAGATGCCGGACTGGATAACGAGTTACAAACTTTACGGCGACTTCCGCGGGCGGTTTGACGATCAAGCCAGCACTGATGGCAACAAGACTTTTGACGACCGCATCCGCTACCGTTACCGGCTGCGCGCTGGCTTGATAGTTTCAATGAAGGACAATTTGGAGGCGGGATTTAGCCTGACCTCGGGCGATGCAGCACCGGGCAGCGGTTATGGCGGGCAACCCCTCTCGAACAACAGCACGCTTCAGGATAACGGCACGAAAAAGAACGTCTATTTTGACACCGCCTACGGCAAATGGACGGCTTTGAACAGCGACGGCTGGTTGCTTTCAGCGACCATTGGCAAAATGTATAATCCACTCCAATTCACGCCCATGGTGTTCGACCCGGATTGGACGCCGGAAGGCGCAGCGGTGCAAGGCGGCTACACATTCAATGATCAACATTCAATCATGGTTACTGGCGTGGCGTTTGTAGAGGATCAGGAAGTCGGCGGCACGGACAAAGGATCCGTTCGGGCCCCGGGACTTTTCGGCGGGCAGGCAGTTTGGAATGCGAATTGGACCCGGAGAATCGGAACGTCGCTCGGCATCGGTGGATATGCCATCGTCAACTCCACAAACCTCACGACCGCCAATGTGCCTTACGTCAACCAAGGCAACACCCGCACAGCCGGCGGGGCTCTGGTCAACAATTACACGCCCATCATCGCTGATGCCAGCGTGACCTATAAACTGGACTCGTTTCCGTTATACCCCGGCGCATTTCCCATCAAGCTGGCCGGCGAATACATCAATAATGTGGGTGCGATTCAAAACAACAACAACAACCAAGGCTACTGGGTGGGCATCACTTTCGGCAAATCCGGCAAGAAACACGCCTGGGACATTTCCTATCGCTACGAATATCTCGAAGCCGACGCGATATATGACCAATTGGTGGATGACGATAACGGCGCTTACTACCAAAACGCCTCCACAGGTGGTGCGGTTGGCTATTATGCCGGCACGAACATAAAAGGCAGTTTGATCAAGGCCAACTACTCGATAACCGACTCGTTGACTTTCACATTCAGTTGCTTCCTGAATGATTTGATTAATCCTGGTTTGAACGCTTCTACTGGTGAACCAAAAAGCGGCGCCGTCCACGCGATGGCCGACCTGATGTGGAAATTTTAACCGGAATGTAACGTGATTGATTAACGCAAACTGATTAAATTCCCAATATGAAAAAACTCATCCTCTTTCTTCTCGGCGGCGGCTGTCTGCTCGCCGCGCAAACCGGCGCGCACGCGCAATTGCTCATCAACGGCGCGGGCGCAACCTTTCCCTATCCCATCTACTCGAAGTGGTTCGATGAATACGCGAAGGTGGACCCGTCGGTCCGCTTCAATTACCAGTCCATCGGTTCCGGCGGCGGTCAAAAGCAAATCACCGCCCGGACCGTGGACTTCGGCGCGTCCGACGGACCGATGAGTGATGAAAATCTGGCCAAGGCGCCAGGAAAAATCCTGCACATTCCCACCGTCGCCGGCGCGGATGTCATCACTTACAACCTGCCGGGCAACCCGAAGCTCAAATTGGACGGTGACGCCATCGTCAACATTTACATGGGCAACATCACCAAATGGAACGACCCGAAAATCGCCGCGCTCAATCCAGGCGTGGATCTGCCCGACCTGCCGGTGATTGTGGTGCATCGTTCCGACGGCAGCGGCACAACCTATATTTTCGTTGATTACCTGAGCAGCATCAGCCCCGTATGGGCGGATTCGGTTGGCAAAGGCACTTCCGTCAAATGGCCCGTGGGGATTGGCGGCAAGGGCAATGAAGGCGTCGCCGGCCAGGTCAAACAATTGTCGGGAGCGGTCGGCTATGTTGAACTGATCTACGCCAAGCAAAATAAAATGCCTTACGCGGACGTAAAGAATGTGGCGGGCAACTTCATCGCGCCTACGATTGAATCGGTCACCGCGGCGCTCGCAACGGCGAAGATTCCCGACGACTTCCGCTTCTCGATGGTCAACGCGCCGGGTGACCAGGCGTATCCGATTTCCGGCGCGACCTGGTTGTTGGTTTATGAAAAACAAAAGGACGCCGCCAAGGGCAAAAAATTGGTCGAGTTTTTGAATTGGGCCTTGACCAAAGGCGAAGGCATGGCCTCATCACTGGATTACGCGTCGTTGCCGGAAAACGTCCAACAGCGCGTTCTGGAGCGGATCAAAACAATAAAATACTGACTTCGCTCCGCCGCCCTATCATTTTATGGGCGCGAGCCGGACGAAGGGCGTAGTTCCTCCCGCTCTTCGTCCCTTTGCATTAAAAGTTATGAACATCGAACATCCAACATCGAACATTGAACATCCAATGTTTGGAATCCGCGCTCTGCAGTATTCGATGTTGGATGTTGGATGTTGGATGTTGGATGTTGTTTCGCTTCAAGTTCCGCGCCTTTGCGCCTTTGCACTGCTATCCGTCAGAACCCTCGCACACCGCGAGGATTTTGGACTGCGGTGGCAGAGCACAGCGGCGACCCCGCTTTTCGACTGCGGACAGAGCTTCCAAAGCGGCGTGGCGCTTCGCTTCCCGCCGCAGTCCAAAAAGATTTGGTGGCTTCGCCACGCTGTGCCTTTGTGTTAAAAATGGAAACGACAACCGCCAAAGCCGGGCCGCACTTCGGCGACCGCGCCTTCAAATGGCTTACACTGCTCATGGCGCTCACGGTCTTCGCGTTGATTGCGCTCATCGGCTACGAGTTGACGCAAGGCTCCGGCATCGCCTTGCGCCGGTTCGGCTGGCATTTCCTCGTCAGTAGTGACTGGGACCCGGTCAACGAACAATACGGCGCGTTGCCGTTCATCTTCGGCACGCTCGTCTCGTCAGCCATCGCCCTGCTCATCGCCGTGCCCATCAGCATCGCCACCGCCGTTTATCTCACCGAACTCGCCCCGCTCTGGCTGCGCCAGCCATTGATCATGTTCATCGAACTCCTCGCCGCCGTGCCGAGTGTCATTCTCGGCCTTTGGGGAATTTTTGTAATGGTACCGTGGCTGCGGAGCCACCTGTTTCCGTGGCTGCAAAGCGCATTTGGTTTTCTGCCGCTGTTTCAAGGGCCGATTTACGGCGTCTGCATGTTATCGGCCGGCATCATCCTTGCCATTATGAGCATTCCCATCATCACGTCGGTTTCGCGTGAAATTTTGCGCTCCGTGCCCGGCCTGCAACGCGAGGCCGCCTATGCGCTGGGCGCGACGCGCTGGGAAGTCACGCGCATTGCCGTGTTGAGCTATGCCAAAAAAGGTTTGTTCGGCGCAGTCATTTTGGGGTTGGGCCGCGCGTTGGGTGAGACCATGGCGGTGACCATGGTCATTGGAAATTCGCCACGAATGTCCCTGTCGCTCTTCGCGCCCGCCGACACGCTGTCCAGCAAGATCGCCAACGAATTCAACGAAGCCACCGGCAGCCTGTATCCCAGCGCATTGTTTGAACTCGGCCTGGTGCTGCTCGGCGTGACCGTGCTGGTCAACATCTTCGCGCAACTGCTGTTGAAAACCTTCGCCGGCCCGGGTGTGAAACCACAACAATGAACTTAAATGAAACCACGGATGAACACGGATGGACATGGATTAGCCGGCGCTCGGAGTCCCGGCTTCAGCCGGTTTGCTTTATCGTCCTCGTTCTCGTCCATCGTCCTCGTCCTTGATTTGATTGTTTCGATTACGAGGACGAGAACGAGGACGAGGAGGAATTTCAGCCTTCAGCCTTCAGCCTTCAGCCTTTCATAAGCATGACCGCCCCCAACCACAACTGGCGCAAGTTCAAGAATGCCTTGATGCAGGCGGTCACGTTCACGTGTGCGATCCTGGTCGTCGCGCCGCTGGTGTTGGTCTTTTATCACTTGGTAAAGGAGGGCTTCAGTTCGATGAACTGGGCTTTCTTCACCCAATTGCCGAAACCCGCCGGCGTAACCGGCGGGGGCATGGCCAATGCCATCGTCGGCACGTTCATTTTGCTGGGCCAGGCCGCCCTGCTCGGCGTGCCCATTGGTGTGCTCGGCGGCGTGTTTCTTTCCGAATACGGTTCGTCACGCCTCAACTGGTGGGTCCGTTTCGCGGCGGACGTTCTCAATGGCGTGCCGTCCATCACTTGGGGCATCGTCGTTTGTGGATTGCTTGTCGTGCCGCATCTACCCGGCTTTTCCGCGCTGGCCGGCGGCGTTGTGCTCGGCATGATGATGATTCCGCTCGTGATGCGGACGACCGAGGAGGTGTTGCAGCTCGTGCCCAACGGTTACCGCGAAGCCGCGTTCGCGCTGGGCATCGCCAAATGGCGCACCATTGTTCAAATCGTCATGCGCACCGCGCTCAAAGGCATCGTCACCGGCGTCCTGCTCGCGCTGGCGCGCGTGGCGGGCGAGACCGCTCCGCTGCTGTTCACCGCCTTGGGCAACCAGTATTGGGCGCACAGTCTGACCGACCCCATCTCCGCCCTGCCGCTGCAAATTTTTATTTATGCGATTGGGCCTTACGACGACCAGCACCGGCAGGCGTGGGCGGGCGCATTGGTACTGCTTCTGCTGGTTTTGTTCGTCAACGCCGGGGTGCGCGTGCTCACGCGCGACCGGTTCCAACGCAAGGCTTGATTTCCCATGGCCGCCATCGCAAACAATATGGTTGTGACCGCACCAACGCCACCAATCGCCGTGAACGCTACCGCGTTGACCGTGCGCAATCTCTCGGTCTTCTTCGGCGATAATCACGTGCTCAAGAGCGTCTCGCTCGACATCGCCGCCCGGGCCGTCACCGCCATCATCGGTCCCAGCGGCTGCGGCAAATCCACGTTTTTGCGCGCGCTCAACCGGATGCACGAACTCGTGCCCGAAGCGCGGATGACCGGCGAAATCCGCCTGTTCGGCGACGACATTTACGCGGCCGGCATTGAGCCGGTCATCGTCCGTCGCCGCGTCGGCATGGTGTTCCAAAAATCGAATCCGTTCCCGACGATGTCCATCAGCGACAACGTCACGGTCGGCCTGCGTTTAAACGGCCTGCGCGACCGCAAGCTGCTGGTTGAACGCACGGAGCAATCGCTGCGCATGGCCGCGCTTTGGGACGAGGTCAAAGACCGCCTGAACGCCCCGGCCATCAGCCTTTCGGGGGGCCAGCAGCAGCGCCTGTGCATTGCGCGCGCGCTCGCCGTGCAGCCGGAAGTGCTGCTCATGGACGAACCGGCCTCGGCGCTCGACCCCCTGGCCACCTCGAAAATCGAGGACTTGATTCTGGAGTTGAAAAAAGATTACACGATTGTCATCGTCACGCACAACATGCAGCAGGCTGCGCGCATGTCGGATTTCACCGCGTTCTTTTATCTGGGCGACCTGGTGGAATTCGATGTGACCAGGAAGATTTTCACCAGCCCGGCGAAGAAACAAACGGAAGATTATGTGACCGGCCGGTTCGGATAATATCCTTAATCTTGATCTTAATCCTAATCTTAATCTGCCATTTGCAGCCGCCGGCAATGAAGTGGGATGAGGATTAAGAGAAAGATTAAGATTAAGATTAAGATTAAGAGAAAGAGAAAGATTATGGAACATTTCGACATGGAGCTGGACGTTCTGAAGCAAAAACTGCTGACGATGGCGAGCCACGCCGAGACGGCGGTGAACCAGGCGCTCCAGGCGCTCACCCAACGCGACCGCGACCTCGCCCTGCGCGTGAAGGAGGACGACCGTGTCATTGACCAGTTCGAAGTGGAGATTGACGAACTGGTCATCCAGTTGCTCACCAAGGCGCCGCTCGCCAGCAATTTGCGTCTGGTCACCACGGCGATGAAAATTTCCCAGAACCTCGAACGTATTGGCGACGAAGCCACCAAAATCGCCAAGCGCGCCCGCGACCTGTCACAGGAAGCCCCGGTGAAAATCGTCCTCGACCTGCCGCGCATGACCGGCCTCGCGCTCAACATGCTCAAGGGCGCGCTCGACGCGTTTGTGAACAATGATCCCGCCGCCGCCCGCGCCTTGATTCCGCGCGACAAGGAGGTGGACGCGCTCAACAAACAAATCCACAACGCCCTCGTGCAGCACATGGTCGAAAACCCGGACACGATCGGGCGCTGCCTCCACCTGATGGTGGTTTCCAAAAGCATCGAACGCATCGCCGACCACGCAACGAACGTGGCGGAGGACGTCGTTTATCTCTGCGAAGCGCAGGACATCCGGCACACCGGCATGAAAAGCCAGCTCGCGCCCCCGACCGGCGCGTAACGAAACGCGTGCGGGTTTGAAGCTTGTGCTGCGGGTTTGCAGGACGCGATGAAGCGACTTTGATTTGGCGTTACTTCAGCAATTTGGCCAAGGCTCAAATTTTTCCGGGTCCCAGAACCGAAACATCAGACACAAACCAGTCAGAGCATCCTCACGTCGCCTGCCTCATCAACATCAGGAATTTCTTTGCGTGACATAAAGCCCGGATTTTCCAACTGTTCGCTGAATACGCCCATTTCAAAACCGTGTCGAGAATTTTTGACAAAAAGCGGCCCCCGTTGCCGGAGGCCGTTATTTGTTTGCGGATTTATTTGCCTAAATCAGGCAGGAAAATCGGAGTAAAGCTTGTGATAACGCCAGCGTCATCAAATTCAGGATGCAAAAGAAATGTTTTGGGAAGCGGTTTTGCGGAGCCAGACGTTAAGTTCTGGGCCGTAACAGCATCCAATATGGTTTTCATTTGCCCGACCAGCGCGGTGGCTATGCCGCTGTTATCGGCCTTATCGGCTATAGAAGTGAGTTGCCAGCCGTCTTTGAAGTTGAAGGTGAAATCACTTTTGGCGAGGAAGTTAAAGGTCGTAACCCGATACGGTTTGTCCGGGTTCGGCAGATAAATGGGGGTCACACTAAAAGTGGTGCTCGGTCCTTCATTTGGGGAAGCGGCGGGACTTTTTTTGGCTTCATCAACCGAAGGTGCATTTGTGATTGCAGTGTCTTTGGCAGCCTTGGGAGGTGTGGACGTCACAAGAAAATACAGTTCGGGTTGATAAAAGACATAACCCGTGTCGAGTTTTCCCTCGTTCCATTTGTTGAGTTCTTTTGATGCGATGGGCTGGATTGTATAGCTCGCGCATCCCACCAGAGAAAGCGCCGTGGCGGTGAGTATCGGAATGGCAGTAAGTTTAATTTTGTTTTTCATACGGTTATTTTTTCAATCAGTTTAAGCCTTCTATCGTGAAGGTTTTTAACGTCCAAGATTTCAAGCCACTTGGAATGGCTTTACAGCAGTGGACAACCCCTGAATCAAAAGAAACAGCCGAAACAACATGGCACTTTGAAGCCCGGATTTTCCGACCGTTCGCTGAATACGCATATTTCAGTGTCATTTTTTTTTGCTAAAAAGCGGCCTCTCGACCATTGGATTTTTGAATAATCCTTTGCCTTTATGAAACGCAGTTTATTGCTTGGTGAAGGGACCACTGAAGAGCCGCTTAACCTGACATCCCTCAATGGAATCAGGAATCGCCGCGCCGGCGTCGGGCTGATTGGCATCGAGATGGATGGCCAGCACAAAATTACCGGCTTCATCCTTCTCGACGCCAACGCCGCACACTCCGGGCTGCTGGAGCAACTGCCCAGAGTGTTTGCGTTTTATTTCCCGGGCTTGCTGTTCGGAAGTCATGGCTGAACAATATGCCCCAGGATCATGCCAGTGTCACCTTCAAAGCCTGGAGAACATCGCCTATGTGATTGGCAATCGTATGGGTGTTGGAACCGGCGAACAATAAACCGACGGCCTTGTTCGTGCCGCGTTGCAGGATCAGCGACCCGGAGTCGCCGGCCGCACTGAACGGGAGTCCGGCGCTTCCCACGATGATGATCTGTTCCTGGAAAGTGAAGTTGCCGGTCTCGTAACCAACCGTCACGTCGGTATCAATGCTCTTCACCTGGCCCACAGTGTAACTGGTGGTCCGTCCGAATTTATGAACCGCCATATCAATGGCCGCATCGTCCGTTCCGGTGGATGCGCCGATGTGAAGCACGTCTTTGGAGACAAGATTGTTGGCCGTTACCTTGGCAATGGCGCAATCTACTTTGTTCCCCGCAGCCTGAAGCGCGATGAATCTTGTCAGCGCGGCGATCTGGTCGGTGTTCGCATTGCCGCCATCGAGCAATCCGGGCTGGAAAATCGGCGCGCCGGCCGGCAAACGACTCTCGTCGGCGAGCACATGGTTGTTGCTCAAGATGTACTGCCCTGCGTTGTCTTTCACCACCGCGCCGAAAGTCCCGGCCATGACGATTTGGTTGCTTGGATCCTGATACCCCACAGAGCACCCAGGCTGTGCGGGCCGAATCTTCGTTTTTGGATTGGGCATGGCGGGAGTGAACCGTCGGAACAAGCCGGTCTCCTCGACATCAACGGGCAGGCCATCAATGCTCTTTGGCAGCAAAGTCTTCTTCGAGAGTTCATGCTCCGGGTATTTGACACGCACAAAGAACTTCACCGCCATGATGCCGGTCGGTTTGTCATCCACAATCTGCTCGCCGATTCCGACGCCGACGACGTTTTGATCCGGCGCGACACTCGAAGCCGCCGCAAACGACCGGAAGGCCTCGGCCCGCGGAGCGTGCAAGAGTCGCTCCGACCACTCCCTTTTGGCGCTGCGAAGATCAGTGAGTTTAATAGCGAACAAAGTAACGCCTGAAGTGCTCATATTTGATCCTTTTGGTTTTTTGGTTTGGTTGTGTGTTTATTGGTTTGGTTTGGGTGGGAAACTAAATGTTTGCCTGCAACGCGGCATCAATTTTGTCCGCCAGCTTGCTGAAGCCGGAGTTGCCCGGATGCAGTTCGTTGGCCCAATCGGCGTCGGACTGCAACGTGCCGGTGAGGTTCGCATGGAAAAGCTTCCCGGCATACGCAGGCTGTGATGCGAGTCCATTGAGCATGGCATTCAAGGAATCTATGAATTTTGCAGTAATGTCGTGGCGCACCTGTCAATCGGCGGCGCTGTTGTTGGGATAATTCTTCTGGTTAAACGTCGGGTCAAACCACGGCCCGACTTTCCAGCCCAAAAATGAAATCACACCGCGTCCGTCCGGAAAGGGGTAATCGTAACCGTGCGTAAAGATGGGCATGGTGATAGTGGCGGTCGCCGCCGCCTGCAACGCCGTGTCAATAAGGTATTGGTAGGCGGTCTTGAACGTGCCGTTGACGACACCATCGAGAACCTCCTGATTGATGGCCGACAGGCCGGACTTCGCATTGTTGATGAAGGAGAAAAATTCATCGCCTGCAATGTCGTTGCCGCCGGCGGACAGCAGCAATGCCTGCGGCTTGTCCTGCTGGATGCGATTAACGAGTTCGGCGATGCGTGAAGGATCGTCCGACTGGAGCGGGCCAAATGGCAGCCCGAACATCTCGCGCGGCACCAGGCCGTAGGCCTCGTCGTTCAGCGTCGAACCGGCCACGGCGATGTTGGTGATGGTGTGCCCGTGATTGGAGTGCAGGCAATCAATCAAATCCGTGCCGGGCGGGTAGTCGAACCATGAATCGCCTTGCGCGAGAAGATTGAAGGTTCGTTTGGCCGGAGCGGCCGCCAGCATGGCTCGCAACGGTGCGGCCGATGCGCCGCGTTCGGCTGCGGGCACAGTGGTATAACCGCGCACGGCCTGGCGCGCGGCGTGAATTTGATCAAGAACTTTTTGCTTCCGGCCAATTTCCTCTTTGATGGTGGCCAGCGATTTGTTTTTTGTTTCCATAATCTAATTTATTTTCAATTTTGACGATTGTTGAGGCGCTGCAGATGATGCGGGCGGCGAAAGTTCAATAAAGCGCAGGCTTATTTAGATAGTCCTTATAACTTTCTTGAGCCGTAGCGGAGTTCTCCAGGGTAAGAATATACGGAAAGGCGACAATTTTTTTAAGGTCCTTGTCATATCCCATCCGATAACCGAAGTATGAGTTCTTGGTGACATCATAGTTAAGAACATACGCACCGTTGCTCATGGGACGCTCCGGGTCGGTGCTGACATAATACATTACAAACATCCGATTGTTCTGTGACCCGACAATCTCGCCAACGGCTTTCCAATGCCGCTTTTCACCAACTGGTGTTCCAATTTTTGCCGCAACTTTGTTGTGCTTGTCACAAGTAAACGTTATCGTTTCTGTTGCGCCATGTAAGGAGTCCGGCGTTTCAGGCCAGTATTCCTTAAACACACCTGTCCACTCGCCGGAAATGACGGGCTCGGTAGGCGAGCGAAAGGAGTCAACAAGCTCCTGTATTTTATCAAGGTTTGTGACCAGCGCGGTGAGAAGCCCAAGAATGCCGATCAGCAAAGCAATTTTAGACGGTCTTCCTTCCATAAAATAACCCTTTCATTTACCGGTTTGGCGTTGGTTTGCTGGCGGCAGGCCAAGGGACCGGACTGGGAATACGGTCGCTTGCTTTTGCCACGAGCGCAGCTCTGACGCCCGCAGCTTTGAATCGTTCCTGCGGCTGTTCCGGGTTGTAGTTTAGACGCAGATCATCCGCATCAATTTTTGCCATAGGTTTTGCGTAGTCGGTCGTTAATGGTTCACGGATTTGGCATAAATCTCCAAATGATGTTTATAGTTGTCCTTTTTTAATTTTAACGTGACAGGTAATCTCCCGATTCAAAAACAACAACCGAAACAAACTTGGCACTTTGAAGCCCAGATTGCCCTACTGGTTGCTGTCATACGCCGATTTCAAAATCGTGTCTAGAACTTTTTTGTTACAAAAAGCGGCCCCCGTTGCCGGAGGCCGCTCGTTGTCTCATCGTTCATATTTTCATCAACCGCTCGAACAAATGATTTACGCTTTGGCGGCCTGCGGCGCGGGCATCGGGGCGGGCGCGGGTGGTTGCTGGCCGTTGCCATGACTTTGGGATGGTGGAAAGGTGTTGAGGCAAAAGGCGTCGCGCACGCCGGCATTGGCGGAATCCCGGTCCAGTCGGAACAAATTTTTTATGGGTTAGTCGCGCCGGCTTCCGTCGCCAAACCCACCTTGGTGATGTCGAGCTGGCGGAGGACATCCAGAACGTTGACCATGAACTGGTAATCCACCTCGTCGGCGCCTTTCACCACCACGCTGAGTCCGGGATCGGCCGCCTTGAGTTGCTGCAGCGTTTCTTTTAATTGCGTCACTGTGACCACTTCGCTGTTGAAGGTGATTTGCCCCCGCCCGTCCACCGCGATCTTGTTGATCTTCGGCTCAGCCGCCTTCTTCGGCGGTGGTTTGCCCGACGGCAGGTTCATTTCCAGGTTGTTCATCAACTGCGGCGTGGTGATGATGAAGATCACCAGCAAAACAAACACCAGGTCCAGCAGCGGCGTGATGTTCAGCTCGTTCAGGGTGCTATGATGGGAATGGGAGATCTTTTTCATTGCAACACGGGTTCGGTTTCCTCCTGCACGTCAAACCGGATGGTCACCCGCGGCGGGAAATTCGTCGGCGGCGGATGGTCAAGGCGGCTGACCGTGGCAAACACCTTTTTCACGGACTCGTCCCATTTCGGGTCGCCGGAGCCTTTTCTCCAGGCTGGGTCGCTGACGTCGCCCGTGCGGTTGACCGCCACTTCCACCTCGGCCACGTAATTGTCATCCGGCCGGTCATCCGGCCGGTTCCATTTAGACCGCAACGCATATTCCAGGTAACCTTTGTAAACCTGCACCGCATCGGAGCTGGTCTCGACCGCCTTGCCGCCTTCGAATTCAAACGACGGCAGATCGACCGACGGCGGCGCGATGGCCGGCGGCGCGGTGACCGCCGCCACGGCCGTCGGCTGGGGCGCGGGCATTTCGACCATCTTGGGGGTTTCGACCTTCGGCGTTTCCACCTTGGGCGGCTCGACTTTCGGTTTTTCAGGTTCCTTGGGTTTTTCCGGCGGTTTTTCCCTCACCATTTCCACCGAGATTTTCTGAAGTTGCTTGCCCAGAAACCCTTGGCGGGCCGCCAGGTAAAACAACGCCACCACCAGCACCACGTGGAAGGTGACCGAGATGGCCAGGTTCACCTTCGACGAGTTGCGCGGTTTGCGCGGCTGGGTTTGCGGTTGCATGTTAAAACTGGCCGGCGGGTTCGGTGGCCAGGTCCACTTTCATGACGTTGGCCTGCTGGCAGGCGTCGAGCACAGCGCGAATCTGCCGGTATTTCGTCTTGCCGTCGCCGCGCACGACGATGTTCAAGTCCGGGTCGTCCATGCGCAGGCCCACGAGCGTTTGCAACAGGTCGCTTATGCCCACCTTCTTGGTATTCAAATAAATTTTCCCGTCGGCCTGAACGGAAATGTAATTGGCCTTGCGCGGCGGGTCTTTCTGGTGCCTCGCCGCCGTCGGCAGGTTCAGATCAAGGTCATTCACAATGGGTGTGGTGGTGATGATGAAAATGACCAGCAACACGAACGCCAGGTCGAGCAACGGCGTGATGTTCAACTGCGTGAGCGTTTCGTGCTCGGAATGGGAACATTTCTTCATGGCACGACGGCCTTAACGTTCGGCGGCGAACACCGGCGTGTTGCGCAACACATTCTCGTCGCCCTTGAGGGCGGCGACCAGGCTCACGGCCAGCGCTTCGTTGGCCTGCTTGAGTTCCTCCGAGAGGGGGCGGTTGTCCACGTAGGCATGTTCAATCTGGGTGGCGTAACGGGTGGCGTAACCGTCCAGTTCCTGCGTGATGTGGCGGATGGTGGTGACCATGAAGTTGTAGGCGAACATGGCGGGAATGGCGACGAGCAGGCCGGTGACCGTGGCAATCAACGCGCCGGCCACACCGGGCGCCATGGCGGTAAGACTCGCGGCATTGGCCCGGGCAATGCCGGCAAACGTTTCCATGACGCCCCAAACCGTGCCGAGCAGACCGATGAACGGCCCGCCGGCCACGGCCGTGGACAGCACGATCATGCCCTTTTCCAAGGCCATGGCCTCGGTGGCGGCGGCTTCCTCCAGCGTCACCTTCACGGCTTCAAACGACGCGGCGCTGATGCGGCGCCGGTCCTTCACGATGACGGGGTTGTGCTTGAGGTGGTAATCCAGCTCGTCGGCCGCGCGGCTGTAAAGCTGGTAAGCGGGCGCGCCTTCGTAGTTCTCGCCCTTGCGTTTGATGTCCAGTGGATCGCGCGTGGCGCTGTAGGCGGCGAAGAATTTTTTGGCCGCCCGCCGCGCGATGGAAAGCTGGCGAAACTTGGTGATGATGATCGTCCAACTGAACATGGACAGGATGAACAGCGAACCGATGGTGATTTTGCCTTCGATCGTGGCCTTTTCGAAGGCGAACTGCAACGCGCCGGAGGCGAGGATGGGATGTATGAGCATGGTGGTCATAAATGGTTACTTGAGGTTTGGTTTTGGGATAAATTCTTCGGCGGCAACAAAACGGTCACGCGGCCCTTCTTTTGCACCGTGGCCGCCGCCTTGCCTTTTTTCTTCACGTCGTCATCGGTGGCAGTCGTGTCGTCATTTTTGGCTGGACTGGTGGAAGTTTCACTGGCCGCTCCCTGGCTGGCCGCATCCGCAGCCGTGCCGGCAGCCATGCTGTTCTGGCCGCCGCTGACTTGGTTGTTTGATAATAACGAAGCGCCACTCGTGTCGCCGGTAGCAGAGACACCTTGGATACCGACAATAATGCTAGGACCAAGGTTGGCTGCAACGATAACAACAGGGCCAAGTCCCAAAGCATTTACATCAACGTTGTTAACGGCCGTTATGTTTAAACCGCCGAGGGTAAAAATGTTTCCCGTGATGTTACCGGAAGCATCCATGGTTACCGTGCCGGCACCCAATACTCCCGATCCGGTGGCGGTTATATCCTGATTGTCGGATGTTTTCACCAGTGTGCCTTCAGACAGATTGAGGGCTGTGATCACTGGGTCGCCATAGGCATCCACAATGGGATTGCCGGAACCATCCAGTTGTTGCAATTCATAACCCGCAAAAACATCCACCACACTATTTCCTGGATTGCCATTGAGAACCTGTTGCAAGTCCAGAGCGGCCTTCATCTTGCCGTTAAGCGCCAGATCAAACATTTTTGCCAGGGCTGCATGATTAAGCGGCAAACCAAAAAGAGTTGTTGATTCAGGAAGTGGAGGCCCGTTCAAGAGCAGTTGGAGGATGCCACCCGCAGCGGCGTTGACCGAGCCATTGGGGGCTTCAATCAAGATATTGCCGTTTTGGGTGTACGAAACTTCCATGATGCCGCTGCCCGGAATGGTTGATGACTCCGCGGTAACCGACTGGTCGGGATTAACCAGATAAGAACTGACGCCCACAAACCCGGAACCACCGCTTCCCGCGTCTATATTGCCATTCCTGGACACCACGGTTACGGAACCGCCGGGCGTCGTGGAACCATTGTCCTGGCGTGTGTCATAGACGCCAATCCGGGAACCATTGACATTGATGTCCCCGTCGGCGTAAACAAAAACATTGCCTTGATCCGTCGAATAAATGCCGCGAGCAGAAGCGGTGTTGACGGAAAAATCCGCCGAGCCGGCATTGATATCTCCGCCGGCGTAGATGGTGATATTGCCGCCCTGCAAAGAGGCGATGGAACTGGAATACATGTCCAAGTCTCCGACGAGATCGCCGGCAGTTTCTCCCTCGGAGTGGTTCCCGGTGGTGGTGATGGTGATGTCGGCCCCATGATCGAACACGCCTCCGTTGCCAAACAAACTGGCGAGTGGATAATTGCCGCGAACCGTATAAAGCCCCACGCCCTCCGATTGGATCCCGGCGGTGGTTCCCAGGTCTATGGTCCGTGCCGTAATGTTGAATTGTCCACCGCCGCCAATGGTGTAACCGTAAGTGCCGTCAGGAGGCCCCGAACCGGCAGGAATCCCGCTGAACGCGTTCTCCGCGTTATATTGAGCCAGAAGTGCTTGCGCGGTTGCGGAGGTCAAGACGGAAACGGTAGTCGTTACGGGATTACCATTGCTGTCGAGTTCGGGGACGCCATTTTGGTAAACTTGGACCGTCAAATTTTGCAGCAGGTTCAGAACACTGGCAATGCTCACCCCGGAGATGTTCTGATAGGTCAGGACACCGGTTTGGGGATTATAATATAAACTCGTGGTCAGTGTGGCTGCCGAAATGGAAGTGCTGCCAATTGCGTTGTTTATTGCTTCTGAAAGATAATCCATGTCCGGGGCTTGCACGCCAGTCTGAGTCAAATCAAGGGTAACGGAGGTGAAAGCGCCCCGGTTAATGATGTCACCACCCACCGTGATGCCGGAATCCGTGTTGCGATTGAGCAAACCGCTGTTCTCCATGTTTTCCTTGGCGGTCTGACCGACATTGATGCTGGTTACGTCGTTGGCATACAAGTTCATGCCCTGAAACCGGCAGTTGTACATGTTGCCAACCACATTAATTTGCGCCGCCTCGGGAGCGGCCAGCAACACCAGGCTCATATCCCCCGAGATGTTCAGGGCGATCGGGGTGGAATTGTCGGGATCAGTCAGTGTGGGGGCATGAATCGGCGAGGCGGCATGATCGTTTATGCCAAAGGTGCAGCTCGCATCGGAGGAACTCGTGGTAAGTTGCAGGCTGCCGCTGTCCGAGACGATTAGATTGAAAATTTGGGGGACTCCGCCAGAAGACGCCAGGTCACTGAAAAGCGAGCCGCCGTCCGTGGTGTTGATGGTGAGGCTTCCCTGCGGTGAAGGGAATAAAATCAATTGGTTAAATGGATCGGTGCTGCCGCCCACCAATTCCACACCACCCGCACCCGCAGTGATATTCAAGATGGAGGGATAAATGAATGGCACCTGGATGCCCGTCGGTCGTGGCAGCACCGAGGGATCTGCGCCCAACTGCACCAGGTTTCCCGCGTTCAAATCAACATAGTCGCCAGCCGCGTAATTAAATTTATGGACGTTAGAGCGTCCGCCATTGATGTCAAAGACGCCATTGGGATTGCGGACTTCCTGGAGGTAGACGTCCTGCGCCGCGTCCACCGTCCAGCCGCCCGTGATCAGATTCAACGCCAGTTCATTGTCCGCCGTCCCGGCGCTGCCCGTGGAACTCGAATCCAAAACATAACTTTTGCCATCCGTGACGGGATTGCCATTGGCGTCCACGGGAACGCCGTTGACCATTTTCACCCCGGCGTAGATGACGCCCGTGCCGTTGGCCACGAGATAATTACCGGTCACATTGCCACCCGCCACGATGGTCACATTCCCGGGTTGGGAGCCATAAGCACCGGAACCCGCCGTCATGTAATCGTCGTTGTTGATTGGCACTGGATTGCCGTCGTAATAATAAACACCGCTGCCGGGCAATACACTTTTCACGTCACCACCTGCGATGAGCGTCACATCACCGCCCGCTTCGGTGCTGATGCCGCCCAAACCATCACTCAAATTAGGCTGACCAAGAAAACTGTAGCCTTCCGCGTAGTTGCCGGTGTCAATGTTTCCCGCCAAGGCATGGGCGCTGATGCTGCCACCCCCCGTCGTGATCACATATCCAGAACCTACTGTAATGGCCTGCCCGGCAACCAAGGTGATGTTCCCCGTGGCGGTTTGAATGTATCCACTAGGTTGGGTGATGGGTTGAGGGTTGTTTGGATCGTATTCATCGAAGAACGAGATTAAACCCTTGCCAGGTGTGACCGTTGGCGTTGGCTGGGTAAAATCGCTGACCCCGGCATAAAGGGCGATGGACCAATTGTTGGCGTCAGAAATTGAAGAGCCATTTTGAGAAACGTTGTCATATTGAAAGATGATGTTGCGCCCGGCCTCCAGCGTCAGTTGGCCGCTGGTCACACCTCCGAAATTTGCCCCGATGGTCTGACTCAGGTTCCACGACGTGCCGCTGGCGAGCGTGATGTCATACACGGCCTGAAGAATGATCGTGGAAACCGCAAGGTTGGCGAACGCGCTGTTCACGTTCAAATCCAGCGTGCTGCCGGGATTGCTCCCGGCCAACACGGTACCACTGCCGGCGCTGCCGGAGCCGGTCGTGTCCAAAATGATGTAATCCGGGTCCAGCAACAATTTCCCCGCCGTCCAACCCGCCTGCGCCCGCGCGTTGATGCTGGAATTCAGCGACAGGACGTTTGGCGCGCTGATTTCGACGTCGCCGCCGTTACCACCTTGCGTGCCACCGGTGGTGATGATTTGACTGCCAACGCTGTCGCTGAAATCTTTTCCTGATTGAAGCGTCACATTGCCACCAGCGCTGCCGGCCGGCGAATTGTCACCGCTGGCGATGATTTGAGAGTTCGCACCCAGCGTCAGTTGATCGGAAGCGACGAGTTCGATGGTGCCGTTGACATTCTGCACCGAGTTGGCCTGGATGAAACCATTTTGGTTCACCACTTTGGCGTTCATGGCAATCGTTCCGCCGTCGGCGATGAGCCGGCCTTCATTGTCCACTGAACCGCTGGGCAGCGTGACCTGCATGCTCATGCCGCGACCGTCGGGACGATCGCTCAAGAGCACGGTCTGTCCCGCCGCCAAGCCAACAGTACCGCCGGGCGCGCTGATGGTGCCGTGGTTCTCGACGTGGTCGGCGATCAAAAATGCCGAGCCACCCTGGCCAATGTTGATCTGCCCGTAGTTGACGATGCTGGCGAGCGGGGGCGGGCCGTTGAACTCCCAACCGCCGCCGGAATTTTGCGGCGGGATGTAATTCGCGGTGGAAACGACCAGCCCGGCGGCGCTCACAAACGAGTTAGGTCCAAAATAAAAACCGGAGGAATTGAGCAGCACCACGATGCCATTGGCCTGGAGACTGCCGTAAATCTGCGACGGGTTCGCATTGTTGATCTGGTTCCACACGATTGAGGTGGTGGAAGGTTCCTGAAAAATCGTGGTCTCGCCGGCACCAATGTTGAAGCTCTGCCAATTGAGGACGGTGTTTTGCGAAGTCGTGGTGACGGTGAGTTGTGAACCGCTGCTGGTGGCGGTGGCGGAACCGCCATGCACGGTCATGCCTGTTGGATTGGCCGGCGCGTCCAGCGCAATACCAAGCATCAGAACCGCGGTAACCAGCCGGCGGAACTTGGAGTGGCGATACAGTGTGCGCATAACAATCCTAATTTTTAAGTTTAGGGCAATCGCGTGCGACCGTACGTTACAAATTGGTGACATGTTGTTGGTCATGGCATTTAAAATTGAGCACCAATGCCGAAATAGACGTGAACGCCGTCAGATTCCCCGGCGTGACTGATCAAGGGCCAGGCGACCGTCAATCGCCCGTCCATGTGACTGCCGATATTGGCGGTCATGGCCCAACCCGCACCGCAAAATGACTCGTGGCTGTCACTGCCGGGTGATGGTTGGGCAAGCAAATAAATCCTGCCATAATCCAGGAACACCGAGGCGCGAACCCAGCAAGGCTCTTCATGTCCCTCGTTGCCGACCCTGCCGATGTTCATGAGGGGCGTTTGTGGTTCGATGGAGAAACGCCAGCCGGTATCGCCATAGGCCTGGCCATCTTGATAGCCACGAACGCCTGCCGTGCCACCCATGGCATATTGTTCGTTGCTGATCAGCGCACCGTCGGCCCACTGGCCATCAGCGTGAAACTTCACTGACCAGTCTTTGTAAATCGTCTGAATGCGGTTGGCTCCGAGTTGCAGCGTCACATAATGAGGGCGGGCATTTGTCGTATAAGCAACGCTGGAAAAGGAGTGGTCATGAATTGTCTTTGTGGTTGTAACTACATTCGTTTCAGTCGTTGTTACATTCGTTGTGGTTACTTGGGTGTTTTCCTCTGAAAAAATCGGGAGAATATTGAAATTGACTTGAGCGTTGAAAAAAGTTGTCCCCAAGGTGTCGGGCAAAGAGCCGTTCCAGCCAACATTCAGGGGAAAATAATCCACCGCCGTCGGCCGAACCGACTGAAGTGTGTAAAGTACATCGCCAAACTTATATGCTGAACCATTGTTGGTCGTGCTGGTCAACGCATAAAAAATGTTAGCGTTGGCGCTATTGGCCTGATACTTTTTATAATCCGCGCCAAAAGTAAGTGTGGAGGCAAGCTTGTCCAAGGCCGGCAAGGGCAGGGAGAATTTGAAGCCCAGTCCCTCATTCAGAGTAACATTCTCACCTGCTGTCTGAGTCCCGATGGCTTCCAGATTTGTAGGATTCCCGCTAGGAGTAGCGCCTATAATTACATTGCGTGGCCCCATTTGAACACCCGTGTCCGAGGTCGAACGGCTGGCGTAGAGCGTCAGTTCCGGCCGTCCGGTGGGCGGAGGCACTTGGAACTGGTGGGTGATTTCGTTGTAACCGAAGCTGCCGGGATTGGCGTCCACCTGCTGCTCCACCGAATTGTAACCGCCGAGCGGCAGGCGATAATAAGCGCTGTAATTGGCAATCAACGGATTATCGAAGGGGGTGGTATAATACGGGTCGCTGTTTTTGAGTTGCTCGGGCGTGAAGTTGTATTGGATGCCGACCTGGTGCTCGAGGTCCCAAAGATTGTCGTATTGGACGTTCAAATTCGCGCGCAGGTCGGGCGTGCCGGGCGTGGCCTGATTGTTCAGTTCCAGCCGTGCGTGCAGGGGCAACTGGTCCTGGACCTTGAGCGTAAGTTCGCTGGTGTCCGGCTCCGGGCCGGGGCCGATGACGGGATAAATCTGCCGGTCGCGGCTGGCATTGGCGTTGTCCAGTTCGCGCTGCAGAATGTGCGAGTTGAGCAGTATGTTCGTTTGCAGGCTTGGCAGGGAGCGCATCACGTCGTTGGAACTGAAGTAGCGGTTGCCGGTGACGTTGATGGCGGCGAGCCGGCCCTCAGTCACCTTCACTTTCACTGTGGCGTTGGTAAGTTTCTGTTGGGGCAGGCCGACGGACACGGTGACGTAGCCGCGTTCGCGATACGCCTTTTGCAGTTCAATCATCACCGCGCGAATCCCGTCAAAGCTGGTGTTGGTGCCGAAAGCGCCGTCCACGTTGGTGATGGCCCGGGCGATGGCCTCCGGCGGCAGAACGGAATTGCCCATGACCAGATATTTGTCCACGGCAAACCTCGGCCCGGCGTTCGTGGAAACCACGTGAACCCGTGTGTCTTGTTCCTTGGCGTTCAACTCGGCCAGCTTCTGGAACAACGCCGCGCGCACCCGGGCCATCGCTTCAGGACCGGCTGCTACCGTCTGATGGCCGGTTGCAAGTGGAACGGCATTGGTGGTGGGGGCGAACACGGCCGGGGCCATTTGCGGCAAAGCCGGTTCGGCAGCCGACAAGTTCGAGCTGACTTGTGTGCGGTTACCGGAACTGACGTAACGTTTGCCGGACACCAAAATCTGGGGAAACGCCATCGGGAAAACGTTCATCGTAACAGTGCCGTTGATGATTTGTTGCTGCGCGATTGCGATGCTCATCGTTGGATAGCCCTGGTTGCGGTATTCCAATTGCAGGTCTGAGGCCGCTTTCACTATCTCGTCCAAACCGACGTTCGTGCCGGTGTACTTGGAAAAGATGCGAGTCAGGATGTTGGTGGCAAGCAACGTGTTGCTTTTGACGGCATAGGCCCGGACGTTAAAGTAAGGAGCAGCGTTGCTCTCCGCCGGGGCCGTCGGACTGGATTGGGCAGGCACAACGATTGAATTCGTCTGTGCGATTGCAGGTGAAATACAATTCAAGATGAACAGAGCGAGCAGGACGCCGGCACGGGCCACAGACTTCGGAAGATTTTTCCGGGATTGGGGCGGAAGGCTTCTGCGCAGGTTCTGCTGCCGCCATTCACTGGGCGTCATACCAAAACGTTTTTTGAACATCACATTGAAAAGGCCGAGGTGCTGGTAACCGCTGTCGTAGGCAACGTTGATGATTTTGGCGTCCGAGTTCGTGAGCAGTTGCCGCGCGCGTTGGAGTCGCAATTCAATCTGCCGCGCGCGGAACGGCACGCCGAACTCCTCGCGGAACAGGCGGCTGAAATGTCGTTCGCTGCAATTGAGCTGCCCGGCCAGGTCGCGCAACGAGCATTGGGACAGTTCGACCTCCGGCATCTGGCCGACCAGTTGCCGGAAACGCTCATGCAGCCTGCCGCCCTCGGCGGATTCCATCGCCGGCGCCGGCAGCAGACCGGCGATGGCGTTCGCCCAAAGCTGTAGCAGCCCGCAACGCACGGGCAGACCCTCCCGCTGCGTTTGCTCCGCCAGCCGCGTGAACCGTTGCGCCAGCGGCTCGCCGGCGGTGAAGATGGAAATTTGCGACGTCAGGTTGTTGGGGGCCACTTCGAGTTGATGCCATTCCGCGACCGTAAGCAGGCCGTTGAGGTACTGTGGCTGGACGCTGAAAAACTGCAATTTGAGCGGACCGAGCTGGCTGGCCCGCAACACTCCGTTGCTGCTGCTGCTCGTCAGCAGACCGTCCCCCACGGAAAGCTGGCGGGCGGTACCCGGTTGCAGCCAGTAACCGACGCCCTCGGCCACCCGTACCATGAACCATTCATGATGGCTGGGAGTCCATTCGCCGGAAGGACGCAAGGTCAGTTCCTGCAGCAGCAGATGTCGCTCAATGGTCACCTGCGCACAAGATTGAAGACAGCTTGTGACTATCGTGCGTCAGCCTGGCAACAATTTTGAAACAACAAATTTCATTTATCGGACAAAAACGGTCAAAAGAGACATTTTCCGGACATTGGACGCCTCTTAATCTTGGAATGTCACGGTCGGCTGTTAAGAACGCTTTTAACTTCCAAACAGCTCAAGTTTTTTAATCAATTGCCAAACAAGCCATTTTTGTTAAATTGGATGCGTGGGGAAAACAATTATAGTCCTGTGTCTTTCCTTGTTTGCCGCCGGTTGTGCATCCAACCAGACAACACCCGCCAAAGTATCTTCCAGTAACGTATTTTTTTTGGCAGCGCCACCCCCGGACGGAGTGCATGTCGGGTGGACTTCATTTAACGATCACCTGACCCGGCATTACGCTGACGATGCCATGGCGCATATGAGACAGGATGCGGCCGGGAAAGGCGCAAACGTGGTGGTCTTGCTGGGAGTTGATCCACCCAACAGCACGGGAAATTTCGGACAATTTGAAGTCCACGGTTATCTCGCCACGGCTTATGTCTGGGCGGACTTGTATTATTGCCCGGGGCTGACCAACGCTCCGGCCCGGGAAATGCCGGATGATAAAACCCCGCTGGTCCAACTCGCATCCGCCCGCTCCGCTCCATTATTTTCCACGTTGTTCACCGCCACCGGCACCCGGTAGCAATCCGTCTCAACAACCGGGCGGTTGAAATAGAAGGGCGCTGGTGTCTGAACGCACACCAGCGCCTGGCGAGTCAGCAGAACGATTATTTCTCTCTTTCGCGCAGCCATCAAACCACACTTCCCCAATTCCGTCAAAGGCGGGATGGAAACAAACCGGTGACATTTCAGAAAACAAGAAGGCGGTAAGGCAGCGAAGTACCCTATTCGAGCGCAGTTACTGTTTGGGAAGTTGCTTGCGTTCGAGCATAAAACGTGATTTTAATACTGACGGGTGCGACCGCGAATGAAGCGTTTCGTCAATCTGCTTCCGGGCACGAAGAACGATCGAAAGGCCAGCCATGAACACGACATTGCTTCTCAACAAGGCAAGCAAAGAGGTGGAACGCGCCAAAATGCAAGTTGCGGTTGACGCAAAAGCGGCCCAACTCGCACACGAATTGGCCCGGGCGGCGAAAGTCAATTTGAAACAAGCGCGGAAGTTGTCCAAGATGGCCAGGAAATCGGCCAGGAAGGCTGAGGATCGGGCCGAGGAGTCTTCGGCAACTCTCGGAATCGCTCAGGCAAAGTTGGAGATGCTGCGAGAGCGAATCAGGAAGGAGCAATGTAAGAACAACCCCGCACGACTTGTTCGAGGTTCCGAACTTGTTCAGAAACCCTCCTCGAAACCAAAGTTGCCCCGGAGCGATGACGATTTGCTGCGCAACCAGCCGAAGTCAACGCCGGTCAAAACGACAATGGACACAACACCGCGAGTGTCACCTATTCAATCGCGACAGTCACCAAAGCCAGCCGCCCGCAGAGCACCCGGCGCCCGCCGGTCGGCGCAGAAAACTGTCAACGGCAAACCTGCCCAACCGGTCCCGGCAGTTGCACCCGAACCCAAACCAGTTTCAGCCACCCGCCAAAAATTGGTTGACCTGAATCCGTTGCCTGCACCTGACGTTGCCGCGCCTTCCTTTTCTGGCCAAGAACCGACGAATGATTGAACACGTTGCTTGCCGAACCTCGCCAATCCAGAGCGGTGGAAATCCACTTGAAGCTATTTGGCCGTTTCGATGAACCGTCGTCGCGGTTAAGTGTTGTTCATTTCCTGTTGGAGCGGGGTTTAGGGTAACGCTTTCCAAAGTGGCTGGACCGGACAAATTTGCAAGCACGCTTCAATGCGACCATCGCCCCGTAGCATGACCGGATGCCCGTCAGCAGTCTGGTGAACAGTCCCAAGACCGACGACCCGCGCCGCATTGAGCTGTTGCGGATTGACCGGGTTTTTTCGAGAAAAAATGGTGGGGAGACGTGGTGGGGAGACGATTAGATTTCAACCTCATCCAGCATTCCCCACAGTAGCAGTTTCGTCTGGCTCACATTCCCCAGCACGTATTCGCAGCCGGTCAGGTTGTAGCGTATTCCCAGCGAGATTGGCGGCGGCGCCTCGAACGAGACGGTCAATTTGATCGGTGCCCTCTCTGACCTCAAGGACCCTGCCCTTGGTCAATCTCAACCGCGTGAAACCAATCTGTTGATCGTAAGTGATCATCTGCGCAGCCTGGACTCGGATGGAACAAGACGGATTGCCATCCGCATCCCTGACAAGGGTTAGATCGATGCTCAACTCATGAGCTGGCCCAAGCGTTTGGTTCAACATAAAAAACTACTGGTTAATCTGAACTTCGCGAATCTAAAAAAGCATCGTCTCTTTCGTGCGGATGGCAAGCACGAGTTATTCACCGCATTTGAGCGCGAGCGACCACTCGGGAGCCGGCGTAACGTGAACGTAACTGGCTCGATTGAACTTTTTGGAGCACAGTACGTCCAACAGTCAAAAGAGGACAAAAGCGCATTATGAAATCAATAATCACGACGTACCCCGATTTTCAATCTCTACCCAAAGGGGTCAGAAGGATGCTAGTGGCATCGGAGAGTTTTTTCTTTCATGAGGCCAATTCTCGGATGCAGAAGCCCAGGATTAGCGAGGCGACCACGGGTTCAACACCGGGTCCGAACCGAGGGACCAACGCCGGTGGACCGCTATCAGCCTTCGGGTACGCGTGGAGGAACTAGACGGCCGGATTTTTTTGAGATGAAATGGCAGGGCGACGAATGAATCAGGTTTCTGTTCTTGCATCACTTGGTTTTCTATCGTTGGCGCAAAAAATCCGAACGCTCCGGTTGACAGGTAGCTGTCATGGTGTCTGAATTGCGGCGGCACGCATTTCGCATGCGTGCTCCCTCAGACGGATACTTTTTAGTCAACATTTTACTTTTAAAAAGTGATTTTTTACCTTAAAATGCCAAGCAACTCATTTAGATATGGTCAAAGATAAAATCATCAATAAGCCGAACAAGCTGTTTGAATTTTCAGATGATAAACAAGCTGTGGATTTACTGCTTGAGTTGGGCCTTATCGACGAGTTTCCCAAAAGCCATCCACCCGGTAAGACAACGGTGCAAACTATAACCGGAGACCTTCCAACCCACTATGTAATCGCCACGCGTTTTGCCGGGAACCTTGAGGCTGAAGAAAACGGTTATTGGGTTCTTTGCATACCAAAGAGCCAATACTCGGTAGAGGAAATCAATAACCACATGCAGACTATTGTGGGTCGGTTTCAGTCCCAAGGAATGGCGGTTGAAACCATAATACCGATGTTCCCACAATCATCGGATATAACCAACAGAGTGGATTCACGCGGTTGAGGTTGACCGTCTGGTCTGCAGCGCCACTTCAAATCTCGCGCGGCAGTGACCACTGCGTAGGCCAAGGATTTGTAAGAGACCGGTATTTGCCATACAACCCGACCCATTCGCCCAACCGATGGACAAAATCCATCGAATCACCATTGTCCCGCAAATTACGGCCGCCCGGAAAAGGCAGTTTATGCCGTTGCGGAAGCTCTTACCTGCCGGATCATGTTTTCTCCACCGTAAGGATTCGGCATGCGGAGCGTGCATTCGGGATCATCGCACCACTCTGTGTCCACGCCAAAACGTGAACTCCAACTTCAGTCGGCCCGCGTTACGTCATCAATTCCATTTGCCGCGGGGTGAGCAGCCACACCAGTTTCGCGCAGCGGCCATAAAGCAGGAATTCCGCCTCCAATTTGCACAAACCGCCTTTTTTAAAATCAATCTCCAGGCTGGTATTGCCGGCGGCCAGCAACGCGATGAGTTGGCCCAGGTACGGTTCGTGGCCGACCAGCAGGACGTTCTCCGGTTCGGGATGAAACTGGTTCAATTGTTGAATCAACAACCGGGGGTTGCCGGCGGGAGTCAAGTCGTCGGAGAAGGCCAGTTTTTTCCGCAGCTTGAAATTTTTGGCGATGATCTCGGCGGTCTGCTTCGCGCGCCGGAACGGGCTGGAAAGAATCAGGTCGAAGGACAGGTCCAATGCCTCCATCGCCTTGGCGGCCACGTGAAGGCGGGCTTTTCCTTTGGTGGTGAGGGAACGCTCGGAATCCGGTTTATAACCGGCCATTTCCGGTTCAGTGGCGATGCCGTGGCGAAGCAGGTAGAGGTTCATGAGTTTCCGTTTTGCGCTTTTGCGCTGGTTGCCTGAGTCCGGGGGGTGGCCAGAAACGCTGCAACCGGCCCGCCGCGTTCAGATAGACCTGAATCAGCATCTGGCGCCAGCGCACCAGCTCTTTTTTCATCTGGCGGGCCGACGCGGCGCTGACTTCTTTCTTTTGCACGAATTTGTCCAATGCCGCCAGCAATACTTCCATGTCCTGGATGTCACCCATCATGCACTGGTAACCACGCATGGCGCGGCGATGGTCCTCCGTGACGGCGGGCAGCAGGGGCGACAGCGCCTCGACCATGTAACGGAAGCGCTTGAACGCAATCCGCGTGCGGTGGATGGTCTTGGTGTCGTCGGCCCGCACGTGCCGGCAAAGTTGCGAGACCCGGGCAAACGCCTGATTTATGGCGCGCTGGACAATCGCGAAAGCCTGTTCGCGGGTGATTCGTTTGCGCTGGAGCCGGATCCCCTTTTCAAATGCCGTAAGACAACGGCCCAAACGCTTCGTCTTGATATGTTTGACGGCTTTGCGTGTTGTCCGGGTGAAACGGGCCTTGCGGTCCTGCAGCCAGTCGTAAAACGCGTGCGCTTCCGGAAAGGTACCCGCCATCCGCCCCACGTAAGTCAATTGGACCTGCGTATCACGGAGCTGGTCGAAAGTGTCGAGGTGATGCTTGAGCGCGCGGCGGGCCTTCCGGATGTCGTGTTCAGGAACGAACGCGCCGAGCAACTCGATGGTCGAGAGCAGCCGTCGGGTTTCCACACGCGAGTTATGCACGGCGTCCTGGGAAAAACGCTTCTGGCAGCGCTTCAGCCGTTTGCGATAACGCCGCCACTGCGTGTTCAACGAATCGCCGAGGTGCTTCAGCACGTCGGCGGTTTGGACGGGGATGATGTCTGACTGGCTTTGCCGGCGCATAATGTGATTCATCAAATGCTTTGACTTGGAATGACTCCACTCGTCGCTTTCAAAGAGTCAAACCGCCCGCAGGGTAGGTTCGCCCTTGCCAACGGAAAGTTACAAGTAGGTGACAAATCTTGCCAAGTGCGCAAATTCATGGCTTTTGGCCGTCGGCCCGCTTGGTTCCAACGCCAAGCGGCCGCCACGTCTTTTTCACTTGGGTGGTTGAACGTGGAAAGTTGAGAGTCAAGCGGCAAGGCACGGCGTCAACAGACTTTCACGGCAACCAACCCTTTTTCTTTTGGAAATAGAAGGCGCTGGTGTCTGAACGCACACCAGCGCCTGTGGCGAATCAGCGGAACGATTATTTCTCTCTTTTGCGCAGCCATCAAACTACACTTCCCCAATTCCGTCAAAGGCGGGACGGAAACAAGCGGGTGACATTTTCAAGCGCGTTAACTCGCAGACCGGGGGCCAGAAAATTTATGACGCGAACGACAAGCTGGATCGCGAACTTGTAACCGGCTCTTAACGTTCAACCTTGAATGCAACGTCAAGGTGCGGGTCAAATTTTTGAATTTTATGACACTAAATTTGGAAAAATTGTTGTTCCCGCGTTTGCAACCTGATCAACGGCGGCGCGAAATGCGCACCCTGCGTTTTGCCTTGTTGGCGGGCCTGGCCATCGCCGGCATCACTGCGATAGTGATGATCATGTTGGGAAAGGCGAAACTACGCTGATGGCTGGGTGGATTACGGCGGTGTTCGGCCATAGGAAGGCGGGCTTTAAAAATCTTCGATGGCGGCTTCCTGCAAAAAAATCACATTGCGTCTGGGCTGTTTGCGGGTCAATAGCGCTTCTACACTGTCCGTTAGCCAATAATCAACATCAGCCATCGCATCTCGGTCCATCCAGCGCCAGATGAAATCCCGGTCCATTTGCCGGGCGCAACGCAGGAATTGTTTCACCGTCCAGTCCAGTTCTTCCGCCTCGCCTCTTCCGTCACCGAGCAGGCCGATGAACAATCCGGACCCCGGGCGGTTCGCCTTCCCGACGGTCAGGCAATTCAGCCATTCGACCAGTTCCAGTTCACGCCAGTCCAATGAACTCATCGCGATGACGAGCACGTCGGCATCCGCCACGTCCTGGGTGATCATTTTCCGGATGGGTTCGCTGGTCGTCAGGGAATCCAGGTTCCACATTTCCGCGGAAGTTTTCCACTGCTTCCCGGCCAGCCGGGAGATCTGGCCGGTCACCCAGCGGGCGCGCACGGCCGCGGGAAAATCCACATACAACGAAAACAAGTGCAGTCTCCTGTCCGCCACCAACTCCGGTTCAAACAAAGTTTCAGTATTCATGGGCTTGAATCTAATTGCAGGAACTTGAACCTGAATCGTTACGTCCGTATGAAGATCAGGTGCCAATTCGGGAACTTTTGAACCTGAATTCCGGGGTTGAAACTGTGGAATCTTCCAAAAAAAGGCCGGCGCGAACGAATTCGCACCGGCCTTCGGCGATAACTGATATCAATTAAACGGCGGCGAAATCGTTCCGCCAACCGACTGCCGATAATTAAACATGTCGGAAAGGCGGATGGCTGTGGCCCCCGCTGCCGGTGAACCACTAGGAGTTTTGCTCAATTCGATTTCGTTTTCGATGCTGCCAGTGAGGGGCGAACTGCCGGGGTAGTTCACGGTTTGGTAATTGAACACACCCATGAAGCTGCCGGGCGTGTACTGGTCGCCCAATTGGGTCTTCGTGATGTCTTGGTCAGAGATCTTGCTGGGGTCGGTGGGATGAACCAGGACTTCCAAACCCCACAACGGATAGTAGCCAAGGGTGATGGGCGAGTAGTCGTTGGTGCCGGTAGTGCCATGGATGCCTGCGCCAGCGGCCGTCGGCCAGAAACCATTGTAGGAGAGCACATTGGCCCAGTTGCCGCCTGCGGTGTTTACGCCCTTGGCGTCGGAGATTGACAGATAGGCAATGGCCTGGTTGGCAGCGTTGTTGTTGTTCAGTGAATTCTTGATGTCACCACCGGCAACATAACCATATCCCCAGTTCAGATTCGCATTGTTGAGACCCGCCGAACCGACAACACCGTTGGGAGAGGCCCCATAGGTAGTTGCGGCAGAAACGGTGGGAGTATAGAAGAAGTTGTTTGTATAGTCGTAGATATAGATGCCGACCGTTTTGCCATATTGATAATAATTCCCGGCGGTTTCGCAGCGGCGGGTGCCGGAGTCCTTGGTGCGTTGCATCAGATAAACAAACGTGTTGGTGTCCGTAATATGGCTTGTCCAAGCCGCGAGGGGAATGCGTCCCACCGGAATGCCGTATTCAAGCTGTTCCCAACTGACGTTGCTGATAGTGGTCACTGCGCCGCTGCTGGCGGTTGATTTGACCATGACGAAAGGCTGAACACACACCTGTTCTTCAACGTAGTTGCCCGTCGCCGGGTAGGGAGTGGACACTCCGGACGCATCGGAAAAGCCGATGGTGGGACTGTTCGTGGAATAGGTGGCGCAATTCCCGTTTGGGGTGCCATCAGCATTCGGGAAAATGAGCTTGGTGCTTTGTTCCGTAGTCTGCATGCCCTGAATCGAGCCGGTGAAGAGGCCGTGGATGGTCAGCGTGTTGCCACTGGGATTCAGATTCGTGAGTCCAGATATGGGGGTTCCCGTCATGGCCCAAGCGGCCGTGCTGGAACCAAAACCCGAAGTGGCACCGCCATGCGCAGTGTCGCCGTAGTAAACGGGGGTGGAGCTGCCGGTAGTGAACAACTTTTGACAAGCGGTATAGACGTTTGCTCGGAAGGCCGTGGACCCGGTGATATACACATCAACGTTGCCGGCCAGGAGCGACGGGGCGCCAGCAAGGCCGAGCGCCAATGTAAGGAGTATCGTTTTTTTCATATTATGTGTTTTTGTTTTGGTTGATATTGTTTGGTAAAAAGAATTGCTGGTTTGGATGGGTTAATTATTGGGCGGTGATGGTGTAGAATCTGACATTGTCCGTGGTTGTATCTGTTATGGTGTGGGTTGCAGTATCACCACTCGTCAGGGTGGCAATGGCCGGCCAGTTGGTCATAGGCGTTCCGGAAGTCAGGCTGTTGGTTCCCCGAAGGGTATAAGTGCCATAGAGACCGGCCGTGTATTGGATGGTGGTCAAAGAACCCGAACGGGTGATGGAAGCCAGGACAGCCGGCGTGCTCGGATACGCCACATAGGTCATCGCGCCATTGGTTGACAGTTCAAAATAGCCCAGCCATGTCCCCTTCTGCCCATAAGCGGTGGTGGGCGTCAACTGATAAAAATCAGAGCGAACCACCGCTCCCGCAGTAGTGAAAGTATTGAGCGTGGTATTCTCCGGATTGCCCGCAAAAGTGCCGTCGAAATTGCCGCCATACCCGCCAGTCAGGGCATCGCCATAACTGGTACCGTCCGGATAATTGGCGTTGCCATCACTGCTGTCCTGCTCGACCACGGCGCTTGGCGTGCTAACGGGATATATATTGAGGTGCAATTGATCCAGCGCACCGGGCGGAATTGTCACCATGCACGCGACAGTGCCAAACTGGACACTGGCTCGTTGGGCTATCCACGGGGCGGTCTGGCTGTTCAGGGAAGTCCGGGCCTCGGTCACAAACAGCGTGTTGTCACTCAACCAGGTGAAGGCCGACCAACTGACGCCGTTGGTGCCAACAGCGGCGAGTTGAGTGCCGGTGTATTGGGTGATGGGGATCCTTTGATTGGGGGTCGCATTGGTGAGGGTGGAAATCTGACCCGCGTCAACGACCATGTCATTACCTCCCTTTCGAAAGCATATCAACACATCCCCAACCGCATAATTGGTAATTGTGCCTGCCCAGACTCCGCTGGCGGCAACACTTGTGAGCAAAGCAATGAGTCCGACCTTTTTGTTTAGCATATGATTTTTTTAAATTTTAAACGGTTAACGGTTTAAATTTTCAACCTTCTTAACGCCGACATATTAAAGATATTTCACCCAACCAACTTCCATAAACCGGCCAGCCGCACTCAGTTTCGTGCCGGGTGATTACACCATCTTGAAAGTTCAAGCCGCCCCGTTACAAAAGGTTTTTGAGCGCAATGTTTCAGGCAGGTGACATCTCAACCGGGTGCGTCACCAAAACGTGACAGGACAATTTTCACAGCACGGCTGGAATCAGTGTGCGTCTGATCTTTCCCAGCCAGATGAATCGGCATCACCAGTCCTTTGACGATCCGGGCAGGGCGCCCGGCACGGAAGTTGAAGTGCCAGACTGTTTCCGCAGCTTCGCGCTGGTTCGGGACGCCGTCCCGGGAAGCGCTGAATAAAATCGCTTGACCAGGAACACCGTCCGAGTGATAATTATTTCGTTATTTGACGAAATAACAATTTATGCGCGAATTCATGGCCATCACCAAGGCGTTGTCCGACCCCGGCCGCGTGCGGATTCTCCTGGCGCTGCGGCGCCGGGAATTGTGCGTCTGCCAGATCACGGAACTGTTCGGCTTCGCACCGTCCACCATGTCCAAGCACCTCTCCATCCTCCATCACGCGGGCCTGATTCAGTCCCGCAAGACCGAGCGCTGGGTTCATTACCGTCTGCCCGACCGGCCGGTGCCGACGGCGGTCCGCAAAGCGCTGGATTGGGTGAACAAATCGCTCGCCCGAACGGATGAGACCAAGGCCGATGCCAAACGTCTGAATGCCATTTTGAAAATGAATTTGAAAACCATTTGCCGCCGCCAATGCCGCCGGCGGGGATGCTGAAAAATTTATGAACACGACATTAATCGAAGATAAGAACGAAGCCGTGCGCCGGATGGTGCGCGAAGGTTACGCCAAAATCGCCCAGGACACCTCCGCCTGTTGCTGCGAACCGGGCGTCTCGTGCTGCGGTTCTGCGCCGCAGGACGCCGACAAGCTCGCCCGCGAACTCGGTTACTCGGTCGAGGAACTCAAGGCCCTCCCCGAAGGCGCGAACATGGGGCTATCGTGCGGCAACCCCGCCGCGCTGGCCGCGTTGAAACCCGGTGAAGTCGTGCTCGATCTCGGCAGCGGCGGCGGCTTTGATGTATTCATCGCCGGCTGCAAGGTCGGCGCCACGGGCCGCGCCATCGGCGTGGACATGACGCCGGAAATGCTGGCCAAGGCGCGGCGCAACACGGCGGGTTATCGCCAGCAGACCGGCCTGGACAACGTGGAATTTCGTCTCGGTGAAATTGAGCATCTGCCCGTGGCAGACAACAGCGTGGACGCAATCATCTCGAATTGTGTCATCAATCTTTCGCCGGACAAACCGCAGGTGTGGCGGGAAATGGCCCGTGTGCTCAAACCGGGCGGGCGCGTGGCCGTTTCGGACATGGCGCTGCTCAAACCGTTGCCATCGGAAGTGCTCAAAATGGTCGAGGCGCTCGTGGGTTGTATCGCCGGCGCGGCGCTCGTGAGCGACACCGAACGCATGGCCCGCGAAGCCGGACTGGCGGACATCGTTCTCAAGTCCAAACCCGGCTACGTCGAAGCCATGGATAGCTTCGAAGACCCGCTCTACCGGAAAATTGTGGAGCATCTGCCGGCGGGAACCAAACCCTACGAATACATCACCAGTTTGGAAGTGCAGGCGCGGAAGTAAAATCCGAAATCTGAAAGAACCATGCGACTGCTTATTTTGGGAACCGGCTGTGCGAAATGCACCAAACTTTATGAAGTAACGGAACAAGCCGCGCAATCGCTCGGCCTGCAATACGAACTCGAAAAGATCACGGACTTGCAACGCATTATGAGCTTCGGCGTGATGACAACGCCCGCGCTCGTGGTGGACGGCTAGGTGAAGGTCAGCGGCAAAGTGCCAGCCGTGGATGAAATCAAAACCATGCTTCAGCAAACTGACAAGTGAACAAAATCAACAACAGAACTTTTATGAACAAGAATCCAAGATTCAGTCTAGCGACGGTGCTTCTGGTCAGCATCGGAGCCGCGCTGGCCATTGCACAAACCAATCGCCCCGCCACCGGCGGCACGGGCGCGTGTTGCCTACCCCTCACCAACCTGGCGGCCATCTCCAGCCATGCCCCGACCAATGCTCCAGCAACCCAACCGGAAAAGAAATCGCTGCCCAAGCTGCTCGATCTCGGTGCCGGAAAATGCATTCCGTGCAAAATGATGTTCCCGGTGCTGGACAAGTTGAAAAAGGAATACTCCGGCAAACTGGAGGTTGAATTCATTGACGTGTGGAAAAATCCCGATGCTGGCAAGCAATACGGGATTGAGGTGATTCCGACGCAGATTTTTTACGACACCACCGGCAAGGAATTGTTCCGCCACATCGGTTTCTTCGGCAAGGAAGACATCCTCGGCAAGTGGAAGGAGCTGGGCGTGGAGTTGAAGTGAGACATGGAACAACTCTTCACCAACCTGAATCACGCCGTTGAAGGCGCACCACTGATTGCGCTGACGGCCGCCATCGTGTGGGGCATCCTGAGCATCATTCTCAGTCCCTGTCACCTGGCGAGTATCCCGCTTATTGTGGGCTTCATCAGCGGACAAGGACGCGTTTCCACCGCCCGCGCAGCGGGCATCGCGACGCTCTTCGCGGTGGGTATTCTCATCACCATCGGCGCCATCACCGCCATGGCGGGCCGGATGCTGGGCGACGTGGGACGTTGGGGAAATTATTTTGTCGCGCTCATCTTCTTCGCGGTGGGATTGCATTTGCTGGGTGTGATTCCCATGCCTTTCTCCGGGCCGGGGCAGGTCGGCATGAAGCGCAAGGGATTCCTGGCGGCGTTCATCCTTGGTCTGGTGTTCGGCGTTGCCCTCGGTCCCTGCATGTTCGCCTACATGGCGCCGATGCTGGCCGTGACCTTCAAGCTGGCGAAGACGGCTCCGTTTTACGGCGCGTCACTGCTGCTGGCTTACGGTGTCGGACATTGCGCCGTGATTGTTGCGGCCGGCACGTCCACCGAACGGGTGCAGCGCTTCCTGAACTGGAACGAGCAATCCCGCGGCGTGACCATTGTAAAATGCATCTGCGGTGCGCTGGTGTTGATTGCCGGCTTGTATCTGCTGTGGAGCGCGTGATAAGTCAGAACCAATCTTTGAAACCATGAGCAACGAAAATTCCACCACCCCAAAACGCCTGGCGTTCTTCGAGCGTTACCTGACTGTCTGGGTTTTCCTGTGCATGGTCGCCGGCGTTCTGCTCGGCAAACTCGCGCCGGAATTCACCACCACGTTGAGTCAACTTCAATTCGGCCGCGGCTCGCAGGTGAACGTCCCCATCGCCGTGCTCATCTGGCTGATGATTTATCCGATGATGCTCAAGGTGGATTTCATCGCGCTGGGCGGCATCGCGCGCAAACCCAAGGGCCTCGTAGTAACGCTATTCGTCAACTGGCTGGTCAAGCCATTCAGCATGGCATTCCTGGCGTGGCTGTTCATGCAACACATTTTCGCCGCATGGATCGAGCCGGAGACAGCCAAAAATTACACGGCCGGCCTCATCATCCTCGCCGCCGCGCCCTGCACCGCGATGGTCTTCGTTTGGAGTTATCTCACCGACGGCGATCCCGTCTATACGCTCGTGCAAGTGGCCGTGAATGACCTCATCATGCTCATCGCTTTCGCACCCATCGTGATGTTCCTGTGCGGCGTCGCCAATGTGATCGTGCCCTCGAAAGTGCTCATCACGTCGGTCGTGGTGTTCATCGTGATTCCGCTGGCGGCGGGATGGCTGACGCGCACCGCACTGTTGAAATCGCATGGCAAGGATTGGTTTGAACGAGATTTTCTGCCGAAATTTCATCCGGTGACCATCGCGGCGCTGCTGTTGACGTTGGTGCTCATCTTCGCCTTCCAGGCGGAAAATCTCACCACGCGCTGGCTGGCGGTGCTGCTGCTGGCCGTGCCGATTGTCATCCAGGTTTATTTCAATTCCACGCTCGCCTACCTGCTGATGCGACGGTTGCGCGTGCCGCACAACGTCGCCTCGCCCGGCGCACTTATAGGCGCGAGCAATTTCTTCGAGCTGGCGGTGGCGGTGGCCATCACTTTGTTCGGGCCCGGTTCCGGCGCGGCATTGGCCACGGTCGTCGGCGTGCTGGTCGAGGTGCCGGTTATGCTCTCCGTCTGCAAAATCTGCAACCAATCGCGTGGGTGGTATCAGCGCGGGCAATGACCAGATGAAACGTCCAACATCGAACATCCAACGCCCAACATCCAATGCGGACACCGCGCCAACATTGGATGTTGGATGTTCGTTGTTGGGTGTTCGATGTTTTCCAAGATTATGAAGCCCATTGTCCTCATTCTCTGCACCGGCAATTCGTGTCGTAGTCACATGGCTGAGGGATTTTTGCGCGCGGCGGCAGGCGACCTGGTGAATGTTCAAAGCGCCGGCTCGAATCCAACCGGCCACGTTCATCCACTGGCCATCAAGGTCATGGCCGGGGTGGGCATTGACATTTCCGGCCATCGCTCGAAACACCTGAAGGAATTTTTGGCTCAGCCGGTACACACCGTCATTACCGTTTGCGACAACGCGGACCAGGCGTGCCCGATTTTTCCCGGCCAGGTGAACCGCCATCACTGGCCGTTCGTTGACCCGGCCAAAGCCGCCGGCAATGAAGAGGAAATCCTCGCCTGTTTCCGCAGTGTCCGCGATGAAATGCGGCACGTGTTTGAAGTCTACGCGGCAGGATTGCGTGATGGAGTTGTTCTGCGGTAGCACCCGCGTCTCGCGGGTCGAATCGGGCGTCACGCCCGATTCTCTTTCCAACAACAATCAGCTTTGGAGTTTTTTGGGAAACAATTCGGCGGGACGCCGAATCGAACCCGCCGGAGGCGGGTGCTACACCAAAAAGTTCTCACCAACCTTCATCGGATGACCCGCAAGAAATTCCGCCGCGGTCAGCCGCCTGCTGCCTTCACGCTGTAATTCCAAAATCCGCAGCGCGTGTTGTCCGCAGGCAACGATAATGCCAGTTTTGTCCGCCGATAAAATCTCCCCCGGCCTTCGCTCCGAAGCTTCGGCCCGGCAAGCTGCTCCACCGGACTTTTCAACCACTTCAGCCTTCCAGATTTTGATCAACTGTGACTTGGGTTGCGCTTTCAAAAACGTGAAGGCGCCGGGCCAGGGCGTGAAGGCGCGCAGCCGGTTCCAGATGGTTTGTGCCGGCTGGTTCCAATCAATGTGACCGTCTTCCTTTTTGATTTTTGCCGCGTAGCTCGCGCCGGCGGCGGATTGCGGAGTCGGTTGGATTTTTCCGGCGACATAATCGGGAATGGTCTGCACGAGCAGTTCCGCGCCGAGTTGCGCCAACCGGTCGTGCAGCGTGGCCGAGTCATCTTCCGGACGGATGGGCGTGCGCCGTTGCGCGACAATGTCGCCGGTATCGAGTCCGGCGTCGATGCGCATGAGCGTGACGCCGGTTTCAGTATCAGCATTGGCAATCGCCCATTGAATCGGCGCCGGGCCGCGATATTTGGGCAGCAGCGACGCGTGGATGTTCAGACAACCATGGCGCGGCAAATCCAGAATGGCGGGCGGCAAAATCTGTCCATAGGCCACGACGACGACAAGGTCGGGCTGCAAGGAGCGAAATTCGGCGATGAATTTTTCGTCGCGGACGCGTTCGGGCTGGAGCACGGGCAGATTGAGTCGCCGCGCCAGCGATTTGCCGGGTGACGGTTGCAGTTTGAGATCGCGGCCTTTGGGCCGGTCGGGCTGCGTGACGACGGCGGCGATTTGAAATTGTGGATTGCCCGCCAACACCTGGAGGCTGGCGCAGGACAATTCCGCCGTGCCCATGAAGATGATTCGCAACGCCGTCATGCGGACAGCGAAAGGGAAATTGCGCGCGGGCGAAAGGAAAAAGTCGAGCGATCAATGTTGGACGGCCATGCGCAAAATGCCGGCGAGGACCTTGGCCGGCGTTTGGCCGGCGCTAATTTCACGCGTCTTTGGGTTTGAGTTGAACCTCCACGATTTCAGCGAACGGCACCATGATTTCCTGTTTTGCCGCGCCGCGGGCGACTTCCACATGCATTTCATTGGTGGCGATGCGCGTGATGCGCTCGACAACGAACAGCGCGCGCCCCGTTTTCACGGTCAGCATCAGATTTTTTTCAGATTCGCGCCGGATCATGCTGAAGAAACCGGAAAACTTCGTCTCAAAAAAACGGCGGTTAAACGTGAATTGTCCGCGCTGAAAAATCTGCGGCGCGCCGGGCTCAGCGGCCGGCGCCTCCTTCTGCCATGAAGCCTCAACGATGTGAATTCCAGCCGCCACAGGCTGGGCGGCGCCCGGCACGGCAAAAGTGTGCGGAGCGGCTTCGGGTCGCGGCGCAGCCGTCTTGGAGGGTTCAACGCGCACGGGCAGCGCGAGAAAAATAATCGGCCCCAAAATCGGCAGCACCACCGCCACGCCCATTACCTGCGCAATCGGCCGCGACCTCACCACGGCAATCTCATAGCCCGCAAAAATGTTCGCCGCGTAAATCAGCATCAGCGCGACCAGCCCGACTGACGACGAAAACAGGGCGCCGAACAGGGATTGTTTCGGCGGCAATTCCAGGCGCGACACTTCATGAACCTTCACCTCCGTCTTTTTCGTCCGCTCCACCACCGGCGCAGTTTCAATGAACGGCTCGGCCAGCAGCCGGATTTTCGGGTTGTTCGCCAGTTGCTTGAGCGCGTCCTGGGAAAATTTCGTCCACGGCACGCGTGGGGAGTATTTGTCCGCCTCCAGCCGGAAAACGACGCCGTTGTCGTTATACGAAATCACGTCACCGGTCAGCGATGTGCCGTCGGTCAATTGAAACGTGTCCGCGCCAACGGCGACAAACAGCCCGCAAAGCCAGAGACCAAAAATTGTCCAAAAGATTCTGCGCACGAAAAACTTTTAACAAATGCAAGCGCAGTGCGAAAGCAAATTCAGCGCGCGTTCCCCAGTTCACCAATCAAATCTGCGACGACCCAGTTTGCGCGGCTCGCTTGCAGCGCGTCCGCCGCCGCGCCGTGCTGCCAGACGGCGAAACGAATTAATTTGCCGACGTCGGCCAGCAACGGCCGTTGCGCGAGCAATCCCGCGATGTAACCCGCCAGCACGTCGCCACTGCCACCCTGCGCCAGATGCGGATTGCCGGACGGGTTCACAAAAATTTCCCCGTCGTTCCGGCCCACGAGCGTCTGGTGCCCCTTCAGCACGACCCAGCAATTGCCAAACCGCCGCGAGATTTCGCGCAACGCCTTCGGACGGTTCGCCTGGATTTGCTGCTTTGTCGAATTCAGCAACCGCGCCGCTTCGCCGGGATGCGGCGTGAGGACGCGGATGGCATTTCTGGCCGACGGTCCCATCGGCAGCCAGTCCAGGGTGCTGGCGTCCACGACCACCGGCAAAACCGAGTCACGCCAAATCCGCCGCGTGGTCGTTGGGGACATGACGTCAGCCAGACCGGGCGCCGCCAGCCCGGGACCAGCCAGAACTGCGCTTACCGTGTCGGGCAGCCTCAAATCCGGCGTCCACAAGTTCACCATTGCCGCCTGCAATTGTGCCGCCACCACATGATAAACGGATTCCTGGGTAAAAAGAGTGATCAGGCCGGGCTGCGCACGTTGTGCGGCGCGCGCGGCCAAAACCGCCGCGCCGTGAAAGCCAAAACTGCCCGCGATAATTCCCAAATGCCCAAACGTGCCCTTGTGACCGGCCGCGGAACGGCGTGGCGGAAAATTTATGAAATCTTCCGGCAATGTCCAATTCAACTCGCTCGTATGCGGACACGGAATCAGGCCCACGTCGTCCACGACTTCGAGCCGGCCGACAAACAGCCACGCGTTGTGCGCGAGCAAACCGGTTTTCGGCGCGCCGATGGTCAACGTGACCGCCGCTTCCATCGCCATGCCCGGCGACGCGGTTTCGCCGGTGTCGGCGTTCAGCCCGGATGGCACATCCACCGCCAAAACTGGAATTCCCGACCGGTTGACAGTCTCGATGAATTTTTTCCAATCATCGGCCAGCGGCCGGTCAAGCCCGATGCCGAACAAGCCGTCAATGATCAACGCCGGTTTTTGAGACAGCGATTGTTCAAGTTCCGGTAAATTGCTTTCGGGCGCAATAACGTCGAGCGTTTCGATGCGACGATCGGTCAAAAATTCCCGCGTGGCGCGGGCGTCGTCGCCGTTGTGGCCCTTGCCGGCGAGAATCAAAATCGCGTCGCCGGGCCGCGTGAGTTGCAACGCGCGTTGCGCGATTTTTCCGCCAACGCGATGGATGACTTCAGCCTCGGTCTGGCCGGTTTCCCACGTGGCACGTTCCCATTCGCGCATTTGGGCGATGCTGATGACCGGAAGTGGCATGGCGCGAGCGTAGCAAAATTTCAAGCGGGGGCGAAAGCGGAAAACGGCGACCGTCGCTGTTTCAAGGTGTTGCTGAGGCCATTTTTGGCGTTCACCGGAAAGCCGGCCGGAGACCGCCAGCCCGGCCGCCCGCTTCGTCACCCAATTGTCACAGGGTTGTCACCCAACTGAAATTGTGTAACAATGGCGCGCGTGATATGCAACTGAGGGTGAAGCCGCGAATATTGGTGGTGGATGACGAACCGGAGGCGGTTGAACTCGTGGAGTTCAACCTCAAGCAGGCCGGCTATGCGGTAATGACGGCGGCGGACGGCGCAGAGGCGCTGAAAAAGGTCCGGAGCCAAACGCCGGATTTGGTGGTGCTCGACGTGATGCTGCCGGAAATGGACGGTTTTGAGATTTGCAAGGCGCTGCGGCTCGATCCGGCCACCGCCAAAGTCCCCATTATCATGCTCACGGCCAAGGCCGCGGAGATTGACCGGGTGCTCGGCCTGGAACTGGGCGCGGACGATTACCTGACCAAGCCCTTCAGCCCGCGCGAACTGCTGCTCCGCATCAAAAAAATTCTTTCGCGCGGCGAAACCGGGGAAAAACCGCGCGAACAGATGCGCTTCGGCGATTTACTGATTGACGTACCGCATCACCTGGCGAACTGGAAGGGCCGGGCATTTGAACTGACCGCAACCGAGTTCAAGCTGCTCACCACCCTCGCGCAACGCGCCGGCCGCGTGCAATCCCGAGACGCTTTGCTGCGGGACGTGTGGGAATACGACAGTCTGATTGACACGCGCACGGTGGACACGCACATGCGCCGCCTCCGCGAAAAGCTCGGCCCGGCAGCGAAGCATCTGGACACCGTCCGCGGTGTCGGGTACCGATTTGTGGAGTGAACAAAAGCTGGGAACATCGAACATTGAATCCCGCAAAGCGGGACCCAACATCCAATGGCACCCGCCGCCAAGTCATTGGGCGTTGGATGTTGGATGTTGGATGTTGGATGTTTTCCCCGTTTGAACCCCGGATTTCATCCCCATGTGGGCTGCCTTGATCATCGCCATTGCCGCAGCCGCAGGAATTCATTTCCGGTGGCGGCATAAATTTCTCCGCCAGCAGCGCCAAGTGCAGGCCGAAATCGAGGAGCTGCAACGGCGGCACCAGCAAACGACGATTGACGCCAAGGCCCAACAACAGGTCCTGTTCAACAGCATGCTGGAGGGTTTGCTGTTGCTCGACCGCAACCGCCGGATTTATCTCGCCAATCGCGCGTTCAAAAATCTTTTCGGCCTGAAAACCGAGCTGCGCGGCAAAACTGTCATGGAAGCCCTGCGCCTGCATGAACTCGCCGCGCTGGTCGAGCGCGTCGAAAGCGATGGACAGGTTTTCGATTACGAACTGAAGCTGCCGGAGTTGAGTGAACGCTGGTTGCAGGTCAACGCCGCCGCCATTTCCAATTCCGCCGGCGAACGCGAAGGCACGATTCTCGTCTTTCACGATTTGACCCGGCTCAAGCAACTGGAGCGCACCCGCGAGGAATTTGTCGCCAACGTCAGCCACGAGTTGCGCACGCCGCTTTCGCTCATCAAAGGTTACGTCGAAACGCTGCTCGACGGCGCGCGCGACAACCCCGAAGTCGCCGAGCGCTTTCTCAAAATCATCGAACGCAACACCAGCCGGCTCGATTTGCTGATTCAAGACCTGCTCACCATTTCCGCCCTGGAATCCGGGCGGATTACATTGAATTTGCAGCCCGTCCCGCTGCGTCCGCTCGCTGAAAAAGTTCTGGCCGACCTCAAAACGCGCACCGACGCGAAAGACGTGAAACTCGTCAACGATTTGCCCGAACTCACCGCGATGGCGGACGCAAACCGGCTCGAACAGGTCCTCGCGAACCTCGTGGACAACGCCATCAAATATGGCCGCGCGGATGGCACGGTCATCATCGGCGGGCGCAAGGCCGACACGGACAAGATTGAAATTTTTGTGCAGGACGACGGGCCGGGCATTCCACCCGAAGCGCTTGACCGTGTGTTCGAGCGGTTTTACCGCGTGGACAAGGCGCGGTCGCGCGAGCAAGGCGGGACGGGCCTGGGTTTGTCCATCGTCAAACACATCGTGCAAAACCACGGCGGCAAGGTCTGGGTGAAAAGCGAGTTGGGCAAGGGCGCGGCGTTTTTCTTCACGCTGCCGCCGGGAGAGAAATAAACTTGGTCGGCAGGCACGCCGGTTTTATAGTCGGGCATGGTTCACGTTGGCATCGGCTATGACGTTCATCAATTGGTCGCGGGACGCAAACTCATCCTCGGCGGCGTCGAGATCCCGCACACCAAAGGCCTGGACGGCCATTCGGACGCCGACGCGCTCATGCACGCGATTTGCGACGCGCTCCTCGGCGCGCTCGGCGAGCCGGACATCGGCCATTTTTTCCCGAACACCGACCCGCGCTGGAAAGGCGCGCCCAGCAAGGTGTTCCTTGAAGAAGCCGCCAGGCAGGTTGCGAAGCGCAAAGGCAAAATCGTCAACGTGGACGCGACCATCATCGCGCAGGAGCCTAAAATATATCCGCACATTGCCGAAATGAAGAAGCGCATTGCCGCCGCGCTCGGGGTTTCCGAAAAACAAATCGGCGTGAAAGCCACCACGAACGAAAAAATGGGGTTCGTCGGACGCGAGGAAGGCATCGCCGCGATGGCCGTGGCGGGCATCGACTGCTAAATCGCACACATGAAAAGTCGCCGCAGCCTGGCAGTTGGACTTGGGTTGCTCATCATCACGTTTGCGTTGTATTGGCCGGTGACGACTTTTCCTTTTGCCGCATACGACGACCAGTTGTATGTCTATGAAAATCCCGTGGTGGTCAAAGGCCTGTCCGGGGAGGGAATGAAATGGGCCGGCACTGCTGTCGTCGGAGGAAACTGGCATCCGCTTACCATGCTTTCACACATGGCGGATTGTTCTGTTTATGGACTATTTGCCGGCGGCCACCACCTGACCAACCTGCTGCTTCATTCGGTCAATGCGCTGTTGATATGGCTGCTGTTCAAACGCCTGACGCAATCTTTTTGGACCGGTGCGCTGGTCGCGGCATTATTTGCATGGCATCCATTGAACGTGGAATCCGTGGCCTGGGTTGCGGAGCGGAAAAATGTTTTGAGCATGTTTTTTTTGATTCTCACCCTCTGGGCTTATTTGAATTATGTGGAAAAACCAGGGCCGGGAAGATATGCGCTGACATTGGGGTTGTTTGCCCTGGGATTGATGTCCAAGCCGATGCTCGTCACCTTGCCCTGCCTGTTGCTGCTGCTTGATTACTGGCCTTTGCGCCGGATGAACGGCGGGACGCTGGCTGGAAAAACCTGGGGCCATTTGTTTTTGGAGAAGCTGCCATTCTTTATTTTGACGGGTGTGGCCATCATCGTCACGCTGATGGCGCAAAACTCAAGCGGCGCAGTGAAATCGCTGCATGAAGTGCCGCTCACCCTGCGGGTTTTTAACGTGCCGGTGGCTTATGCAAACTACATCTCGAAGGTGGTCTGGCCGGTCAATCTTTGCGTTCTTTACCCGCTGCCGGAAAGGTTGCCGGTTCTGGCTGCCGCCGGGTCAGGCGTTTTGCTGGCGGCGGTGACCGGTCTGGTTTTTCACTGGCGGCTTAAATTTTCATGGCTGCTGACAGGTTGGTTTTGGTTTTTGGGAACGCTCGTTCCAGTAATCGGCATCGTGCAAATCGGATCGCAGGCGCTGGCCGACCGTTACACCTACGTTCCTTTGTTGGGTTTGTTTTTGATGGCCGCCGGCGGACTGAACGAATGGGTGCGGTCAAGGCCGCATTCCCGGCTGATCGCCGTGACCTTGAGTTGCCTCTTTATTTTTTTCTGTCTGTTGCTCACCCGCCAGCAAATCATGTGCTGGCGCAACAGTGTTGAATTATTCAAACAAGCCATTGGGGTGAACCCAAGAAACGCCGCCGCCCACGATCTGTTGGGTGCCGTTTTGTCCGGAGACGGAAAGCAGGACGAAGCCATCGAACATTACCGGCAAGCCGTGCATATCAAACCAGGTGACGTTGAATTTCAATACCACCTTGGACGTGAACTGATTGAAGCCGGACGATTCGGCGAGGCGGAAATCCATCTGTCTGAAGCCCTCAAGCAAATGCCCGGCAGCCCGATTCTTCACAACAGCCTCGGCGCAGCGCTGGGACAAGAGGGCAAAATTTCGGAAGCAATAAAGGAATTTAACCGGGCGATTCAAATTCAGCCGGATTACCCGAAGCCTTATTTCAATCTCGGAAAATTTGAACAACAACTCGGACACGACGAGGCCGCCGCAACCAATTTTTCCAAAGCCGTGCGACTCGATCCCGACTGGCCGGAAGCCTTGGACCGCCTGGCGCTTCTGCTGGCGACCTGTTCCCAGCCAAAATTACAAAATCCCGCTGAAGCAGTGAAATGGTCATTACAGGCCAACGAAATCACCCACAACCGATCGCCATTTTTTCTCAAAACCCTGGCGAGGACATACGCTGCCGAAGGGGATTTTTCAAACGCCATTTCCACGGCAGACCTTGCGCTGAAAATTGCCACCGCAAACCAGTTGGAATCCTTGACCGGTCAAATTACCGCAGAATTAAAAGCCTATCAATCCGGGCGCGTTCCTGCAAAATCGACATCGGAAGCCGAATCCCGGAAATTTGAATCTCATCCGCAAAATTAAAAATGCCGAAAGCTGAAATCAGTTGGAAACGGGTGACCGACGACGGCGTGAAGCTGCAGGTTAATGCCCAACGCGTGAGCCGCGAGTGGCGGTTTTTCCAACGCGAAAAGCGTTTTGATCAATGGCAACCCGTGCTGGAACCGCCATTGGAAGATTGGCTGGAATTGCTCGACGCGGTGCAACGGCTCATCACCCGCCGCCGTTTGCAACCGGAGCATGAGGAGCGTCTTCGCCGCCGGATCCGCGAACGGTTTCCCGAGGTGAAAATTTAATGCGCATGCGGCTGGACGAACCGGGGCGATTTGGGTTAAAGACACACCATGTACATACCTCTTCGGCTGGCAATGACATTGTCCCTCAGCGCAATTTTGACGGGAGGTTGCGTCGCTGAAAAAGGCAAAACGGACGCCGGTGAAAAAAGCACCGGCCTTTTCCAAAACTGGCCGACGAATGCCGACCCCAAAACCGTCGGCCAAAAGGTGGCGCGGAATTTTCTCCAGCGCGATTATCTGACCAACAAGGCCGGTTGCATCGTTTATCCCGAAGCCTGCACTGCGTTCGGCGCGCTGCGTTTCGCGGGGGCGGCGGGCGACAAGGCATTGTTGCAAAAACTCGCCGGGCGTTACTCGGTGATTTTGACGCCGGAAGGTCAAAAACTGGTTTCGACGAACCGCCACGTGGATTTCCGCGTCTTTGGCATCGTGCCGCTGGAAATTTATCTGGAGACGGGCGACGAACGTTACCTCAACCCCGGACGTGACCTCGCCGACCAGCAATGGGAGGACCCGTTGCCCGACGGCCTCACGCGCGAAACCCGCTGGTGGGTGGACGACGCGTTCATGATCGGCAGCCTGCAAATCCAGGCCTATCGCGCGACGAAGGACCCGAAATACGCCGACCGGGCTGCGATGCAGCTTGCCGCCTACCTCGATAAATTGCAAAAAACCAACGGCCTGTTTTATCACGGCCCGGAAGTTCCGCACTATTGGGGCCGGGGCAACGGCTGGTTCGCGGTTGCGCTCGCCGAAGTGCTCAGTTCGCTTCCACCGGACCACCCGAAATACGCGCGGTTGATGGACGGCTACCGCAAAATGATGGCCGGGCTGCAGCGTTATCAAGCGCCATCCGGTTTGTGGCGGCAGCTCATTGACGACGACCAATCGTGGGTCGAGACCTCCTGCACGGGCATGTTCACCTACGCGATGATTGTGGGTGTCCAGCATGGCTGGCTGGAGGCAAAGGAATACGGCGATTGCGCGCGCAAAGGCTGGATTGGCTTGTGCGGCTATGTTGATGCGGATGGCAACGTCCGCGAAATTTGCGTCGGTACGGGCCAGAACCAGGACACTGAATACTATTTGAACCGTCCGCGGGCCGTCGGCGACCTGCACGGCCAGGCGCCCGTGTTGTGGTGTGCCTGGGCGCTGCTGCAAAAATGAACGACTGCCGTCCCAAACGAACAGTCCGTGCGCCCGCCGGATCCGCGAGCGTCTTCCCGAAGCAAAAATTTAGTGCGCGTGCGGCCTGGCGTATTCGACCATGCCGGTAATATCAATCACCACGACCGGCTCACTGCCCACAACCCACGCGTCGTGGCCCGGCGGGATCAGTGACACTTCCCCCGGCCCGAACTCCGCCTGACTGCCGTCGTCCATCAAAACGGCAATCCGTCCCGAAACGTGATACTGCAGGTGCGGGGCCTCACAACTTTTGGTTTTCATCAGCGCCTTGAGCGACGTTGACCATTTCCAGCCCGGCTGGAGTGTGGCGCGACCAAACGTGACGCCGCCGAGTGTGATGAGTTCGAGTTTGCCCTTGTCGAACGAGCGAAGTTCATCGGGTTTCGACAGGCTTTTGCTTTGCATTTTGACCATAACTTTCTCTCATTTTGTTCTTTAGCTGCGATGGTCAAACGTAAGCCGGTAAAGTTGTTTTGCAAGCACTTTTCCGAAGTGGAAATTGAACTGCGCCGGAATACCAAGGTTGTTTCCCAAGCGCCTGCCTCAAAATGGCACGCTACAGTCCCACAATCACTGCACCCAAACCAAAACAAATCGCACCAAAGATACGATTCCGAGGAACAGGCCAACGACAATCACTGAACCAATGGCGTCAAATTCGGCCTTCAATGCATGATTTGTGGGGGCTACGGTGTTGATCAAATTATAAATGCCACTTCGATTTATTTTGACCGCATCTACTCTCATACCATCCCTCAAGCTTAAATCAGGCCAGGTTTTTGAAATAGTTATAACTAGGCTTATGACAACATGTTGTGAAGACTGACATTCGTTTTCTCCTGACAAAACAACCCTGTCCCCTTACATTTCACGTGGATGGCCAAACCGCCTTTGATTATTGTTTCGCCGAGCATTGAGAAACGGGGTGTCGAGTTTCATGACCTTTCCGTCAGCCTTTCGGTCAAGTACGAAAATGCCGTGCTCGAGGCCGGTGGCATTCCCGTCACCACGCCAACGACGACTGACCGGCAGATGCTCGCTGAAATCGTCCGCCGCGCGGATGGTGTGTTGTTGACCGGCGGTGACGACATCAATCCCGACCTTTACGACAAAAACCTTCCGCGGGCCGTCCGCCAAGCCGTCGGCCTGACGCCCGATGGCGGCGGGCGTGATTGGCGCGAACTGATTTTAATTGACGAAATTTTTCGCCAGCATAAACCGCTTCTGGCAATTTGCCGCGGGCATCAAATGTTGAACATCGCGCTGGGCGGGCGGTTGATTGCGGATATTCGCCGTCAGATGCCCGGCGCGCTGAACCATTGGCGCATGGACAAAGCGGGTGAATTAGTGCATGAAGTGCCATTGACATCGGGTTCGTTACTGGCCAAGATGGTGCGGAAGCGGGTTTTGGGTGTGAACAGTTCGCATCATCAGGCCGTTTTGAAACCGGCGGAACCGTTAATGGCTGTGGCGCGAACGCAGGATGGAATAGTGGAAGCGATGGAATTGAGACCGGACATGGCGCGGGCAATGCCGTTTTTATTGAGTGTGCAATTTCATCCCGAACGATTGAGTGAACGATATGCTGAACACCGGGCGATTTTTCGCCGGTTTGTCGAAGCATGCAGGCGGAAACGTTAAACATGAAAGCCAAAATTCTCATCGTGGACGACCAGGCGGATGTGCGGAATTTACTCGCCTCGGTGCTCGAAGATCAGTACGAAGTCGACCAGGCCAACAACGGCGCGGCGGTGCAAAAGGCCTTTGCCCAGCCGCCGCCCGACGTGGTGCTGCTCGACGTGATATTGCCGGATGCTAACGGCTTGGAATTGCTGCCGCAAATCAAAAAGCGCTGGCCCGACACCGAGGTCATCGTGCTCACCGGACACGGCACCATCAGCATGGCCGTCGAAGCCGGACGCGGCGGCGCTTATAACTTTCTCTCCAAGCCGTTTGAAAACGAAAAACTGCTGGCCGACGTCAAGTGCGCCGTCGAACGCAAGGAACAAAACCAGGAAAACAACACGCTCCGGCGCGCATTGGAAACGATGAGCGGCACGGCGTCGCCGATCTTCCGCAGCGCATCCATGCAGGAAGTCGTGCGCACCATTGAACGCATTGCCCCCAGCGACGTCACCGTGCTCATCACCGGCGAAAGCGGCACCGGCAAGGAAGTCATCTCCGACCTCCTCCACGCGCTCAGTCCGCGCAGCAAAAACAAAATCATCAAAATCAATTGCGCTGCCCTGCCTCGCGAATTGATCGAAAGTGAATTGTTCGGTTCGGTCAAAGGCGCGTTCACCGGCGCGCACACCGACCGTGAAGGGCTTTTCCGCCAGTCTGAAGGCGGCACGTTGCTGCTCGATGAAATCTCCGAAATGCCCATCGACACGCAAAGCAAGTTGCTGCGCGTTCTGCAGGACCAGGAAGTCCGTCCGGTCGGCGGCAAGGTCAGTTACAAGACCAACTGCCGTGTCATCGCCTCCACCAACCGCAAGCCGGAAGACGCCCTCAAAGAGGGCAAATTGCGCGAGGACCTTTATTACCGCATCAGCGCCATTTCGGTTCACCTGCCGCCGCTGCGCGAACGCCGCGAAGACATCATGCCGCTGGCGAACGCATTTTTGAAACGGTTCGCGGCACAGGCCAATCACGTCATTAACGGCTTCACGCCGGGAGCGGTTGAGCGGCTCACCGCATTTGACTGGCCGGGCAACGTTCGACAATTGCAAAACGAAGTCCAGCGTGCCGTCCTCTTGAACGAAGGCAACGAAGTGGACGTGGCTGATCTTTCCGTCACCAACGCCAAAGTCGGTTCGACCGACGGCACCGACACGAGTTTCACCCTGCTCGAAGGGGTTGAACGCAACGCCATCATCCAGACGCTCAAGGAAACCGGCGGGAACAAGCTCGAAACCGCCAAACGCCTCGGCATCGGCCGCCAGACCCTCTACAACAAAATCAAGGCGTACGGGATCGAAGTGTAAATCTCAAACGGGATAGGCTGCAAACAATGCCGCCTGCTCGCTGTTAGGCAGCGTTGGCGATTATGAAAAGATTTTTAGCGTTAATCGGCTACCGACCGTCCAAGTACGACTTCTTGGTTCTGTCTTGGTTTTTACTGTTTTGTGGTATTGCTTGCGCCGTATTGGGTTTCACGTTAGGAGAGCCGTGGCGCGGCCTTCAACAATTGGGGTTCTTTAGCTTTTCCTTCATTATGGGACTATGTGCCCACAAAGGTTCTATCCGCCGCGAACAAAGCAGGAAGCAAATTTCACAGAGAGCAGATGCTGCCTAATATCCAGACAGGCTGCAAATTTTCTTCAGGTTTAAAGTTTTCCCAGTTCTTCCCGAAGTAATTTCGTCAGTGGTTGAATGATCTTCGCACTGAACCCGAACTCCGAAGTTGCCGGTGGTGGCGGGGCGGACGAGGCCATGTCGGAGTGCGCCCGTCCTCGGGCGCAGCAACTGGCTTCATTCAAGCCACGGAACATTTCCCCACTGCTCGCCCACCCCACTTGGCTGCGGCCGGGACGGCCGCACTCCGCTAACGCAAAAATTTAACTTCGGAGTTCGGGTTGAATTCGCCCAAACCTGCAGCGCGCCGAGTTGTGCGATGTCCGCCGTAGGACAGGCGTCGCGCCTGTCTCCAACTTGTTTCAGGATCAAAAAAAACATTGGAGCGTGTTTTCAAAAAAAGCAGCCGCCTGAAACCGGCGACAGTTTTTGGACTGCGCTGGCAGAGCGCAGCGGCGACAGCGCTTTTGTGTGACCACCAAGGTGGTGGGCCGGATCCAAAGCGGCGTCGCGCTCCGTTTGCCGCCGCAGTCCATGACTTCCCGCTCCCAGACCCATTCTGTGAACACGCCCCGGCAAAATGGAGATCGGCGCGCCGCCTGTCCTACAATTTCGCCAGTTCGCTTCTCGCCAGTTCAATCAACGGCTTGATCGTCGCCGCATCAAATTGAAATTTGCAGCCCGCTGCCTGAAACAATTCCGGCAACGGCCGCGAGCCGCCGAGCGCAAGCGATTTTTTGTAGTCGTTCAACGTCTTTGCCTGGTCGCGTTTTGAATTCGCCCAGACCTGCAGCGCGCCGAGTTGCGCGATGCCGTATTCGATGTAGTAAAACGGGTGGGTGAAAATGTGAAGCTGCCGGTGCCAGAGATTGGCCCGCGCCGCTTCGTACCCGCTCCAATCCACGTCCCCGCCAAAACGATCCATCAATTCCAGCCATGCGGCGGCGCGTTCGGCGCGGCTGTGGCCGGGATGAGTGTAAATCCAGTGCTGGAACGCATCCACCGTCGCAATCCACGGGAAAACTCCGATGACGCCTTCCAAATGAACCCGCCGCGCGCGGTTCGCGTCGGCGGCGGAATAAAATTCCTCGATGAATTCGTTGCCGAGCAGTTCCATGCTCATTGAGGCGACCTCGCAGAATTCAATGGGCGGGTTGTTGCGGTAAGCGTGCAAATTCTCGTCGCGTGCGGCCAGCGCGTGAAAAGCATGACCCGCCTCGTGCAGAATCGTTTCCACGTCACGCTGCTGGCCGACGGCATTCATGAAAATGAACGGCACGCGCGCCTCGGCGAGGTTTTGTTGGTACCCGCCCGGCGCCTTGCCTTTGCGATTGTCGAGGTCGAGCAGGCGCAGGTCCTGCATTTGCCGGAAACCGCCCGCGAGTTCGCCGTCCAGCCGGTCAAAAATTTTCTGCGTGCGCGAAACCATTTCGCCCACCTGCCCGAACGGTTTCAACGGTGGACGATTCTGCGGGTCAACCGCCAAATCCCACGGACGCAGGTGGCCCGGATGCAATTTATCGAGGCCCAGCTGGCGGCGGCGGGCGGTGTGGAGTTCGCGCACGGCGGGCATGACTTCCCGGGCGACCGCGTCGTGAAAACGCGTGCAATCTTCCGGTGTGTAATCAAACCGGCCGAGCCGGCGGAAGGCGTAATCACGGTAATTTTTGAACCCGGCGTTCCGGGCGGTCTGCTCGCGGAGTTCGATGAGCCGGTCGAAAATTTCGTCGAAATTGTCCACCTCCTGCAAACGTCTTTTGGCGACGAGTTCCCACGCCTCTTGCCGCAGCGCGCGGTCGGGTTCTTCAAGGAAGCGGCCCATTTGAACGAGTGTTTTTTCCACGCCGCGAAAGTTCACCGTGAGCGAACCGGTCAATTTTTGGTATTGCTGGCAGAGCTTGGCGTCCCCGGTTTCCAGCGCCACGTTTTCCGTCCGGAACAGCTCGACGTGATTTTTCACGTCGCGGTCAAAGACCGCATATCTCGCTTCGGAGGGGCGAGCTCTGCGAGCCCCATTATTATTTTCAATTGGGGGCTCGTGGAACTCGCCCCTCCGAATCATGAGCAGTTCCGCTCGTTGTGGATGGGCGACGTAAATTGTTTCGAGCTCGAACTGGCGCGGCTTGAGTTTTGGCTCGACGTTTTCGACAAAATGCAGGTAGGCCTTTTCCGCCTCGGCATTGTCCGTGTGGCAGGTCATGGCGATGTAACGGCGGGCGGCTTCCTCGTCGAGCGCGGCGCTGAGTTCGCTCCAGTCGAGCAGCCAGCGTTCGAGGTCGGCGGCGGACTTGCATTGTGCGGCGCGAATTTCCAACTGGCCGAACAGCGGCGCGATTTGCGGCCAGTCGCCGAAGTCAATGGTTTGCGGAACAAAGGTCCGGGCTTTGTAAGCGGGCAATTTTCCAAACGGCAACAAATTCATGCGCCAAGGATAAATGAAATCATGGCAGGAGTCGAGGTAACGAGACTCAAACTTGCAAGGAATTCAGATTAAAAATCAAAGACTCCTCACGTCGCCTTCTGCTTTCAACCATCGGTCAGAACCTGGTTCTGACACCGCACGCGCGCACGAGACACCAGCCGCGCAGGGATTCAAAAATGGCGAACAGCCCCGCCACCACGAAAATCAGCCCCCATAATGAATAGTCGCCGGCAATGACAATCCCGGCAACGAGACACAGCGTGCCGATGACGCCGCGCGCCATGCGGCCGCGGAAATTAAGGTTGGGCTTAAAGAACCGGCTCACGGTGAAAAGTTAGCACGATGCGTGCCGAAAACAACCCGTTCTTTGCGGCAAAGCCGGTGGGGCAAGCGCTCGTTATTTTGATTTACGATATACGATTTACGCGGCCGCATGAATGGGGGAAAGTTTCGTAAATTCCATAAACCGAAGTTGATCGGAGCGCCGGCCTCCGGCCCGGCACAACTTCGGTTTTCGATCAAACCGCAAATTCGGCCAGGACCCCGGTTACCGCGGGCCATCCATCAATTACTGGCCGATGGCACATGCTTGGGGCATAATATTGTCAGCCGTGGATTTACTCAATGAGCATTATCTCTGGGCGTCGTGCATTTGGAGCGCGATTGCCAGTGGTTATCTGGTTTACGGCTGGCGCCAGCGGGCCACGATACCGTTTGTCGGCGGCGTGGTGATGACTGCCGCATCCTTTTTAATCAGCAGCGCGTTGCTGATGTCGCTGGCATGTATCGCGCTGATGTTCGCGGTTTACTGGCTGTTGAAACAGGGGTATTGATTCGTCCAAGCAGATGAAAATCGCCAAGGCCCGCCACATCGGTCTCGTTCTAGCACTGTTGGCGCTTGATGCCTGCACCTTCAAACCCGGTCCATCCGTAACGCAGAATTCCCGCCCACAACCGGTCGCGCCGGAACTGCCAGCCGATCGCCTGACGTTGCGGATTCCCGCGGCGGATGAGCGCTTCCGTTACGAAGGCCGGTTCGATCTTTCCGATTCGAATGCGCCGGTGATCGTCTGGCAGGCCAGCCGGATCAGCCTCGACTTCGAGGGTGACGCGCTTGGCCTGCTCTTTGACGATGTCAAAGGCCAGTGTTATTTCAACGCGGAGGTGGACGGCTCGAACACGGTCGTCGAAGTCCGGGAAGGAAAACCGGCCCAGCCCGCGACGCTCGCCGGCTTCGGCCCCGGGCGTCACCACCTGGTGTTCTTCAAGCGCAGTGAAACGGACGCCGGCACGGTGCATTTTCGCGGGGTTGAGTTGGCGGCCGGGGAGAAAGCCTGGGCGCCGCCGGCGCCGGTTTACCAACTCCGGATGGAATTTTTCGGCGATTCGATCACCGTCGGCGCGTGCAATGAAGACGGTGATACCGACCAGTGGGACAATCGCCGCACGCACAACGCCGCCCTCAGTTATGCCGCCCTGACGGCCGCCGCGTTCTCGGCCGATTACCGCAACATTGCCGTCAGCGGCATGGGCATTGCCACCGGCTGGGTTGACCGGAAAGCCGGTGAGGTCTGGGACAAAATCTATCCCAACCCCGCATCACGGCGCGCGGACCTGACGCAATGGGTGCCGCAAGTTGTCTTTGTGAATTTTGGCGAAAACGACGATTCCTATCCGAGAGCCCACGAACAACCGTTTCCCGAAGGTTATACCGACGGCTACATCGCGCTCATCCGCACCATCCGCACGGCGTATCCGGCTGCCCACATTGTCCTGCTGCGCGGCGGCATGTTTGGCGGTGCGCAAAGCGAACCCTTGCGCCAGGCCTGGGAATCCGCCGTGACGCAACTCGAAGCCACCGACCGGGCCATCAGCCACTTCGCGTTTGCGCACTGGACCCGGAACCATCCGCGCATGACCGACGACCGCACCCTGGCCGATGAGTTGATTGCCTGGCTGAAGCAACAACCCTTCATGCAAGCTTACCTCCAACCACCGACAGGCTGAAAAACAATTCAAAACCAATGGTGGATCAGTTCGTCGATTTGGACGATTCAGGTGACCGCACTTTTCGCGGCCAGAACCACGCAGTGGCTACGGCCAGCAAGCCGGCTATAGAGAGAATGATCCCCAGGCGGAAACTTCCGGGCCGATAAACAAACTGAACCGTTGATTTTCCGGCCGGCAGTTCGACCGCCCTGAAATCGTAATCCGCCTGCAATATGGGTGCTTTCAAACCGTTCACCGTCGCCAACCAGCCGGGAAAACAGGTGTCCAACAGCAACAGAAAGCCGGGCTGCGGCAGGGACGCCTCTATGCTCACTTCATCGGGCTGGTCAGAAACAATCCGCACGGATGAATTCGTGCGGGTCGCCAGGGTCTGGATTCCCGACAGGGCTTTGCCCTTCTCCGGTTCCTCTGCCAACAGGAGAACACGCTCCGGATCGAAAGTGCCGGAGCGGACACTGTCAAGAATGGAAGCCGGGGAATGGTCAACCCGGTAGTCAAACACGACCATGGCTCGTTCCTGGAATGCCCGATAGCGGTAGATGCTGATTTCGTTGGAATAGACCAACTCGAACAAGCCGGGATCCGGTGCAGCCGATCTGAAAGCTAAAACATATTTCACATTCAGAAGTTGAAACGGCTTCGGCAGGGAGGGAGCCAAACTGTAGAAAAAGAAATCGCCGGCCTTGCCGTTAATCAGTTCTTCATAGCGTCGCACGGTCATGAAATCACATCCGCGGGCGTCCCTCAGGCCAAATATCTCGGCCGTGTTGGGAACAAGCACTTGCTTCTCACCCCAGACCCTGAAACTTGTGGAGTCCTGCTTCAACCATTCAATGGCCGGCGTGCTGGGATAATAACGGTCACGCGGAATCGCGGGATTGTATCCCATCCCAAAAACCAGCAAATCCACCGTCACCCACCCCAGGCCGATGGCCGGACATAACCAGCGTTGCCGGTTGATAAACCGCAGGAGCAAGGCGACCGATGCCACCAGGCTCCCCGCCAGCATGAGAAACTGCGGCTGAAGAAAAGCTCGGTGGGCCGCATCCAAGTGATTCCATCTCGGCCCCACCCAGTGCCAACACCAGAGCAGCACCACACCAATGGCTGTCCAGAATCCCGCCACCACCCAAAACCTCAGACGGCGATCTTCACTCCGATGAAATCCGTCCCAGCCCAATCCCGCCAGCACCGCCAGACTGAAGCCCACCACCATCAGCAGACGTGTTGGGTTGATGTCGCGCAGCAACGGCAACGCTCCCAGAATGGCTGGCAGCGGCGGCACACCATAAATGACCAGCAGGGAAACCAACGCCGCCGACGCATAAAACATCGTCAGCCGGCAACGCCGGCCGACCACTGCATAAAGCGCAAACAACAGGGGTAGAATCCCGACATATCCCGTCCGTTCGTTGAAATTAGGCAGCAATTTCCCGATCCCCAATCGGAGCATCGTCTCCCCAAAGCCTTCGACTGGACTCCCGGACAGGTGGGGAAAGAGGTAAAGGATCAGCGTGTTGGGAAGCAGTCGAATCGCGGTTCGGTGAAAAATATGCGAAGAAGCATCAACCGAGCTGTGGCGGTAATATTCCAGAAACGGCAATAGCTGGGGCGCGGCCAGCAGAAAACCCAGAACCATGGCACATAAGCACAGTCCCATCCGCAGGAACGGCTGATCCATTCGCTGTCCGGTCAAGCGGAACAGAAAATAAATGCTGACAAAGATGGTGACCTGGATCGCAGTCGGCGGATGTCCCCCCAGCAGCAGGCAGGCGAAGGCCACGGCGAAACCAACCCACACCCGCAAGGCCGGCGCACCCGCCAAGCCCGGCGCACCGCCCCGGCCGTCCTGGGAGGATTTCTCGATCAAATACAGCAGCAGCGGCAGCCACATCGCGCAGTTCACGTGCGGATGACCCAGCCAGACGATCATGAAACCGCACAAACTGAACACCAACCCCGAAAGAAGCGCGCCGCTATTGGATGTCCCCAGCCGGCGCAGGTAGAGCATGGTGAACCACCCCGCCAGAAACAGTTTCAAAAATGCCGCCACCCCGCCCGCGTGGAACGGATCCAAGGGCAGCAGCAGCAGATTGATTGGAAACAATAGCGCGCCCTCTATCGAACCCAGATTGGGCACCCCACAATCCAGGCAGGGATTCCACAGCGGAAAGTTCCCTTGCAAAAACTGCTGGTGCATGAATTCGCGCTGCGGCACAAAAACAGTGTATTGATCCGACAGCAGCGAATTGGAAGGCGGCTTCGTTTCCTGCCACGGAGGAAAACTGAACACCCCGTCCGCCGGCACCAGCCCTTTCCCGCCGAATAATGATTCGTGCAGCAGCACCCCCAAAACCACCGCCAGCGCGGCCACCCAGACATAAAAAAAACTCCGCGGTCCGCCCGTTGCGGCAGCCGCGGAGTCAGATGAAACGTCCCGTCCAGTCGCGGGTGAAAGTCCGTCCAGTCGGGGTTGGTCGCTCATGAAACGGACAGGCGCACCAGCATTACCGTCCTTTTGGCAATGTGCTGGTGCCGGCGTAAACAGCGTTCTTGCCAAGCAATTGTTCGATGCGCAGCAGTTGATTGTATTTTGCCAGACGATCCGTGCGGCTCAAGCTGCCGGTCTTGATCTGGCCGCAGTTCGTCGCCACCGCGATGTCCGCGATGGTCGCGTCCTCGGTCTCGCCGGAGCGATGACTGATGACGGCGGTGTAGGCGTGGGTTTTGGCCAGATCGACACAATCAAGCGTCTCGGTAAGCGAACCAATCTGGTTCACCTTCACCAGAATCGAGTTCGCCGTGCCGGTCTCAATGCCTTTGCGCAGGAATTTCGGATTGGTCACGAAAATATCGTCGCCGACGAGTTGGACCTTGTCGCCGATTTTGTCCGTGAGCTTTTTCCACGTGGCCCAGTCGCCTTCGGCACAGCCGTCCTCGATGCTGACAATCGGATATTTGTTGACGAGCTTGGCGTAAAAACTCACAAGGTCGTCGCCACTGACGGTTTTGCCGGTGCTCTTTTTGAAGGTGTATTTCGCGTTGCCGTCGTAAAATTCGGACGCCGCCGGGTCGAGCGTGAGATAGATATCCTTGCCCGGCTTGTAACCGGCGTCTTTGATGGCCTGAATAATGGTTTCCAGCGCGTCTTCCACGCTCTTGAGCTTGGGCGCGAAACCACCTTCATCGCCGACGGCAGTGCTGAAGCCGCGCTTCTTGAGCACGGACTTGAGCGCGTGAAACGTCTCGGTGATGGCGCGCAGGCCTTCGCTGAACGTCGGCAGGCCGAGCGGCATGATCATGAATTCCTGGAAGTCAATCGGCGCGTCGGAATGCGCGCCGCCGTTGATGACGTTGGCCATCGGCACGGGCAGGACTTTCGCGTTCGGCCCGCCGAGGTAACGGAACAACGGCTGGTTCAGCCCGGCGGCGGCGGCTTTGGCGTTCGCCAGCGAAACGGCGAGAATGGCGTTCGCGCCGAGCTTCGACTTCGTTTCCGTGCCGTCGAGCTTGAGCATGGTGGCGTCCACCGTCAGTTGATCGAACGGGTCGAGGCCGATGAGCTTGGGCGCAATGACGTCGGTGACGTTCTTGACGGCCTTCTGCACGCCCTTGCCGCCGAAACGTTTTTTGTCGCCGTCGCGAAGTTCGATGGCTTCGTGTTCGCCGGTGCTCGCGCCGCTGGGGACCGCCGCGCGTCCGAATGCGCCGCAGCACAACGTCACATCAACTTCCACCGTGGGGTTGCCGCGCGAATCAAGGATTTCACGCGCCTGGATATCAACAATTTTGCTCATAATTTATTTTTAAATTTTCAAACTTCAAAAATCCGAAGCAGACATCATAAAAGTTGCGTGGAGTGAGTCAAGAAAGCGTTGCGGCTCCTTGCGGTTTTAACCGGAAGTAAAGGTAAGGATTAAACCCGTCACGGACCCAGCAAAGCCCGATAAAATCGGCGGGGATAAGCGGTGCTGTTTGGGTCGGTGAAATCGTAAACCCCGGTGCTGTTGGTCAGTATGGATGTCCAGGAAGCGAAGTTGGTGGTAGCTTGGATGATATTGGTCAGGCCGCTGATGCCCATCAGGCGGACTTGAAATTGTCTGTTGGTCAGCCAGGCCGGAGCCGTGAGTTGCGGGGTGTTGAAATTGACCGACTCGTTCCAGCGCCCGATGTTGTACACAAATCTGTCTCCGGTCCTCCGAAAATTGCCCCCGGCATACACATCCGAACCAAAAGCTGCCAGACCGTAAATTGTCCCGGCAAGACCGCTGGAAACACCACTCCCCAACGCCGACCAGTTGGTGCCGTCCCATTTCGCGATCCGGGCGGCCGTCACCCCGCCGATGTTGGTAAACGTGCCGCCGGCATAGAGATTGTTTCCCATCGTCGTCAAAGCCAGGACGGTGCCGCTGCCGACAACACTGCCGCCGACGCTCGACCAGTTGTTGCCATCCCATTTCGCGATCTGGTTGGCGGCGACATCCCCGGCGGTGGTGAAGAGACCGGCCGCAAAAAGATTGGTGCCCAAAACGGCCAGGGCTGCATTGGTCCGGTTGAGGCCAGTCCCCATGATCCAGCAGTAATTACCGTCGAAACGCAGGATGTTCTGGCAATTTGTCCCAACCCAGGGAAGGACGTCGGGATCAATCTGGGTGAAACCCGGAATGTTGCCGCCCAGATAGATATTGGTGCCTTGGATCGCGATGGAGTTATAGCCGATCGGGTCACTGAGCGGAATGGCGAAAAAGGTATTGTTGGTGTCAAACTTGAGCACCCAATTCCAGTTTGTGCCGTCCCATCGGGTGAAATACGGCGAACCGTAGGTTGTGCCATTGTAAGCAGTACCGGCCGCGTAAAGTCCATCGGCCCCCACGGCCAGTGCATAAACAAGACCCTGGCCACTGCCCATGGAATTCCAATTCGTACCGTCCCAATGCCCGATGTAATGCAAAGATTTGCCGTCCGTGGTGGCGGTGAAATAACCGCCCGCGTAAACATGGTTGTTGGTGACAGCCAGAGCGGCGACCTGGCCGTTGAGACCGGTGCCCAGTGAGTGCCAGTTTCTCCCGTCAAAGCGGGCAATGTAATTGGCATTGGTCCGACCAGCGTAAGTGAAAAAACCGCCGGCGTATAAATTGGTGCCGTCGCTGGCCAGCGCGGTCACCGTGGATTGAATGCCATTCAACCGATCGGGCAGGCCAAGGGCCGCCCAGCGGACGCCATCCCACGAGGCAATTTCATTCACCCACACCCCGCCGGCAGCGGTGAAACTGCCGCCAACATAAAGATTCCCGCCGTAGGCCACCGCGCGGTATGCCGTGGAACTCAGGTTGCCGGCAGCCGACCACGATGACCCGTTCCAGGTTGCGATATCGGTTGCAGTCACGCCACCGGCATTCGTAAACGCACCCGCAACACAGACCATGCCATTGAAACTGGCAATGCTGAGCGCCACCGCGCTGCCGCCAGTCAGGCCGCTGCTCAAGGCCGACCAGTTGGTGCCGTCCCATTTGGCAATACCGCTCACCGGGGTGGTCCCGGCCAGGGTGGAATATCCGCCGACATAGAGATCATTGTTGTTGAACGCCAGGGCATCCACCAGGGAATTGACACCACCGCCCACCGCCGACCAGGTGGAACCGTTCCAAACCGCCAGGTTGGTGATGAATTGGGAACCGGAATTGGTAAAAAGCCCGCCGACATACACCAAACCGTTTTTGGCCGCAACCGCCCGTACCGAATAGCCACTGAGAGAGCTCACGCCGGCGCCCAAGGCATGCCAGACGCTCCCGTCCCAACAGCCGATATTGGTCACGGTCACGCCACCGGCATTCGTGTAATTGCCGCCCACGTAAAGGTTGTTGCCATCCACCGCCAACGCGTAGGCGACGCCGGAAAATCCAATGCTGCTCCAGCTCGTACCGTCCCATTTGGCCAGACCGTAGGCGGCCACCCCGTTGACATTGGTAAAATTCCCGGCTGCGTAAAGCGTGTTGCCCACAAACGAAAGATCGTTGACCTGCATGATACTGGGACCGGAAAACACGGCGGGAACAGACCATTGTTTGCCGTCCCACAGGTACAACGGGGCGTTGGTCCTGCCGGCTGACGAGTAGCCGGCGACATAGACCATCCCGTTATTCACCGCGACCGCATAAACAATATTGACAGTATTGCTCACACCCGGCGCGCCGAATTGCACGTCCCAATGCTCGTCACCGGGAACGGCACCCAATCGGGAAAATGACGAAAGCAACAAAACGGCTGTGACCATCCCGCAGCCCGGGATTGGCGGAAAAAACGCCCGGATTTTCATAAGTTTATTCTGATTCACCTACGCAAAGTTTCGCCCCTTTGATGGTCATATTATTCTATCCAACCCCGAATCAGGCTGCCAAGCAAAAAATGTCCTTCGGCGACAATGAATTACCCGCTGGATTCCGGCTCCCTGACCTTCCGCCATTCATTCGCACCGATGTTTTCCGGTTCGTCCTTCCCCGGTGCAGGAGTTGTGGTTCGTTACAATTTCCGTTCCAAAATATACTTCCCCGCCCACTTGGCGCGGAATAAAGTTCAATACCAGTGAACCCGATTCAACCCGTGACAACCCCGCCCCGGGAAATCAACGTGGTCGAGCCCATCAGCCCGGCGTTGGAGCGGGTGAAGCGCGTGTTGTTCCAGCCGTTCGATTTGGGCAAATGGTTCGTCATCGGCTTTTGCGCGTGGCTGGCTTTCTTGGGGGAAGGCGGAGGGTTTAATTTCCACGTGCCGGGCGGCGGTGGCGGACATGGTTGCGGCGGCGAAAATCTCCGGCATGAGTTCGAGCACGCCAAAGACTATGTCCTCAGCAATCTTGATTGGATCATCCCTCTGGCAGCCTTCCTGGTGGTCATCGGTTTGGGACTTGGGCTGCTCATTCTCTGGCTCAACAGCCGGGGCAAATTCATGTTCCTGCACTGTGTGGCGCTCGACAAAGCGGAGGTCTCAAAACCGTGGAGTCAGTTCACGCACGAGGGAAACAGCCTGTTCCTGTTCCGGCTGGGGCTGGGACTTATCGGATGGGTGCTCACCTTGCCGCTGGTGGTGTTGATCATCGTGATGATTTTCCGGATGGTGCAACGTGGCGAGCCGGACGTCGGCGGCATTCTCGGCGCGGTCGGCCTCGGGTTGGTGCTGGTGGGGCTGGCCATTGTGTTTGCCATAATTCACAAGCTCACAACGGATTTCGTGGTGCCGATCATGTTTCTGCGGCGCAACCGGTGCTTGAAAGCCTGGCGGGAGTTGTGGACGCTGCTCTCAGCCAACGCGGGCCAGTTCGTCCTGTATTTCCTGTTCTCGATCGTGCTGGCGATGGCCATCGGCTTGATGGTCATGGTGGTCATGTTCGCGACATGCTGTTGCTGTTGTTTGATGCTCCTGCCGTACGTGGGTACGGTGTTGCTGCTGCCGGTCCTGATGTTCAAACGATGCTATTCGCTCTGCTTTCTGGCGCAGTTCAGCCCGGAGTATGACGTGTTCCCGCCAGCCGCGCCGCCAATGCCGGTCGTGCCGCCAGTGATGTAAAACGGCTTTGTGATTGCCAAATCGTCGGGCTGAATACGATGTCGCGCTTCACTTCACTCAAACCATGCCAGCTTTGACTTGTTGGTGAAGTAGAGCAGTCCCAGCAACTGCATCTCAACGGTAGCCGACACTCATGATGAGACAAAGCCAGCAAGTCATTTCCAAAACTTCTTGAGCGGATAGGAAAATGCCTCCCGCCAACGGGCAAAGAAGTTGGTGGGGGCCGGGGTCATAAGGCGGGTGTATTCGGCAACGCTCACACAACTGCCACCGCACTTGGGGCACGCGCGAAAAAACTGTCCGCCCACCCGGGTGGTTCTCACACAAGCCGTGCAGAACGCGCCGCCGCATGTGACACAACACCACTTGGCGGCAGCCTGGGGATGCTGGTTGCACACGTCGGTGTTGACGGCAACCGGAATGCCGGCGGGTTTTGCCGCCGGTGGGGACACGCCCGTGCCCGAAGGCTGTCCGGCAGGAATGTCCGCCGGTTCCATGACGGGGTCGACCTGACAGACCATGAGCACCGTTCCCAGGCACAAGACCTGTCCGGGATGAAGCACCGCCTGTTGAATGGGTTGTCCGTCGAGAAAGGTCCCGTTGGTGGAGTTCAGATCCAACACGGTGATGACGCCGTCTTTCAGTTCAATCTGGCAATGATGGCTGGAAATGGAATCGTCGTTGATTTGAAAATCGTTGTCCGCGATCCGCCCCAACCGGTTCAATCCCGGTTTGAGCAGGATCTCCTGCAAGCCGTACGCCCTTCCTTCAATACGCAGTCGCACCATAAATCCAACGGATTAAATTTATCTGATGGTTGACCTTCGACTTTCAAAGCAAGGCTAAAGAACCAAACCGTTGCGGTCAATTCATTTTGACAACGGCCGGTGCCTTTGTTAGACGGCTCTGGGAAAAGAGCGAACGGAACAGCGGGTTTGTCCCATTGCCAGCCATGACCGACGGCCCCCTTACACCGCTTTCAGGAGCGGCTTCTTCGCTCCTTCAAATCATCTCCCCAATAGCCGGGAAAGGATCACCAAGTCCGTTTTGCATTGCCAGGTTTTCATTCCGGTTGCATAATTGGCGGTGGCAATGGAGTTTGCCAACCCCCTTTCCAGGGAAAACCGCCTGAACCGGCTTCAGCGCTGATGACTCCTGCCAACGGCTTTTGGCAGGAGTTTGTTTATGCACGAGAACATTTGGTTTGTGGCGGCCATCTGGATGGGACTGGCGTTTGCGGCCAGCTTGATTTCCATTCGCGTCGGCATTTCCGTGGCTCTCGTCGAAATCTTAGTGGGCGTTGTCGTCGGTAACATTCATTTCAACGGCGGTCAGCACATTTTGCAAACGACCGATTGGGTCAATTTTCTGGCGCTGCTGGGCAGCGGCGTGCTGACGTTCCTGGCGGGCGCGGAAATTGACCCGGTCTCGTTGCGCGCCAATCTTCGCGCCAGCATGGCGATTGGCGTGCTGTCGTTTTTGCTTCCGTTTGTCTGTGTGTGGCTGTTCGCGCAATTCGTGTTCGGCTGGCCGTTGCACCAGGCGCAAATCGCCGGCATTGCGTTGTCCACCACGTCCGTCGCCGTCGTTTACGCGGTGATGATCGAAGGCGGTCTGGGTCAAACGCCGATGGGCAAGACGATCCTGGCCGCATGCTTCATCACCGACTTCGGAACGGTCCTGGCGCTGGGAACACTCTTTGCCAACTTCAACCTCTGGCTGGTGGTTTTCGTGGTGGTCACGGCGGTGGTGCTTTGGTTCATGCCCAGGTGGACCCAGTTCATCATCACCAAACTCGGCGCAACGCGCGTGAGCGAACCGGAGGTGAAATTCATCTTCTTCGTGCTGTTCTTTCTCGGCGGCCTCGCGTCCACGGCCAAAAGCGAAGCCGTGTTGCCCGCCTATCTCGTTGGCCTCGTCGTCGCGGGCGTGTTCCTGCGCGACAAAACGCTCGTTCATCGGATGCGCAGCATCGCGTTCACGATCTTTACGCCGTTTTATTTCATCAAGGCGGGACTTTTCGTCTCGCTGCCCGCGTTGTGGACGTCGCTGGGACTCATTGCCATTTTGTTGCTGATAAAAATGGTGACGAAATATATCGGCGTCTGGCCGCTCACCAAGGTTTTTTACATGCGCAACCGCGAGGCGAATTACACCACGCTGCTGATGGCCACCGGCCTGACCTTCGGCACCATTTCCGCGCTGTTCGGCCTGCAAAACCAGATCATTGACCAGACGCAATACACGATTCTGGTCACGGTCGTCATTCTCAGCGCGTTCGTGCCGACGCTCATCGCGCAAAAATTTTTCCAGCCCACGATTGAAACGATGGTCGAATGGGGCAAAATTTACAGCGAACGAATCAACAACAAAAAACCGCGCCAACCGGCGCCAACGGAAAAGTGAGGCGTTATGTTCAAAAAAATTCTCGTGGGTTACGACGGCTCCAAAGGCGGCAAGGCCGCGCTGCAGCGCGCGGCGGTGCTGGCCAAAGGATTCAACGCCGACCTCTGCGCCCTTTGGGTGCGTGAACTGTTGCCGCGCCACTCCGACCTGCCCGGTGAATACGAGGAGGAGGCGGAAGCGGCGGACGAATACTTCAAGGAACGTTCACGGGAAATCCAGGAGGTGGCGGCCGGACACGGAATTCCCATCCGCTGCGAAACACGCCGCGGCCACGCGGCAAAAACCATTTTGCGCTTCGCCGACGAAGGCAGCTACGACTTGATTGTCGTCGGGCACAGCGATCATTCCGAATTATGGGGCCGCCTGCTCGGCGACACCGCCGACCGCATCAGCGACCACGCGCATTGCAGCGTACTGATCGTCAAATCCTGATGTCATTCGCACACCTGTTTGTGGCAAACGGTCCTCCGCCAAAATCCCGCCGGCTTAACCGGACAATTCTGGGTATCGGGCTGTTTGTCTCTTCAACGCTTGGACTCCTTGCCGGCCCGCCGTTTGTCACCGACGACCCCGAACCGGTGGATTATCAGCATTGGGAATTATACATCGCTTCCCAACACACCCAGACGTCGGATGGCTGGTCCGGCACCGCCCCACACTTCGAACTGAATTACGGCGTCATCACCAACGTGCAGTTCCACCTCATCGCGCCGCTGGCGTATGACGACCCGAAAAACGGCGCGGCGCAATACGGTTACGGCGACACGGAACTGGGCGTCAAATTCCGTTTCCTCCAGGAAACATCCCTGCTCCCGCAAGCCGGCGTATTCCCCCTGGTCGAAGCCCCGACCGGCGACAGCTCGCGCGGCCTGGGCAGCGGACAATGGCAGGCGTTCCTGCCGCTGTGGCTCCAGAAAAGTTTCGGCAAGTGGACGGTTTACGGCGGCGGCGGCTACGGCATTAATCCGGGTGCGGGCAATCAAGACTGGGGCTTTGGCGGCGCGGTGCTCCAGTGCCAGGTGCGGGACAACATCCTGATTGGCGGTGAAATCTACCATCGCACCGCCATGCAAACCGGCGGCCGGGACGACACGGCGGTCAATCTGGGAACGGTCATTGATTTCACCGAACACCAGCATCTTCTATTTTCCGCCGGCCGTTCGATTGACGGCCCGACTGATTTTCAAGTTTACATCGCCTGGCAATTCACCTTCGGCCCGGAATTCTTCCATTCGATTGCCAGTTCGTTTCGTAGCGGCGCCTCGGCAGAGCGCCGCATTTCTCCGGCAAATTGAAAAGTGCGGCTCTCTGCCGAGAAGCCGCTACGCCGGTTTTTCTTTGTTGCTTTGTTTCTTTGTTGTTCAATTGATTTGTGAACGCCCCGCCGACAGAAAAACAACCGCACCGCTGGCTCAACCGTACCGTCCTCGGCATCGGGCTGGCGTCGTTGTTCAGCGACTGGTCGCACGAAATCGCCACGACGGTTTTGCCCGCGTTCCTCGCTTCCATGGGCGCGGCGGCGGCGTGGCTCGGTGTGATTGAAGGTGTCGCCGATGGCCTGTCGAGCTTCGCCAAGATGGCGTCCGGCTTTTACACGGACAAACTCCAGCGCCGCAAACCCATCGCCGTCGTCGGCTATCTCGTCACCGCGCTCGGCACGGCGTCCTTTGGCCTGGCAACGGCGGCATGGCACATCCTGATTTCGCGGTCGCTCGCGTGGCTCGGACGTGGCGTGCGCACGCCCGTGCGCAAGGCGCTGCTCGCCGCCGCCGTCACGCGTGAAACCTACGGCCGCGCTTTCGGCTTCGAGCGGATGATGGACACCGTCGGCGCGATTGTCGGCCCGGCCACGGCTTTTGTTTTGCTCGCCGCGTTGCACCACAATTACCGCCATATTTTCCTGCTGACGCTTATTCCCGGCGTTTGCGCCGCCGGATTGATCGCGTTTTTCGTCCGTGAAAAAGAGCGCAAACCCGTGTCGCACGTCTCATTTGGCGAACGGCTGCGTTTGCTGCCGCGGCCTTATCGGAAATTTCTCGTCGCCGTCGGAATTTTCGGCGCGGGCGACTTCGCCCCATCGTTGTTGATTCTGCTGGCAACGCAAAAGCTCTCGCCGACGCTGGGCTTGGCCATGGCCGCCAGCATCGCCGTCGGGTTTTACGTGTTGCGAAACATTTATTACGCCGGGTTCGCCTACGTGGCGGGCTGGCTCGCGGACCGTTTCAAAAAACAATTCGTGCTCGCGTCCGGTTACGCGCTGGCGGCGGTGATGGCTGTGTTGATTGTGGCCGCGCCGATGACCATCTGGCTGCTCGGCATTATTTTTATTCTCAGCGGCATGCATGTGGCGATTGGGGAAACGCTGGAAGATTCGTTTTGCGCGGAACTGGTGGGCGAGGAACAGCACGGCATGGCGTTCGGTGTGCTGGCCACTGTGAACGGCGCCGGCGATTTCCTGTCGAGCATCATCGTTGGCGCATTGTGGACGGCGATGGGCACGAGAGTGGCGTTTGGTTACAGCGCAGTTTTGTTTTCCCTCGGCGCGCTGCTGGTGTTGAGGACCAGACCGGCAAAGCCGTCGAATTGACGGAGCGGCAACGCTTGTCTAATCTCCAGTCATGGCCAAGAAAGCTTTCACTGGCAAACCAACCACCGAAACGCAGACCGGGAACTTTTATTTTAATGATGTCAATGTTTAACAACCGTGAGATTGCAACAGCCATATGGCTGTGTGTCCCTTTTGCTTGGGTTGTTGCGAAACCGGAATCACGTTCGTCGTTAGTGCGTGAACAGGCTCTTCGCAATTCGGTTCGTGATGCATTTAAGATTATTATCGTCATCGAATTCCTGTTCAACACATATACATTCCCCCTTGTTGTTGAGTTGATACTGCTTCCCGTTCTTATGTTTCTCACGGCGATACTTTTGTTTGCCGAAGCAGACAAGCACAATGCTCAGGTCGCGCGATTTTTAAAGATTCTACTGTCTATGTTTGGCTTTTTAATTCTTGTTTTTGTGCTCTGGAAATTTGTGCATCAACCGGACCAGATTTGGTCAGTAGATACACTGAAAAATTTCGCCCTGCCAATCATGCTCACCTTGACTTATTTGCCGGTGGCATATGCCATAGCTCTTTTCTCTGATTACGAGCAGCTGTTCGTTCAGCTCAAACTTGGGCAAGACAAACCAAATCCAGTCATCCGCTATGCAAAATTCAGATTGCTTTTGGCTCTTGGCCTTGGCCTTTCACGCGTGCATAACGCATCGAAGCAAATTACTTCAGAATTACGTCGAGTCACAACGCGCGAGGATGTTGATCATATGATTGTGAAATTCATCGGAGCAAACGAGGAAAGACACGCCCAAATAAAACCGAAGGAAAAGCGCTGGCCTGAAGTCGTGGCGATTTTTTTCTCAACTGCTTCGTTAATAATCTCTGTAATCGCGCTTTTATTTTCAATGGAATACCTCCGGCCACACGAAGAACACGATGTCATAGCGACAGTGCTCAAAATGAAAATGGCAATGGGAAACCCCGGCACTACCAACAATGGCGAGCTTTATCTTGATCTTGCTTTAATTAACAGAGGCAATCAGACAGAAATTATTCGAAGCGCGACACTATATTTCTCCGAAAATGAAAATTATGCTCAAGGCGCTGCATACCAAGTTCAAACATTGAACTTACAGCTTACCAAAGGGGAAAAATACGTTGTGCATCTCATTGCCGATAGGGACACTGTATTTTCAGGTAAGCATTTGTGGGTAAATGTAGGAGTTACGGCAATTGCTCCTAACGCAGACGATATTTTAAGCGTTTGGCCGGTGGGACAGATTACACTTGCCAGCAATGGTCAAGGCGGACAGATGAGTTACGATCCAAATAATACACCAAAAATACAGGTTATATCCGACAAGCGATTGCCATCTCAAAAACGTCCTGATATGTGGCCTTGAGTTAACATGTGGTTCCTCCCAAAGTAATTCGCGGCAATTCGTGAAATTCGCGTCAAGGTGTTTCCGCCTCCAAAATTGAATTGTCCCCGGCTCCATTTCACGGCAGGCCAACGCCGCTGCGCTTTGATTTTCCCGGTCCCGCCTGCCATGGAAGGACGCACCCTGACCCACAAAAAACCTTGTCTGCAAGGGCTGCTGGCATTATCAATAATGGCCATGTTGTTGAACGCTCCAAATTTGCCCGGCCGGGGTTTCGATGAACTGGCGGACAAGGCGCTGCTGGCCATGCAACAGCGCGCGGCGGAACTCAAGGTCAAAGGCGTTGCCGTGGTCGCCTACAGCGAAGGTGACAGTGTTAAATCCTGGTCGTCGAAAATGTTGGTGGTGGGCAATCTGACCACCGGCCCTTCCAAGAGCGACCCCGCCGGAGCGAACCTGCTCGCCATTGCCTATAACAAAGCCGCGGAAATGGCGGCCACGCTCAAACCCAGCGGCAGCGCGGGCCGCCCTCCCTTGAAAGGCGAGTTGGGCTGGCAAGGCGGAGTGGTGGCCAAGGGACGAACGGGACTTTTGATCGCGGCCTTCAGCGGAGGCCCTTCCGTAGATGACGTAAAAATTTCCCAGGCCGGCCTCGCGGTCCTGGCTGGAACGCTGTAATCCTCCGGTAGCACGAAAGCTCTCTCTACTGTCATCTGATTTTGGCGCAACCAGCGCATTTTTGCGGTTGGTTTTCTGCCGCCCCGATAGGCTTGGAAAATTATTTTTTGGGACCGTCTTCCTAGGGCGTTGCCCTGGGCTATTTTCTGTCAGCCTTGCAGGCTTTCAATTTGTGTAAATTCGTGAAATTCGCGTCAACGTCTTTCCGCCTCCAAAATTGAATTGTCCCCGGCTCCATTTCGCGGCAATCTTAGGGTTCCTATGCGACAGGTCAACCTCGGTATGATTGGCGGCGGCACCGTGGGCAGCGGCGTGTTTCACGCGCTCCAGCTCAACGGCGGCCTCATGGCCTCGCGCATCGGCGTGAAAGTTGCCGTCCGCAAGGTCGCCGTGAAGGCCTTCAACGAACCGCGCCCATACCCGATTTCGCGTTCGTTGATGACGACCGACTGGGAAAGCGTCGTCAACGATCCGCAGGTGGATATCGTCTCCGAACTCGTCGGCGGCACGGGCATCGCCCGGACGATGGTCCTCGCCGCGCTCAAGCTCGGCAAACCGGTCGTCACGGCCAACAAGGCGCTGTTGTCCGCGCACGGCGAGGAACTGTTTGCCGCGGCCAAGAAATACGGCACGAATCTTTATTACGAGGCGAGCGTTTGCGGCGGCATTCCCATCATCAAATCGCTGCGCGAGGGGTTTGTCGGCAACCGCATCAACGCGTTGTACGGCATCGTCAACGGCACCTGCAATTACATCCTCACGCGGATGAAACTGGAAGGCGCGGACTTCGCCGACGTGCTCGCCGACGCGCAGAAGCACGGCTATGCTGAGACGCCGCCGGACCTGGACATTGACGGCCACGATGCCGCGCACAAAATCGGCATTCTGGCGTCGCTCGCGCACGGCTTTTGGGTGAACCCGAAGAAAATTTATGTCGAAGGCATCCGGCATATCAGCGCGCTCGACATCAAGTTTGCCGGCGAACTGGGTTACACCATCAAGCTTTTGGGAATCATCAAGAAGATTGGCGGCGGTTGCCGCGTTCAGGTTTCGGTTTATCCGACGCTCGTGCCGAACGCGCATGTTCTCGCCAGCGTGAATCACGTGTTCAACGCCGTGTTTGTGCGCGGCGACATCGTCGGCGACACGCTGTTTTACGGTCGCGGCGCGGGCAAGGACGCCACGGCCAGCGCGGTGCTCAGCGATCTGGCCGACGCGGCGCTGGATTTGAAATCGGGCAACAAACAGCGCGTGCCGCCGTTTGTGCCGCACGAATGCGCCGGGGCGGTTGTGCCGATCGAAGACGCCGTCTCGCAGTATTTTCTCCGGCTCGACGTCGTGGACCGTCCGGGGACGCTGGCGAAGATCGCCGCCATTTTCGGCGCGGCGAAAATCGGCATTTCGTCCGTGATCCAGCCGGAAGGCCATGAAGGCGGGAGTGTGCCGCTGATTTTCATGCTGCATTACGCGACCAACGGCGCAGTCAACGGCGCCTTGAAAAAAATCGCCCGACTGCCGGTCGTCAAAGGCAAACCGGTGATGATTCGCGTCGAGAATTTTGAATAAGGACTAATATCGGCGAATTGCCTTTTGGAGTGAATTCAGCCATCTTAAAGACATGAGCGACAAGCAGCTTGCCTTGAAAACGATTGAGCGCCTGCCCGACGACGCGAGTTTGGATACCATCGCGCAGCGGTTGGAGTTCGTCGCCGGAATTCGCAAGGGACTGGATCAAATCAAAAAGGGCGAGACCGTGCCGCATGAAGAGGTCAAACGCCAACTGGCGACATGGCTGTCAAAATAATCTGGTCGCAGCAGGCGCGGGAAGATTTGCGGGACATCGTGACTTTCATTGCTCTCGACAATCCGAGAGCCGCCGGGTCTTTTGGATATTTGCTGATGACGAAGGTGGATGCGCTGGCGCAATTTCCACGATTGGGACGGGCTGTGCCGGAAGAAAATGATGAAGATATTCGTGAAATCATCTTTCGCTCTTATCGGATCGTTTATCAGGTGATTGAGAAACAGCAGGCTGTGGCCATCGCGCGGGTCTGGCACGGTGCGCGGGGCGAGCCTGAAATTCCTGAGCGACTGAATTTTTAATCATGTTGATTGTTCAAAAATACGGCGGCACGTCGGTCGGCAACTCCGACCGCATCAAAAATGTCGCGGCGCGCGTGGCCAAATATCGCGCCAAAGGTGACCAGGTCGTCGTCGTTGTCTCCGCCATGAGCGGCGTGACGGATAATTTGATCAAGCTGGCCAAGGAAATCATGCCGCTGCCGAATGAACGCGAGATGGACGTGCTGCTCGCGACCGGCGAACAGCAGACCATCGCGCTCACGGCCATGGCGCTGCACGCGTTGAACGTGCCGGCGGTATCGCTCACCGGCCCACAGGCGGGCATCGTCACCGACGTGGTTCACACCAAGGCCAGGATTCACAACATCACGCCGAAGAAAGTCCACGAACTTCTGAAATCGGGCAACGTCGTCATCGTCGCCGGCTTCCAGGGCGAGACGCCCGAAGGCCAGATCACGACGCTGGGCCGCGGCGGTTCGGATTTGACGGCCATTGCGCTCGCCGCCGCGCTCAAGGCCGGTCTTTGCCAGATTTACACGGACGTGGACGGCGTCTATACCGCCGACCCGCGCATTGTGCCGACCGCGAAGAAGCTGCCGGAAATTTCCTACGACGAAATGCTTGAACTCGCCAGCCTCGGCGCGAAGGTGATGCAAAGCCGTTCGGTTGAATTTGCGGAAAAATTCGGAGTGGTTTTTGAAGTCCGCTCCAGCTTGAATAACAACCCCGGAACCATTGTGAAAGAAGAAACCAAAAGCATGGAAGATGTCGTCGTGCGCGGTGTCTCGCTCGACAAAAACCAGGCCAAAATCACGCTCGTCGGCGTGCCCGACAAACCCGGCGTGGCCGCGCGCATTTTCAAGGCGCTCGGTGACGCGGCCGTGAACGTGGACATGATCGTCCAAAACATCAGCCACGGCACTCCCGACAAAGTCGGGACAACGGACGTTTCATTCACCGTGGACAAGCCGGATTTGCTCAAGGCGCGGAAGGTCATTGACGGGCTGAAAAAAGAACTCGGCCTGCGCGACGTGATCACCGCCGAAAAAATCGGCAAGCTGTCCATCGTCGGCGTCGGCATGAAGAGCCACACGGGCGTGGCCGGAAAACTTTTTGAAACGCTGGCCAAGGAAGGCGTGAACATTGACATGATTTCCACGAGTGAAATCAAAATCTCCGTTGTCATTGATCTGACGAAGGGCGAAGCCGCGATGAAAGCCGTTCACGCGGCGTTTATCGGCTGATGTGCAGGAAACATTTGACGTGAAGACATAACTGGCGTAACTTTCCGCACGTGAATCGCAATTTGAATCTGAACCTGCTGCTAAACGCGCTGCGGTTGTGCCGCGCGGCGGTTGGGTTTTGATTCGTTCACGAGATTTATCGAACCCCACTGCCAAACGGCGGCGGGGTTTTTCGTTTTTAACCACGGATGAACACGGATAAACACGAATTCCAAAAGCTGAAGCTGGCGGAGCGCAGCTGTGTCCCGCAAAGCGGGATCAGCCGCAGCGCGCCCACTTGCAGAGAAGTCTCACGGAAGTTTCAACACTTCAACCGTAGCGTGGCTGCTGCGATTGGTGCTGCGCACACAGTCGCGCTCCCGCGGCGCATTTTATCCGTGTCCATCCATGTTTATCCGTGGTTTAATTCCGTCAACGCCTGAGCCTATGCATAAAAAACCGTCGAAAAAATATCGCCCGTTCCCGCCGGTCAAACTGCCCGACCGGCAGTGGCCAAACCGCGTCCTTACCCACGCGCCCATCTGGTGCAGTGTGGATTTGCGTGATGGCAACCAGGCGCTCGCCGTGCCGATGAACGTCGGCCAGAAACTTGAGCTGTTCCAGACGCTCGTGAAATGCGGTTTCAAGGAAATTGAAGTTGGTTTCCCGTCCGCATCGAATACCGAGTTCGCGTTCAACCGCCGGCTTATCGAGGAAAAACGCGCGCCGGACGACGTGTGGCTCCAGGTGCTCGTGCAGGCGCGCGCGGACCTGATCGAACGCACCGTCGAATCGCTGGTCGGCGCGAAGAAGGCCATCATCCATCTTTACAACTCGACCTCCCCCGCCCAACGCCGCGTCGTGTTCGGCAAATCGAAGGAGGAAATTGTCGGGGTCGCCGTGCGCGGCGCGCAATGGATCAAAGATCGGTTGCCGCGGCTCAAAGGCACGGAAGTCATGCTCCAGTATTCGCCGGAAAGTTTCAGCGCGACGGAAGTTGAATTTGCGAAGGAAATTTCCGAAGCGGTCATGGAGGTGTGGCAGCCGACACCAAAACGGAAGATGATTTTGAATCTGCCGGATACCGTTGAGGTGGCGATGCCGAATGTCTATGCCGACCAAATTGAATGGATGTGCCGGAACATCAAAAACCGCGAGTCGCTCATCATCAGCCTCCACGCGCACAATGACCGCAACACCGGCGTCGCGGCGACGGAACTCGGCCTGCTGGCGGGCGCGGACCGCGTCGAAGGCACGCTCTTCGGCAACGGCGAGCGCACGGGCAATCTCGACATCGTCACCGTGGCATTGAACCTTTACCAGCACGGCATTGATCCGAAGTTGGATTTCACGGACCTTAATTCCATCATCGAGGTTTACGAGCGTTGCACGGGCATGCCCGTGCCCGCGCGCCAGCCTTACGCGGGCGAACTGGTTTTTACGGCGTTCAGCGGTTCGCACCAGGACGCCATCCGGAAAGGTTTGAACGAATGGAAGAGCGACCGCTGCGAATACTGGGATGTGCCCTATCTTACGATTGACCCGAAGGACATCGGGCGCGAATACCGCGAGGTTATCCGCGTCAACAGCCAGTCCGGCAAAGGCGGCGTGGCGTATTTGCTGGAGAGCCAGTTCGGCATCGAGTTGCCCAAGGACATGCAGCGCGAGTTTGGGCCGATTGCCAACGACGAGGTGGACAAGCTCGGCCGGGAAGTCACCGGCGCGGAGTTGAAGGCGATGTTCTGGCGCGAATACATCGAACGCGCCAAGCCGTGGCAGCTCAAGAGTTTTGAAACTGAGAGCAAAAACGGCGTCGTCCGTTGCCGCGCAAAATTTTTGCGCGACGGCAAGCCGGTCGAACTTTCCGGCGAAGGCAACGGCCCGCTCGCCGCGCTCGTCCACGGTTTCGGCAAGGCCGGTGTGCCGCGTTTTGAAATTGCCAATTACAGCGAGCACGCCTTGAGTTCCGGCGAAGAGGCCGTTGCGATTGCCTACATTCAAATCAAGCACGCCGATGGCAAAACCCGCTGGGGCGCAGGCGTGGACACGAACATCGAGCTCGCGTCCGTGCGCGCCGTGTTGAGCGCGCTGAACCGGTCGTAATCAAATGACATGCCAAAGCGTGAACACCAAACATTTGGTGTCCACCCTTCCAAGTGTTCGGACAGGAAAGGAAACCGCCTGTAGGCGACACCAGCCGGCGGCTCTATATTTTGTAACCAAGCCATTTTCGGCTCGTCAAATAGGGACGAATGTTTTAGTTTCCAGACCTGACCATGAAATTACGGCGCATTTTTGTTTGCGGAGTCACTGGCATCATTCTTGCCGGCGGAAGACTTTTGGCGGCGGACAGCAATCCCACCAACGCGGTGGCAGCCACTGGGGCGGTTTATGTGCCGGACACCTCGCATCAAAATGACCCGTTGCCCGATGGCGTGCTGGCTTGGAACGGCCTGACGCAGGAGACCACGGTGGCGGCGGATGCCGGCAATGCCTGTTTTGTTTTCAGCTTCACCAATGTTTCACCTGGCAACGTGGCCATTCTGGATGTTCATCCCGGGTGTCAATGTACCACCACAGAGTTGCCGCCATTGCCCTGGATCATTCCGGCCGGCACAAACGCGCAGTTTGGCGTCACGGTCAATCTTGCCGGGAGAACCGGAATGCAGATCAAGACGGTCAATGTCAAAACCGAGAAGGGCTTCAAACAACTCATCCTCAAAATCAACATTTTGCCGCCCGTGATCCCAACCCAGTCTGATGCCGATCGCGCGCGCGCTTTGGAGATGGCCAAGGCCGACCGGCAGGCGGTTTTTCGCGGTGATTGCGCAGCCTGTCACGTCAAACCCGGCGAGGGCAAATACGGCAAGCCGCTTTACGACGCCGTCTGTGTCATCTGCCATGAATCCAAAATGCGCGCCAGCATGGTACCGGATTTGCACAACATCAAACCCCCGACCAATGTGGATTTCTGGCAAACCTGGATTGCGCATGGCAAAGCCGGCTCACTCATGCCTGCATTTTCCACCGCTGACGGCGGTCCGCTCACGGACATACAAATCGCCTCCCTCGCCGGTTATCTGAACATGAAGATTCCCTCGCAACTTCCTGCAAATAAATAACTAAACCCGGATTCCAGCGGGGAATTTAATTTTTTTGTTGTCAGCTTGGGCATTATTGTCTATAAACTGGACAGATTGTTGTCCAAAATTCAGTTTTCATGATGTAAAAAATGTAGGAATGGAGGTTTTATGGCTGTATCAGCGCAATTAAGTCCAGACACCGGTTCCAGACTTTTTTTTGTGAAAGGTTATGTCCTCCAAGTATCATGGTCTTGGTTTTTCCGGCAATGCTGGGCCCTGATGATTTTGGCCATCTTGGGAACATTGAGCTATCTGTTGATCACCCATTACATCATTCAGGCCATTCGGGTGGAAGGCTACAGCATGTATCCCACCCTGACCGACTCGGGACATTATTGGTTAAACCGGTTCTCCTATGTCATAGGCGAGCCGCGACAAAACGACATCGTCGCTCTGAAAGACCCGCGCGATAATATGCTCGAGGTCAAACGCATCATCGCCATGCCGAGACAATCGGTTTATCTCAAAGACGGCAGGGTTTATGTCAATGGCCAGTTGTTGAGTGAACCCTATCTTCCGGCCAATACACCAACCTATGCCTATGAGAAGAACGCGAACGAGTTCATTTGCATCGGCAATGACAAATTTTTCGTCATGGGCGACAATCGTAACAACAGCACCGACAGCCGCACTTTCGGGGCGGTCCCGCGTCAAAATATCATCGGCAAGGTGATCGAATAAAATCCTGCCTTCCCCGCCGTTTTCAGGCTGGGTCCACTCAGACGCCAAACGCCACTTGCGGAATTTGATTCACACATTATGCTGTCAACCATGACGGCACGAATGCTTGACGCAAGCAATCACATGCGCATCGCGGAATTGGGACGACGGGTTTTGAACGGCGGCCGGGTCACACCTGACGAGGCGTTGTGGCTCTTTAATCTCGAAAACAGCTCCGACATTTTCGATCTGCTCTCGTGGGCGAACCGCCTGCGCGAAAAATTCAAGGGCAACAAAATCCACCTCTGCTCCATCGTCAACGCCAAGGCCGGCGCATGTTCCGAAAATTGCAGTTTTTGCGCGCAATCGTCGTTTTACCAGACCGGCTCGCCCAAATACGGCTTCGTTGATCCTGAACCCGTGGCCGAAGCCGCCGATGAAGCGAACCGAAACAACGTGACCGCCGTCGGCCTCGTCGCCGCATGGAAAGGTCTCAATGAAGGACTGATGCTCGATGAGGTTTGCGCCCGTGTGCGCGAATTGAAGGCCGGCGGCAAGACCCGTCCCGACGTCTCCCTCGGCATCATCAAAAGCCAGCGCGTTGCCGACCGGCTCAAGGAAGCCGGCGTCGAGTGCTACGGCCACAATCTCGAAAGTTCACGCCGCTTTTTCCCGCAGACCTGCACGACACACACCTACGATGACCGTCTGGGAACCATCGGTTATTTGAAAAAAGCCGGCATCAAGATTTGTTCCGGCGGCATCATCGGCATGGGCGAGACGCGCGAAGACCGCTGCGACCTCGCCTTTGCCCTCAAGGAAATCGGCGCGAACGTCGTGCCCGTCAACATCCTCCATCCGATTCCCGGCACGCCATTTGAAAAAAACGAGCCGCTTTCAGTCATGGAAATTTTGAAGACCATCGCCTGCTTCCGGTTCGTTTTGCCGCGACAGGAAATCATGATCGCCGGCGGGCGCACGGTGAATCTGCGCGACGCGCAAAGCATGATTTTCATGGCCGGCGCGAGCGCGCTCATGGTCGGCAATTATCTCACCACGCTCAACCAGCCCGTCGAGAAGGACCTGCAAATGCTCAAGGACCTCGGCCTCGACCCAAGCTGGGACAAACATGGTTTCAGCGATCAAGAGAAAGCCGACGGCGGTTGTGGAACAGAAAATTGCGAGACGGAAACGGAACCGGCATCCGCGAAGTGAGTCGCATAATGCATCGAGAACATTCTCGCGCTTGCCCGTGAAACAACACGGGTTTAATCTTGCCCGCCTGAATCCAAAGAAACAGAAAAGCCGCAAATCAAACCCGCAAGTGTTGCGCGAGGACACTCCTGCTTATCGAGTGAATGGCAACGGCGCACATCGCAAGCTCCAAAAGCAGGTTTCGCCGGCCATTATCCTTGTGCTTTGTCTGGCCCTATTCACCGTCAAAGCGCTGACAAGCCTGGTTCAGGAATCGTCAACCTGGGACGAAACGGGTTATTTCGGACTGGGCAAATATATTCTGCAAAACCATCGGTGGGATGTGCCTGGATCCATTCTGCACCCGCCGCTTTCTTATTATATTCACAGTATTCCACTGTTATTCTTTCCGTCCGATCCAGATCTTTGGAGAAACGATCCATCACGAGCAAAGGATCCTGAATACCTTGGATCGGGCGGTCTTGTCCGTGTTGTCAGAGGGCAAGCATTGTTTTCAAGTTCAGCAAACCAAGGGGATCGATTACTGGACTTGTCGCGTCTCATGATGGTGCTGACCGCCGTGTTGCTGGGGTGGTTTGTGTATTTGTGGAGTTATTCGCTTTACGGAAAGCGGAGCGCGATATTGGCGGTGGTGTTGTATTCATTCTGTCCCAATATCCTGGCCTATGCCCGTTTGATTACACCTGATATTACGCTCACCACGTTTTCGTTCATAACCTTGTATTATTTTTGGCGTCTGTTGAGGGACGGCCAAATTGGCGATGTGGTCCTGGGTGGAATTTGTTTGGGGCTTGCTCTGCTTTCGAAGTTCACCAGCATAATATTGTTGCCGATTTGTTTTGCGTTAATGATCTTATGGAGGGGGAAACAGAAAACAACAAACTTACGTAATTACCTTATCTTTGCAATTATAGGCGTTGGGATTTTACTTTTGGGATATGGGATGAATCTGGAACCTTATTTTGCCGGCATATTGTACCAACAGAAACACGCGAATCCAGGCTCTCCGGGATTTCTCATGGGACAACACTCAAATAATGGATGGTGGTATTATTTTATTGTCGCATTCCTTATCAAAACGCCGATCGTAACAATGATTTTTCTGACGATATCGCTGGTTTTATTCATTGGAAAGATCCCCAAAGGTGAATGGCTGGACGAAGCATTTCTTCTGATGCCAGCAACTGTAATTTTTTGTTTTTTCAGCCTGAACCATCAGGCAATAGGACTGCGTTACATTTTGCCAATTTACCCCTTTCTTTTCGTGTTTGCGAGCAAGGCAGCACAATTTTTTTTATCCAACAAGATGCTGATAAAGCTGTATATTGCGGCGATTACCTGGTATATAGGTGCTTCTTGCTACATACACCCGCACTATCTTGCATATTTCAATGAACTGGTTGGCGGTCCGAACAATGGATACAAATATCTGGTGGATTCCAATCTTGATTGGGGACAAGACCTCAAAGGCTTGAAAAAATACATGCAGAAACACGCCATCTCCAGGATTAATTTGAGCTACTTCGGAACTGACTCTCCCGAACGATACGGGATAACCTACAATTGGCTTCCCAGCTACGTTTTGCGAGATCTTAATCCTGAATACCATGAATTTCCTCTAAAAGGATGGGTCGCCATAAGTGCCACAAATCTTCAGGGGGATTATTTTGCCGATAAAAATTTATTTGCCTGGTTCAGAGGGCGCAAACCCGTCGCGAAAATCGGCTATAGCATTTTTATTTACAACATGGACGACTAGAAAATAATGGGTTGGTTTGCTTTTCCCGCGCGATTTCCGCCAGCGGCATTTCTTCTGGCAGTTTGCTGGCAAACTCGATGGCCGTTGCTCTGCTGCTCATGTTGGAATCATCATCCGCTGCCAAAAAATGCAAGTTGAACAATTTTCTTTGCGTCCCTGCGCCTTTGCGTGAAATTCTCCACGTGCAAAAGCTCGGCAAAAATCACGGCGGTTATTACGGCGAGACGATTGACATCCGCGCCGTCCTGCGCGAAATCGAAACCGCCGCCCAACAACACGGCTGGACCTCCGAGACCTTTGGAAGGCAGGGCGAATTCAACCTGCTCGCGCTTCATCGTCCCTCGTCACCCGACACTCGTCCCTCGTCACGCATTTACTTAAGCGCCGGCATCCATGGCGATGAACCCGCCGGCCCGCTCGCCGCGTTGCACTTGCTTCAGGAAAACCGGTGGCCGGCAAACGCCGAACTCTGGTTTTATCCCTGCCTGAATCCGATAGGCTTCGTTTTGAACCGGCGTGAAAACGCCGACGGCAGGGATTTGAACCGCGACTACCGGCACCTGGAGACGACCGAAGTCCGGGCACACATCGCCTGGCTTCAGCACCAGCCGCAGTTCGACCTTTGCCTCTGCCTGCATGAAGACTGGGAATCGCACGGCTTTTATGTTTACGAATTGAATCCGGAAAACCGGCCATCGCTGGCCGAAGCCATGATGGCGCGCATCGCGGAAGTCTGCCCGATTGACCCATCTGTCTTCATCGAAGACCGCCCGGCCCGGGGCGGCATCATCCGTCCGAACCTTGATCCGCACACGCGACCGCAATGGGCCGAGGCGTTTTATTTGATCGTCAACAAAACCCGATTGTCCTACACCCTCGAAGCGCCATCGGATTTTCCGTTGACCACCCGCGTCAACGCGCTCGTCACGGGCGTGAACGCCGCGTTGGCAACGTAGCACAGGCCTCCGGCCTGTCTCATATCCGTCTTCAAGCCGACTCCGCGTTCCTTTGCTTCATCCAGGTTTTGCCCAGTTCAGTCAGCGTTTTGTCTTTCATCACTTTCTCGGCCAGCGGGAAAACAATCCGTTCCTCGCGGTCAAAGTGTGAGCGCGACGCGGTCACGGCCAGAAGCAACAACTGTTGCGCTTCGGGCAGCCGCTTGGCGGTCTTCACCCGCAGCAGGCTGTTGTCAATTTCCCGATGCTCGTGTTCGAAACTGTCGCTCTGGCCAATTTGTTCCAGGTAATGATTCAGCGGAGCGAACACCAAATCTTCCTCGGTCTTGCCGTGTGCGAGCAACAGGCTTTCCATCAATTCCGCCAGCGACTTCACTTCTGCGAGCGTTTTGACATCCGGCAGGGCGCGTTCGATGTAGTCAAAGATGTTATGAAACACCACATGTTCCGCCAAAAGTGCATCGGTTATTTTCATGTTCCTCGAAAGCTTACATCAAGAAATGAAAGTGTCCATCCCTGTGCAGGTGCAGACCGGATTGCGGTCGCCATAGACGTTGTCCACGCGGCCGACAGCCGGCCAGAATTTGTAGTCGCGCAGACCCGCCACCGGGAACGCCGCCGATTCGCGCGAATAGGGCCGGGTCCAATTGTCCGCCGCAATCATGTCTGCTGTGTGCGGCGCGTTCTTGAGCAGGTTGTTCTGCTTGTCCGCCGCGCCGGATTCGATGGCGGTCATCTCCGCGTGGATGGCAATCATCGCGTCGCAGAAACGGTCCAGCTCGAACTTCGATTCGCTCTCGGTCGGCTCGACCATGAGCGTGCCGGCGACCGGCCATGACAGCGTCGGCGCGTGAAAGCCGTAATCCATCAGCCGCTTGGCCACGTCCTCGGCGGTGACGCTCTTGAACCGGCGCAAATCAAGGATGCACTCGTGCGCGACCAGGTTGCCGTGTCCGCAGTAAAGTGTCGGAAAATGATTTTCCAGCCGTTTGGCGATGTAATTCGCGTTCAGGATGGCAAACTTCGTGGCTTCAGTCAGGCCGTCCGCACCCATCATGGCGATATACATCCACGAAATCGGCAAAATGCCCGCGCTGCCCCACGGCGCGGCCGCGACCGGGCCGATGTGTTGGAGTTCAACCTTTAGGTTGTTCCCGGTACCCGAACACGCTGAAGCGTGAACTCCAACAACGCTATGTTCGGGCAGAAATTGGACCAGATGTTTGGCCACGCCGATCGGGCCGACGCCCGGCCCGCCGCCGCCGTGCGGAATGCAAAATGTCTTGTGCAGGTTCAAATGGCACACGTCCGCGCCAATGTCCGCCGGACGACACAGGCCGACCTGCGCGTTCATGTTCGCACCATCCATATAAACCTGTCCGCCGTTGGCGTGGACGACTTCGCAAATCTCCTTGATCGTCTTCTCGAACACGCCGTGCGTGGAGGGATAAGTGATCATCAGACACGCGAGGTCCTTTTTTTGCGCCTCAGCTTTGGCGCGCAAATCGGCCACGTCAATATTGCCGTCCTTGTCACACACAACAGCGACGACTTTCAGTCCGGCCATGACGGCGCTGGCGGGATTGGTTCCATGCGCGGAGGTCGGGATGAGGCAGATGTTGCGGTGCGCTTCGCCCCGGCTTTCGTGCCAGGCGCGGATGACGAGTTGGCCGGCGTATTCGCCCTGGGAACCGGCGTTGGGCTGGAGCGAAATGCCCGCAAATCCGGTGATTTCCGCAAGCCAGTCTTCGAGGTTTTGAAACAAAATCTGGTAGCCGCGGGCCTGTTTCAGCGGCGCGAAGGGATGAAGCTTTGCAAACTCCGGCCAGGAAATCGGAAGCATTTCCGCCGCGGCGTTCAGCTTCATCGTGCAGGAACCGAGCGGAATCATCGAGGCGGTCAGCGACAGGTCGCGCGATTCGAGCCGCTTGAGGTAACGCAGCATCTCGGTTTCGGAGTGATAACGGTTGAAGACTTTGTGAGTCAGGAACGGCGAAGTGCGTGATGCGTGATCGGCAACGTCCGCCACTGTGAAACCTATTGCCTTGTCACCTTTGAAAACCTGCCAGATCTCGATGATGTCACTTTCACTGGTCGCTTCGTCGAGCGAGATGCCCAGCGTATGGTCGTCAATCTCGCGGAAATTCATCCGATGCGCTTCGGCGATTTTTAAAACGTCCGCCGACGGCTTTTTGCCGAGATTGACAGTGATGGTGTCGAAAAAGTGGCGCAGGCGTCCCGCCTGCTCGTTGGACCTTTCATTTCCCCCTTGCCCGCGCAGCCGAGACGGCTGGGTTACGTTAAATCCCAATTTTTCCAGGCCGGTGGCGAGAATTCCGGTCAGGGCGTGAATCCGCTGCGCGATTTTCTTCAAGCCTTCCGGCCCGTGATAGACGGCGTACATGGACGCCATGTTCGCCAGCAACGCCTGCGCGGTGCAGATGTTGCTGGTGGCCTTCTCGCGGCGGATGTGTTGTTCGCGGGTTTGAAGCGCGAGGCGCAAGGCCGGTCTGCCGCGCGAATCCTTGGAAACGCCGACAATGCGTCCGGGCATGCTGCGTTTGAACTGGTCGCGCGCGGCGAAAAACGCCGCGTGCGGGCCGCCGTAGCCCAGCGGCACGCCAAAGCGTTGCGCGCTGCCGATGGCGATGTCCGCGCCGAAATCACCCGGCGGTTTCAACAACGTGAGCGCCAGCAAATCAGTGGCAACCGCGACCATCGCCCCAACCGCGTGGGCTTTTTCGACGAACGGCGCAAAGTCGTAAATCGCGCCGAACGTATCCGGATATTGCACCAGCGCACCGAAGACTTTTTCGGTGAACGAAAAATGTCCGTGGCTGCCGACGACGATTTCGATGCCGAGCGCTTTCGCGCGGGTCTGGATGACTTTGATGTTTTGCGGATGGCAGGTTTCGGAGACGAAGAAAATGTTTCGTCCGTCCTTGAGCGCGTGACACATCGTCATCGCTTCGGCGGCGGCGGTGGCTTCGTCGAGCAGTGACGCATTGGCGATGTCGAGGCCGGTGAGATCGGCGACCATTGTTTGAAAATTCAGGAGTGCTTCGAGGCGGCCCTGGGAAATTTCGGCTTGGTAGGGCGTGTATTGCGTGTACCAGCCGGGATTTTCCAAAACGTTGCGCTGAATCACTGCCGGGGTGATGCAATCGTAAAAGCCCATCCCGATGAACGAGCGGCAGACTTGGTTTTGCGACGCGATTTCCTTAAGCGCGGCGAGGGCCTCATGTTCGTTGCGCGCGGCGGGCAGTTGCAGCGGACGGGCGAGTCGAATCGGTTTTGGAACGGCGTCATCAATCATCGCGTCAAGGCTCGCGTAACCGAGTAGCCTGAGCATTTCGCCGGCGTCGGCGGGACGCGGGCCGATATGGCGGCGGACAAACCGATCGGGAGAAGCGGTCAGATTATCAGTCAAAGCCATTCATGGAAATTACGGTTCGCGTCTGAAAAAAGCGAGTTGGAATTAACTGTCTGCTGGTGCAGAATACATTGAATAGGAAGCTGAAAAATAAATGATTTCAACGATGGTTTCATCCTCTTCATTGTCTTGGTTGGTGGTAGAAGCAATAACGACATTTTTTGCCGTGCTTGGCGGTTTGATGGTAGAATACAAAACAAACGTAATCAATTTAACCAATTCCACATCTGGGATTCCTGCGAAATGGTATATCAGCAATTTTTGAAATGATGCCTTAATACGTCCATGACCCAATTTCGTGCCAACACCCCAAAAGTAAAGCCCGCCACCATTTCAAATTAAGGTAATTGACCCTTCACGACAAGTAACGGTTGAAAACAGGGGTTTTAGATTGTTGCCGGAGACGCTTAGGCAAGCACCCGAACATTACTGACATCGGCAATGCTTCTCCTGATTGTAAATGACCGGATTGAGGAAACTATAAAAGCCTGAATTTCAATTCTTGCTCGTTTACTGTCTTTTGCTCGTTGCGCCGTTTCTGCCAACATGGACGAAGTGCTTTTTACATATATCTGCTGGTTACCTGTTCCTTTCAGAACTTCAGGCATGATTTTTGTGCATGAAAAAGAGGCACCGCTATCTATGACGACATCAACTTCCATGCGGTCTATCGTAAAATCGAATGGAGACAGATTGGTTGCGGTTAGCCAGCAAGACCCCTCCTGTGAGTGAAAATTATAATTAACCCGCTCCCCGGATGAAGAAACATCCAATTTTATGAGCGGGTCAAGCCTTTCGCTCGTGTAATACCGGCGAAGAAGCCACGGGCAGATTTTGCTTATTATTTTGAGCATATCAAAAACTATTGGAATTGAATGAATCATGTGCAGCCTTTTGCCAACAGTGAAAGTTGAGTCACGCCGAGGTTGGAAAGTCAATGCGTGAATCAGTAATTATTTTACGTGTGGTGGGACAAGCCAGCCCAAATTTACCTACGGGAACCGTCGAGGAAGCACAACCGCCTTGCAGCTAATGTGAGTCCAGCGATTCCCTTTTGGGATTTTTGGGACTGCGCCCACCACGCGCCTAAATTGATCGTCAAATCGCTTTTGTAAACACAAAACGGAGGACAAATACCATGAATAACTTAGCTAAAAATTCGCTTGAACCGCCATTCACAGCCGGTCAATGCTGGCAGAAACGTAAACAAAAAGGCCCCGTGACTATCGCAATCGGACTTATCTGCAACAATGCCATTGTCATGGCCAGCGACAGCCAAACTGCCGACATGGAGACAGGCAAGACACGCCGGGATGTGGACAAAATAACCAAACTGGAGTTCAAGGATGGACAAACGGGGCTGGTTGCTCAATCTGGGCACGAAGTAATGTCAGCGAGAGCAGCGGAGATACTGACTGCAATCGCCAAGTCGGAACTGCTGAATGACTATCGGAAGGGAGCGGAATTGGCAGAAAAAGCGATTGCTGACTTGAGGCGGCAGTTCAGGGCACAGTATGAAGGCTCTGAAGAAGGTTTCAAGCGGCACTGCCTTGATTACAGTTTTGAACTCTTGGTAGGCTATTACTACGGCGGAAAACCCCACCTGTTCACGCTCCAGTTTTACCTTGGGATTGCCAAGAAAGTGCTCGCCGCATACGAATCAATCGGCATTGGTGCGCCCCTTGGCAACTATATCCTCTCCCGTTGTGATGTAGCGGATTTGCAACTTGGGGCAGCCGTCGCGGCAGCCCTTTACGTGGTTGAAGATGTTAAAAAGACTGACTTCAGATGCCAAGGGCCAACCAAAGCTGCATATACAATTCCGGTTGGGTCAAAAGATTTTCCTGAAATGAAAATGCAGACCGTGCTGATGAGCCGGGAAGAAGTTGAGGAACGGGTGCAAAAGCTCAACAAGTTCGACGACGAGTTTAAGGCCGAATGGAAACGTCGGTTGACGAACATGGTGTACGGAGTGGCGCACTCGTCACCTGTCCAGCCCCCCGAACAGATGGGTTGTTCGGCTGCCATTGTGTCAGGTACGGTTTACGACCAAAAACAAGGGAAATAAGGTCAAAAACCGCAACCGAATAGGCTTACACATTGGCTATTTACGCCGTACTGAAAAATGTCCACAAATTTTAGTTGACCCTCTGAATCATTAAATTATCGTGTTGACGATGCTGGTGGTGGTGGTATAGCACAGGATACCCCAAGAATACGCGCCAGCGTTGGTAGTTACCTTGTTCTTTTGAAATTTAGCTTGGGTGGCCGGGCAGGAGTTGAACCTGATCTTGTCCTTAGATGCCTGTGACAGCGGACGCGCTCTATCCATTTGAGCTAACCGGCCATCGGCACGTGACCGCGTGCCGATGGCCAAACATGAAACGATTGAGATTGGTTGGCAAGGAAATTTTGGAGTCAGCGAGAAAAGAAAAGAAATTTGGGTGGCGTGACCGGCTGGACTTGAACCAGCATCCCGTCCCTGTGCAATCTCCGTTCAAAGAGAAGCCGTTGAAGACGTGTTCGCAAGGCGCTATGCGCTCCATTCGACACTACGGCCACACCATCCACCGGGCAAGTTACAGCTTGCCCGGTGGGTCGGTAAACAAAAATTTTGTGCGGACAATCCTGACACCACCACCACCACCAGCATCAAAATGAAAAAAGCCAAAATCACTGAAACCAACAAAGCGACATTTTTCAGCACACTTAGGCGTGCTGCTCTGCCACTTTCGCAGACAAGTCATGGAAAATCGGCTGCTCTGAACCACGCAGGTTGTAGCGATACACAAACTCATTCACGTACGACGGCAAATACTTCGGAGAAACGTGGTGAAAAGTTCCATTGATGGAGCGTTTTAATTGTGACCAAAAACCATCAAGTGAATTTGTGTGAACACCGTTGCGAACATATTCCCGCACACCATGATTCACGCTCAGATGTTGGAATCCTGCTTTACGAAGCGCGTTGTAACCGCACCATTCATCGGTGCAAACCGTCGTGCCTTTTGCCACATTCGCCATGATGTTCGGCAAAAGGGTTTTAGTTCTGACATCGTTCACGACTTTGGCTTTGACGTTCCCGCCACGTTCCAAAACTCCGATGACAGGCGTTTTGCCAATGCCGCCAGTGCCGCGCACTTTCCGTTTTCCCTTGTGCATGTTCTTGGATAAACCGCCGACAAAAGTTTCGTCGGCTTCCACAATGCCGCTCATCATGTCGCCTTCGCCGCTCTGCATAAGCTGGCGGATTTTGTGACCCATGCGATGAGCGCATTTGTAGGTGACTCCAAGCTGGCGTTCCAACTCCTTTGCCGCCACGCCGTTCTTGGAACTGGACATCAGGAACATGGCAAAGAACCAAGATTTCAAGGATGTTTCGGATTTGTGGAAAATCGTGCCAGCGGTCGGAGAAATCTGCGTGCCGCACCAAGAACAAGCATATGTGCGGCGGCCTTTGACGAGGTAAAAGCAATCCGACTTGCCACATTTGCATTTGCCACCGTCCGGCCAGCGGGTTTTGAAAATAAAGTCCAAACAGGCGCGGTCGTCAGGAAATTGCGCGTGAAACTCTTTAATCGTGTATTTCTCTTTCATGCCTAAAATCTACCACAACCATTACTTGCTGTCAAGGGATAATTACCCAAATTAAGACACTGCCAGAATTTTTTCGGGAATTTTCAACACGTCTTTAATTGATTAAAAGGCAAAGGGTGTTGGTTTGCCGATGCTTCGTTCGAATCACGAAATCTGTGTATTCGGATTCAGGGCAAAACAATGGCAAAACCCGGCGTCATTTTTTCACAAAATCAGTGACTGTCACAGTTTGGGGACGCCCCAATATGCGGCATAAGCCGGTCGGCATGGCCACAATTGATTGTGTTTTTGGGCGTTTTTTTGACCAAATAAAGGTTGTGTTAAAGCGCCATTTTTTCTATTCTTTTTAAGCTTTCACGGACCCGGTAAAAACGACCGTAAAAGTGAGCTTTTTATGCCGAAAACCAAAGAAGATATTGCCGAAGAAACCAGCAAAACCAGACCGTCTGCGACCGAAAAATACGACGCTTCAAAAATAGACAAGCTCGAAGGTCTGGAAGCCGTTCGCAAGCGGCCCGGCATGTATATCGGCGATCCGGACGAGCGCGGTTTGCATCACAGCGTGTTCGAAGTGCTCGACAATTCGATTGACGAACATCTGGCGGGTTATTGCAACAAAATCGAAGTGACGATTCACGTGGACGGCTCGGTTTCGATCCGGGATGACGGACGCGGCATTCCGGTGGATATGCACCCGAAGTGGAAGATGCCCGCCGTCGAACTGGTGCTGACGAATTTGCACGCGGGCGGAAAATTCGGGCAAGGCGCCTACAAATATTCCGGCGGTCTGCACGGCGTCGGCGCGAAATGTGTCAATGCGCTTTCCGACTGGTTCAAGGTCGAGGTCTCGCGCGATGAAAAGGTTTATTCGATGGAATTCGAGCGCGGCAAAACAACCCAGAAACTCGAAGTCATCGGCAAATCAAAAAAAACAGGGACCTTGATCACATTCAAACCCGACCCGACGATTTTCACCCTCACGACGGAATTCAAATTCGACATCCTGGCGAACCGGCTGCGTGAACTCGCGTTTTTGAATCCGGGCATCGAAATTGTGCTCAAGGATGAGCGCGACGAGAAGACGGAGACATTCTTTTATCGTGACGGCATCGAGCAGTTCGTCCGCCAGCTTGGCCGGAGCAAGCAGCCGTTGCATCCCAAGCCCATCGCAATCGCGGGCAAACGGCCCAGCAAAATTGACGGCAAGGACGAAGACGTGTTTGTGGATTGCGTATTGCAATACACCGACAGCTACAGCGACCAGATTCTCTGCTTTGCCAATTCGATTCCCAACACCGACGGCGGCACGCATCTGACCGGCTTTCGCTCCGCGCTGACCCGCGCCATCAACCAGTACGCGAAACAAAACAATTTGCTGAAGGAAAAGGACCCGACGATTTCCGGCGATGACGTCCGCGAAGGCCTGGTCTGCGTGCTAAGCGTGAAACTGCCAAATCCGCGCTTTGAATCGCAGACGAAGGTGAAACTGGTGAACACGGAAATTGACGGCATTGTTTCGTCCGTTATTTACGACGGGTTGATGACGCACTTCGACGCGAATCCCGGCGTGGCCAAGAAAATTATTGAAAAAGGTCTGCTCGCGGCGCGGGCGCGCGAGGCCGCCCGCAAAGCACGCGAGACGGTTCGCAAAGGCGCGCTTACCGGCGGCGGTTTGCCCGGCAAACTCGCCGATTGCTCCGACCGCGATCCGGCGAACACCGAGTTGTTCATTGTCGAGGGTGATTCCGCCGGCGGCTCGGCCAAACAGGGACGCGACCGGAAATTCCAGGCGATTTTGCCCATTCGCGGCAAATTGATCAACGTCGAGAAAGCGCGCCTGGACAAGGTGCTTCAGAACAACGAAATCCGCACGATGATCACCGCCGTCGGCACCGGCATCGGCGACGGCGAGGGTGAGGGCGCATTCAATCTCGAAAAACTCCGCTACCACAAAGTCATCATTATGACCGACGCGGACGTGGACGGCTCGCACATTCGCACGCTGTTGCTGACGTTTTTCTACCGGCAAATGCCCGCGCTGATCAAAAACGGCTTCGTCTATATCGCGCAGCCGCCGCTGTACCAGATCGCGCGCAAAAAGCGCGTTGAATACATTGATGATGACGCGCGGTTGAATAAAATTCTGCTCGAACTCGGCACGGAAGAGGTGCGTTTAAAGAACCTGTCCGACAAGAAGGAACTTTCCCAAAAGCAACTCGCGGAAATTTTGGAGTTGCTCGAATCGCTCGACAAATACGCCAGCGCGTTGCGCCGTCACGGCGGTGATTTTGCCGAATACGTCGAGCATCGCCAAAAGAAGACCGGCGATTTGCCGAGGCATCTGGTCAAGGTGCGCGAAGGCAATGACGAAACGGTGCACTATTTTCACACCGAAGACGAACTGGCGCAATTCGGCGCCAAGAATGCCGATTTGAAATTGTTCGGCAGCGAGGAGGAAGGCGACACGACGACGATCGAGAAGAAAAACGGCTCGACCCGGCGCGCGCGGCACATCGAGTTGCACGAAAGCAAGGCCATCGTTGAATTGCTGGGGAAGCTCGACAAAAAAGGTTTCAGCATCGAGCACTACGCCGGACAGGACAAACCGTTGTTTGAATTGATTGAAGGCGAGGGTGAGCGCGAGACGGTGAAGCCGCTGTTTTCGATCCCGGAAATCCTCGCCGGGGTCAAGGAAATCGGCCGGCGCGGGCTGTCCATCAAGCGGTTCAAGGGCCTCGGCGAAATGAATGCGAAGGAGCTGTTTGAAACGACGATGGACCCGGTGCGGCGCAAACTGCTGCGCGTTGACCTCACCGACGCCGTCGAGGCCGAGGAAATGTTTACCAAGCTGATGGGCGAGGAAGTCGAACCGCGCCGCCAGTTCATCGAGGACAACGCGCTCAACGTACGGAACTTGGATATTTGAAAATTTTACTTGCCCAATGTGGTCACGCGTGACTACATTAGAGCCATGAAAACAAAGAGAATTAAATACCCGTCCGCGCAATCAGACCCGATGGCGCTCAAAGAAGTGGCGGTGGCGCCCGGCATCGGAGAGATCATCAGCGTTCGTTCGGCGAAAGCGCATCTCTCTGCGTTGCTTGATTTGGTGGCGGGCGGACATGAAATCACCATCACCAGCAATGGCAAACCCAAGGCCCGGCTGGTCAGTGCCGCGACGGCCAAACCTCGAAAAGTTTTCCAAGGCATGGGCGATTACCTTTTGAAACAGCCGATCCATGGTGGACCGCCTGCCGAGGAAATCATCCGTGAGGACCGCGATGCGCGCGGCTGGTAGCGATGTATCTTGACTCCGCCATCATCGTGAAGCTGATTGTGCGCGAAGCCGGCAGCGACTGGTTTAGTCGCAATCTGGCGAGGCATAGCTTTGAAACTTCCGAGCTGGCCCTGGCGGAAGTGCGGTCGGCCCTGCTCGCCAAAGAGCGAGCGGGGCACATCACCGCATCTGAACGAATAATGGCCGGGAAAAAATTTCTGATGATGGTGGAAGATGATCTCATTCGGTTGTTCCCACTGAACCGTGGGGTGCTCGAACGCGCCAGCGCCATTCAACTTGCCTGTCATCCGCGCATTCCACTGCGGACGCTGGACGCGCTTCATGTTGCGACGTGTGATTTGCACCACAGCGAGGCGCTGTCAACGACCGATGGGCGGATCCGCGGCGCCTGCGAACAATTTGCCATTGCGCTTGTCCCGGCGAAACTGGAGGACTTAACCGCTGCCAACTGATTTGATTATGCCTGACAAAAGTTCCGAACAACTGCCCGCAGCCAACACGCCGTTGTTTGCCGCCGGGGAAAAAATCGCCAAGGTCAATGTGGCCGAGGAAATCAAGAACTCCTTTCTCGATTACTCCATGTCCGTGATCATCTCGCGCGCCTTGCCCGATGCGCGCGACGGCCTCAAGCCTTCGCAACGGCGCATTCTACTGGCGATGCACGATCTCTCGTTGTTTCCGAACCGCCAGCATCGCAAGTGCGCCAAAATTTGCGGCGACACCAGCGGCAACTACCATCCACACGGGGAAGCGGTGATTTATCCGACGCTCGTGCATATGGCGCAGCCGTGGGCCATGCGCGAACGGCTCGTGGATGGCCAGGGCAACTTTGGTTCCGTTGAAGGCGATCCACCTGCCGCCATGCGTTACACCGAGGCGCGGCTGGCGCACCTCGGCGCAGCGCTGATGGAGGACATGGATCAGGACACGGTGGATTTCGTCCCCAACTACGACGAAACCCGCACCGAGCCAACCGTTTTTCCCGCCGCGTTTCCAAATCTGCTCGTCAACGGCGGCACCGGCATCGCCGTCGGCATGGCCACCAACATTCCGCCGCACAATCTCGGCGAAATCATTGACGCCATCTGCGCGCAGATTGACGACCCGAACATCTCGGTCAAGGGGCTGATGAAGTTCGTCAAAGGCCCGGATTTCCCGACCGGTTGCATGGTGTGCGGGCTGGAAGTCATCAAGGAATATTTCACCACCGGCCACGGCAGCATCAAAATCCGCGGCAAGGTGGGCGTCGAACAGCTCAAAGGCGGCAAGGAACAAATCGTCGTCACGGAAATTCCTTACAACGTCAACCGCGCGGTGCTCGTCGAGCGCGTGGCCGAATTGGTGAACGAAAAAACGGCGGGCTTCACCGACATCACGGCCATTCGCGATGAATCGGACGAGAACACCCGCGTGGTCGTTGAACTCAAGCGTGACGCCATCGCCAAGGTCGTCATCAACAATCTTTACAAGCAGACCGCGCTGGAATCGAGCTTTGCCGTCAACATGCTGGCCATTGACCATGGCCGGCCCAAGACGCTCGGACTGAAGGAACTCATCAATTGCTACATTGAGCACCGCCGCGAGGTCGTGTTGCGCCGCACGCGGTTCCAATTGAAGAAGGCCGAGGAACGCGCCGAGTTGCTCGAAGGTTATCTCATCGCGCTGGCCAACCTCGACGAGTTCATCAAAATCATCCGCGGCAGCAAAACGCGCGAGGAAGCCCGGGTCAAGCTGCTCGCCTTCGAGTGGACGCAGAAACAGGTCGAGCGCTGGAGCATTTTGATTCGCAACGAGTCGCGTTTGACCAAGGGCCGGTATGCGCTGACCGAACGGCAGGTGGACGCCATCCTGGAATTGCGCCTGTATCAATTGACCGGTCTGGAAATTGACAAGGTCGAAGGCGAATACAAGGAACTGCTCAAGCGCATCGAGGATTTGATGGACATTCTCGCGAAGGAAGCTCGTGTGCTCACCATCATCAAGAATGAACTCAAGGCCATCAAAGAGAAATACGCCACCCCGCGCCTGACCGACCTCATGCCCGACGAAGGCGAGATCAACATCGAAGACCTCATCGCCAACGAAGGCGTCATCATCACGCTCACGCACAACGGCCTCCTCAAGCGCACGAACGTCAGTTCCTATCGCGCGCAGCGCCGCGGCGGCAAAGGCGTCATCGGTATGACGACGAAAGAGGGTGCGACGGATGAGGACAATGATTTCATCGAGCACCTTTTCACCGCCAGCACGCACGATTACCTCATGTTCTTCACGAACACGGGCCGCGTTTATGTCGAGCGGGTGCATGAAATTCCCGACATGGGCCGCGCCGCCAAGGGCCGGAGCATCGCCAATTTGCTCGAATTGAAGACCGGCGAAACCATCGCCGCGTTGATCCGCGTTCTTTCCAAGACCAACGCGAACAAGGAAGACGTGACCTGGGAACAGCCCGGCGAACTGTTCTTTGCCACAAAACAGGGCACGGTGAAGAAAACTTCACTTAATGAATTCACCAACGTGCGCAAAGGCGGCATCATCGCCATCACCATCGAGCCAGGCGACACGTTGATTGACGTAAAACTTACTCGCGGGAGCATCATTGAAAAAGATGAGGTTAAAGATCCCGGGGACGGCGTCGTGCTGATTACCCGGGATGGCATGAGCATCCATTTCAACGAGTCGAATGTTCGTTCCATGGGCCGGTCAGCCGCCGGTGTGCGCGGCATTAAATTGGAGAAACGCGATGAAGTCGTCGCATTGGCCATTGTTGTGCCGGACGCCAAATTGCTGGTCGCTGGCGAAAACGGCATCGGCAAACGGACAGATTTCAAGGAATACCGGCCTCAATCCCGTGGCGGCAAGGGCATCATCACGATGAAGACCACCGAGAAGACCGGCGCGGTCATCGGCGCGCTCACCGTGCGCGATGCGGATGAAATCATGCTCATCACCGTCAAGGGCCAGATGGTGCGCACGTTTGTGAAGGACATCCGCGAAGCCGGCCGCAACACCCAGGGCGTGAAGCTCATCGAATTGGAATCCGGCGACAAGCTGCAGGCCATTGCGCCGGTCATCGGCGAGGACAAGGAAGATTCCGCCGCCGAAGACGAGCCGGCGAAATAATTTTCAAACGTCCCTTGCCGGTCAGGTAATCTGCCGTATCAGGTTCCCCAGATCCGATGGTTGGCGTAAAAGAATCATGAAAAGACGCATTTTCGCAGTATTTGTTCCGGCAGTTTTGGCCGTGTCCGGTCACGCAACCGACACCAATCAAATCGCCATTGTTTCAACCAACCAACCGGCCTGGGAAAGCAGCGTCTCGGCGGGTCTTTCGCTCACCAAGGGAAACAGCGACACGCTGTTGACCACCGTGGCTTTCAAAACCCACACGAAGACGCCAACCAACGAGTTCATGTTCGGTGTGGATGGCTCGTATGGTGAAAATGATTCCGTCAAAAACAATGAAACGCTGCACGGAGTCAGCCAATACAACCACCTGTTCGGCGAACGCTTTTACGGCTTCTTCAATTTGGAGGGTCTGCACGACGGCATCGCCGATCTGCAATATCGTTTCACGCTCAGTCCCGGCGCCGGTTATTATTTTCTCAAGGAGACCAATACAACGCTGGCTGGCGAAGTCGGTCCCGGCCTGATTTTCCAACGACTCGGTGGCGTGGACACCACTTACGCGTCACTGCGTCTGGCGGAACGGTTTGAGCACAAGTTCCATGACAATGCGCGGGTCTGGCAAAAAGTGGAATTCCTCCCGCAAGTAAACAAACCTGACAACTTCCTGGTGAACGCCGAAATTGGGGCGGAGGCTGCGCTCACCAAAACATTCAGCCTCCAGGTCACTTTGCAGGACAACTTTGTCAACCAGCCCGCACCCGGACGCAAGGATAATGATGTGAAGCTCATCAGCAGTCTGGTTTACAAGTTCTAGTGCCGGTCTCACGATGCCGGCGGATCCAGCATCAGGAATTGATTGACAAAGGATTGGTTAAGACCAACTTTTTCTTTGACTGAAACTTTTTTAATAATAAAACCACGCCCGGAAAATATCCGTTTCGTATGTCCAGGCTCGTTGCCATCAATCCCGGATTGACCGGAATGTCATATGAACTGGGGACGCGCTGGGTCACGATTGGACGCGGTGACAAGAATGCGTTCCAAATCGTTGAAACGTCGGTCTCCAGCCAGCATTGCGAAGTGTTGCTGCGCGGCAACGAACTCGTCGTTCGCGACTTGCGCTCAACCAATGGCACGTTCATCGAAGGCAAGACCATCATCGAGGCCGTCCTGCAGCCCGGGCAGATTTTGCGCCTGGGCGAGGTGGAATTGCGTCTCGAAATCACCGCGCCAGTCCCCTCCGCGCCGGCCTCCGCGACCGCGCCAGCCCCGGTGAAAAAACCCGAAGCCGCGGGCGGCACCCCGAAACAATATCGCGTGCTTTTCGTGGATGACAGCATGGCCTTCCTCGAAATGGTCACCGACCTGTTTGGTGCCCGGGAGGATAAAACCTGGGAAATCCATACGGCCGCCTCCCCGGACAAGGCGCTGGCCATCCTGCAACAAAAGCTGATTGACCTGGTTGTGCTGGACATCGGCATGCCGCTGCTGGACGGCATCCAGTTGCTTGGCCTCATCCACCAGCGATATCCCAACATAAAAAAAGTTGTTTTGACCGGCGAAAGCGATGACAGCCACCGCGCCGCCTGCCTGGCCAACGGAGCGGAACTTTTCCTCTTAAAACCGGGCGACGAGGACGGGTGGAGGCTCATTTTCAACCTGCTGACCAGCCTCCTGCGGTGGGAGAACCACAACGATTTTGTCAGCACCTTGAGCGAGACTGGATTGTACAATGTCATCCAACTGGAATGCCTGGGCGGCAACTCCTCGGTCCTGGAAGTCCGGAACCAGCAAACCGCCGGCGAGATTTACATTGAAGGCGGCGCCATTGTTCATGCCTCGGCCGGAAAGCTGGTCGGAGAAAAGGCCTTCCATCAATTGCTGTCCTTGACCGACGGTGAATTTCGCCTGATACCATTCCGGGCGCCCCCCGTACGCACCGTGCAACGCCAGTGGGAATCGCTGCTCGCGGAAGCCGCCCGTGTGCGGGATGAAGAAAAGTATTCAGCCGACGACGACGGGACCATCCTCATCACAAAAAAAGGACGTGCCACCCAACTGCCGCCAACCGCCCGGCCTGTGCCCACACCCGAGGCGAAAGAACCGCCGCCAAAACCAATTCCGGGCGAACCGCCCAAACCCAAGGCTGCGCCATCCACATCGGGCATGAATATTATCACGTTGGAAGAAATGGTGGAGGCGGATACCACCTTGATTCCCAAGCCGGGCAGTAAAGGGCATCCGCCTGCCGGTCCAAAGAAATGACCGGCAGCCCGTTTTCCGGTTCACGGCGCCAGCCGTTCCAGCTTCCACGAATTGTCCGGCTGCCGCGTGTAGCAAAACCGGTCGTGCAGCCGGTTCAACCGGCCCTGCCAGAATTCGATGCGCTCTGGGTGCAACACGTAGCCACCCCAGTTCGGCGGCAGCGGCACGTCGCCGGGAAATTTCGCCGCCATTTCATTCCATCTCTTTTCCAGCTCCGCGCGATCGGCGACCACCTCGCTCTGGTTTGATGCCCATGCGGCGAGACGGCTGCCACGCGGACGGCTTTTGAAATACGCCTCCGATTCATCGTGTGACAATTTGCCCACCGCGCCTGCGACGCAGACCTCCCGTTCCAAATCCGGCCAATAAAAAGTCAGCGCGGCGCCGGGATTTCCCGCCAGTTCACGACCCTTGCGGCTGTCGTAGTTCGTGAAAAAAACGAAACCACGTTCGTCCACACCCTTGAGCAACACCGCGCGGGTTGAAGGCCGGCCGGCCTGGTCCACCGTGGCGAGCACCATGGTATTCACGTCAATCGGCACGTGGCCGAGAATGGCGTGCCAGAGTTTGTAGAGTGCAATACCGATTTTCCGCCAGCGACTGCCCGAGGCCGCCTGTGCAAACCACTGATTGAACTGCGCGAGCGGATTCGCGTCCAAGTCCGCGCGATTCAAGCCGCCGAGCGAGTATTCCCGTCTGATGTCCGCCATCGCCATACGGTGCGGAATTTACAACGCCGGCGGATTTTCAGCGACTCCTTTTTGCCCGACAAATTCCAGCGACGAAACGATTGGGACAGTGATTTGTTTGACTTTGTGTTTTTGTTCCTTTAAAATTAACTTTTTCGCGTGATTCGCAACATCATCTTCGACTGGTCAGGCACTCTCGTGGACGATTTGCCCGCCGTTTGGAAGGCAACAAATTTTGTGCTCAACCAGGCTGACCGGCCCGAAATGTCGCTGGACGAATTTCGCGCCGAGTTTTCCCTGCCGTTCACGAATTTTTACGACCGCCACACGCCACATGTGCCGTTGCCGCAGCTCGAAAACTGGTTCCACACCAGTTTCAAGCAGGCACAGGATTCCGTTGGCGAACTGCCGTATGCGCGCGATTTCCTCAAATTTTGCCGCGCGCAGAAGTTACAGACTTTTCTTTTAAGCACGGTGCATCACGATCATTTCAGGGCGCAATGCCAGGTCACCGGATTCGACGCCTACCTCGACAAGCCCTACACGGACGTTTGGGACAAGCGGAAAAAAATTCACGAAATCCTCGCCGAAAATCATTTGCGTGCGGACGAGACGCTGTTCATCGGCGACATGCAGCACGACATCGAAACCGCGCATCACGGTGGCGTCCATTCCTGCGCCGTGCTCACCGGCTACAACACGCTGGAGCAATTGCGCGCGGCGCAGCCGGATTTGATTGTCGAGCATCTCGGCGAATTGCGCCGCGTTTTGGAGCAGAACAATTTGCGCCTCAAACCGGCGGCGAAAAATTTTGAGGAAACCCATCCGCCGCTGGCCACCGTCGGCGCCCTGATTTTCAACGGCGCGGGCGAAGTGCTGATGATCCGCACCCACAAATGGTCGAATCTTTGGGGCATTCCCGGCGGTAAAATCAAATGGGGCGAACCATCCGAGGCCGCGCTCCGCCGCGAAATCAAGGAGGAAACCGGCCTCGACGTGACGGACATTGAATTTGTGCTCGTGCAGGATTGCATCCACTCCCGGGAGTTTTACCACGACGCGCATTTCGTCCTGCTGAATTACACCTGCCACCGCAAAGGCAGGCCGCGGGTGAAACTCAACGACGAAGCCCGCGAATCCCGCTGGGTTACGCTTGCCGAAGCCTGCAAAATGAAACTTAATATGCCGACGCGGGTCCTGATTAACGCCGTGATGAAACGGCGGGAAAGGCAGAAAACGAAAAGCGGGAAGTAAAAAAGTTCAGTCGCAGACGCAAAATAATTCAGAAGAATCGTCATGTCTTTTATCACCATCGTTGACCTGGAAGTTTTTTATCGTGTCGGCATTTCTGAAGAGGAACGCGCCAAGCCGCAACGCTTGTTGCTGACGTTGGATATCAAGTTCGATTTTTCATCGGCAGCGGTGAGTGGCCGCATCGGGCGGACGATAGATTATTATGAGGTTACCCAACGACTGTTGAAACTTGGCGAAACGCGGAGCTGGAGGCTGATAGAATCCGTGGCCACGGACGTTGCCGACAAAATTTTATCGGAGTTCCACCCTGAAAACGTGACGGTCGAAGTGAAAAAGTTTTCGATTCCGGAGGCCCGTTATGTTTCCGTAACCCTCACGAAACAGCGGCCTTTGCCCGAAAACTATCAACGGCCATTGTGGTGGTGGCAGCGGTGGTAGTGATCCGGCTCAATTCCCGGTCGCGGTTCGACATGAATTTTTTTGCCCGTCCATCGTGCGCAATTCCCAACCGTCCGGTCGCGACACAATTGTCACCGCGCCCGCCGTGCGCGTGTACACAACCGGAACCACCCTTTGCTCCAGTCGGGCGCGAAGTTTTGGGCTGGCCCGGCGGGTCGCCGGAAATTCCGAATCGGCAATGACAATGACTTTTGGCTGTGCCGCATCGAGCAACGCATCGCAAAGCGGTTCGCCTTCGTCGGGCAAACCGGCAATCACAATGTCCGCACGCAGATGGTTCGTGCGTGAGAGCAGGGCGCTTTGTCCTTCGCGACCCAAATCAGACAGCAGGAGGATGTGCGTGCCGTAAAAATTACCCAACAGCACCAGCGATGCGTCGTCAGCGTGCTCAAAATCATCCGAGGCGTCGGGAGAGAAAACCTGCCAGCCACCGGCAGTGCCGCCGCGATTGATGATTCGGTGTCGCCGGGGTTGCTTTTCGAATTCCGCAATGATTTCGCGATACGCCAGCGAGCGAAAACGCGCCGGGCTGGTGTAAATTTCACCGATGCCGAAAAGTTTGTTGAGCGATTCTGCTCCGCCGCTGCTTCGCAAATCACCCTGTGTCAGCACGAGTCTTTGAACGTGGTTCACGCCTTGCGCGCGGAGAAACGGTTTGAGGGTGAAGTTCACGGCATTTTCGTCGCCACAATTCACGAGCCAGTCGTTTTTTCGTCCGGCGGCATCCACGAAAACCGTGTGACCGCCATTGAGCGGAAGGACGGTCAATCTGGTTTCGCCGCGTGTCGTTTGCCAGTGCCAGAGGCAACCGCCGACAATTAGAACCAGAGCTGTCGCGCTCCAAATTCTTTGTTTTGGCGCGAACAACCAGCCGCTCAAGGCGCCGACGAGCACGGCGTAGTAAATTCCGATTTCCAGCCAGGACGGCGCAGGCACGTAGAAATATGCGCCGGGAATTTTTGTCGAGAATTCACTCACCGCCGTCATCGCCGACATGAAAAACCACGCACTGTGATTGAACAATTCCGTCGCCCACGGGAACCACGAGCCACAGACGAGGCTCCCAAGGTTGCTCATCAGCGCGAGCGTGCCGAGCGGCACGGCGACGATATTCGCCGCCGTTGAAATGGGGCTGAACAGGTGAAAATACTTTGCCGCCAGCGGAATTGAGCCGGCCCAGGCCGCGAACGAGAGCGCAAAGTAACGCGACAACATTCGCAGCGTCGCGATGAGCGCGCGCCGCCAGCGCGGAAGCAATTCGCCTGGGAGCAAGGGATCGCTTTGCCAGAGCCGGTCGGAAATTTTATTCAGCGGTGGCAGCATCAGCGCGATGACGAGCACGACGAAAAAGGAAAGTTGAAAGCTGGCTTCAAAAAGCTGCCGCGGTTCCCACAGCAAAATAATGAACGCGGCGGCGGCGAGCGAGTTGACCGTGTCGCCCGGCCGTTTCAACGCCCAGCCGCCGAGGACGACGGTCATCATCACCGACGCGCGGATGGCGGAGGATTCCCAGCCGGTCGCGGCGGTGTAAAACCAGATGGCTGGAATCGCCACGATGCCGCACCACGCCCGCGAGACCTGCAACACGCGCAACAGCGCGACGAGCATCCCGGAAATCAGCGCGATGCGCAGGCCGTCAATCGCAAAGAGGTGCATGGTGCCCGCACGCAAAAATGGTTCGCTGATGTCTGCCGTCAATGCGGTTCGCCAGCCGAGCGTCATCGCCCAAAGCAAACGCAGCGGTTGGTCTTCCACCGGCAGACCGAGCGCGAGCGTGCGTTGCGACCAATTCAAAAAACGGTCGGTCAGCGGAGGATTGGACAACGACGGAGAACCGAGCTGCCAGTCGTTCGTGGCATTGGTTTTGAGCTGGTAAAAAATTCCGCGCGTTTGAAGGTAATCACGGTAATCAAAAAGTCCCTCGGCCAAAGGCGACGCCGGTCGGCTGATGACGCCGGTGACTTCAACCGGCTGACCGGCGAAAAAATCACCGGCGAGCGTGCCTGGCGTCGTCACGATAATTGAACCGGCAGCCGGTCGCCAGCTTGAGTCGCGGCGCAACGCAGTGACCCGGACTTGGGCGACCGAACGTTCGGTTTGCTGGCCGTCGCGTTCGGTGATGCGCAAGTGCGGTGTTTCGATCAAAGTCCCGCGCACAGTCACGATGGCGTTGGAATCGCCGAGCAACGCGCGCAAGTCGTTGGGTGAAACAATGGCCGTTCGGCTGGCGAGATTCGTCCAGCCAACAAACGCAATGAGCAGCCAAAGCAACAGTGGACGAAGTTTTTCGAGGACGAGGACGAGGACGAGAACGACAAAGGCGATTCCAAAAAGCGCGACGAGCGGCGGTCGAAAAATTTCGGCGGGCAACAGGCCGATGGCGTAACAGGAAACGACGGCGACGAACGGACGTTTCATGGCAGGTTTTTACCAGTGTTTTCGCCGGCGGCCAGTCATCCAAAGCGCGAGCAGACTTGCCGCGCCACCGGCGGTGTCAATGAACACGTCAGACACCTGCGCCGTGCGCGTCGGCACGAAGATTTGGTGGAATTCATCGCTGGCGGCGTAAAGAAAAACGATGGCGAGCGCGAGGCCGGCTTCCGGCCAAACCCAGGGACGCGGATCATTTTTCACTGGCCGGCGCACCGCGCGCCAGAGCAGCAGCGCGAGCACGGCGTATTCGGTCAGATGTCCGCATTTGCGGATCAGGAGATGAATTTCTTTCACCTGCGCTTCCGGCATTTGCGGAAACAGCCAGTGCAAAAACGGTTCGACGAAGCGCGAGGAATGCTCGTAGGAATGCGAATCGCTCGACGCTGAAAAAATCAGCGCCATCCAAATCAACGTCGGCAGCCAGTATTTGAAGAACAGACGGAGTTTGAGCACGGCGAATCAAAACCGGATTCAGCGCGCGGGGCAATAAGAAATGTTGCGCATTGAAGCGCGGGCAGCCTGCCCCATGGGAACAAGCTGAAGCTTGAACTCCAACAGTTCGCGGACAAGCCGTCCGCGCTCCAGTATGATTGGATTTGCCAAGGAGTGGCGCATTTGGCACAGAAAGGCCTTCTATGAACAAGTTTTTAACATTTTTGTTTTGTGCGGCAATGATGGCTGCGATTGTGACTCAAGCGTCGCCACCGGCGCCGGATTTGATTGCGCGAGTTCATTTCGCGGGCGCCGGACAGATTTCCGCCGACACCAATGCCATTGCGTTCACAAATCTTTGGTGTTCACCCGAGTCGCAGGCGCTCCGCGAGCAGACGCTGAACAAACTTTCCCGTGCGCCTTACAACTGGCTCAAACAAAAAATACTTTCCAGTACGAATGACGGGGCCGTGCAGCTTCGGCCGTTGCTCGACGATTTGTTGAGCGCCGAATGGTTCTTGGAGGTCCGCGACGCGACGAACGGGTCGCCGGAATTTGCGCTCGCGATCCGGCTGAATGCCGGCCGCGCGCAGCTTTGGCAGACCAATTTGGGAAATGTTCTCGAAGCGTGGACGGTGATGTCCGTGGAAAAAATCCAGAACGGCTGGGAGTTGAAAAAACATCTTCCACCCAGTTTGATTCGTTTCGTCCGCGTTGGCGATTGGGTCGTCTTCGGCTGGGGTCAGGACAAACTTCCGTTGAATGACGAACTGGTCCGGCGCGTACTGGCCGAAAAACGCCCGGCACCCGCGGAGAATAATAATTGGTTGACCGCGGATTTGGATTGGCCGTGTTTGGCGCGTTGGTTTCCATCGTTGGGTGCAGTTGATTTGCCGGAGACGCGATGGCAGGCCGTCGGACGCGATGGCAATTTGCATCTGGATGGCAGGCTGATTTTCCCGCAGCCGCTGGCGATGACACTTGAAAATTGGCGGATGCCGACGAACACGATTCACCAGCCGCTCGTCAGCTTCACGGCGGCGCGGGGCATTGCGCCGTGGCTGGAAAAGCGAACCTGGGCACAGCCGTACGAAATTTCACCCGTGCCGAACCAGGTGTTCATCTGGGCGCTGGCGCAGATGCCACTCCAGACTTACGCCGCCGTGCCGGTGCCGGACGGGAAGACGGCCCTCAAGGAACTTGAACAAAAGATGTCCGCCAACACCAACTGGCAGAGCCATTTCATGATGCCGCTCACGATGGTGATGACCAACAACCAGATTTCCTGGCTTGGCATGCCGTTCATTGCGCCGAATATGACGGCGCTACATGAACCGGCAGGTGACTTTTTGGTCGCCGAAGTTTTTCCAAACGGGCCAAAAACCAAGCCGCTGCCGCCGGAACTGTTCATGCGGCTTGCCCAGTCCAACCTGGTTTATTACCACTGGGAAATCACCGCTGAACGACTGAAACTGTTGCCCCAACTGTCGCAACTGTCGCTGATGGTTACGCGCCACCGGCAGCTCGATGCGCAATCCGCTGCGGGCAAATGGTTGGACCGGGTCGGCCCGACGCTGGGCAATACTGTAACCGAAGTCACACAAACCGCGCCGGATGAATTGACATTCACGCGTCAAGCGCCCGGTGGGCTCACGGCGGTTGAACTCACCGCCCTGGCAAACTGGCTTGAGGCGACGAATTTTCCGGGCTGCGATTTGCGTTTGCCGCCGCCAAAACCCAGGCGTCCACGCCCGAAAACTCCTGGTGCGCCACCCGAGCAAACTCTCGGTGCTCCACCGGCCGCTCCGCCGCCGTTACACTGATATGCTCAAACTCGGCGTCAACATTGACCATGTCGCGACGCTTCGCGAGGCGCGTTATCGTGGGCGTGGATTCGGCGAACCCGATCCCGTCGAGGCCGCGCGGATTTGCGAAGCCGCCGGCGCGCACGGCATCACCGCTCATTTACGCGAGGACCGTCGCCACATCCAGGACCGCGACGTTTGGAAACTGCGCGAGATCGTCAAGACGCGGCTGAATTTGGAAATGGCCATCGTGCCGGAAATCATCGGCGTCGCGCTGAAATTGAAGCCGGACATCGTTTGCATCGTGCCCGAACGGCGGCTGGAAGTGACCACCGAAGGCGGACTCGACGTGGTGGCGAATGAAAAAGCCATTACTGACACGCGCGAAAAGATGAACGACTCCGGCATTGAGGTGAGCCTGTTCATTACGCCGGACGAAAAGCAGATTGAAGCCAGCGCGCGCACGGGCAGCCAGTTCATTGAATTACACACCGGTGCGTTCGCGGAGGAATTTTTGGAGTGCGGTGACATGTCACCGCTTTCCAAAGCGCCGACGCGTCGGCGCACCCCAGGAGCTTCAGAGTTGCAGCGGTTGATTTCCGGCGCGAAGCAGGCGCATGCGCTCGGCTTGAAGGTGAACGCCGGACACGGATTGAATTACGTGAACCTGCCCGCGCTGCATCGCGTGCCGCATCTGGTGGAACTGAACATCGGCCACAGCATCATCAGCCGCGCGGTGTTTGTGGGACTTACGCAGGCCGTGCGCGAGATGCTGGCGGCGATGGCGACGTATCACTGAATTTCGTTGCATCGTGCAAAGTGAATCGTCTCATCGTTTCCACGTACAACCGATTCAACAATGTAACGATTCGCGTTGTGAATTCCGTCTGAAATAATTTTTCCCTTCCGTCACCGGGTGCTCAAAATCAAAGATTGAAAAAGGCAGGACTTTCAAAATATTATAACGAATATGCCACAATCCATTCCCACAACGATAACCTGTCTTATGCTCCCGCTGGCGGTTTTTGCCGCAGAGCCCCAGTCCATTGATAAAAGCGATTATTCACTTTTCAATCCGGTGCCAGGTGACCAGTTGCGGCCATTGTCTTCGCAGGCGTATGATGGCGTTTCTGATGCCCGCACTCTGGATGCCGGCCACGTTCAGGTGGAAGGCGAATTCATCAATTACTTCTTTAATTCCACGACGCCTTACCACTATTCCAGCGACGGATTTCTCTGGGAGCCACGAATTTCGGTGGGGTTGTTGAACAATGTTGATTTTTATGTTCGCCCTTCATACGAGATAAGGTCTTATGATTATAAGGGCGGTTCCAGTGAGTTTGGACGTATCACCACAGGAGTAAAAATCAATCTCTGGGGTAATGATGGTGGGACGACTGCCTTGGCAGTCAAGCCATACCTCTCAATTCCTACGGAAGGCGGTGATGTGCTGGGGGGAGGCGATGTAGCACTGCTGGTGCGATTGCCCCACGGATTTTATGTTAAGTTTGATTCGGAATTTTATGCGACAGAGAATAATAGTCGCACGCTTTTTGCAGGTTTTGACAATTCCATGAGCATCAACAAGAGTCTATATTCCAAAGCCGATGCTTACTGGTATTTAGATTCCACCGTAACAACCGACTCAGCCCAGCAATGGTATGGGTACACCGGCTTTGGATTGAATTACAATTTCACCAGCAACCTGCAAATCTTCGCTGGAATTGGATTCGGCCTGACTTCATCAGCCTATGATTACAACCCGCGCTTTGGTTTTGCCTGGCGCTTTTAAGGAAAACGGGGTTTGAACCGGTTTTAATTCTGCATCACGGTTTAACATGATTTTAGGAACCGGCATTGACATCATCGAAGTCGCTCGGGTGCAGGCGTCGCACGAGCGGTTCGGTGAACGGTTTCTCAACCGAATTCTGCTCGCGGACGAAATCGCCTATTGCCTGTCGCACAAAAGTCCCGCGCCGTTCCTCGCCGCGCGGTTCGCGGCCAAGGAGGCAATTTCCAAGGCGTTTGGCACCGGCATCGGCGCGCAACTCGGCTGGCAGGACATGGAAATCCGGCGCAAGGAATCCGGCGAGCCGTTCGTGGTCCTGCACGGCAAGGGGAAAGAATTATTCAAGTCACGCCGCGCGAAGCGATTGCTCGTCAGTCTGAGTCATACGGCAAACTACGCGGCGGCGACGGCGGTTTTGGAAAGGTAAACCGCGGAGGATGTTTTTTTGACGCGAATTCCGCGAATTTTCACGAATGAAACCTTTGAAAAACACCCGATTGACCGTAGCGGCGTCTCGGCAGAGCGCCGCAGTCCCTGAAAACTGATAAGTGCGGCTTTCTACCGAAAGCCGCTACGTCTGTTTTGCAGAGGTCTCGGATTACATTTGCGTTCATTCGCGCAATTCGCGTCGCTCCTTTCTGCTTTTTTTGACGGGCAATTTGCTTCAAACTACGCGCATGGCGACGGCGGTGATGGCGATTCTGATTTTCGCGGGCGCGAGTTTCTTTTTCGCGCTGGCGGAAACGGCGTTGTTTTCCCTGAGCAAATGGCAGACGCGGCAACTGGCCGAACATCATCCGGGCGCGGGCAAAATCGTCGCGCAATTGCTCGAACGCCCGCAGGATTTGCTGGCCACGCTGGCGCTGGGCAACACGTTTGCCAACGCCGCGATGCTCGCGGTGTCCCTGCGGATGGTTTTCGATGCGCACTGGGCGCTGGCGCTGACGATTGCGACGTTGCTGGTGCTGACGCTTCTGGGTTGCGAGGTTTTGCCCAAGACGCTGGCCGTGCGGCGACCGGAACGTTGGGCATTGCGGGTCGCGTGGCTGATGTTGGTTTTTGAAAAAATCACGGCGCCCTTGCATCGCGTGGCCCAACAACTCAACGCAGCCATTTTGAAAATAATCACGCCGCAAACCGCCCCCCCGCAAGGGGTCGGGGCGTTGACGGACGCCGAGTATCAGGAACTGCTCGAAATGGCCTGGCGTCAGGGCACGCTCGACGAGTCGGAAAAGGAAATCATCCTGCAAATCATCAACCTCGACCAGCGCACGGCGCGCGACGTGATGCGCCCGCGCGCGGGCATGGCGTGCATTTCGGACGACGCGACGGTTGTGGAAATGATTGCGGCGGCGAAAAGGTTCAAGCACCGCCGCCTGCCGATTTACGACGAAACGCCGGACACCATCGTGGGTATTCTCAACACGCGCGCGCTGCTGCTGGATCCGACCATTGACCTGGCCGACGCGATTGAATTTCCATCGTTCGTGCCGGAGACGATGAACCTGCTGCAACTGTTCAAGAGCCTGCAAAAACAGCAGCGCGGCCTGGCCATCGTGCTCGACGAATTCGGCGGCACGGCGGGCTTGGTGACGATGGAAGACATTCTCGGCCAGCTCGTCGGTAAAATCCACACGGAGACGCAGACGGAAGGTTTGGTGATGGAAAAACTCGCGCCGGACCGCTGGCGCGTGAGCGGTACGATGCGGCTGGACGATTTTCGCCGCGAATTTCCCGCGCTCGGCGACGTGGACGAGGTGGAAACGATGGGCGGGTTGCTCGCGCATTTGCTCGGTGTCGTGCCGGCGGCGGGCGAGTCGGCAACGTTTCGCGGTTTGAAACTCACCGCGGAGGCCGCCGACGAACGGCGCGTGCGCAAGTTGATGGTTCAGCGGGTGAAATAAATGAACACAAACATCCTCATCTGGCTCGTTTTTGCTGCGTGCCTGGGGCCGTCGTTTTTGCTGTCCGGCATGGAGGCGGGCGTGTTCGCGCTGAACCGGCTGCGGGTGCGGAGGCTGGCGCGCGCGGGCAAACCCTCGGCGAAACTGCTCCATGGCTTTCTTGAAAACCCGGAAAAATTCATGTGGACGATTCTCGTTGGCAACACGCTCGCCAATTTTCTCATCCTCGGCTGGACGGTGGCCAAGCTGCACGAATGGTTTTTCGAGCATCCCGCCTGGAAGATCGCCGTTTTCGCGGTCGCGGTCTTTTTGTTTTACGCGCTGTTCGATTTGCTGCCGAAAATGCTGTTCCGCGCGTATCCCAATCAACTGTGCCTGTCGGCGGCGAATCTTTTCCGGCCCATTCATTTTGTCCTGCGTCCGCTCGTGTCGCTCATGGCCGACATGTCCCGGGCGATGCTGCGCTGGACGGGCGGGCGGGCGTTGACCGGGCGGCTTTTCGGCAATCGCGAGGAAATGCTCGCGGTCATGCAGGAATCCGCGCAGGCGTTGACGACCGACGAGCGTGCGATGATCAACCGGGTGCTCGATTTGCAAACTTTTACCGTCCGCCAGATCGCCACGCCGCTGGCGCAAACAGTGACCATTCAAACGCAAACGCCCATCGCTGACGCGCTGGCGCTGGCCCGCGAACGCAAATTGTCGCGCCTGCCGGTCTGGGAAACGCGCGACGGACGTCCATGCATCGCCGGATTGCTCATGCTCGGTCCGCTGCTGTTCCGCGATGATCTCGATCTGCAAAAGCCCGCTGCCGCGCACATGACGCCGGCGCTGTTTCTCGGCGAGGACACACGGTTGGAAGTCGCGTTGCGCCGGATGCAGCGCGCCGGTGAGCGGCTGGCCATCGTGCTGGCGCGCGACGGAAGCGAGATGGGGGTTGTGAGCCTGGAAGATATTTTAAAGCTGATGTTTGGCGAGATGAAACTGTAAAAATGAAAATGACTGATTCCCAAATCCTAATGACCAACGAATTCCCAATGACAAAATCCCGGAAAATTTTCGCGCGCTTTTGCTGTGTTTGGTCATTGGGACTTGCTCATTCTTCCCCGAAAGCTTTCGGGGTTGGGGCTTCGTCATTAGTCATTCAATTTCCATGAACTGGGATACGGCCATTTTGATTGTGCTGAAAATTCTGGCGGTGCTGACGCTGGTGCTGCTGAACGGATTTTTCGTCGCCGCCGAGTTCGCGCTCGTCCGCATCCGCGAAACCCAGCTGGACATCCTCGTGGCCAAAGGCTGGCGGCGGGCGAAAATGGCGCAGCACATCGTCCGTAATTTGAATTCCTATCTGAGCGCGACGCAACTCGGCATCACGATGGTCAGTCTGGGCCTGGGTTATCTGGGCCAGCCGGTGTTCACCACCCTGCTGGAGCCATTTCTCGTTCCACTCGGCGTCCAATCGGAAGTCTGGCAACATTCCATTTCATTTGCGTTTGGTTTCAGCGCGTTGACCTTTCTGCACATCACGGTCGGTGAGCTCGCACCGAAATGGCTGACGATTCAAAAACCATTGCCCGTCGCGTTGGGGGCGGCGTATCCGTTGCGCTGGTTTTACCTGGCGTTTTATCCGTTCAACCGGTTGCTGAATTACGCGGCCCGCTGGCTTTTGGAAAGAATCGGCATTGAACCGGACGGCGCAACGGACCGCGCACAATCGGAGGAAGAATTGCGTCTCTTGATCACATCGGCGCAAGGCACGGCGGTGGGGCGCAACATCATTCTCAACGCGCTCGATTTGCGCCACCGCGTCGTGCGCGAGGTCATGCGCCCGCGCCACGAAATCATCGCGTTCGACACCGCCGCCAGCTTTGCCGAATGTCTCGCGCTGGCGGAAAAGACGCGCTACTCGCGCTTTCCGCTTTGCGAGGGCGGCGATTTGGACAAAACGCGCGGCATCGTGCATATCAAGGACCTTTATGCCTCGCGCGACAAGGCGCGGACGGCGGCGGATTTGCTGCC
>JBEKZC010000019.1:0-61617 GCA_049510295.1 Verrucomicrobiota bacterium | reverse complement strand
GCGAGCGACCCGGTGTCGCCCATGAACACCTGCGCCGGATGGCAGTTGAACCACAAAAAACCAAGGCCCGCGCCGATCATCGCCGCGCAGAACACCGTTAATTCGCCCGCGCCGGGCACATAGGGAATTTGCAAATAGCCCGCCGCCTTGATGTTGCCCGCCACGTACGTGAACACGAGAAACACAAATGCCACAATCAGCGTGCAGCCAATCGCCAGACCGTCGAGGCCGTCCGTCAAATTCACCGCATTCGAGCTGCCGACAATCGCCAGCACCACCACCAGCAAACCGATCAGGCCGGCGCCCGTTGCCACCGGGTGTTTGCAAAACGGAACCATGACCTCCGAAACCAGTTTGCTCGTCGAAGGCGTCATCCACAAATAGACGCCAATAAAAGTTGCCAGCGCGAATTGCGCCACCAGCTTGACGCGCGGCGGAGTGCCGCCGCCGGTTTGCTGGATGATTTTTGCGTAATCGTCGTAAAATCCCAGCCCCGACAGCACCAGCACCGAGAGCAGCGTCAGCAGCACCAGCTTGTTGTCCAACTGCGTCCACAGCACGGTGGAAACAAACAACACCGCCACAATCAAAATGCCGCCCATCGTCGGCGTTCCTTTTTTGCTCAAAACCCGCGCGGCCAGACCGCCGGCCTCCTCGGCCCGGTCCGCATAGTCCTGGCCGAATTTCAACTGTTTCAGCCAGCGAATGATTCTCGGGCCGAGCCACCAGCTCAGCATCAACGCCGTGATCGCCGCGCCCGCGCTCCGCACCGTGATGTAATGAAACAGCCGCAACGCCGAGAGGTGTTCCGCCCAAGGCGTTCCCTTCGACCAATCGAGCAACAGTTGGCTCAAATAATAAAACATTGTTCCGGTTCACGACTTTTCCGACTTCAGCGTCCCGGCAATGCGCTCCAAACGCGACGCCCGCGACGCCTTCAACAAAACCACATCGCCCGCCTTCAAAAAATCCTTCACCGCCTTCACCGCCGCTTCCACGTCCGCAAACTCCATCACCCGGTTCAATCCCGCTTCACGCGCCGCGTGCGCCGTGACCGATGCCATTTTGCCGATGGCAAACATCTGCCCGATGCCGAGTTCCGCCGCGCGGCGTCCGACCTCCGCGTGCGCCGCTTCGCTGTGCGCGCCCAGCTCGTTCATGTCGCCGAGCACCGCCACGCGCCGGCCTTGTAACGGCAGATCGCAAAGCGTTTCCAGTGCCGCGAGCGTCGAATCCGCATTCGCGTTGTAGGCGTCGTCGAGCACACGCACGCCGCCCGCCTCCCAAAATTGCAAACGCATCTTCGGCGGCTGGCATTCGGCCAGGCCGTCCCGCACCGCGGGACGGCCCAGGCCTAGTTCCTCACTGACCGCAACCGCAAACAAGGCGTTCGTCACCTGATGCCGCCCCAATAAATTGATTCGATACTCGCCGCTGAATTCAGCCTTCGGCGCGTCCACGTGAAAAGTCACGCCGTTCTTGTCCAGCCGAATCGAACGCGCCCGCCAGTCGTTTTTTTCACCGAGTCCGACACGCACGACCGTCGCGCGCGTGCGCCGGATGACCTGCTCCGTCCATTCGCCGTCACCGTTGACAAAGAGCCGGCCGGCCGCCGGCAACAATTCCGCGAGCCAGCCTTCTTCCTGCGTCACGCCCGCCAGGTCGCCAAAAAATTCCAGATGCTCGCGGCCAATGTTCGTCAGCACGCCGTATTTCGGCCGGATCATTTTCACCAGCGGCGCGAGTTCGCCCGGATGATTCGTGCCCGCTTCGAGCACCGCGGCCTGGTGCGATTTTTCCAGGCGCAACAACGTCAGCGGCACGCCGATGTCATTGTTGAAACTCGCCTCGCTCCAGACCGTGGCCAGCGTTTGCCGCAATGCCGACGCGATCAATTCCTTCGTCGTCGTTTTGCCGTTGGAGCCGCCAACGGCGATCACCGGCAAATCAAATTCTTTCCGATACGCCGCCGCCAACTGACCAAGCGCTGCACGCGTATCTTTAACCACCAGCACTGCGCAATCCGGCAATTGTGCTGGAATTTTTCCCTTTTCCGGAACAACCACCGCCACAGCACCTTTGGCCGCCACTTCGTTGATAAAATCGTGGCCGTCGAATTTTTCGCCTTTGATGGCAAAAAATAAATCGCCCGGCTTCGCCTGCCGCGAATCGGTGCAGACATTTTTTACCAAAGTTTTCACCGACCCGCGGCGAACATCGGCGGCGCAGGCATCGGCGACAAATTTCAAAGAGCGTGTTTCCACTGTAAAATTTCACTGGTCGTTCACGGATTTTGCGCCCCCACCGGCGCCCGCAAGCCGCCGGCCGCCACGAGCGGCGGCGACGATGCCGCTGGTTGTAAATTTTTGTCCGCCGGAATGTTCAAATAACTGGCGCAGCGTTCGGCGATGTCCTTAAAAACCGGCCCGCAAACCTGGCCGCCGTAATAACCTTCCTTCGGCTCGTCCATCACGACCGAGATGCAAAGCTCCGGGTTGTCGGCCGGGAAAAATCCGACGAACGAGGAATAGAATTTATGTTCGGCATAGGTGCCATTCTCGACTTTTTGCGCCGTGCCGGTCTTGCCCGCATCGGTGTAATCTTTCATCGCCGCGCCGGGCGCCGTGCCGTCCGGCGTCACGACGGTTTTGAGCGCCTCAACCATCAATTTATCCGTGGATTCGCTGACGACCTGCCGCACGCGTTGCGGCGCGTATTGCTGCACCACGTTCCCATTGCGGTCTTCGAGACGACTCACCAGCATCGGCCGCATGAGCCAGCCGTCGTTCGCCAGCGCGCTCATGGCCATGGCCATTTGCAGCCGCGTCACCGCGACCCCCTGTCCCATCGGAATTTGCGCGATGGAAACCTTGCTCCAGTCCTTCACCGGGTACAAAATTCCCCTGGCTTCGCCCGGCAGGGAAATGCCGGTGCGCTGGCCAAAACCAAAATCCCGCACGTAATCGTAAAGCCGCCCCTCGCCCAGGCGGATGCCAATCTTCGCCGCGCCAATGTTCGACGATTTCGTGATGATGCTTTCGGTGGTAAGAATTCCAAACGGTTCGTGGTCGTGCAAAACCCGGCCCGCAAAGGCAAAGTGTCCCTGCTCGCAATCAAACGTGTCCGCCAGGCGCACGGCGCCTTCGTTCAACGCCCCGGATACGACGACGATTTTGAACGTCGAGCCGGGTTCCATCAAGTCGCCGATGACGCGATTGCGGCGCGCATCAGCGGGCGAAGCCCCGGGATTGTTCGGATCAAAATTCGGCAGCGTCACCATCGCCAGAATCTCGCCCGTGCGCGGACGCGTGACGACGGCGGTGATGCTGATGGGCGTGTGTTTTTGCAGCGCGTCGGCCAGCGCAGTTTCCACGATGTGCTGAATCGCCGCGTCAATGGTGAGCACCACGTTCAAGCCGTCGCGCGCCTGCACATCTTCATCGCGCAACGCGACCAGCTCGCGCTTCTGACGATCCGTTTGCGTCACGCGCCAGCCCGCCACGCCGCTCAACGCCGAATTCAAAACCAGTTCCACGCCGTCGCGCCCGACGGTTTGCGAAACGTGGTTGCTGCCATTCTCCGTTCCCACGAAGCCGAGCACGTGCGCCGCCAGCGAGCCGTTCGGATACACGCGCAATTGATCGTCCACCGGATCGGTAAAAATCGCGCTCGTGCGCAAATCCCGGAAAAACGCGCGGTCGGACCGGGACAATTTTTTCTCGTCCATACCGAATGAAAGGTTGGTCATCGTCATCTGGATTTTCTGCCACGTTTCGTCCGCCACCTTGCGCTGGAGCACGACGTAACGGTTCGTGACCGTTTCTCCATTTTGATTTTTCACCGGGCGGGGAAGCAGGCGCTGATACAAATCGCCTTCGCTCATTTGCAACAGCGGTGCGAGCTGGCGGGCGACCACGGCCTGCTGGGTGCCAACCAGGACCGGATCGGCGCAAACCGTTTTCACAAAAATGCTCGTGGCGAGCAAATTGCCGTGCGCGTCGAGAATGTCGCCGCGGCGCGGCGCCCGCCAAAACTCACGCTGGGTGTTTTGCTGCGCCTTGGCGGCCAGTTCGTCGTGACGCCACACCTGCAAATCCACGAGCCGGGAACCCAGGCCGGCGAATGCCAGGCACAGCAGCCCCAACAGGGTCAGCACCCGTTTCAATTGCAGCCGGTTTGTCATCGCAAAAAGGCCAGCCGCCCGTGGCGATCGGTTCCTCACCCGACGGCGTCACGAGCGGCGGCCAAAATTTTCATGTTATTGGGTCATTGCGCCGGCGGGTCTTTCCGCAAACTGGCGCGTCAAATTTTTATTTTCCGGCGGCGCGGACGCAGGTTCCGCCAGCCGCAAAACCTGCATCGGTTGCGCCGGCGAAAGACCGAGATTCAGTTCGCGGCCGCGGCGATCCAGCATCGTCGGCGAACGCAGAATGGAAAGCTGGTCGCTGAGTTTTTGGTCGTCGTTTTGCAGCCGTTTCAGGCGGATTTCGCGCTGCTTGATCTGCTGGCCAAGCTGGTAAATCTGGTTTTTTTGCCAGACGAAACCCACCGCCGAGCCGGCGATCAGCAGGCACAAAAACAACGCCTTCAGCGCCGGCCCGAACCGGATTGCTGCCGACTGATTTTTTCGATTTTTAGCCATTTCCGTATCTGTAGCGGCGCTCTGTGAGCACCGCACCTGCTCCGGCGGTCATGGACCGCCGCTACAATTTCTCCAGCACCCGCAATTGCGCGCTGCGGCTGCGCGGATTGTCGTTCAACTCATCCGCGCCGGGCTTGATTGGCTTGCGCGTCACCCATTTCAACTCCGGGACGCGCGGCCGGCGCAATTCCGGCACGTCCACCTTGCCGGTAAACGTGTAATCGCACGTCCGTTCCCGCCCGAAGTCCTTCACCACCCGGTCCTCCAGCGAATGAAACGTGATGACCGCCAGCCGTCCGCCCGGCTTCAAAATTTTCACCGCCGCTTCCAACCCGTGTTTCAAAGAACCCATTTCGTCGTTCACCGCGATCCGCAGCGCCTGAAAAATTTTCGTCGCCGGATGCGCCTTTTTCCCGCGGCGCGGACTGAGCCGTTCGATCAATTCCGCCAGTTGCCGTGTCGTCTCAAACCTTCGGCGTTCACGGTCATGCACCATCGCCCGCGCCAACCGCCGCGACTCGCGTTCGCCGCCAAATTCCCAAAAAATCTTCGCCAGTTCTTCCGCACCGGCGCCGTTCACCAAATCCGCCGCCGTCAGCGTCTGCCTCGTGTCCATCCGCATGTCCAGCGGGCCGTCTTGCTGAAAACTGAATCCGCGTCCGGGCGAATCCAGTTGCGGCGAACTCACGCCCAGGTCCAGCAGCACGCCGGCGCAACCCGCCGCCGGAATCCATCCGGCCATTTCCGCAAAATTTCCGCGCCGGATTTCAAAACGTCCGGCAAATTTTTCCGCGAGCCGTTTTTTCGCGGCTTCAATCGCGGCGCCATCGCGATCGCACCCAAACAGCCATCCAGTCGGTGAACTCGCGGTCAGGATGCCCGCCGCGTGCCCAGCCCCGCCGAGCGTCCCGTCGGCGTAACGTCCGCCCGGCCTCGGCTTTAGCGCGTTCAGCACCTCCGCCGCCATCACTGTTTTGTGAACGAAATCCAGCACTGTGCATCGGTTTGCCGTTGGTTTAATCCGTCGTTGCGTGAAACATCCGCTCCGCCAGAAATTCCCAGGATTTTTCCGGGGGCGGCAGCACCGGCACGGCCGTTTTGTCCGCCGTGCGCGATTTAATCGGCACCACTTCCACGTCGGCATCGCTGAGGTCGTTATGCACGACTTTCACGCTGTCCAGCGAAAGTTCGGACTGCACCGGACACGGAGCGCCTGGCGCCGCCGGGGCCGAACCGCGCCAGATCGAAATCGGATTCAATTTGCTTGCCCAGGATGTCGCGCGTGCCGGACGCGGCGGCCAGGGCGGCAGTTTTTGTGTTTTGGTCGCAACGGGCGTGACGGTTGTTTTGATTGGGGCGGCGATGGTTTTCGCTTCCGGTGCCGCCGGTTTCGCTGGTTCCGCCTCTTCCGGCGACTTGAATGGATTTTGCGCCAGACCGAACTTTGGCAGATAAACGTGTTTGTTGGCGCGATACGAAATTTCCTCGCACCCATTGATGACGCTTTTTCCGGCAACCAATAATTTTGCAAGATTCATAATTACTCCATCAGCTTGAAGGCTTCGTGCGCCAGCACGGCGTCGGAAGCCTTGACCTTTTCATAACTCTGCGGATTCCAAATCTCGAAGCGATCCAGCAACCCGACCAGCATGGCTTCGTTCTTGATGCCTGCCGCGCGCGCCATTCCTTCCGGCAGGCAAATCCGTCCTGCCTTGTCCACGCTCACCTGCACCGACTCGCTGCCGATGAAACGTTTCAAAACCACTTTGTTCGCGTCGCCGTTGGACATCGCGTCAATGGCTTTCACCATCTTCGCCATTTCCGCCGGCGGCAAAACACGCAAACACGGGCCCTCTTTCGCCTTCGGCCAAAGCATCAGTGTCAGTTCCGTGCCCGGCTTTTCCGGCCGCCACTTGGCCGGGATTTGGACGCGCCGCTTCTCATCCACTCCATGCCGATAGAGTGAATTATAATAAGTCGGCTCTTTGTTCACTGCTGCCTTCATACATCCACAATCCTGACCCCGCACTGCCTTTCTCCCCACAACGACCCACTTTTAACCACTTTACCCCACTACATGTCAATACAAATTTTGCGATTTATTCAAAAGTTATTCACAACCAAAAAAGCTGGGGTTAAAGGCTTTAAATTGAAATCTTGTGGCATGACGGCTTGAAACTTGAAACCCGAACCTTGAAACTCGCCGCGTGCGAACCGCTGATTTCAATTTTGACCTGCCGCCCGGACTGATCGCGCAACATCCCGCGCCACAGCGTGATGAATCACGGCTCCTGGTCTTGCCTCGCGCCAACGGAAACATCGAACATCGTCAATTTCGGGATTTGCCGGGGGTTTTTCGCACGGGTGACGTGCTGGTTCTTAACAATTCGCGCGTGATTCCAGCCCGGTTACGCGGCGCGAATGCCCGGACCGGCGGCAAATTTGAAATTCTATTGCTTGAAGAAAAAGCGGCAAACGACTGGTGGGTCATGCTGCGCCCCGGCAAAAGCGCCCGCGTCGGAACGCAAATCATTCTTCAGGGCAATCGCCAAATGCCCCCGATTCACGCCGTCGTCTTGGAAGTGAACGATGAGGGGCACCGGCGACTGCAATTTTCCGGCACGCCGGACATCAGCCACGAATTGGATCGGCTGGGTGAAGTTCCGTTGCCACCCTACATCACCCGCGCCAATCCGGATGAAATGGGCGAGGACAAGGAGCGTTATCAAACCATTTATGCCCGGACCGACGGTTCGGTCGCGGCACCGACCGCCGGTTTGCATTTCACCGGGAAATTACTTGATGAAATTCGCGCGCGCGGCGTGAATATCTGCTTTGTCACGCTGCACATCGGACCCGGCACGTTTGCGCCGGTGAAAACCGCAACGCTGGCCGCGCATAAAATGCATGAAGAACGATTCGAGCTTGGCGAAGAGACCGCGCACGCCGTAAACGAGGCCAAAAGCACCGGACGCCGCGTCATCGCCGTCGGCACGACAACCGTGCGCGTGCTTGAAAGCATTGCCGCCGGGAACAACGGAAAACTCAATGTTTACAATGGTCGGACGCACATTTTCATTTATCCGCCGTTTCAATTTCGAATCGTGGACGCGCTGTTGACAAACTTCCATCTCCCCCGCTCCACCTTGCTGATGCTCGTCAGCGCGTTCGCTGCGCCGGGGGAAACGCACGGACGCGAAATGGTTTTATCCGCCTACGCCGACGCGATCCGCAAACGTTACCGCTTCTTCAGTTACGGCGATGCGATGCTGATTTTATGAACCCGTCACTTGTCACCCGTCACCCGTCACTGCCTTTTGTTTTCGTGAACATGGCGATGACGGCGGACGGGAAAATCGCGACGGCGAATCGCGCGGTGTCGTCGTTCGGCAGCACACGCGACCACAAGCACTTGCTGGAGTTGCGGGCGACGGCAGACGCGGTGATGGCCGGGGCGCGCACTGTGGATTCGGCGGCCATCAACCTGGGGCCGGGTCCGGCCAGATTCCGGCGCTTGCGGCTTAATAACGGGCTGATGGAGTACAATTTGCGCATCATCGTCAGCGGCAACGGCTCGCTCAATCCCAACGCGGAAGTTTTCAAACACCGTTTCTCACCGATTCTCATCCTCACCACCGGACGGGCATCGAAAGCCAGGTTGCGTCAACTACTGGCTTTGGCAGATGAAGTAAAGATTTGCGGCAAGCGCGAAATCAATTTCCGCAAGGCATTTTGCTGGTTGCACGGGGAATGGGGAGTCAAACGCCTGCTTTGTGAAGGCGGTGGCGGGTTGAATGATGCCCTGTTCCGGGCTGGTTTGGTGGACGAACTGCATCTGACAATCTGCCCGAAAATTTTCGGCGGGCGCAATGCACCTGCCATCGCTGATGGCAGATGTTTCCGCCGATTGGCGGAAGCGCTACCCCTTCAAATCAAGTCATTTAAGCGCATCGGAAACGAGGTTTTTGCTGTATTCCGGCGGGTTCCGCGGCGGTAAGTAACCCTCAACTTATTCACAAGGCGGCACTGCTGGCTGTAACCGGCTCGTAACAGGGATGAAACGCCCATGTTTGCTGGTTTAAAGACTGGTTGAACGATAAAGTAACATTCCCGGGACGGTAGGGCGGGCAGTCCTTTGCCCGCCGCTCGTCAGCACAACGGCTGCGGCGTCCCGCAAAGCGGGAGAGTGACGCGCCCTACCCATGATGTGTTGAATCGGCCTTCGTTTCCACCCAACGCGCGAACAGCCACAGCAAATCGCTCAGGCGATTGAGATAAATAATAATTTCCGCGTTTTTTAACTCGCCGGTTTCCTTCAAGCCACACAAACGCCGTTCCGCGCGACGGCAAATCGTCCGCGCCAGGTCCAAAGCTGCGCTCAACGGGGTCGCTCCCGGCGTCGCCCAGCCCTTGGCACTCACGTTCTGCGCCTCGATTTCGCGCACCAGCACTTCGAGCGTTGCCGTCATCGCTGGCGTGACCAGCGAATAGCCATCCTTGACGTAACGGGGCAAATCCTCCGGCTGGACGCACAGTTCACCCATCAACACAATCAGATCCTTCTGAATCACCAGCAGGTTGTTGCGCACGAAATCGTGTTTCGCCGACGCGTGTGCCACCCCCAGCGCGGCGTTCAACTCGTCCACCGCGCCGCACGCCTCGACGCGCGGATGGGTTTTCGGCACCCGCCGGCCATACATCAACGCCGTCGTGCCGTCATCCCCGTTTTTGGTCGCAATGCTCATTTGAAACAAAGGCTAAAGGCTAAAGGCTAAAGGCTAAAGGTTAAAGTTGTTTTGGCGCAGGCGCAGTCAGAACATCGGTAACACTTGTGGTTCAATACATGGGTAACACAATGTTGGTTAGAGGTTACACATTTGGTTTCCTTTGACCAGCTTCCTGCGGGCCGATATCCGCCCGCAGGAAGCTTTCCGTCGCGGGATCAATCCAGCCCAGCAGCAGGCGGCCAAACCACACTTCCAGTCGTCCATTTTCCATCGGTTTGAGACCTACTGACCAGCCCGCCAGACTGGTGGTTATGAATAAAGGCATTCCGGCCCACATGATCCTTCCCTGTGGCCCCACCCGTCGTGCGTACAGCCCTGGATATTCCAGATCCTCCGGACTCCCTTCATATAGCCGCTGCGATTTTTGATAAACTTCCCCTGGACATTTCATCCCCAAGGCTTCATGAGGACGTTCGTGATTAAATTCCTGCCGCCACAGGTTCAAGGCCTCCTGTTCGGACGTGCCAGGCTCCAACTCCGTTCGGATGTCCCGATGCAGTCGTTCATGCCCCCCATTGTCTTGGGGATGTCCCGGTCGACCGCGTTCCAGATCAATCCCCAAAGCCACCCACCAGGCCGACAACCGGCTCAGTCCCAGCAACCCTCGCACATGAGCAAAGGGGCTGCCGTTGTCACTACGGATGGTTCCCGGCAATCCATGCCGTTCAAACAACCGCTCAAAACAGTCCCGTACCGTCGCGGTCCGCGCGTCGGCCATCCGCCGCAACTCCAACACGTAACGGCTGTGTTCATCCCGCACCGTCAATGGCTCACAACGACGCCCCTCCACGTCATACCACCAGCCCTTGAAATCCACCGTCCACACCTCATTGGGCGCCTGCGCTCGTTGTCCGCTCCACAGCCGCCCCGCTTGCGCCGCACGCACTTGGCGCCGACGGGGTTCGGTCAAACCCGCCCGTGCCAAAACCCGCTTGAAACTGCTCTCCGATGCGGTCGTGCCATGCTTGCGCAGATACAGCTCCCGAATCTTGCGCGGTCCCCAATGCCGGTGCGCCTGCTTGAGGCGCACCATCTCGCAGACCACTCCTTCGGCCAGTTCATCGGCATGGCTCCGCGGCCGGCGCGATTGCTCTGCCATCCCAGCCAAACCATAGCGCAGCATCCGCTCCCGCCACTTGTAACCAGTTTTAGGGCTGATCCCATATTCCTGACATAGCGCGCGAAAGTTGTCCGTCTGTAACGCCTTCAGTCCAAACTCCATTCATTGTTCCATAGGTTCACTTTTTTCCCAGGGCATCTTTGAGTTTATCGCCTCAAGGCCCCCGGCTTAAGTGTTACCTATGTTCGGAACCTACTCCGTTACCTGTGTTTTGAACCTGCACCCGCAGGCGCAGTCAGAACATCGGTAACACTCCTGCGCCTTTTGGCCGCGTTTTGTTTTGTTTCAGCCTTTAGCCTTTAGCCTTGGTGGGGCTTCGCCGGCAACGTGGCTGGCACCACCGGCGGTGGCGAAACCAGTCTTTGATAGGCCAGAATGCCCTTCACCATCGCCTGCGCCATCTGGCGGCGATACGCGGCATCGTAAATCTTTTTGCGTTCAACCGGGTGCGTCATGTAACCGCCTTCAATCAAAATCGCCGGCATCGTGGCGTCGCGCAAAACCGCGTAACGCGCCCGGCGCACGCCGCGGTCCGGCACGCGCAGGTTTTGCACCAGCGACTTCTGCATTTGATACGCGAGCAGCAAACTCTTTTGCTCGACGCGATTCGCAACCGTCGGGCCGAAATTTGCGCCTTCGCCCTGCGCGTCGGTGGAACTGGCGCCGACGGGCGTGATGCAATACGTCTGCGGCCCTTCAACATCGTCTTTCCCGGTTGGCGTCGCGTTGAAATGCAGGCTCACGAACAAATCCACGCCGCGCCGGTTGGCCAGCGCCGGACGGTCGGGCAGCTCGACATAGGTGTCCTTGCTGCGCGTCAGGATGACGTTGAACCCGGCCTTTTGGAGCTGGTCGCGCAATTCCAGCGCCAGCGCCAGCGTGTAGGTCTTCTCGCTGTGCCAGAACGTGTGGTTGCCCGTGTCCTTGCCGCCGTGACCGGGGTCGAGGCAGATGGTCGTGATGCGTTTGGGGTCGGTGAACCGGGGCGGGAACAGCAGCGGCCGGATGGCCGTGTTGAGATCCAGTTGGGCGATGAGCAGCATGCCCCGGTCTGCGGCCACCGGGAAGGACAGCGCCACATCGGTCCCGTTGACCTCCGCCATGCGCGAATACTTGTCAAAAACCAGCCGGGTCGTGCGGTTGGTGGCCACGATTTCGTCCCCGCGCTTGAGCCAGAAACAACGCAAACCGTTTGCGCGCGCCCAATCCGCGAGCGGCACATAGCTTTGGCCGTTGATGGCGGCGGCATGCGCCGGGGTCAGATAAAACACCAGGCACAGCGCGAGCAGCAGCATGTAAAAATTCTTCACGGCGTCGCAACTTGCCCGCCCGCCGCGACGGATTCAAGGGAAATGGGTTGAAGAAGTAAGGCTGAAGGATAAAGGCTAAATGCTAAAGTTTATGAAAAGACGCGGAATCGGATTTTAATTCTTGGCAATCTCGTTTCAGCCTTCAGCCCTCATCCTTTAGCCTTTAGCCTTCCCCCTCGCCATCAACCACCCGGCCCAGAGCAGCAGCAGCAGCGTGCCCAGGTGGACGATCCACATCGGCAGGACGCTATGCGCATCGGCCAGGTCCGTGCCGCGGGCGGTGGCCATCCACACATCCAATCGCCAGTTCAGCAGCAGGAGAGTCATTCCCCACCACAAACCTAAAAACACCCGGCTAAACCGCAATCTTGACACCCGATCTTCCCCCAGCAAATCCCGCGACCCAAGGCCCCACACCAACAACAGCACAACAGTCGCGGCGACAATTCCGGCCGACATCCGGTCTCCCACGCGCCACGCCAGGCCGAACAGCCACAACATGCTCCCGACCGCCATCCCACAAAACGCCAGCGCGTTGACCCGCTTGCGGGTCGGAGACAATGCCTCGCTATTCGTTTCCTGGCTGGACTCCGGTTGCCCCCGGATGCCGGTTGCGTGCATCGTGGCGAGGATCATGGCAAAGAACCACCAATAGCCAACCCGCACCAAGGCGAAGGTTTCGTCACTCCACTGCCAACGATGCCTCAGAACGAACGCCAGATTTTCCACCATCATCAACGCGACCACGAGCAGCAATAATATGATCAACCCCCAATACCCGCGGCGGCGTGCAGCAGGCGACTCGACGGTTTGCACGGTCATCACAGCCCCCAGCATTGCGATAAACACTCCGATAAATGGCAGACTCAGCAAAAACAACAAGCCGCCGCCCTTGGCCGCCGCGGTCCCTTTTGCCGCCCCAACGCCCGCTGTCGCCGCCACCCCACCGGCGCTGAGCGGCAGCGCCGCGAGCACCGTTCCCGCGAATGACTGCCCCGGCGCGGTCTGGCGCAACGCGCCTTCCACGAACATCACGACTTTCTGATGCAACAATTTGCGCCCGCGAGCGAGCCGTTGTCGGACGGCGTCCTCGGACAAATCCAACACCTGCGCCACCCGTTCGACGGATTCGTGTTCGCGGTAAAACAGGATGAGCGGTTCGCGGTAGGTTTCCGGGATGCGTTCCAGCGAACGCCACAGGATGGCCTCCTCCTCCCGGCTGATGGCCTGGTCCAGCGGGTGCGGTTCGGGCGCGGGCGATTCCTGCGCGAAGTCCAACGGCTCTGCCGCATGCGCCGGTTCGCGTTCCTGTCCGCGCAGCGTCCGGCGGGTGAGATTTCTGACGATGCCGCACAGCCAGGCGCGCAGCTTGCCCGGCTCGCGCAATTCGGCCAGTTGTTTCCAGGCGGTGACAAACGTTTCCTGCGACAAATCCTCGCTTTGGGTCAGGCTGCCAGTGGCGCTATAAGCGAGCGAGCAGATCAGTGTCTGATAGCGCGCCACAATCTGGCCAAAGGCATCGCGGCTGCCGTGCAAACTCTGCGCCACCAGCTCCGCGTCGTTATATTCCATGGTCGGTATCATTCCGTTGGTAATCATATCACCGTATAAGTGCCAAAAAAGGCCGAACCTGTGACAAAAATCCTGGGCGGATGTTGGGTCTGGGGTCTGGGGTCTGGGGTTTAGGGTTCAAAGCCTGCTCCAGACGCAAGTCGGAGTTGAATATTGCCCCTGTCCACCATAGCTCGGCGAAGGTGGATGCCCTCCATAGTTCCGCCTGAGGAACGACGGACGGTTTGATGTTTCCCATCTTCCTGCCCCTCAACCCTCAACCTTCATCAATCAACCATCTTCGCTGTTGAAGAGCCGGAGCTTTACATGCACCCACAGGCACAGCGTACGATTCGCAGGTTGTTCAAAGATGTCGCGAAGTCCGATCAGGTATTCTTCTCAACCCACTCCTCTTTCATGGTTGATGTGGCGTTTTTCGACGAGATAATCCGTGTTGAGAGCAGACCGGTCAGAGTGACTGACACGTCAAACTCCGTAGAATCCTTCGTGTTCCAAGTAAAGATGGCAGACATGATTCTGGATTTGGAGACCCGGCACCCTGCCGTCAAAAGTAAAACAAGTGCTGACTCATTTCGCGACCTCTACTCTCACGCCTATAATCCCACACGCAATGAAGGTTTTTTTGCGAGTCGAGTGATTTTCACCGAAGGCAACACTGAGGAGTATGCTTTGCCAATCTATGCCGAAGCATGCGGTCATCGGTTCGACAAAGATTCAGTCAGCGTGGTTTCGTGCGGCGGAAAGGAGTCGATTGACCGCCTGTATCGAGTGTTCAACGAACTTGGAATTTCTTGCTTCGTCGTCATGGACTATGACGACGGCGGCTCCGGTGATGCAGTCAGTTCTTCCAGGCAACTTCTGGATTGGCTTGAGCAGCCAAGCGGTGTGCCGACCGGAATTTTGCTCACCGACAAGGTGGCCTGTTTCCAAAAAGATTGGGAACAGACATGTGCAGCGGAAATAGCTGACTATGCGGCCTTGAAGCAGCAGGCGCGTAAATTTCTTGGTGTCAAAGAAGACAGTGGCAAGCCGCTAATTGCTCGCTACATTGCACGAGTCCTTGTTGCTCGAAACCCTGCCGTAGTCCCGCCAACCATCACCGCTGTTCTCTCAAAAGCGATTGGATGCAAACATACGGGTAGCTGTTTACGTAAGCCCGCTTAGTCGATTTCTGATTTGCAGCCAATTCGCAATTTAAGAATCCAATTTGAAATAAATTATTAATTAAAATGGAAGCATGCTCATTGACGTTTTAAAATTTGCGAGCGACCTGACTAGAAATCTTGCTCGAAGGGAGTAAATTTTAAAACGTCAATGAGGCACGTGTCAAGTTTTTTGTTTGGTTGGCTTACTGTTTATTGGGGTGTTTATCACCACCCTTGGCAATCGGGCACTGCTCAGAGCAGTGCCCGATTGCCAAGGGTCGCGCGCGCGAGGGCTGGATTAGAAGCGCGTCGGACGCGCTTCTAATCCGTAGCGGTCAAGCTGTCAAGAATAAAAGCGAATTTCGCGCTTGTAACACACTCTGGTTTGTCAGAAAAATTGGGTAGTTTTTCTGACAGGAAGTGGAGCGCATATTGAATGAAAACCATTGATTCCAGGCTTAAAAGCCGTATTTACGGCAGCGGGAGGGGTTCGGCCTTCACCCCGAATGATTTTTTGGACATCGGCGGACGGGATGCCGTGGACCAAGCATTGTCGCGTTTGGCGGCCAAGGGGACGATTCGTCGGCTGGCGCGGGGGCTTTATGAGTATCCTCGGGAACATCCGGAATTGGGAAGATTGTCGCCAGACATTGAGAAAATAGCGAAGGCGCTGGCCGGGAAAGATCGGATTCGGCTGCAACCAGCCGGGGCTTACGCGACGAACCTGCTGGGATTGTCCGAACAAGTGCCAGCCAAAGTAGTATTCCTGACGGACGGGGCGTCGCGCAAGGTGAAGATTGGACGGCAGGAAATCCAGTTGCGCCGCACCACGCCGCGCAACATGGCGGCAGCAGGACGATTGAGCGGATTGCTGATGCAGGCGTTGCGCCATCTGGGCAAGGAACACATCACTCTGGCGCGGGTGGAGCATTTGAAACGCACCTTGCCCCCAAAAGAGCGACAGCAGTTGTTGAAGGATATTCCGCTAGCACCAGCGTGGATGCATCCGCTGTTTCGGGAACTGGCGGGCGAATGATTTGTGAAACTCGAATTCTTCAAACGTCCAGCGTCGGATCAGGCCCAGATTATCCGGGAGACGGCGGCGCAGCACGGGTTGTTGCCGGTGATGGTGGAGAAGGATTTCTGGGTTTCGTGGACGTTGGCGGTGCTGTTCGCGCATCCGGAGTTCGGCCATCAGCTTGTCTTCAAAGGTGGCACGTCGCTGTCGAAAGTCTTCAGTGTGATCAAACGGTTTTCCGAGGACATTGACTTGTCCGTGAGTCCGGCATTCCTCGGTATCAGCGAGGAATCGGTGGAACAGGCCGGAAGTCGGAATAAGCGGGCGGAGCGGATGAAGGAACTGGAAGAGGCTTGCATCGAACGCGTGCGTGGCCGTTTCTTACCGGAGTTGGAGCGGATCGCCAGCAAAACCCTCGGCAATGCCGCTGGCGGCTCGGCATGGATGGAATTTCAGGTGGATGCCACGACTCATTCGCCGGTGGTGCTTTTCCATTATCCATGCACCGAACCATCCGGATTCGAGTATCTGCGGCGCTTCGTGAAAATGGAATTTGGATCACTAACTGACCAAAGGCCGGCGGGAACTTATGCTGTGCAGCCGTGGGTGGCAGAGGTGTTTCCCAAAGTGTTTGAAGATTTCCGGTGTGAGTTGATGGCGTTGGAACTGGAACGGACTTTCTGGGAGAAGGCCACTATTCTACACTCAGAGTATTATCGTGATAGGGCAAAGCCCATCCGCGACCGTTTCTCTCGTCACTATTCCGACATGGCTGCGCTGGCCCGACACGCCGTGGCTGAACGCGCACTGGCTCGTAACGATTTGCGGCAACGCGTGGCGAATTGGAAGAGCCGTTTCTTTGCGGCAAGTTGGGCGCGTTATGATCTGGCTAGGCCTGGAACATTCCGTCTTGCGCCTCCAGAGTTTAGGCTGGCTGAATTGGAGAAGGACCATCATGCGATGCGGGACATGTTTCTGGTCGAGCCGCCGTCATTTGAAAGTGTCATAAAAACGGTGTCCGATTTGGAACACGAGATCAATCAGGCACAGCCGGCGTGAGTTCCAACTCTGAATTTCTCAAAGCTCAGGAGCTACTTTGACAAACTCATAGAATCCAAAAACGGGTAAAACGGGTCGTAAAACGGGTCCTAGTATTGTAGTATTCTGGCGAGCGGGTCGATGGACATCCAACTTCGTCCCGCGTTGTGGGATTACGATGGACAGAGAGACGGAGATGGGAATTGACCTGGCGGCCGGGTTTGCGGATTCTCCGCACATCGCAGGTCAGTCCCTGCATCTGGCAAACATATGAAATCATTTTTTATCCTGACGCTCGCGCTCGGCTTGCTCGCCGGTTGTGGCGCCAAAAACGACAAGGCAACCATGCAAACAAATCCCGGCGCGAAATCCGACCCCGGTGCAGCGTTTCTCGCGGAGAACGCCAAAAAGGAAGGTGTTACCACCACGGCCAGCGGACTGCAATACAAGGTCATCCAGTCCGGCATGGGCGAAACTCCCAAGCTGAGCGATACGGTCAAGGTGCATTACCAGGGCACGTTGATTGACGGGACGATTTTTGACAGTTCGATCCAGCGTGGCCAGCCCATCAGCTTTCCGGTCGGGCGCGTCATCCCGGGTTGGGTCGAGGCCTTGCAACTGATGAAGGTCGGCGACAAATGGCAGTTGTTCATCCCGGCCAAACTGGCCTACGGCGACCATAGCCCCACCCCGGCGATTCCGCCCAACAGTGTATTGATCTTCGAGGTGGAATTGCTCGGCATCGAGAAGTAAGATCGCGTGAGGCCGAAGGCTGAAAGCTAAAGGCTAAATGCTAAAGGAGGGGGGCGCAGGGCGCAGTCAGAACATCGATAACACTTGTGGTTCAATACATGGGTAACACAATGTTGGTTAGAGGTTACACATTTGGTTTCCTTTGACCAGCTTCCTGCGGGCCGATATCCGCCCGCAGGAAGCTTTCCGTCGCGGGATCAATCCAGCCCAGCAGCAGGCGGCCAAACCACACTTCCAGTCGTCCATTTTCCATCGGTTTGAGACCTACTGACCAGCCCGCCAGACTGGTGGTTATGAATAAAGGCATTCCGGCCCACATGATCCTTCCCTGTGGCCCCACCCGTCGTGCGTACAGCCCTGGATATTCCAGATCCTCCGGACTCCCTTCATATAGCCGCTGCGATTTTTGATAAACTTCCCCTGGACATTTCATCCCCAAGGCTTCATGAGGACGTTCGTGATTAAATTCCTGCCGCCACAGGTTCAAGGCCTCCTGTTCGGACGTGCCAGGCTCCAACTCCGTTCGGATGTCCCGATGCAGTCGTTCATGCCCCCCATTGTCTTGGGGATGTCCCGGTCGACCGCGTTCCAGATCAATCCCCAAAGCCACCCACCAGGCCGACAACCGGCTCAGTCCCAGCAACCCTCGCACATGAGCAAAGGGGCTGCCGTTGTCACTACGGATGGTTCCCGGCAATCCATGCCGTTCAAACAACCGCTCAAAACAGTCCCGTACCGTCGCGGTCCGCGCGTCGGCCATCCGCCGCAACTCCAACACGTAACGGCTGTGTTCATCCCGCACCGTCAATGGCTCACAACGACGCCCCTCCACGTCATACCACCAGCCCTTGAAATCCACCGTCCACACCTCATTGGGCGCCTGCGCTCGTTGTCCGCTCCACAGCCGCCCCGCTTGCGCCGCACGCACTTGGCGCCGACGGGGTTCGGTCAAACCCGCCCGTGCCAAAACCCGCTTGAAACTGCTCTCCGATGCGGTCGTGCCATGCTTGCGCAGATACAGCTCCCGAATCTTGCGCGGTCCCCAATGCCGGTGCGCCTGCTTGAGGCGCACCATCTCGCAGACCACTCCTTCGGCCAGTTCATCGGCATGGCTCCGCGGCCGGCGCGATTGCTCTGCCATCCCAGCCAAACCATAGCGCAGCATCCGCTCCCGCCACTTGTAACCAGTTTTAGGGCTGATCCCATATTCCTGACATAGCGCGCGAAAGTTGTCCGTCTGTAACGCCTTCAGTCCAAACTCCATTCATTGTTCCATAGGTTCACTTTTTTCCCAGGGCATCTTTGAGTTTATCGCCTCAAGGCCCCCGGCTTAAGTGTTACCTATGTTCGGAACCTACTCCGTTACCTGTGTTTTGAACCTGCACCGCTTTCAGCCTCCAGCCGTTAGCCTTCAGCTTTTAGCCTTTCCCGCCGTCCGGCCTCATTTTCCTTCGGCATTCCGCCCCTCACCGGGCGCAATCCACCCCTTAAATCCCGCAATGTGTCCCTTATTCATCACTTTTTAGCCCGTTTCTGTTAAATAACACTCTGACGAATTAGTTGGTCGGTTATCTGGTGCGAAATTTGAAAACTAAACAGGAGAAAATTATGAAAAAGTCACGCATGTTGTTTGTAGTCGGTGCCCTGCTCGCGGCCGGCAGCCTGGCCATGTCAGCGCGGGCGCAGAACGATGTGTACGCTGTTGAATTCAACACGGGCGACAACGGTTTCGGCATCATCAATCTGATGAACGGGGACTTCACCGAAATTTCCGATCTGGGCGCGACGCTTTACAACGACATCGCCTACGCGCCGGACGGGACCTTGTTCGGCATCGCCAATAATGGTTCATCCTTGGTGACGTTCGATAGTACAAATGGTACGGTCAACACGGTGGCATCGTTGGACGTGCCCGGCCTTGAATCCATCGCTTTCGACCCGAGCGACGGGGTGTTGTTCGGGGCGGCCCAGAACGGCCTTTACACGATTGATCCCACCACCGGGGCGTCAACCTTTATCGGGAGTTTCGGCGACCCTTACAACCTCAATCTCGCGCAGAACATCCGCTTCGACTCCGATGGCAACCTGTATTTGAGCAATACCGGTGACAGCACGGGCACAGACATTTACCAGGTGAACACCGACACCGGCAATGCGACCTTTGTCGGGGAGGTTGAAGGTTATTCGGACCTGGTCCTCGAGAATGGAAGCCAATACATGTATGGCGTGAGCATTCCCTCAATCAATGGAGCTGCCGCGCCGCCGGTGTTGATTTCTTTCGACCTGAGCAGCTTTGTTGCTGGCGGAACCAACGCGGACGGCAGCATCCATCAGATCTCGGTCACCATGGTGGGTTCCGGCGGCGACTTCCCCGTTAACTTCAACTTCTCCGGCAATGTCCCCAACCCGCTCCCGGCGAACATTCCCGACGCCAGCACGGTCTCAATTGTCGCCACGCCGGATGGTCCGGCCATTACCCTGTCCGGGAGTCCCGACCAGAATTACGTGCTCGAGGCTTCCTTCGACATGCACAACTGGACGGCCATTAGCACGAATATGACCGATTCAAACGGGCTGTTCACGTTTGTTGACACAGATGCGACGAGTTATCCCAGCCGTTTTTATCGCGGTTTTGCACCCGCACAAGTACCGTAATCGCGAATCAACAAAACCGGTTTTAACATGAATGGGTCTTCCATACATGAGATGACGCAACGCCACAACGGCGCCATCGAGATCGATAGTGCTCCCGGCCGTGGCCCCCGGCCCCAACTCAAACAGCAGCGCTCCCTTTACATCCTGTGCATTGATGACGACGCGGGGGTCCGGGAATTCCTGAGTGCGTGTTTCACGCGCTTCAATCATCGGGTGGTGGTTGCCTCCGGCGGAAAACACGGGTTGGAATTGTTCCGCACCGCCACGCTGAAACACCAGCCTTACGAAGTGGTCATCACCGATTTGGGCATGCCGGATATTGATGGACACCGTGTGGCCCAGACGATCAAGGCCGAATCCCCCAACACGCCGGTCATCATGATGACCGGCTGGGGCACGATCATGAGCGATGAAGAAGGAAGCGCCCGGGAAGTGGACGCCGTGGTCGGCAAACCGCCGCGCATACAGGAACTGAACGACTTGATTCTCCGGATTACCACGCCGGCCAGGCCCCGCCTCTAAACCCATGTCCGTCCTGGAAAAGTGACGGGGGACGGGAAACCAGGGCAACTGAAAAAGCGGGGGCGTTGTAGCGTTCGGCCTGTGGCCGAATCCGCATCGCGCCATCGGCTCGATACCAAACGAACATCGAACATGAAAGGGCCGTGAAAAGGTCCTGGAATTGTGACATTTTTCCCACCGCCTGGTTTGTGACTTGGGGTCTGGGAGTTAGGAGTTAGGATTCCCGGGTTGAGGTTCCCGGTTCCCGGATTTTGTGAAAGGGGCGGTCAGGGAATTGTTCCGTGTTCAGTTGCAACGTCAAGCTTGTGGCTCGAACCCATCGGCGCACAGCGCCGACACCACACCACACCACACCCTCAACTCTCAACTTTCAACCCTCAACCACTTCGCTTGTGTTAAAAGTTTGATTTCCGGTTGCAATCGTTTTTAATGCGCCGGGTCAAATTTTGAAATGAACATCCACGAGTATCAGGCCAAGCAGTTGCTCGCCCAATACGGCGTCGCCGTCCCGCTCGAAATCCCCGCCAAATCGCTCGACGAGGTCCGCGCGGCGGCGGAGACAATCGTCACCGGTGGCAGCGCAAAAGTCGTCGTCAAATCGCAAATCCATGCCGGGGGACGCGGCAAAGGGACTTTCAAGACCGGTTTTCAAGGCGGCGTGAAGGCCGCCGTGTCGGTGGACGAGGCGGTGTCGCACGCCAGGAACATGCTCGGCCAGGTGCTCGTCACCAAACAGACCGGCCCGGACGGTCGCCGTGTGCAGACGCTGCTCATCGCCAGCGGCGCGAAAATCAAAAGGGAATTTTATCTCGCGGTGCTGCTCGATCGCGCCGTGGGCCGGCCGCTAGTCATGGCCAGCACCGAAGGCGGCATGGACATCGAGGAGGTCGCGGCCAAAACGCCGGAGAAGATTTTCAAGGAATGGATTGATCCCGCCGTGGGCATCATGCCGTATCAGGCACGCAAGATTGCCGTCGGGCTTGGTCTCAAGGGCGATTTGCTCAACGCCGCCGCAAAATTCGTCACCGGCGTTTTCAACACGTGGTGGGAATGCGACGCGTCGCTCGTGGAAATCAATCCGATGTGTGTCGTCGAACTGCCCGGCGGCAAGGAAACCGTCGTGGCACTGGACGCGAAAATCTCGCTCGATGACAACAGCCTTTACCGCCACGCCGACATCCAGGCGATGCGCGATTTGAACGAGGAAGCGCCGCTCGAAATCGAGGCCAGCAAGTTCAACCTGAATTATATCAAGCTCGACGGCAACATCGCCTGCCTCGTCAACGGCGCCGGGCTGGCGATGGCCACGATGGACATCATCCAGCATTTCGGCGGCCGGCCGGCGAACTTCCTCGACGTGGGCGGCGGCGCGAGCAAGGAACAGGTGACGGCGGCGTTCAAAATCATCCTGCAGGATTCAAACGTGAAGGGCATTCTGGTGAACATCTTCGGCGGCATCATGGATTGCAACGTCATTGCCACCGGCATCGTCGCGGCGGTGAAGGAAACCGGCCTCAAACTGCCGCTCGTGGTCCGGCTGGAAGGCAACAACGTCGCCGCCGGCAAAAAAACCCTGGCCGAATCCGGCTTGAAACTCATCACCGGCGATTCCATGGCCGACGCGGCGCAGAAGGTGGTGAAGGCAGTTGGCCGATGATAATTTAGCAACTTGAATACATTATGCTGAAAGTCACCGAAATCGCGTTTTGCTGTTATTCCGTCACCGACATGCCGCGGGCGCGCAAGTTTTACGAGGGCGCACTGGGCTTGAAACCCACCACCATCACCGATCTCCCGGACGCCAGATGGGTGGAATATGAATTCGGGCCGTATGCGTTGTCCATCGGCAGCATGTCCGGCTGGAATCCCAGCCCCGACGGCTGCACCGTGGCGCTGGAGGTCGAGGACTTCGATGCCGCCATCGCGCATCTGCGCGCGCAGGGCGTGAAGTTCCGTGCCGAGCCGTTTCCCACGCCCGTCTGCCGCATGGCGTTTATTTACGACCCCGACGGCAACACCATTTGCATTCACAAACGCAATGCGAAGTAAATCAATGCCGAAAGAAAACACCAAAGCAGGGATGGTTTTGAAAGAGGCTTCACCGGTTTACGGTGTGTCGGTGGACGGTGACATTGATTTGTCGTTGTTGAGAGACAGCTTGGCGAAAACGCCATGGGAACGTATGCAGGCCAATGATGACGCGTTGAATTTTGCCGGGTCGCTGCGTACAGCGATGGAGAAACGCCATGCAAAATCTTGGTGAACTGATGCGAAGATTAATTTCAAATCGTAAATCGTAAATCGTAAATTCATCATGTCCATTCTCGTCAAGCCCGACACCAAAGTCCTCGTCCAAGGCATCACCGGCAGCTTCGGCGCCCGACACGCGCAGCTCTCGATTGAATACGGCACGCAGGTTGTCGCCGGCGTCACCCCCGGCAAGGGCGGCCAGGTCTTTGAGCACGGCGGAAAGAAAGTCCCCATTTTCGACACGGTCGCCGAGGCGGTGAAACAAACCGGCGCGACGGCCTCCGCCGTTTTTGTTCCGGCAGCCTTTGCCGCCGACGCAATTCTGGAAGGCGCGGATGCCGGGCTGGAACTGGTGGTTGCCATCACCGAAGGCATTCCCGTGCGCGACATGATTCGCGTGAAGCGCGCATTGCAAGGCCGCGCGACGCGGCTCATCGGCCCGAATTGTCCCGGCATCGTCACGCCCGGTGAGGAAAAAGATTCCCATGGTGGCTGCCGCATCGGCATCGCGCCCGGTTACATCCACAAAAAAGGGCACGTCGGCGTCGTTTCGCGCAGCGGCACGCTGACTTATGAAGCCGTCTGGCAACTCACCACCCGCGGCGCGGGTCAAAGCACGTGCATCGGCATCGGCGGCGACCCGCTTCCCGGGCTCTCGCATCTCGATGTGATCAAGTTGTTCAACGACGATCCGGACACGCACGGCATTCTTATCATCGGCGAGATCGGCGGCAGCGCCGAAGAAGAAGCTGCCCGGTGGATCAGGAAAAATTGCAAAAAACCCGTGGCGGGATTCATCGCCGGGGCGACGGCGCCGCCCGGACGCCGCATGGGCCACGCGGGCGCCATCATCAGCGGCGGCGAAGGCACGGCGGCGGCAAAAATCGCGGCGTTCAAAGCAGCAGGCATCGGCGTCGCCGCCACCCCGTCGGAAATGGCGGATACATTGCTCAAGATGATGTAGGCAGGATGCGGGATGCAGGGCCCGGGAGCGCTGGCGTCCCGCCGGCGAGTGGATCAATCCGCCACTGGCAACAGCCGGCGAGACGCCGGCGCTCCCAGGCAGGAGAAGAAGTGCGCCCCTTCAAGCAGCGACGGATGATCGCTGCTTGACGAAACACGCAACACGTAATACGCATCACGTTTTCATGGCCCTGATTGACTTCATTCTGAACCTTGCGGGTTTGTTGTTGTGGCTGAACTGGCGTTCGGTCCGCTTCGATCCGCTCGGCAGACGGACGCCGGCGACGTTGATTGGCACACTGCGGCGGGCCGAGCCGCGGCGTTTGCGCCGGTGGCATTTGCTCGCGGCGCTGGGCGGGCTGTTGCTGCTGCGCGCGGGAATTTACTGGCAGATTGGTTCGGCGGCGAACTGGGCGGGGAAATTGGATTTGGGCATCACCGCGCTTTCGTTTTCCAGCAACTTATCCGGGCCGATGCTGTCATTTCTGCGAATGCTGTTGTTTTCGATTTTCAGCTTCGGGCTGATGCTCGGTGTGTTTTATCTCTGGCTGCTGCTGCTTTCCATCCTGGCCGGGCCGGAACCCCTGCCCTTTCATCGCCTGGTGCGAATGCCCCTGGGCGGCATGGATCGCTGGGCGCGCGGGGTGAAATTTCTTCTGCCGCTGATGGTCACGGCGTCTCTTTGGTGGCTGGCGAGCTGGCTGCTGGCGTGGCTGCAAGTCATTCCCGAACCCGTCTCGCTGGCTCATCGCATCGAAGAATCGCTGGTCATCGGGCTGGGCAGTTACCTGACTTGGAAATACCTCATCGGCGTGTTGCTCGCCCTGCATCTGTTGAACAGTTACATTTACTTCGGCAAACATCCGTTTTGGAGTTATGTGAACGCCGGGGCGCAGGCCTTGTTGTCGCCCTTGCGCGCGGTGCCGCTGCGGGCGGGCAAGGTGGATTTCGCGCCGGTCGTGGGAATCGCGCTGGTGTTTCTGGCGGCCGAACTGGCCGGACGCGGACTGGTTTTACTCTACGGAAAACTGCCGTTTTGAGGTTTTATCGTCCCATCACGCAGGCGTCTCGGTCTTCGTCTTGGGGAATTTGGCCGAGATGACCGCGCCCATGCTCGGCTCACTTACAATGGAAAGTGTGCCGCCGTGCAAGGCAACGAGGCGCTTGGCGATGACCAGGCCGAGCCCCAACCCCTGCTGCTCCTGCATCGTGCGGTCGAATTGCATATAAGCGCCGACGCGCGTGATTTGCTCGGTGGTAAATCCGCGACCCTGATCACTGATGGCAAGTGTAATGGTGTTGAACGCCTCGGTCAGCGACAAGCGAACGGACGAGCCGGGATCGGAAAATTTGAAGGCGTTTTGCGCGAGTTCATCCACAACCTTGCTGAGATATTCCTCGGCCATCGGCACGGGAATGTCCGCCAGCTCGAAGGACAAATCCGGGGAACGATTCGCGAACGCAGCCTGCGCGGCGGCATGCTTCTCAAGCAGCGCAACGGGATGTTCCGTCCGGCCGAGACGCAGGGCGTTGACATTCTTCGGGTCGGCGGCAATCAATTCAAGCTGCGCGTAAATCAAAAAGTTTTCGATGAGCCGCTCCAGCCGCTTGCCGGACTGGTGGACGACGTGGCCCATTTCAGCAATTTCGGCGGGTTTGAGTTTGGCGGCGTCGGCGGCGAGAATTTCGCCGTAGGCGAGAATGCCGTTGAGCGGCGTGCGCAACTCGTGCGGCAGCATCAGGCTGATGTTGTCACGCAAATGGGCGAGCTTGCGCTCGGCTTCATCGCGCACGGTCTGGGCTTTTTTCAGGCGCGCATCCACGGCGGCGTAAAGTCCGTCGGTGGTGAAAGGTTTCGGCAGGTAATCGTCGGCTCCCAATTCCATGCCGTGCCGCATGCCCGCGTTGTCGGCGAGGCCGGTCATCAGGATGAACGGAATGGAGGCCGTGGGCGCTTCCGTGCGCAACGAGGACAGGGTCAGGTAACCGTCCACTTTTTCCATGTTCACGTCGCAGAGGATGAGGTCGGGCAATTCTTTGCGCGCTTTTTCGATGCCATCCGCGCCATTGACGGCTTCGATGACTTCAAAGCCTTTTTGCTTCAGCGCCAGATAAATCATCTCGCGCAGCCATTCCTCATCGTCTATGACCAAAATTTTCTTCATGGCACTTGTGTCCTGAAATGAGCAGGATTTATGCCTTTCCGCAAGCGATGTTGTTTTCAAATCTTGAAGACAAAATCAGAAAACACAACGCCTATTTACCCTGCATTTACTTGCGTTCCGACAGGGGCACGTAATGGTTGAGCGTGCGCCCGGTGTAAATCTGCCGCGGCCGATAGATGCGGCTTTTCGATTCCTCCATGATTTCCTTGTAATTCGCAATCCAGCCGGGCATCCGCCCAATCCCAAAAATCACGGGGAACATTTCCCCCGGAATGCCGAGCGCGCGCATGATGATGCCGCTGTAAAAATCCACGTTCGGATAAAGCTTGCGTTCGATGAAATACGGATCCTTGAGCGCCGCCGCCTCCAAATGCTTGGCGATGTCCAACAACGGGTCATTGAAGTTCAACCTGGACAAAACGTCGTCGCAGGCTCTCTTGATGATTTTGGCGCGCGGGTCGTAATTCTTGTAGACGCGGTGGCCAAAGCCCATGAGTCTTTTGCCGCTGTTTTTGTCCTTCGCCGCCGTGATGAATTTCGAGCCGTCGTCGTTCTCACGATGAATTTCTTCCAACATCTCGATCACCGCCTGGTTCGCGCCGCCGTGCAACGGCCCCCACAACGCGCACACGCCCGCGGCGCAACTGGCGAACAGGTTCGCCTGGCTCGACGCCACCATGCGCACGGTGGACGTGGAGCAATTTTGCTCGTGGTCCGCGTGCAGCAGGAAAATCAAGTCGAGCGCCTTGACGACTTCCGGTTTCAATTCAAAATCCTCGTATGGCGTCGAGAACAGCATGTGCAGGAAGTTCGCCGTGTATTTGTAGGCCTTCTTCGGGTAAATCAACGGCAGCCCGCGCGACTTGCGATAGGAATACGCCGCAATCGTCCGCACCTGCGAAATCAGCCGGGCCACATACAAGTCAAAATCCCTGGTCTCGCCCCATTTCCAGGACATCAGGCGCTCGTCGAAGCAGCTCGCCGCGTTGATCATCGCCGAAAGAATCGCCATCGGATGCGCCCCCGTCGGAAAACCCTCGAAATGAAACTTCATGTCTTCGTGCAGAAACTGGTTGTCGGTGAGCAAATCCGAAAAACGTTTCAACTGCGCGCGGTTCGGCAGGCCGCCGTAAATGATGAGATACGCCGTCTCGATGAAGTTGGATTTCTCCGCCAGTTCTTCGACGGGAATGCCGCGATATTGCAAAATCCCCTTTTCGCCATCAATGAACGTGATTTTGCTGACGCACGAACCCGTGTTGCCGTAGCCGTCGTCCAGCGTGATGTAACCCGTGTTCGCACGCAGCGATGAAATATCCACCGCCTTTTCACCTTCGCTGCCTTCGACCGTCGGCAGCGCATATACTTTTCCGTCCAACTCCAGCTTTGCCTCTTTGCTCATGTGCTCCTTTTTCAATGTCGGCATTTAATGACCGTTTTGGAAAGTTTGCTGGGAAATGAAAATGTTGGCAAGACACGAAAACAACATTTCGCAAAAAATTGACGCGCCGATTTCGCTGGTTTGGTGTTGAACTTGATGGCTGAATTCAGCCGTCACATGAAACGCTGGGCCGCACTCACTGTCCTGCTCTACGCGATGGCGCTGCTGCTGCTGACTGTGCCGGTGTTGTTAATCGCATTCGGCGGTTGGGGAAAAAACAACGACAACAAGGGACTTCACGAAACACTGCAAATCTATTCGGAGTGGGGCTACTGGCTCTGGCTCGCCATTCTTGTTGCCGGACAGTCACTGCTCCTGTTGCTGCCAATCAATATCGCCAAACGCCGGCTGCCCGCGCGACGCCCACTGCAAATTCCTGTTATGGTGACCGCATTTTTCCTGGCCAACCTTTTTCTAGCCGGATTTTTTCCCTGCTTTGTGCAATAATCAAGGATGCCGCTTTCGAGGTTTTTGATCTGCCAAACTTGTTTCTCAAAATCGCGAACACCCTGAATCACAACCCGGCGAAAAATATGTCCGGTTCCGATTGGCAATCCGATTTGAGCATCTTTGTTCCCGTTCTCGTCTTCTGGTTGATCTGGGCGATTATTTTCCGTCGCGCCACCAAATCGGACGAACCCGACGCACTCCTCAAACGCGCCACGCGCTGGCTCCTGCGCGGCAGCATCCTTGAACTCCTTATCGCCGTGCCCAGCCACGTCATCGCCCGCCGCCGCGACGACTGTTGCGCGCCCGCCGGCACGTTTTGGGGCATTGCCACCGGCATCTCCGTCATGCTGCTCTGCTTCGGCCCCGGGGTTTTCTTTCTGTTCGTCGAACGCTGTCAGCGGCTGCAACCCAAATCACCGGACGCCGCCAGCCAGCCGGCGCGAAAATAATTTCCGCTTTCCTTTCGCGCAACGCAGCTTAATTTGCGCGGACGCAAATGGCTTTAAAACTGTTCAACACACTGTCCCGCTCGGTTCAGGACTTCGCGCCGCTTGACCCGGCGGGCAAAAAGGCCGGCATGTATTGCTGCGGGCCGACGGTTTATGACTTCGCCCACATCGGCAACTGGCGCACGTTCGTCTTCGGCGACCTCGTCCGCCGCCATCTTGAATTCAAGGGCTACGCCATCACGCATGTGATGAACATCACGGATGTCGAGGACAAAATCATCAAACGCGTCCGGGAAACCAAAACCTCCCTGCGCGAATTCACCGGCAAATACGAAGCCGCGTTCTTCGAGGACTTGAAAACGCTCAATTGCCGCCTGCCCCACCACACCCCGCGCGCCACCGAACACATCGCCGATATCATTTCGCTCATCGAAAAACTCATCGCCCGCGGCATTGCTTACAAAGCGGCGGACGGCTCGGTTTATTTCAGCATCGAAAAATACCGCGGCTGCGGCTGCATCTACGGCCAGTTGCTCAAGCTGAACTTCGACGAACTCCGCACCGGCGAGCGCGTCAAGAGCGACGAATATGCCAAGGAATCCGTCGCCGACTTCGCGCTCTGGAAGGCGCGCGTGCCTGAGGACGGCGACATTTTCTGGCCCAGTCCGTGGGGCGAAGGCCGCCCCGGCTGGCACATCGAGTGCAGCGCGATGAGCACGAAAATACTCGGCCCGAGCTTTGACCTGCATCTCGGCGGCGAGGACCTGATTTTTCCGCATCACGAGGACGAAATCGCCCAAAGCGAAGGCGCGACCGGCAAACCGTTTGTCAAACACTGGCTGCACGGCGCGCATCTGCTGGTCGAGGGCAAAAAAATGAGCAAGTCGCTCGGCAATTTTTTTACGCTGCGCGATTTGCTGGCGAAAGGTTTCACCGGCCGTGAAATTCGTTGCCTGCTCTTGAGTGCGCACTACCGCGAGACCTTCAACTTCACGCTCAATGGACTGGCAGGTGCCCGTTCCCGGTTGGAACGAATTGACGATTGCATCAGCAAGCTGCGCGAAATAGAAAAGGCTGGTAATTGGACTTCCGCTCCTCCAGACACTGGAGTGTTGAAAAAATTTGCCGCCGCATTGGATGATGACCTCAATGTTTCTGCGGCATGGGCGGTGGTTTTTGATTGGGTGCGTGAGATCAATCGCCGTATTGCGACAAATACTTTAACTGCTATCGAAGCTGCCACCGCACTTGCTACTTGGGCAAATTTTGACAAAGTTTTGGGACTAGAACTTCGTCACAGTGACAATTTGCCGGAAGAAATTCTTGCGCTTGGCTTCGCCAGGCAAGAAGCTCGGAAAAGAAAGGATTTCAAGCGCGCCGACGCGATGCGGGACGAATTGAAGGCCAAAGGCTGGGTCATCGAAGACACCCCCAAGGGACCAAAACTGAAGAAACTTTGAACCGCGAAACACACGAAAGGCACGAAATTAAAATCCGCTTTGATCTTTTGTACAGCACGTAAATCGTAAATCGTAAATCAAAAATGGCAAAAAGTTTGTTCATCACATTTGAAGGCACGGAAGGCTGCGGCAAATCCACGCAGGTGGAGCTGTTGGCTGAACGGCTGCGCGCACTGGGACATCGCGTGCGCGTGTTGCGCGAACCGGGTGGCACACCCATCGGCGAGGAAATCCGCCACACGCTCAAGCACAGCAAGGTGAACGTGACCATGACCTACGAAACCGAATTGCTGTTGATGAATGCCAGCCGGGCGCAACTCGTCCGCGAAACCATCCGTCCGGCGCTGGACGTCGGCGAAATTGTCGTATGCGACCGCTTTTACGATTCGACGACGGCGTATCAGGGATACGGGCGCGGGTTGGATCTGGCGCTGGTCAAGAGCGTGATTGACTTTGCCGTCGGTGACACGCGGCCCAACCTGACCTTGCTGCTGCACGTGCCGGCGGAAGTCAGCGCCGAACGCCTGCAGTCGCGTCAATCCACCCTGCCCTTTGTCCGCGACCGGATTGAGGAAGGGGACAGATATTTCTTTGAGCGCGTGGCCCAGGGTTACGAGGCCATCGCTGCCGCCGAACCGAATCGGGTGCGCGTGGTGAGCGGCACGGGCGCAATTGAAGTTGTCTGCGAAAACATCTGGGAGCTCGTCCGGCCGGTTCTGCCGCGCATCGGACGTTGGTGAACACGCTTGCTGAATTTTCAGCAACGAATACTTTTACAACATGATCGAAAAAACAATCGGCGAAATTGAGGCGAAAATCCGCGGCGCGGAAGCCGTCAACGAAGAACGCAAACGCGAGTTGCTCCAGTTGCTCGGCACGCTCAAGTCCGAGGTCGGCAAGCTGGCGAAAACGCACGATGAACAGGCCGAAAGCATCGCCGGTTTCGCGCAGCTTTCCGCGCACGAAGCCACCCGCACAAAGCGAAATCCGCAATCACTTCACCATTCGCTTCAGGGTTTGCACTCGTCGGTGGATGGCTTCGAGAAATCGAATCCCCGGCTCGTCCAAATCGTCAACGCCATCAGCAATACCCTGTCGAACCTGGGGATTTAATGTTGTAGCAGCCGACGTGAGTCGGCTCCAATTTTCCAGCGTGTGACGCCGGTGGATGAAGTGTTGAAAGATCAGAGCCGACTCACGTCGGCTGCTACGGATCATCGTCAGCCCGCGGCTCCAAGTTTGCAATCGCCGCCATGATTTCGTCGGCGATTTGCTGGTAGATTTCCTTGAGCCGCGCCTTCGAACAATTCTTCGCCTCGGTCCGCAATTTTTCAAAACGCAGCGGCCGGCCATATTTCACGGCCACCCGTTTGGGCCGGGGAAATCTGACGTGCCGCCCGTAAGCCTCGAACGTCCCAAACGTCCGCACCGGCACGACCGGCGCGTCGGACTTGATTACCACCAAACCGATGCCGGAGCGCGCGGGCTGCAACCGGCCATCACGCGTCCGCGTGCCTTCGGGAAATAAAATGATTCCGCCGCCGGCGAGCAACCGTTCGAGAATGGCCTTCAATCCCGCCGCGCCACCGCCGTCGCGGTCCACCGGCACGGAATGCCACGAACGCAACAGCGCGCCGATACCCGGAAATCGAAACAAACTTTCCCGCGCGAGATAATTGATCGGACGGCGCAATCCCGAACCGACCAGCGGCGGGTCCAGAAAACTCGCGTGGTTGGAGGCAAGAATGACCGGGCCGGTTTGCGGCACCCGCTCCGCATTGAAGACGCGCCAGCGGAAATAAAACCGGTACAGCGCGCGAAAACCGAGCCAGCCAAGGCGGTAGGACAGGTTCATAGGGGAAGAGCCAACCAGCCGGTAGGGCGGGCAGTCCCCTGCCCGCCGCCCGTCCGAATACATTCCATGGCGCGCACGGAGTGACGCGCCCTACCAACGCAAGTCCGGCATTTGAACATTTGAGGATTCTTTCGTTATTATGGTTCAGGAATTAGTCATTTTCCCGGCACCAGCCTTTTGCGAACCTCCGCCAGGATCAAGCTGCTCGTCTGTTCGGATGTCATGCTCGAATTGTTGATGACCTTGGCGCCCAGCCCGATCATCAACGGCGCCGTTGCGCGCTGACTGTCGCGCTGGTCGCGCGCCGCGAGATTTTCCTGAACTCCATCGGCAGCGCGGCGGCGCGAGCGTTCCTCCAGTTTTGCGTCGAGATAAAATTTGAAATCCGTTTCCGGAAACACATTCGTCCCGATATCGCGCCCTTCCATGACGAGATTGCCGAATTGGACGCACTCGCGCTGGCGTTTGACCATCCATTTGCGCACCTGGGGAACCGCTGCGACGTGCGGCACGGCGGCGCTGGTTTCGGCGGTGCGGACTTCCTTTTCTGGATAATAACCGTCCACGAGCAACCGCACGCGGCCATCCACGCACACCAGCGACGTTTTCCATTTGCGGCACGCGGCAGCGACGGCTTTGGCGTCGTGCACATCAATTCGCTTCCGCAGGCAATGCCACGCCAGCGTGCGATACATCGCGCCGGTGTCCACATAAACGTAGCCGAGCGCCCTGGCCACGAGCTTCGCGTTTGTGCTCTTGCCGCTGGCACTCGTGCCGTCAATGGCGATGATAATCGGTTGTTTCATCAAATTTTAGTCCCGCTCGTCCTCGTTCTCGTCCTCGTTCTCGTCCTCGTTCTCGTCCTCGAATTCCCTAAATCCGATTACGAGAACGAGGACGACGACGAGGACGATTTTATCCTGCGAACAATTCTTCGCCGGACAATTTTCGTGTCCGCTGGCCGTTTTTAATTTCCCAAATTTCCGCCCCCAGCCCTTTTGGTTGCGGCGCGGCCAGTTTCTGGAAAAAATTCGGAAATGTCTTTTTCACGCACGCGGGATTCTTGATTTTGATGCCGGGAACTTTCAATCCCAGAATCGCAAAACACATCGCCATGCGATGGTCGTTGTAGGTCTCAATCTCCGCGCCGTGAAGTTTGGACGGGTAAACCGTCAGCGTATCACCTTCCTCGACCACCTTCGCGCCGCACTTGGTCAATTCCGTTCGCAACGCGACCACGCGCTCGCATTCTTGAACGCGGAGACGTTCTAAATCAATCAACTTGACGGGAAGCAAAGAAAATGGAGCGACAACTGCAAGGGTCATTATGCTATCACCAAGATGATGTTGGCGTGAAATTGCCGGCTTTTGAGCTGTTGTAATTTTTTCTGGGTGATTCCGCCAGTCGCTTCCATATTCTTGGATCACTTGAGCCTCATCAACTGTTCCAAACTTTATTGAGTGTGCGGCAGTATCAATCAAACGCCACGGGAAAAAAGCGTCAATTTGCCACTTTGATTTCGGCCATCCAACAACAGTCACACCCCATCTAAAATAAGTAGCGAGCCTTTCGCATAGTTGCGACTTTTCTTGTGATTCATTTTTGTTTTCTATCGCATCGTTGTTCCGACCAAGCGAAACTCCAGCTGCCCAAAAATAACTCCCGCTCGAAGCATCCGGCTCGATTTGAAACTTTCCCCCGCGATGGGGAAACACTTCCATCAGTTTTGAAGTCATCGCAACGTAAGGCGATTCTTCGGCGTTTTCACCCGTCACTTCAATTTTCCAGCCACCAACTTTTGCGCAGAGCAGCAACGCCGACGCAAACTGCGAGCTTTCCTCGACGCTCACGGTACATTTCTTTGGGAGGGACGGCGTGCCGCCGTCCCCAATTTTTTGGGACGCCGACACGGCGTCCCTCCCATAAATCACCGCCGGCAATTTGTCATTGGGCGCATCCACGCGATAACCCAGCTCGCGCAACGCCTTGAACAACGCCTTTTGCGGGCGCTCGTGCATCCGCGGCACGCCGTGCAACCGGTAAACGCCTTTGCCCAGACAAACCAGCGCGGACAGAAACCGCGCCGCCGTACCGGCGTTGCCCACAAACAGTTCCAGCGGATTTTCCGCCGTGCCGCCGCCGGGGACTTTCCCGCCCTGCCCATAAACCGTAATGGTGCGATTGCAAATTTCGTCCGGATCGGTCGCGACATTCACCATGAAGCCAAGTTCCTGCAAACACTCGACCATGATTTGCGTGTCCTCGCTCCACAGCGCACCTTGGAGGGTCACTTCGCCGTCCGCCAGCGCCGCGAGGATGAGCGCACGGTTCGTGATGCTCTTCGACCCGGGCACGGTGATTTCGGCATGGACCGGTTTGTCCAGCGGCACAATTTCGATGAGGTCGGGTAAGGCCATTTTAACCACGGATGAACACGGATGGACACGGATCCAAAAACACTTTGACGCGAATTCCACGAATTAACACGAATTTAATTGGCGAAAATGCGTGCAATTCGCGTCTGAAAAATCCGTGTTTATCCGTGTTCATCCGTGGTTGATTCATTCGGGAGAAGGCGAGGCGCAGCCGGTGCACCAGTTGTCGCGGCGTTTTTTGGCCGTTTCAAAAAACGTTGCGATGGCCTCCGTGTCGGCTTTTTTCAGCACGCGCCGGAATTTTTGCAAATTGGCGATGAAAGCATCCAGCGACTTCGCCAGGTTCCTGCGATTGGCCAGGGCGATGTCGCGCCACATTTCGGGCGAGCCGGATGCGATGCGCGTCGTGTCGCGAAAACCGTTCGCGCAAAGCGCGGCCTGATGTCTGGGATGCGCCGGATTCAAAACATGGCTGGCCAAAGTCGCCGCGATGATGTGCGGCAAATGGCTCGACCGGCTCACGAGTGAGTCATGAATTTCCGGCGTCAATCGCAGCACGCGCGAACCAATCACCCTCCAAAACTGTTCCACCCTTTTCAGCGCGGCCTGGTTTGTCGTTTTCACCGGTGTCATGACGCAAACGGTGTTGACAAACAAATCTGCGCGCGCGGCGTTTACGCCGGTTTTTTCCGCGCCGGCCATCGGATGACTGCCGACAAAACGCGCGCCGGCTTTGGCCACCAGCGATTCGAGTTCGCGCACGACACCGGCTTTGACGCTGCCGACGTCGGTGACAATGGCGCCGCGCTTCAATGCCGGAAGCATTTCCCTGACGCGCGAACGCATTTGCGACAGCGGCAGGCATAGGATGACGAGGTCGGCATCCCAAACCGCCGCCAGCAAATCGGTGGTGGCGAAATCCACCGCCCCCGCCCGTTCACAGTCTTTCAGGCTGGCGTGACGGCGGACGAAGCCCGCGGTCTGGCGCGCGAGTTTCCGGCGTCTGACGGCCAGTCCGATGGAGCCGCCGAGCAGGCCGACGCCGATGATGGTGATCTTCCGAAAAAGCACGACGGAAGCATAGAGGATGGAGGGTGGAGGATGGAAGATGGAAATGACGCGTGATCCGTGATTTACGCATCACGCATCACGCATTACGCGTCACTTGATCGCAAACTGAATGCAATTTGTCACAGTTTAACGCTGCCATTTCTACGAGCAGCCTCAAGACACGCATCCATCACCTGCTGCGTTTTCAGCGCCCACATCGGCCATTCGTCATTGAGTTTCCCCGAAAAAACCTGGTTGGCGAAGTTGCGGAACATGATGGTGTTCTGCGCGGCCGGATGGCCCAGCTCGGCTGATTCTGGAACAGGTGTTTGCCTTTGAGCGGCGCCAGCCTCCCGGACACGAATTTCGGTCCGGTTGACCTCAAAAGCCGGCTCCCGGCTGTTGAACGGATGGACGAAATCCGGCGTCCACACCCAACCGTTCACGCCGCTGACAAAAACCCATTGTTGCGGGGCGGCGAGAAACGAAGTGTAAAATCCCGCCGAAACACCGTCGTCAAAAACAAGTTCGGCGGAAAATTCGGTGGGTGCGGGCTCACGACCGCCGGTGGGTTCGGATTGCGAGAGAATCCGGCCGGTGACCGTGTGCGGCGGTTGCCATTTCATGGCCCAAAGTGTGAACCGGATGCAATACCACCCCAAATCGCCAAGGCAGCCGGCCGGCTCGAGCCGTCCGTCCACGCGAATGTTGCCGCGCGAAAAATCGCCGGTGCCGAGGAAACTAAACGCCGACGAAATCCGCCGCATCGGGCCGACGCTCTTGCCATCGTCAAGCACTTCGCGAATGCGCGGCATACGCGGACTATGCATGAACATTACGCCGTCCATGAACTGCACGCGGTTTTTGCGGCAGGTGTCCACCATTTCCCGGACGTCGGCGAAACTGACGCCGCACGGCTTCTCGCAAATGACGTGCTTGCCCGCTGCCGCCGCGCGCACGACCCATTCCTTGCGCAGTCCGGTTGGAAGCGGGATGTACACGGCGTCCACGTTTGGCGATGTGAGCAGTTCCTCGTAACTGCCGAGCGCAGCCGGTTCGGCAGCGAACGGAAACTCACGCTGGCCTGCGCGAATGAATTCGCGGCTGCGCCCCGCGTCACGACTGGCAACGGCGGTGACGATGGCATTGCCGGAATTGAAAATGGCCTTCCAGTTTTGGCGACCGATGTTGGCCGTGCTCAAAATTCCAAAACGCAGTTTGTTCATAAAAATGTTGTAGCGGCGCTCTATGAGCGTCGCACTTCCAAATTCCAAATAATGCGGCGGTCACAGATCGCCGCTGCAGTTTGCTTCCCTCACCCGCTCCAAAATCACGTCGGCCATATGCGGTTCACTGCCGACGGCGGGCGCATACCAGACGAGCCTGCCGCTCTTTTCCGTCGGATTACGCCAAGGCGGCTGGCCGCCGGCAAGCCGTTGCCGGACGGTCCGCTGCGCTTCACCCAGCATCACGGGAATGTCTTCCTGCGTGTGCAAACCGTCACTGATGAAAAACGGGACAACCACCAGATTCTTCGTCAGTGCCAGCTGGTAACATTGGGCGATGCGCGGCGATTCTTCCAGAAAAATCGCCTGAACCCCGGCATACAGGTTCATGGCCCGAAGCAATCCAACCTGATGTTCGATGACCTTGCGGGAATTTTCGTTCTTCTCCGTGCCGTGGCCGGCAATGAACAGCGTGATGTCCTGCGGCTTGGGCGCGCGCGGAAACGGAAAGGTTTCGACGATTTCATTGGCGCGGTCCAAAAGCACACGGGTCATGCTGTCGTGGGTGCCGACCGGGCGGCAGTAAAAAATGGTTGAATGTTGAGTGTTGATCCTCCTTCGCTCGGAAGCTTCGGAGGACAGGGTGTTGAGTGTTGAGTGTTCGGAAAAGCCGAGTTCGCGCGGGATGACTTCGTCGCTGAAGTACCCTTCGCTGATGAACAGGGGCGCGATGAACACGCGCGGCGCGGAAAGCTCCGCCAGGACTTTTTTGATTTGCGGCTCCTGTTTCCAGAATGCCTCGCGGACTTCGGCGAAAATTTTCCGGCGGCGCAATTCCGCCGCGTGCTGGTAAACCGGCGCGGCGGAACTGTCATTTTGCGTCGTGCCGTGGCCGAGCATCACCAATGCGGCCTCGGAGAAATTTTCATCGTTCACACGGCAAGGTTGGCGCATGCATAAACCGTTCGCAAGCCGGACTGAGATTCAAATCCGTTTCGACCGTCACCATTTTCCACCTCCTGGGAACGCTGGCGTCCCGCCGGCGAGTTGATCCGTCCGTCGCCAGGCAACAAGCCGGCGAGACGCCGGCGCTCCCAAAAGAAGAAAGCTTTTTTGAAACCTTTTGACACCTCGGGCGTCCTAAGTTCAAATTGTAAGCGAAATCAACTTAACCTATGAAAATACCGACTTCGATCAAACTCGCCATCATCGCACTGGCGGCCACCTTCGGGTTGGCGCTGGCTGCTGCTGCCGATACCGCTCAATTGCCGCCCGCTTCAACGAAAACCGGCGTGACTTATGCCGCTGACATCAAGCCCGTTTTCGACCAGTCCTGCGTCAAATGTCACAGCGGCGACAAACCAAAAGCCAAACTGAAGCTCGACAGCCTTGAAAACGCGCTCAAAGGCAGCAAGGACGGCAAGGTTGTCATTCCCGGCAACAGCGCGAAAAGTCAGCTTGTCCTGAATGTTGCCCATCTCGCCGACGATAAAGATGCCTGGATGCCGCCGTTGCACAACAAGGCGAACATCGGACCGCTCACGCCCGGCCAAATCGGCCTGATCCGCGCGTGGATTGATCAGGGTGCGAAGTAAATAAAATCAGCCGCCAAAAGTCGCAAAACGCGCAAAAACTGTAACTACGAATAAAACGGAAGGCAGGGCGCGTTACTTCTTTGCAGGCGCATCAACCTCGAAAAAGACGCGGAATTGACCGTAGGCGATGTGTAACAATCCTTGAAATAGCTATTACAATAATTGTTACATCAAGACAGCTACACAACCAGTTGATGGGCGCACGCCGGCTGCGATCTGGATTTACGGTGAGTACGTGCGGTAGAAGCGCTGCAGGTTGTTCATCGCCTGCGGGTCGGTGAATTGGAACTGGCCGGGCGAAATTTCCATGACGCCGCCGAGCGCTGTCCAGTTGGTCAGCGGCAACGCCAGATTCGTGGACGCCAGCACGCCGAATAACGCCCCCACACTGTTCGTGAAGGCGAACTGGAACGAACCACTGGTCCGTGCTTGGGCACCGGTCAGCGTAGGTGCGGTTGGAACCGGAACGCTGATGTTGATGACGCTGCTGGTGCTTTGGATGCCGTTGACGAACATTGTCACGAGCGCATAACCGGGCGGGAAATTCCATACCGGCAAAGAGGTGAATGAATTTGTGGACCAGTTCATGGTTGAGAGGAACACGGTTTGTTCATTATCCAGGCGGCGCAGTTGCACCACCGGATAATCGGCTGGTGAGTTTTGGGAGTTGCCTCCCGAACCTTCGGAGATACCAAGGAATTGGGAACCGGTGAGCATCATGCTGCTGCCGAGACTGAACGGCGAGGTAACGGTGGCAATCTGCGGCTGCCAGGAATTCGTGAACCCCAGGCCGACATCGTACAGCTCCGCGCTGGAAAGATAACCGCTTGATCCATAGCCCCCCGCGACCAGTACCTGCCCATTGGGCAGCAACGTCGCTGTGTGGACATATCGCGCAGTGGTCAGCAGGTTGGTCGCCGTCCATGTCCCGCTGGCCGGATTGTATAGCTCCGCGCTGGAAAGAGGACCGCCGTTCCAGCCCCCCGCGACCAGCACCTGCCCATTGGGCAGCAACGTCGCTGTGTGTGACTGGCGCGCGGTGGTCAGTGAGCCAGTCGCCGTCCACGTCCCGCTGGCCGGATCATACAGTTCCGCACTCGAAAGAGAACCGCTTGATCCTTCGCCTCCGACGACCAGCACCCGCCCATTGGCTAGCAACGTCGCCGTGTGACTACTGCGGCCGGCGGTCATCGAGCTGGTCGCCGTCCACGTCCCGGTGGCCGGATCATATAGCTCCGCGCTGTTATCGCCGCCTCTCGCCCCCGCGACCAGCACCTGCCCGTTGGGCAACAACGTCGCCGTGTGACTATCGCGTCCGTAGATCATCGAGCCGGTGAAGGCCCAAGTGGCGGCTTTGGTTGGTTGTAGGACAGATAAGTTGAGCGCCAGCGCGACCAGCACCAGTGCGAGATAACTTCCCGGATGAGTTTTCATCGGTGGTTTGTGCCGAATGCGGAATGCGTTTCGGTCCGAGAGCCATCTGAATCTGCGAACGCCCTCATATATGGGTCATGGTAACTCCCGGCGGCACAAAAATCACGTCAAATGATGTTTGCTGACGGTGATATTAGGCAGGCCGTTGCTCAAAATTAGAACCGCGTGACGAGTGACAGGATTTGCGCGACACGCGTCACACGCCACACGTCACTTTAACGGCATGCGTTTCTGCTGCCGCAACTCCTGCTGCTGGCGCAACAACTCCATGCGATCGGCCTCGGAAGTTTCCGGCTGGCTCGCGCGCTGGACGGACGCGGCAATCTGGCGGTCGAGAAATTGATTGCGCAATTTCAAAACCACGTCGCCCAGTTGCTGGTCGGGATTGGGAATTTTGCGGTCTTCGGCTACGGCTTCGGTGACGAGGTTTCGCATTTCGGGCGTTTCACACTCGTCCAGAAACGCGGCGAGGTTTTTCCAAGTTTCATTCGTCTGCGCGGCCAGCCGCTTTTCAACAATTTGCCGCGTGAGTGGATGGGAAATCCAATTTACGTCCAGATGCAACGCGGTCCAGGCGACCAAATCGTCGTGCAGCAACAAAAGTTTCAGCAACCAGAATTCCTGAGTGGACGGACGCGACATTTCAGGTTCGGAATCCGGCGCTGGTTCGCCTGATTCTGGTTCCTGAATTTTGAACCCTGAACCTTGAACTTTGAACTTTGAAAATTCGGCGCGGACGGCTTCGGGGGAAACGCCCAGGCGCAGCGCGGTTTTCTGCGCGTATTTGTCAACCAGCACGTTGTTGCCGGTCTTGTGGACGGCCTCGGCCATGCCGCGCAAAATGGCGTTTCGACCTTTGTCGCTGTTCGCATCGTCCAGCTTGCAGAGCCGGTTTAAATAGTAATCAAAAAATCCCTCGGCGCCCTCCACCAGTTTTCGAAACGCTTCGCCGCCGTTGGCCTTGATGAAACTGTCCGGGTCGTGCGGCGCCGGCACCACGGCCACCCGCACGGCAAGTCCGGACGCCAGCAGATGGTCGAGCGACCGCACGGCGGCGTTTTGTCCGGCTTCGTCTGAATCAAAACACAGCATCACCTCGTCCACGTAACGTTTGATGATGCGCGCGTGGTCGGCGGTGAAGGCCGTGCCTTGCGGGGCGACGATGTTTTGCATCCCGCCCATGAAACATGCAATCAAATCGAGCTGGCCTTCGCAGACCACGGCGAACCCGGCGTCGAGCAGCGCGCGTTTGGATTTGTCGAGGCCGAAGAAGACCCGGCTCTTGGTGAAAATGGGCGTCTCGGGCGAGTTGACGTATTTGGCCGTTTTTTCGTCGCCGGACAGGACCCGTCCGCTGAAGCCAATCACCCGGCCCTGCTCGTCGCAGATCGGAAATATGAGCCGTCCGCGGAAACGGTCGTAATAATGCTCGCCGCCTTCCTTGCGCAGAATCAGTCCGGCCTTTTCGACGAGCGCGAGGTCGTGGCTTTTGTTTTTGGCCCAATTGACGGTGTCGTCCCAAGCATCCGGCGCGTAGCCGAGCCGAAAGAGTTTCACCGCTTCCGGCGACACGCCGCGTTTTGTCAGATAATCGCGGGCAATTTGGCCGCCGGCTTCATTGAGCAGCGCGTTTTGCCAGCGTTGCGTGATTTGCTCGTGGAGCTGGAGCAACTGGTCCTTGATGTGGCGTGATTGCTGTTCGCCGGGGGTCTGGTCGAATTCCAGGGGAATTTTCGCGCGTTCGGCCAGCCGGCGGACGGCGTCCATAAACCCGATGTTTTCGTATTCCTTGACGAAGGTGAACACGTCGCCGCCCTTGTGGCAGCCGAAGCAGTGAAAAATCTGTTTATGCGGATTGACGTTGAAGCTGGGCGTCTTTTCCTTGTGAAAGGGGCAGAGGGCGACGAAGTTGGCACCCGCCTTTTTCAGCGGCAGATACGAGCCGATAATGTCCACGATGTCGCTGGCGGCGCGGATGCGTTCGCGGGTTGCGGGGGAGAGCGTGCCAGCCATGCTCGTTTGGCGACGCGACGCTTACTTCTTGATGTTAACCACCGCCGGTTTTGGCTCCGGCTTGGCGGCCGGCGGCGGAGCGGTTTCGATCAGCAGCGGGCCCAGGTAATCCTTGATGTAAGGCCCGGTGTAGGATTTGGTGAAGACCTGCTCCTGGATGGTGTACAAACTGGGAAAATAGTTGCCGCTATACAATCCGCCGCCGAACCAACGTTTCACGTAGGCTTCGTGTTGTTTAATATCCTGCGCCGTGTAGACCGGCGCGTTCAGCAAAGCCAGCACGGCCAGCAGCATGCAGGCAAACCGAATCATGCCGGACAACATCCCCAAATAGTATTCGCCGCCGCCGAATAAACTTTTATCGCCCAGGCGACTGGGCAGAAGCCATTTGAGAAACATAAACACGAGCACAACGACGAACGCCAGGAGCAGATAACCAATAATGCAACTGGGCAACTGGCTCAACGAAGCGGTGTTGACCAACAGTTGGGCGGCCATCGGATACCAGATCCCGCACACCACGACCAGCGACACCCATTTCAACAACGGCAGGATTTCCTTTGACATGCCGTGCTTGCGCCCGCGGAACAATCCGATGATCAACATTCCCACAACCACCGCGTCGAACCAATTGACCGGCAGATTATCGAGAGCCAGGTTTGGTATGTCCGCACCAATCATAATCATGAGATTAAATCCTCCAATTTAGAATGCCAGTTAAATTATAGCCGGTTTCATGCCAATTTCGGGCTCCAGCCGGCGTTTGAAACCTGCTGCCACACGTGAAATCCTTTGCCGCGGCACAGTTTGCGCGGAGTTTTTCATCCGGCAAACTTCCCTCAAGGCGGATTCGATGAAAGCCAGAACTGAATGTCCGGCGCCTGCGGATTGCGCGGATCCAGCGCCAAAACCTTGTGGTAATGCTGCCGCGCCTGCGCCGGGTCGTACAATTGCTGCGCGTAAAGATTTCCCAGCGCCAGATGCGCGCGCATTTCGTCCGGATTTGCCGCCAGAATTTTTCCCAATTCATTCACCGCGTCGGTCACATAACCCGCCGCCTTGAGCGCCAGCGCGAAATTATAACGCGCGTCCACCGAATCCGGCTGGATCGCCAGCGCCAGCTCGTAAGCGGCAAGCGATTGATTGAAGTTCCGCAGCCGAAAGGCGATCACGCCGTAATTATATTGCGCCTCGAACCAGCCCGGATCCAGTTCCGTCGCCTGACGATATGATTGCAGCGCGTCCAGCCAGCGCGACTCCTGCTCAAACTCCCGCGCCCGGGTGAACGCACCCGATGCCGTCCGCCGGTCGCCCGCCTGCGGTTTGCGCGGCGAAAGATACAAGTAACGCGGAAACGCCGGCGGCGCGGGCTGAACAATCTTGACCGGCTTCGGCGCAACCACCGGCGCGGGCGTGGGCGCGGATGCAGTTTGCGCTGGGGTGCTGGAACTTGCCGGCGACAGCGGCGTTACGCCGACACGGTTGTTGTTGGCCACCGGTGGCGGCAGGGGCGTCACTTCATTTTCATTGTTTTTTTCCGGCGCGGAAGAACGAAACCAATTCAGCGGATTCAGTTTGTTCAAGCCACCCGTCTTCCCGGTTGCCGGTTCCGGCGGCGTTTCTGCCGCGGGCGTCCCGATAATCACCGGTGGCGGCTGAACCTTCACGATCTGCGCCGGAGTTGTTCCGCGCGGCGGATTTGAACCGGCGCGGGCGACCGCCTGCGTTCGGGGCAACCCGGTCGCGCGAACCGCGCTGCCGGCCGCCGGCGGTTTGTTTTCAGTCGTGAATGCGGCAGCTTGATTTTGATTCGCCGGTGGCGGATTCGCCGCCGCGACCGCCGCCGGCGGTTCCAGACTGTTTGCGATGTCGTTTACCGCGTCCCAATTCGCCGGGCGCGGCGTCAGCGCCAGATACGCGCGATAATTTTGCAGCGCCAGCGTGTTGTCGTGCAAATACTGTTGCGCCACCGTCGCCAGGTTCAGCCAGGCCGGCGCGTAATCCGGCTGTTCCTTTGCCGCCACCGCAAAAAATTGCGCCGCTTCGCGCGGACGTCCGCGTTCGACCCGCGCGAGTCCCAAACCGTTCAATGCCTCGGCGTTGTTCGGGCTCAGATAAAGCGCGGTGCTGAAACTTTTTTCCGCCGATGTGACATCGTGCGATTGAAGCTGCGCGAGGCCGAGCTTGAGCCAGCCTTCCGGCGCCTTGGGCCGGCGCAACGTGTAGGCGGTGAACTCGCTTTCGGCCGCTTCGGGTTTGTTTTGCTCCAGCCACAAACAGCCGAGATTGTAATGCGCCTCCATCAAATCGCGGTCGCGTGCCAGGGCGCATTGATACGCCGTCACCGCATTGGTCGGCTGGCCGGCATACTGGCACGCCACCCCGAGATAATTCCACGCCTGCGCGTTCGTAGCCAGGAGCGACGTGGCGGTCTTGAATTGCGCCATCGCGCCGGCGTAATCGCCGCGCTCCAGAAGTTTTTTGCCCTTGAGCAACGCACGCGGACCAGACGGCGAGCAGCCCGCAATGAACAGGATAAACGCGAAAAAGCCAATCGCGCCCCATCGCGGCAGGTTTTTTGTGGCCAGCATCGGCGCTGGTGGTAGCATCCACACCCAAAAGTGTCAAGAAACGCGCAAACTCAATTCGTGCAAGCGGTCCGGCGGCTGGCAATGGCGGGCGCCGTCGGACTGGCGTGTTGGCCGGGCCGGGCCGCCGATTCGTTTGCCGGCCATTCCACCAACGCCATCGCGCGGGTCGTCACCGTTGAAAATGCAGACGCCATCTCCGATTTTCAGCCCGACACCATCCGGGTGCAGGTGATGCTGGACCGCGGTCTTACGAATTTCACCGGCCAGGCCACGGTCGCCGCTGCCTGGCGCCGCCTCGTCTCGACGCAGGACGTCGTCGGCATCAAGGTTTTCTCCACCGCCGGAATGCTCAGCGGCACGCGGCCCGCCGTCGTCGCCGCGGCGATTCACGGGTTGCTCGGCGCGGGCGTGCCGCCGCAACACATCGTCATCTGGGACAAACACGAGGACAATTTGCGCGCCGCCGGATTTTTCAAGCTCGGCGCGCAACTCGGCGTGGACGTGGCCGGTTGCGTGGAAGCGGGCTACGATCCAACGAACTTTTATCAGCCTGACACCGCCATCATCGGCAATCTCGTCTGGGGCGATTTGGAATTCGGCAAAAAAGGCGAAGGCGTCGGGCGAAAATCCTTCGTCTCCATGCTGGTCAGCCGGCAGATCACCAAAATCATCAGCATCGCGCCGCTGCTGAACCAGGAATATGCCGGTGTTTGCGGACATCTTTACGGCCTGGCGATGGGCAGCGTGGACAACACGCGGCGTTTTGCGGACGACCCCGGCCGGCTGGCGGTTGCCGTGCCGGAAATTTACGCCCTGCCCGTGCTGGGCGACCGCGTGGTGCTCAACATCACCGATGCGCTCATCGGCCAATACGAAGGCGGTTCGCACGGTCTGCTGCATTATTCCTCGGTGCTGAACCAACTGTGGTTCAGCCGCGACCCCGTGGCGCTCGACATGCTGGCCATCAAGGAGCTCGACCATGAACGGCGCGCGCTCGCTGCGCCGGAATTCAAACCGAACCTGGAACTTTACGCCAACGCCGCCCTGCTCCAGCTCGGCGTGAACGACCCCGCGAAAATCCAGGTGGAAAAGCTGCGCTGAAAGAACGGTGGGACAGGCTTCCAACCTGTTTCATACTCAATTGCGTTCGAAGTGCTGCGAATTTGATTGACGCTCCTCCTCTCCCGCCCTGCGGGCACCCTCTCCCCCGCTGGCAGCGGGGGAGAGGGCCGGGGCGAGGGGGTGCTTCGTCAGATTGTTTAAATGCCCGCCTCGGCTTTTATGGCAGTTTGATTGCACATTGGTTTCAATTGACAGAAAAGAGAATAAGGAGACCGGCGGGACGCCCGTCCTACGATGATCTTCAGAACGGCCAGTTGATACCGGCGGTAATGTAAACCTGTCCGCCCAGATTTAATTGCCCTTGCCGGCCGCCGCCGCTGATGGTGGCGTTGCCCAGCGACATGTATTGCACGCCCACGTAAAGGTCGCCGTTTTCGTCCGGAACATGATACATCAACGTCGCGTTCACATAGCCGCCATAGACCAGGTCGGTCGCGTCAATCTGTCCTTTGTTGCTTGCGACGGTGGTGGTGGTGATCATCTCATTATATTTCAAACTTCCCGACACGATACCGACGGCGGGGCCGGCACCGGCCGACAAACCCAAATACTGGTTTAAATCCCAATACACCGACGGCCCCAACCTCACGGTGTAGAGCATCACGTCCAGCGTGCTCGAACCGGTGATAGTTCCCGGAATATTGGTACTGCTGCTGGTATAAGTAACGGGAATGGTTGGTTCACCTTGCCGGTTGAAGCCGCCCTGGTATGGCGCACCCGGCACCACAATGCTGCCCGTGTTAAAAATATAAGTTGTCTGGTTGACCGTCGCCGACATGGGGCGGTTGTCGGTGATGCTGATGGGCAGCAGGCCGAATCCCAAGTCCCACCCGATCCGCGTTCGTCCCCAATACCAAAGATTGCCGCCATAAGCCATGTCGAACCCTGGAAATGCCGAACCACTCTCTTGCGAGCTGCCGCTGGTGGTGTATGACGTCGTGTTTTGCATGGTCAACGACGAACCGGACAATTGGGACGCACTGTTGTAGCCCCAATAACCGGTTTGACCGAACGCATTTCCCGTGTTGTCCGTTCGGACATAGCCGTCGTCATAAACTCCGGCTGGTTTGCTGATATTGAATGTGCCCTTGGTACTAAAGTTGGCGCTGATATTCAGTCCGACCATGGCCCCGATGCGGAAATGGCGCGTCCAGTCGTCGTTCTCGGAAACCTTTTGAATCTTCCAGCGGTCCCAGAGATCCGGGGGCAGCTGCGGTTGAACGCCAGGTTGCGGTTGTGGTTGGGCTTGGGCGTCGGGAGGTATGGCGACGGGACCGTTGGTATCCGGATTTTGGCCGGGTGCCTGCGATTGGGCCGAGGCCGCCAGCGCCAAACCCGCGAAACAACACAACAGGTACCGCCCCAAAAGATTCGGGGTACAAACTTTTCGGATAGGGCTGGGTGACAATGTCGGCATGGTCGTCAAGGGTTCAGGAACACGCGATAAAAGCGATTGCTGCTGTTCGGCGGCGCGCTCACCGTTGTGGGTGGGCCGTAATCAATCCATTGCGTCTGGTTCGCCGGCGCGATAATGGACGGCGGCGCGATCAGCCAGTTGGTGGATGAAAGGTCATTGTTATAAACCACCGTGTAAGTCCGGTTGGTAATGGACGGGAATTCAATCAGCATGCTGCCGATGATCAGCGGGCTGCCGTTGGTCAGCTTGATGATGCGGGTGATGTTGACGTTCGTGCTCACCGCCGCCGCGGGCGGAGTCAAATTGGGCACCGACACGGCGAACGCGTGCAACTGCGAATTGGTGAACGAAAAATAATTCCATGCGAAAAATTGCAGCAGCAAATTCACACTTTGGTTGGTGTCAAGCGTGGCGGCATAAACCACGAAAGGACTGCCATTGTTCGTGCCGACGGCGTTAAACAGTTGATTGGTCAGACCGGTCACGACCGCCCGCACGGCATTAACTGAATTGGGCCCCACGTTCGACACCAGGATGGACTGTTCAACCAGCCCGTTTTGTGAATTGTAAACCTGCGCGGAATTGGTGACCGCCGTCAACTGGCCGGCAAAGTAGCTCAAAACCGTAATATTGTTGCTGGCCAAATTATTGGCCGTATCGGGGTCAAACGCATTATTGTTCGTGCTGACCACCGACACGAAAGGCAGGACCCCCGCATTGGTGGGCTGGACCGTCAACAGGAAGTTTCTGAAAGCGCCGTTCGTCAGCGTGCCCAAACTGAAAATGACGTTGCTGCTTTGGATTGAGACCGTGTAAGAATGGTTTGAAGGCGAGACGCTTTTATATCCCACGCCAGTCGGCAGAGTGTTGGTCAAAAAGACACCGGTCGCAGTGCCCGGCCCCAGGTTCGTGACGCTCACGCCATAAACCATCCAATCGTTGGTGAAAACCGCCGAAGCCGGAACCGTCATGGTCACCGCCATGTCCGCCCCCGGCGCGGTGTTGGTGACCTGGACGGCCGGGTTGGTGAAACTGCCAAAGAACATACCGTTGGTAGCCACCGTAATCGTATTGGTGAGCAATCCGGTCGAAGTCGGCACGACCGGCAGGATCATCGTTACAGTCCCGTTGGTGGCAAGGGGGGGAAGAAAAAAGATGACGTTACTGCCACTAATTGTATTCGATCCCTGGCTGGCCGTGGGAGTGCCGAACTGGAATGATGTCCCGGTCAGCGTGTTGGTCACCGTGACCGTTTGTGATATGCCAGTCAGGTTGGTTATGATGATAGTGTAACTCAGGCTATTGCTGACCAAAATGTTGAACGGAGCCGTGACCGAAAGGCCAAAACCCTGCGCCTCGGCCCGAATGCCGGCGACCATCAACCCGAGCGCCAGCAGCGCAAACATTCGCAAACTGGAAAAAATCTTCATCTTAAAAGACGGAATAAATGTGTTTCCGAACTTAAACAGCGGCAAAATGCGAAAGTTTCAAGGATTTGGCAATCTTTGTGTTACATAGGAAACCCTTATTTCTCCTTCTTAAAAACTAATTCCTCATCCCGCCCGAAAAAAGAAGTTTCTGTTGAAAGGGGCGCATTCGGACACTGCCCCCGAACGCAACCGGATTGGAGCGCGGCTGTGTGCAAAGCCCCAGCCGCAGCACTTCCGAATGCCACGGGATTGGGGTGCCTCCGGCGAACCGCTTGCTTGCGCACCTGCTGCGGCTGGTCCCGTTCAGCGGGACACAGCCACGCTCCGTCGCAGTGTCAAGGTGCATCCTGTTGAAAACATCAATGCAGATTCAACTGGACAAAATGCTTTCCTGGTCAAGATTGGTCTTGCCGACAAATGATGTGCCCAACTTCAAACCCGAACCCAGGAATTGATATGAAAAACTCTTTATTGCTGCGGGCAATGACCCTGCTGACCGGCATTGCTCTGGCGGTCGCCGCACGCACGGCGGAGGCGAAGTTGACGGTCGGCGATCCGGCGCCAAAACTCCAGGTCGCCAAATGGGTGCAAGGCGAGCCGGTGAAGGCGTTCGACACCAACCACGTTTATATCGTCGAATTCTGGGCCACTTGGTGCGGCCCCTGCCGGACGTCCGTCCCGCATCTCAACGAATTATGGCAAAAATTCAAGGACCGGGGACTCATTGCCATCGGACAGGACGTCTGGGAACAAAATGATGGCGGGGTTGCGTCGTTCGTGAAAAAAATGGGCGACCAGATGACCTACCGTGTCGCCCTCGACGATAAAAATAGCGAACCCAAAGGCGCCATGGCGGTGACCTGGATGGACGCTGCCGATCAAAACGGCATTCCCACCGCCTTCATCGTCAACCAACAGGGGCGCATCGCCTGGATCGGCCACCCGATGGCGTTGGACGAAAAGACGTTGGAAGACATTCTGGCCGGCCGTTTCGACATCGCCAAGTTTGCCGCGGAATACGAACGTCAACAACAGGCCCAGGCCCAGGAGATGGAATTGTCCAAAAAACTCAGCCAAGCCCTCAAAAACAAGGATTGGGACGCCGCCGAGGCAGCAGTCGCCGAGATGAAAAAATTGGAACCCGACACGGGCGACAGCTTCGACACCATTCGTTTCTCCATTCTGCTGGGCCGGAAGAACTATGCCGAGGCCTACAAACTGGCCGAGTCCCTGAGTGACGCGCACCCGAAGAACGCGATGATCCAAAATTCCCTCGCCTGGACCATCGCCACGCAGCCCGGACTGGAGAAACGTGATCTCGCGCTGGCCGAAAAAGCGGCCCTGCGGGCAAATGAGGCCACCCAAGGCAAGGAACCCGCCATTTTAGACACGCTCGCCCGGATCCAGTTCATGAACGGCAAAACCAACGAAGCCATCGCCACCGAACAAAAGGCGTTGGACATTGCCCCGGACGAACAAAAAGCTTTTATAAAGAAATTTCTGGCCAGCTACCAGGAAGGCACATTGCCAAAAGCCGACGACTAGAATTATTCCTTCTCAATACCGGGGCTGGCAGATGCATTACTGGCAGCCGCTCAAACGATTTTTGGAAAAGTGAATGGGTTTGACACGAATTTCACTAATTTTCACGAAGCCAAACTGAAGCCCCATCGGGGCGACAGATAATAGCCCGGGGTAAGTCTGCAACGCAGACGCCACCCCGGGAATCTCCCACAAAATAATTCCTTCTCTCATCCGATGGGAGAAGTCACCCGCGCTGCCGGGTCGCTTCGTAAAGGAATATGCCCGTGGCGACGGCCACGTTCAGTGAATTCATGTGGGACGGCATCGGGATTTCCACCAAGTCGTCGCACGCCGCCAGCACGGCCGCCGTGAGGCCCGGTCCTTCCGCGCCAAACACCAGGCAGCAATCGCCCCGCAAATCCACGGCGGCCAGCTTCCTGGCCCCGGGCCGGGGATGCGCCGCCAGACACCGCACACCCTGCGCGCGCAACGCCGTCAGTTTTTCCACCAGATTGTCCACGTGCACCAGTGGTTGCTCGAAGGTGGCGCCCATGGAGCCGGAAACCGCGCGGCGCTGGAACGGACTGCCACACGTCTCGCCCACAATCAAAAAATGCACCCCAAAAGCCGCGCAATTCCGGACCACCGCGCCGAGATTTTCCGCGCTGGCAATGCCCTCCACAGCCGCCAGCAGCAACGGACGCGGGGAGTTTTGCAGGAGCGTTTCAAAATCCGGCTGCGGCGGGATTTTGGCCACGGCCAGCGCGCCCTGATGCAGTTGGTAACCGGTGATGGTTTCCAGCAGCTTCTGTTCGCCGACGTAAACGCAGATCTCTTCTTCCGACCGTGCGCGCAGCAGCGGTTCGAGCTGTTCCAGCCACGCGGGCGTGAGCAGCGCGGAGACGACGGGGAACCGGCTCGCCAGCAGCCGCCTGACCACCTTGGCATTCGTGGCCACCAACACGCCGGCCCGTTCGTGTTCCTCGGGGCGGCGGAGGGTCAGATACAACGCCAGTTCCGGCGCGTCGAGAGATTGAACCGGTTGGATGTGCAAGTTCGCCACGCCGGAATTAAACCGCGCAACAGCGCCAATGAAAAGCGCGGAGAAAAACCGAGCGGAACGTTTGACGCGAATTTCACTAATTACCACTAATTCAAATGCGCTGAAGGCGCTATGGAAATTAGCCCAAGGTTGGAGCAACGCGACTAACGATTTGTTGAGAAAAGGTTCTTTACTGCGCTTAACCAATTTTTTTCCACGAAATCCTGTTGTTAAAAATTCCAGCGCCTCTTCCAGCCATTTCTATGATTTTTTCCTCAAACGCCTTCAAGGTGTTGTTCTCAAGTTTCTGCCACTCAGAAGAATTTTCAACCATTCCAAGGCAACCTTCTGCGTAATACTTAATCACAAAATACGGGCGAACTGCATCTTTGATAATCAATATTGTGCGACCATCTCTCTCCGAAAAATCGTAGTTCACCCGAAAACCACCTGGCAAATCTGCCGTCTGAATTCGAGCAACGTTTTTTGGAACTTCTTGTAGGACGCGGTCAAATACTTTCCCAGACAGGCGTTCAGGAACTACGAAAACAATATCCACATCGTTTTTTGAAAACTTGGCCACGCGATTATCGGGAAGTGAAATTCTCTTTTCGGTCGGTTCAAAGAGAACCTCCACGGTGGATTGTTGCCCAATTGTGAAAAGGAAATTGTAAAAGTAGCCAACGGCAAGCGCTCGCGTGACCGCAATTGGTTCTTCAAGTTTTTGCGTTAAGTCTTTGTTTTTCTGCCGTAGGGGAACAACCACCTTGATATAGGTCACGGCTATCGAACCTGCCATTCCGATGAGTGCGGTGGCAATTGGAACAATGATATCGGCCATAAATTCTCTTTCGCTGGTTGGTGACGGCCTATTAGAAGCATTGCCCGTATTCGGAACAAGGTCAATTTTAACGGCTATATCGAGCCGCTCCCTTTAGCACGAACGCTCTCTTTGGAATCAGGGTGTTCACCACGCCCATGCCATTCATCCGTAACGAGCCATAACTCAAAATATTGAAGCCATAGACACGCCCACAGCATAATGGTCGAGGCAATTGAATTCGCAGGGTTCCAAAAGCCACAGGCTGCGTAAAGCTGCGCCACGCGGCAGACTGCGTGAGCGTTGGCCATGTCCGCTGTCCAAATGAACATGAAAGTGCCAGGATGCACGGAGCCGGATGCCCAGCACCCCGGATCGGGAGCCTTCACCTTGATCGAGTTGCTCGTGGTCATCGCCGTCATTGCGATTCTGTCGGCATTGTTGCTGCCGGCGTTGAGCCGCGCCAAGGACCGGGCGCGAAATGCCACTTGCATCTCCAATCTCAGGCAGTGGGGCGTCATCTGGAGGCTTTATGCCGACGAAAATAATGACACGTTCATGTCCGGCACCGCCGCCGCGTGGGCCCGGGGCGTCTGGGTGCTCGCATTCACCAACGGTTATTCGCAAAAACCCCCGCTGCTCTGTCCCAAGGCGACCGACCGGCGCGGCCCGGGCGATTATGAAACTCAGGTTTCCCCGAATGACCCGAACGCGGTGGATTATGGCGGCCCCACGACCGCGTATGATTTTCCCATTCCCGACCCGGCTGATCCCGCGCTGCCATTGATTGCCAGTTACGGTCTCAATTGCTGGGTTTACAATCCCGATACCAACAACGTTCAGGGGCGGATCGCCGACTGGCACTGGAGAAAATACAACGTTCCGCCCCAACCTTCGGTCACGCCGCTGTTTCTGGATTCACTGTGGCGCGGCGGTGGCCCGTATGCCACCGACCCGCCACCAGCCTTCAACGGACAATGGCAATGGGTCGAGATGGATTTCTTTGCCATCGCGCGGCACGGCAAAGGCGTGAACATCGTTTTCTTCGACGGCTCCGTGAACAATGTGCGGGCGAAGGATTTGTGGAGCTTGCCGTGGCACCAAAACTACAATGCCACTGCAAACATTGTATTTCCAGACTGGATGAACTGACGGAGCGAAAAATTGTTAATGCGGCCATTATATGTCTGACCGCCGACGGCGCGCACGGAGTGACGCGCACTACCGCCCTCTTGAATCAGCGAACATCAGCGTTCATCAGCGGTTCAAATTCCTGGTGTCTTTGCGTGCTTCAGCCTGACAAGCCGGGCTTGAATTCACGGCGGAATGCGGTATGCCTGATGCAAATTCATCATGTCAACGATTCTGGATTCAATCATCCTCGGTTGCTGGATAATTTTTGCTGCCTGGTGGCTTGTCAGCGCGCTGAGGGTGAAGACGCCGGCGGAACGACAAAGCGGGTGGTCCGCCGCGGCACATCGGATTCCCGTGGGATTGGGCTGGTTTCTGCTGGCGTATCAGGGACTGCCGCCGCCCATGAATCTGGTGTTGATGCCGCGCACGGATTGGGTGCGAATCATCGGTGTCATGGTCTGCGTGTTGGGGTTGTACGTGACGATCTGGGCGCGCCGGACGCTCGCCGGGAACTGGAGCAGTGATGTCACATTCAAGCAGGGGCACGAACTGGTGAAGACCGGGCCTTACCGGTTCGTGCGGCATCCCATCTACACGGGTCTTCTGGTGATGTGTCTCGGCTCGGCCATCGAAATCGGCAGGCTTCATTGCTTCCTGAGCCTGGTGGTGGTTGGCCTTGGCTTTTGGATCAAGCTCAAACAGGAGGAATCGCTCATGTTACGGCATTTCCCCGTTGAATATCCGGTTTATCAAAAACAAGTGAAGGCGCTGGTGCCGTTCGTCATTTGAACAGTTGAGGGTTGAAAGTTGAGAGTTGAGAGCAGGACTTCGATTCGCATCCGTGTTCATCTGTGTTCATCTGTGGCTAAAACTTTGCGTCTTTGCGCCTCTGCGTTAAAAAGTTTTCGCGTGGTTGCCAACTTGACAAGACTTCTCTTCAATTGTTGAATCCTCCGGCCGTGAAATGTCTTTCAAGACTGGCAAAATCATTCGTTTGGAGGAGCACCAGATCCGGGTTGCTTTTGTCAGTCCTGGTCCTGACAAATCCAGCATCCGCTCCGGCGCAAGAAGCCACTTGCGTTCTGGTTTCATCCTCCCAGCCGCTGACCGCCGGCACGCGGGGCGTTGTCTGGCTTTACTGCCTGAACCACTCGTCCAACGAGGTCCGCCGGACCTTCGAGCCGGATCTCAATGGCACGCTCACCTCGGGCTCCAACTCGTTCAAAACCGTTCTGGTGCTGACCAACCGCGGCGGGATTGAGGCAACGATTGCCCCCGGCAGCTTCGTGAAACAGGAATATCGGTTCGACGTTCCGCCAACCCTTGGCGGCCAGGTGACATTGGACGCAAGCAATTACAATCAGGTGGTCATCCTGGTGAAAAACAACCCTGCCGGGGCTCCCGCGACCCTGGCAACGCCGGCGACGTCGCCCGCAGCTGATGCAACGCCGAGTTCCTCGGTCATGGGGTTTCTCGGCAAGCATATTTACGGTTACGAGCCGATTTATTTCCTCCTGGGCCAGTACCCCGGCGCCGAATTTCAGTTCAGCCTGAAATACAAACTGTTTGATCTCACGGGCGATTGGAATCCCCTGGCGCATTCGTATTTTGCCTACACGCAGACGTCGTTCTGGGACCTGTTCTCCCAGGATCCGTCCTTCTACGACACCAGCTATAAACCGTCGGCGTTCCTTTTTTATCCCGATGTGTTACACAAAAAAATTGAAAACCGCTTCCAACTCGATCTGCAAGGCGGTTACGAGCATGAATCCAATGGCCGGGGCGGGTCCATGGAACGCAGTTTAAACACGATTTACCTGCAACCCACCGCCTGGTTTGACCTGCCAGCCCATTTCCAGCTTACCTTCCAAACGCGCGCCTGGTACTACCTCACCTTGGGCAACAACAACCCGGACCTGCCTGACTACCGCGGTTACGCCGATCTGCTCGGCGCCCTGGCCTGGACTGATCCCCAGGGTGGAGAAAAAATTCAATTCGCCACCCGACTTCGCATCGGCGACGAAGGCAGTCATGCCGGCCTGTTGTTCGATTTGAGATTCAATCTGCCGCATCGTTCCCATTTCAACCCGGCCATTCAATTGCAATACTTCACCGGCTACGGCCAGACCTTGCGTCAATACAACCAGACCAGTCACGCCTTTCGCGCCGGTCTGTGCATATGGTATTGACGCGGTGCCTTGGCAGGAATGTCTGATGACAGGGACGGCGCACAGCGTCTTTGCCATTCACAAATTCATTTCTTCTTAAAAACCAATCCACCACCTTCGGCCGTGACCTTGATTTTATCTCCCGGCTTGAATTGACTCGCTCGCGCCCGCTCGCTCGGCCTGGCGGCCTTCGTCCCACAAAGCGGGACAAATTCTTTTCGCCGTTTCCCAAATGGCTCAAATCCCAAACGGCTCAAGTCGCCTTCGAGCAGGCGCAGGGAAAGCAATCAATTGGACGTTGGATCGATTCGACTCCTTACCCCGACCCTCTCCTCGTTCGAGGAGGAGAGGGAGAATTATTTTGTGGGATGATTACCCGGGGTAGTCGCGTTGCTTCAACCCCGGGCTAATTTCCTTTGCCCTGTCAGGGCAATTCAGTCAGCACATTCGCGTCAATTCGTGCAATTCGTGTCAGAACATCTTGGCGTCTTTGCGCGACGAGGTTTTAATCTTCCCATTCCAGCGCGGAAATCGTGCCCCAAACCAGTGCAACCATGACCGAGAGCACCAGCACCCACGGCATCAGCACTTGAGAGTCGAGCGAAAGCAACGCTGATGAATCAAGCACCGGCAGATTTCCCCACGGCAACCACAAAACCGCCAGCACCGAACCAATCGCCACCGCGCCAAGCAGGAGAACCGGACGCAGCCACGCGCGGCGGCGGCGCGGCAAGGCGGTCACGACCCGCGCCGTAAAGCCGTTATCTTCAATATATTTGTCCTGCTCGCGCAGCAAGGCGTCGAGCGGATCGTTGGTTTCAGGCGGATTCATAATTTTCATAGGCCGGCGACAGGCGCCGCCTCAATTTTTCCTTCCCACGCAGGATGTTGGTTTTGACCGTGCCGAGCGGGCAATCCAAAACCTGCGCCGCTTCTTCGTGTGACAAACCATTCTGGCAGCAAAGCAACACTGCCGCCCGCTCATTTGAATTTAACAGCTTCAACGCCTCGGTCAAATCCAGGCGCAGAGGACTGTCGCGGGCGGCAGCCGGTTCCTCCGGTTCCGCCGGGGATTCGTCCATATCCTCCCAGGCCAGTTCCTTTCGGCGACGGCTGGCCATGCGAAATTCATTGACGGCGACGCCGAACAACCACGTCGAAAAACGCGCGCCGCCGCGATAGGTCTGAAGTTTCTGCCACGCCTTCAAAAAAGTCTCCTGCGCCAGGTCGTCGGCCAGATGCGCATCGCCACGCGTCATGCGCGCCAGGAAGGCGCGCACGGGCGATTGATAACGCCGCACCAGTTCGCCGAAGGCATTCTGGTCTTCGTGCGACAGGACGCGGGCGATGAGATCGGCGTCGGTGAAGGACACGGTTTATTGCTTCGGTGGTTGACCGTCGTTTTTATTTCTTCTTTCCACCAGCCAGAAAATCAGGAGCGCCACGCCGACAAACAAGACAATCCATCCTGCCTTATACCTGACCGGGTCTATTGTCAGCAAAGCCGCTCCAATTCCTGTCATTACCAGACCGGGCAGAGGAGTGTTGAGCGGGCGGAATTTGACTGTCAGTCCGGCGAGCAATTCTGGTGTTAGCGGCATCCCCTTTTCAATCATGGCGCGCAACGTTTCATGCATCATTTTATTGCGGTGATGCAGGAAATTTAAAAAAATCGCGACAATCGCCACCTGCATGCCAAAAATACCGAGGATTGTCACAATATGCTCCAAGTCAATCCGCTCAAACCGCACGGGCGGAGATTTAGCAGATGATTGTTTCTTTTCATGGTTGGTTCCCGTTGCCGCGATGGGGTTGGACGCTTGGGCGCTGTCGGCCGCAGCTACGGGCGGGTTCGTTCCGTTTTCGGCGGGCGCGTTGGTCTGCGCCCGCAGCGGCACGATGGCGATGGCGGAAAAAAGAATTGCCGCGAGAAATTTGATTGATGCGATTTTCATATTCATTGATTTCGTTTTGAACTGTTCACAGGTGAGATGCGGTGAGCAACCCTTTTGGATTCAAAATTATTGCGGCTTTCAATTAAACCATGCCAATATCCTGTCGTCAAAAAAACCTCATTTCTTCTTCTCAAAAACCAATTCCTCGTTCCGCGCAGAAACTTTGATCCTGTCACCGGGTTTGCCTGCGCCTTCGAGTTTGACCTTTTGATTTCGATTCCAAAGAATCGGCTCCATGAAATCCCCGAGCGCGATCCTGTTCTTCGGCCTGGTCCTGAATTTCAGCGCAGCGCACGCCGGCGTGCATGTCTGGGAAAAGGTGGAACTGACCTTTCACGCCCAAAATCACTACGCCAATCCCTATACCAACGTGGAGGTGTGGGTGGACTTGAAAGGCCCGGAATTCGACAAACGCTGTTACGGGTTTTGGGACGGTGACGATGTTTTCCGCGTTCGCATCCTGGCCACCCGGCCGGGCCAATGGTCCTGGCACAGCGGGTCGAACCAGCAGGACGCCGGCTTGAACAACCAAAAAGGCGGCTTTACCGCCGACGGCTGGTCCGAAGCCGAGAAATCGTCCGTGCCCACGCGCCGCGGCTTTGTCAAACCGTCCGCCAACGGCCACGCTTTTGAATACGACGACGGCACGCCGTTCATCCTGCTGGGCGACACCTGGTATGCGGCGGCGACATATCGCTTTCCCTGGAACGAAGACAACCAAGAGCGCGCCATCGGCCCGGACGCCGGGTTCAAGGATTTCCTGCGTCTGCGAAAAAGCCAGGGGTTCAACTCGGTATTGTTCATCGCCGCTTTTCCCAATTGGGCCAATGACGGCCAGCCGTGGGAAATCTGGCTGGATGAACCGGCGAAACTCGGCGTGCGGACGGCCTGGGTGGACCAGGGCGACATCGCCAGTCACAAACCGCGCGACCAATGGCACGCGAAAGACATGCACAACGAGGGCGGCCGGGCGTTTTTATTTCCCGGCAAGGTCCCCGGCTACGAGTTAATCTTCCCCGACGTGGATCGCATCAACCCGGAGTATTTCAAATACCTGGATCGAAAGATGGATTACCTGAACGCACAGGGGTTCATACCGCTCATTGAGGTTGCCCGGCGCGACATCACGGCCTGCTGGGCGAAGTATGGCAACTGGCCGGAATCGTATGCCCGCTACATTCAATACGTCTGGAGCCGCTACCAGGCGAACAACTGCCTGTTCAGTCCGGTGCATTACGACTGGCCGTCCATGACCGCCACCACCGCCGAACTCAACCAGGCCGCCAACCGGGTCATCGGGAAGTTCGGCCATCCGCCGTTCGGAACGCTCGTGTCGTGCAATTCGTCGGTGTCGAGTTTGGTGAACTTCGGCGGGCCGGAGGAAAACCGATGGCTGACATTCCACCAGATCGGCAACGGGCGGGAGCATGAGTATTACTGGTATCTCACGGAAATCTATCATGCCCTGCCGCCGCGGCCCGCGCTGAACGGCGAGCCGTATTACGCGGGCATGACCGACCGGCGCTACACGCCCACCTACCGATACGGCGCGCCGGGCGGAACCGAATTGGACGACCTTTATGTGCGGTCCGGCATTTACGGAAGCTTCCTGTCCGGCGGCTTGGGCGGACATATTTATGGCGCGGAAGGAATCTGGGGGGCGGACACCGAGCCGGGTTCGTCGCCGTTGATGTGGGAGGCGTTCCAATGGAATTCCGCCAGCCAAATGCAACATCTGAAGACATTTGCCCTGTGCGAAGGGCGCCGTTACCAGGAACTGGTTCCCGATGCGAACCTGGTCCTGCCCCATACGACGCACGTCATCAAGGGTTATGAGGGCTGGGCCTATTGCGCGCGCACGCCGGCCCGGGACTTTTTCCTCGCCTACTTTGAAAAGGGTTGCCCCAGGCAAAGCGTCATCCGCGGCGCCGTGCCGGAGGGAGCCTACCGGCTGCAATGGTTCAATCCGCGCAACGGCCAGTGGTCGCCGCCGGACAACAAACTCCTGAAGGCGAACAACTCGGGCCGGATTGAGCTGCCTGACCTTCCCTCCGACGACGATTGGGGGTTGAAACTCACCGCCGGCTCAAGCGAACGCTGAGCGGATGCGTCCATCCGGCGGGATTTGTTGCGTTCGCCAATCTTTCCGGAAACAACGGATTTTATTTTTTCTTTTCAAACGCCAGTTCCCCGTCCCGCGCGCTGAAATTTTTATGGCAGGGATGGCGTGTCGCTGTTCCCAAATTGTGGATCGGCGACATGCCGACCCTCCCAATTTTATTTTTTCTCAAAGATTAATCCACCATCTCTTGCGCTGACTTTAATCCTGTCACCGGGCTTGAATTCGCCTTCGAGCAGGCGCATGGAAAGCGGATTGAGAAGTTGTTCCTGAATCGCGCGTTTGAGCGGGCGGGCGCCAAATTGCGGGTCGTAGCCTTCCTTGGCCAACAGGTTTTTGGCGGCCTTGTCCACATCCAGTGTGAGTTGCTGTTGCGCCAGGCGCTTTTCCAAGCGCGTAAGCTGGATGTCCACGATGCGTGCCAAATCTTCCTCGTCAAGACTCTGGAAAATAATCACGTCGTCCACGCGGTTCAGGAATTCCGGCCGGAAATGCCGTTTTAACTCGGCCATGATTTCCTTTTCCATTTCCTTGTAGCGGCGTCTCGTAAGAGCGCGGTCTGATTTGTCCGCGTTCTCACGAACGCGGCTACGGTCGAAATGTTCTTGGATAATGGGCGAGCCGAGGTTGCTGGTCATGATGACAATGGTGTTCTTGAAATCCACCGTCCTCCCCTGCCCGTCCGTAAGCCGGCCGTCGTCGAGCACCTGCAACAGCACGTTGAACACGTCGTGATGCGCCTTCTCAATCTCGTCGAACAACACCACCGAATACGGCCGGCGCCGCACGGCCTCGCTGAGTTGCCCGCCTTCCTCGTATCCGATGTAGCCCGGCGGCGCGCCGATGAGCCGCGACACGGTGTGCTTCTCCATGTATTCGCTCATGTCGATGCGAATCATGGCGTTCTCGTCGTCGAACAAAAATTCCGCCAGCGCCCGGGCGGTCTCGGTCTTGCCCACACCGGTCGGGCCGAGGAAAATGAATGAGCCAATGGGCCGGTTCGGGTCCTGCAATCCGCTGCGGGCGCGGCGCACGGCGTCGGACACGGCCTTGATGGCCTCCTTCTGCCCGACCACACGTTGCGCGAGCCGTTCCTCCATCTTCACCAGCTTCTGCCGTTCACCTTCGAGCATCCGGCTCACCGGAATGTGCGTCCACGCCGCCACGACCTTGGCAATGTCTTCGTCCGTGACTTCCTGGCGCAACAAAGTAGCCCGGCCGTCCCGGCTGGCACTTGCAGGCGAGACGCCTGCGCTACGTTCCATTGCGGCCAGTTTCTTTTCCAGGTCCGGAATCTTGCCGTATTGTATCTCGGCGGACTTGGTCAAATCTCCGCGCCGCTGGGCCTGTTCGAGCTCGAGCTTCGCCTGTTCCAGTTGCGTTTGAACAACACTGACGGCGTTGACGGCGGCCTTTTCATTCTGCCACTGGACGGTGAGCGCCTTGGATTTGTCCTTCAAATTCGCCAGCTCGCCCTCGAGCCGTTTGAGCCGCTCCTTGCTCGCAGCGTCCTTTTCCTTGGCCAGCGACGTGCGCTCGATCTGCAGTTGCAAAATCTGCCGATCCAACTGGTCCAGCTCCGTCGGCTTGGAATCCAGCTCCATCTTGATGCGCGACGCCGCCTCGTCCACCAGGTCAATCGCCTTGTCCGGCAAAAACCGGTCGGTGATGTAGCGGTTTGACAGCATCGCCGCCGCCACGAGCGCCGAATCCTGGATGCGCACGCCGTGATGGACTTCGTACCGCTCCTTCAATCCGCGCAAAATCGCGATGGTCGCTTCGACCGTCGGCTCCTCCACCATCACCGGCTGGAACCGGCGTTCCAGCGCCGGGTCTTTTTCGATGTGCTTGCGGTATTCGTCGAGCGTGGTTGCACCCACACAGCGGAGTTCGCCGCGCGCCAGTTGCGGCTTCATGATGTTCGCCGCGTCCGTCGCGCCTTCCGCCGCGCCCGCGCCGACCAGCGTGTGCAGTTCGTCAATGAACAAAATAATTTTGCCTTCGCTGGCGGAAATTTCTTTTAAAAAGGCCTTGAGCCGGTCCTCGAACTCGCCGCGATATTTCGCGCCGGCAATCATCGCGCTCAAATCCATTGCCACCAGCCGCTTGTTTTTCAGCGATTCGGGAACGTCGCCGCTCACGATACGCCGGGCCAGGCCCTCGGCAATCGCCGTCTTGCCCACGCCGGGTTCGCCAATGAGCACCGGATTGTTTTTCGTGCGGCGCGTCAGCACCTGCATGACGCGCCGGATTTCCTCGTCGCGGCCGATGACCGGGTCAATTTTGCCCTGTCGCGCCAGCGCGGTAAGGTCGCGTCCGTATTTTTCGAGCGCCTGGAATTTGGCTTCGGGATTTTCGTCCGTCACGCGCTGGTTGCCGCGCAAATCGGCGAGCGCCTTGAGCACGACATCGCGCTTGAGACCGTGCGTTTTGAAAATTTGTTTCAGTGATGCGCCGCCTTCGGCCAGCAGGCCGAGCAGCAAATGTTCGGTACTGATGTAATCGTCCTTGAGCTTGGTGGCCTCGGACTGGGCGGCATCGAGCGCCTTGCGCAGGGCCGGGCTGGCATAAACCTCCGCGCCGCCCTCAACCTTGTGGCGGCGGGACAAATCGCGTTCCAGTTCAGACTGCAATTTCGCGGGTGCGACGCCGATTTTCTGAAGCAGTTCGGGGACGAGGCTTTCCGACTGGCCGAGCAGGGCCAGCAGCAGATGTTCGCCGTCCATTTCCTGGTGCGACATTTCGTGCGCGAGGCGTTGCGCCTCCGCCAACGCCTCCTGCGATTTGAGGGTCAATTTTTCCGTTTGCATGACTACTTAATAAATCCCTCCTCACCAACGTCAAGCGACTAACGGCAAAAGAGAAATCAGTTGAACGCCCGCCCTCACGGCACGGGGCATAGACATCGTTGACACATGAGGGCATAGACATGGTTGACAGTTTTCATTTTGGTTCGAGGCTGCTCTACGGTTTGAATGCCGTGGAAAATCCTTTCTGCTGTCGGAG
>JBEKZC010000018.1:0-62086 GCA_049510295.1 Verrucomicrobiota bacterium | reverse complement strand
TCCGGTTCAAGGCGCTCACCGGGCAGAAATTCATCGGTTTCGAGCCGGACATTCCCACGCGCAAGGCGCTGGACAAAATTTTGAAGGAGCATGGCGTGGACCCGAAATACGCCATGGAATTCGACAACATCGAAACGGTGAAGCGCGCGGTGGAAATTGACGCGGGCGTTTCGATTGTGCCGCAGGGCACGGTCATACAGGATGTCGCCAAGCAAACGCTCGCCGCCGTGCCGATTGAGGACGGCAGCTTTTACCGTCCGATCGCCGCGATTTACAAAAAGAACAAGGTGCTTTCGCCGGCGATGAAACAATTTCTGACACTGCTCAAAGATACGGCGTAGAAAATTATTTCAAATTCGCCGGATTCAGCGGTTTCAAATCCTGCGGCACGAACAGTCCGTTTTTACGGATCAATTCGCCGTCGAACCACACTTCACCGCCGCCCCATTCGGGACGCTGGATCAGCACCATGTCCCAGTGCACCGCCGAGCGGTTGCCGTTGTCGCATTCCTCGTAAGCCTGGCCGGGAGTGAAGTGCAGCGAACCGGCGATTTTCTCGTCGAACAAAATGTCGCACATCGGATTCAAAATGTAGGGATTGAACCCCAGTGAAAATTCGCCCACGTAACGCGCGCCGGAATCGGTATCCAAAATTTCATTCAACCGCTTCATGTTGTTCGCCGCCGCGTTGACCACTTTGCCGTCCTTGAATTCGAGCCGGACGTTTTCAAATTTTGTGCCCGCATAAATCGTCGGCGTGTTGAATTGAATCACGCCGTTCACGGAATTTTTCACCGGGCACGAAAACACCTCGCCATCGGGAATGTTGCGGTCGCCCTGGCACATTTTCGCGCCGATGCCCTTGAGGCTGAAGGTAAGGTCGGTGCCGGGACTTTTGAGCTGGACGTGGTCGGCGCGTTTCATCCGGCGTTCAAGCGGAACCATCGCGCGCGCCATTTTCGCGTAATTCATCGTGCACACGTCGAAATATAGATTTTCAAACGCCTCGGTGCTCATGCCGGCCGCCTGCGCCATGCTCGGCGTCGGCCAGCGCAACACGCACCAGCGCGTCCGGTTCACGCGATAATCGAGCACCGGCCGCGTGATGCGCGAGTAAAGCGCCATGCGCTCGGACGGCACGTCGGCGTTTTCACTCGCGTTCAGGCTGCCGCGAATGGCGATGTAGGCCTGGACCTTTTTCATGCGGAACAGTTCGATATCGCGGAGCAGTGCGGCGTGTTTTTCGTTCGTCTCGCGCACCATTTCACGCGAAATGCGCGTATGGCGGACTTCGACCAGCGGCGTGCCGCCGGCGGCGCGGACGGCGCGCATGAGTTCAATGGAAAATTCGTCGGGCACATCAATCATGTCCAGCAGCACGCGGTCGCCCTTTTTGACCTGGGTGGAATAATTCACGAGCAGCTTCGCCAGTTTCTTGTAACGCAGATCGGTCATAATCCTTCAAGGCTAACCGGACAAACGGCTTTGTCCAGCGGAGTCATTGCAACTTGTTGAAATCCGCGGTTATGATAAACTCATGCATATGAAGTTCAATTTTCACGCGGTGGCGGCATTTTTGTTCCTGGCGCTGGCCGCTCGGGCACAGACAACGGCGTTCACCTATCAAGGTCAGTTAAACAACAGCAACGCGCCCACCACCGGGTCTTATGATTTCCGGTTTCAAATTTACAACGCGGGCGGCGGCGTGGTCGCCGGGCCGCTGACGAACGCGCCGGTGGGCGTCACGAACGGCTTGTTCACCGTGACGTTGGATTTTGGCACAGGCGTTTTTGACGGCAGCACGCGCTCGCTGGAAATCGGGGTCCGCAGCTATGGCAACACCAATGCCTATACCGTGCTTTCGCCGCGCCAGACGTTGACTTCCGTTCCGTATGCGATCCAGGCGATCAACGCTTCAAACGCGGTGGTATTGACCGCGCCGTTGCAGGCGACGAATCTTGCCGGAACCATTCCCAACGCGCTGCTTTCCCCAAATGTCGCGGTTCTCACCAACAACGTGATTTTTTCCGGCGGCGTGACCGCGACCAATTTCACCGGCAACGGGTTCGGGTTGTCCAATGTGCCGGCCACCAGTCTCATCGGCACCATTCCCGACGCGCGGTTGTCCACGAACGTGGCGTTGCAAAGCAATCCCAACTTGAATTTCGCCGGCGCCGTTTCCGCCACCAACTTCACCGGGGCTGGCCACGGGCTGACCAACGTGCCGGGCGCGTTCTTCTGGGTGACGGTTGCGGGAACAACCTCTCAAATTTTCCCCAACGTCGGTTACATCGTCACCAACAACACAACGCCGGTGACATTGACCTTGCCCTTGTCGCCGAGCATCGGAGATGTTTACAAAGTGGCCGCCGTGGGCGCGGGAGGCTGGATCATCGCACAGAACACCAATCAGACAATTCTCGCCGGAAATCTTTCGGACAGCATCGGTGCGAGTTGGACGGCGCGTGGCAGTGCGAATCATTGGTCGGCTGTGGCTTCGTCGTCCGACGGAACCAAACTGGCGGCAACGATCGGAGACTCCCTGAATGACATTGGTTTGATCAACACTTCCACCAATTCCGGTACAACCTGGGCAGGGCAAAGCGGCAGCGGCAGTAGCGGCCGGAACTGGTCGTCCATCGCTTCTTCTGCCGACGGAACCAGATTGGTGGCCACGGTCGGCAATGGCGTGGGAGGCATCAGCGGTCTGATTTACACGTCCACCGACTCCGGGGTGACGTGGATCTCGCGCGGTTCCTCGCAACAATGGGTCTCGGTAGCGTCCTCGGCGGATGGAATGAGATTGGCCGCAGTTGCCTATGGCGGCACTTCTCCCGGGATTTATACTTCGGTCAATGGCGGTACGAACTGGGTGCTGTGGGATTCCGGTTCATTTGGTTATGCGGTGGCTTCTTCGTCCGACGGAATGAAACTGGTTGCGGTGATTTACAACTCACAAATTGTCACCTCGACCAACGCCGGCACGAATTGGGTGGCGCGTGCCAGCAGTCAGTACTGGACGGCGGTGGCATCCTCTGCAGATGGGAGCCGGTTGATTGCGGCGGTCAACAACGGCCAGCTTTACATTTCTTCCGATTCGGGCACGACATGGATAGCCAATCCATCCGTAAGCGGGACATGGACTTCGGTGGCTTCGTCAGCGGATGGTTCGCGGCTGGTGGCAGTGGCGAGCAGCGGGAGTGTCTACACTTCAAATGACTCCGGCACCACGTGGGCGCAACGCACGGACCTGCCGACGGCGTCGTGGACGGGGGTGGCTTCCTCGGCGGACGGCAGCGAGCTCGTGCTGGTAGCCAATGGAAATCAGATTTACACTTCGTCGCAAGGCAGCACCACGACCGGCACCGCCGGCTATCTGTCCGGCGCCCAGCACACCGCCATTGAATTGATTTACGCCGGCAATAATTTGTTTCTGCCGCTGAGTAACGAAGGAACCATTCGGGCATATTAAAATCGGATGAACCGGGGAAAATTGGATCACTGGTGCGAGCGGGGCATTCTGGGTTTGGTGCTCGGCATTCTGGTTTTTGGCCCGCTGGCAATGGGCGCGGTAGACACGCCGGAATTTCTCGTCATTCAAGGATTGATGGTGGCCGTGATGCTCGTGTGGGCGCTGCGATTGTGGATCAGCCCGAAACCACAATTGCTCTGGCCGCCGCTGGGTTGGGTGGTGCTTGCGTTCGCGGCCTTGGCCGTCGGGCGTTATCTCACGGCGGACATCGAATACGTCGCGCGGCTGGAAATGATCCAGGTGTTGATGTATGCGTTCCTGTTTTTTGCCATCGTCAACAATTTGTACCGGCAGGAATCGGTGCAAATCATCAGCTTCACGCTGATTTTTCTGGCGATGGGGATTTCCTGCTATGCCATCTACCAATTTTTGACGCATTCAAATCGGGTCTGGGATGATGTATCGCCTTATCTGGGGCGAGCCTCGGGCACTTACATTTCACCGAACAATTTCGCGGGCTTTCTGGAAATGCTTCTGCCGCTGGCGGCGGCCTGTGTTTTGGTGGGGCGAATGAAGCCGGTCGTCCGGATTTTACTCGGTTATTCCGCTCTGGTCATGCTGGCGGGGATGGTTGTGACGTTTTCGCGCGGCGGCTGGGTGGCAGTTGTCGTGGCGTTGCTGGTGCTTTTGGGGACATTGATTTTTCATCGCAACCACCGGTTGCCGGCCTTTTTGCTTTTGGTCGTTCTGGCCGTGGGAGGAACGATTTTCGTCACCAATTATTTGTCGAAGACGCTCAGTTACATTCGTCGCGTGGAAACAGATCTTCAGGACAAGCCGGAGAACGTCCTTAACCTCCGCCGTGGCATGTGGACGGCGGCGGAGCAAATGTGGCGGGATCATTTTTGGTGGGGTGTCGGGCCGGCACATTACGACTATCGTTTCCGGGAATATCGTCCGGAAAGTGTCCAGATGAGTCCCGATCGCGCGCACAATGATTACTTGAACCTGCTGGCCGATTGGGGCGCAGCGGGCGGAATCATCGTGCTCGCCGGCATGGTGACATTCGGTGCGGGATTGCGGAAAACGTGGAAATATGTCCGCCCGTCGGAAAATGATTTTGGCCGCGGCATGAGCAATCGTTTCGCTTTTTTCCTCGGCGCATCCGCCGGATTGTTCGCGCTGGCAGTGCATTCGGTGATGGATTTCAATCTGCACATTCCGGCCAATGCAATTCTCGGTGTGACGTTGCTGGCGTTGTTGAGCAGTAACCTGCGGTTTGCCACGGAGCGTCACTGGCTGGGCGCGCGCTTGCCCGTCAAAATGCTCGCCACTTTGGCGCTGGTTGCGGGCGTTGCCTATTTGAGCTGCCAGGGCTGGCGTCGTGGTCATGAGGCGGTCTGGCTGGCACGGGCGGAACAGTCGCCGGTTTATTCACCAGTGCAGGCCGCAAATTTAAAAAAAACATTTGCCGTCGAGTTGATGAATTTTGAAACGGCTTACAACATCGGCGAAGCCTATCGGGTCCAAAGCTTCGACGGCGGACAAAATTACGAAGACCTGGCAAAAACGGCGATGCAATGGTATGCGCGCGGCATGAAACTCAATCCGCATGATGGCTACAATTATTTGCGTTACGGCATGTGTCTTGACTGGCTGGAAAAGCACGATGAGGCCGGGCCGTATTTCAACCGCGCTGACGCGCTCGACCCCAACAGTTATTACACGGGGGCAAACATTGGGTGGCATTACGTTCAGGCTGGAAATTACGCCGCCGCCCGGCCGTGGCTGGAACGGTCATTGCGGCTTGACGGGCGCGGAAACGACATGGCCCGCTTCTACCTGGACACCGTTGAGCGCAAACTCGTCGAAAATGCCTCCGGCCAGAACGTTTTGCCCGCCGGTTTTTGAGCGCAAAATGGCAAGGAATTCCAAGTTGACATTTGACGGTTTATCCTTATACTGATAACAAGTAGAAAAAAAATTGGAAGACAATTATGAAACACGTTCAGACTTTGGTCTTTGCGGCGATTTGGGGGTTTGTCTTGATGCTGGCTACTGGCGCAGCTGCGCAATCAATCCAACCGGGCGTGGTCACCGTGGTTCGCATTGTGGGCGAGGCCAGATACTCATTGGGAGATGGCATATGGCATCCGCTGGTGGCGGGCAAAATTCTCGCGGCAGGCGCTGTCATCCAGACCGGGCACGATGCAACCGTGGACATTATTTTGGGCAAGAAAATACTAATGCCTCAGGCTGAGCCACTACCGGATCGAATCTCTCTGGCAACGGATTCAGACGTGCGCGGCTTCGTCTCATACAAACCTTCAGCGGAACAAAACGCCATTCGCATGACGGGCGATACCATGCTGGCCATTGACAAGCTGACCGTTTCAGACACGGGAGTGGACACCGTTAGCGACACGGAACTGGATTTGCGCCAGGGTCGCATCTACTGCAGCGTCAAAAAACTTTCCGGCGCGTCCCAATACCTCATTAAAATCCCCAACGGCATAGCTGGCGTTCGTGGCACGCTGTTCGTTATTGACGCAAGCGGTTACGTGGGCGTGCTTAAAAATTCCGTGGTGCTTTCCATCATCGGTTCGGATGGCAAACCAACCACTGTGGTTGTGGGTGAAGGCACTCGTTTTAATCCCCAAACCGGCCAGATCAGCCCATTGCTGCCTGACATGATTAACGAGTTGGATCAGATCATCACGGCGCTCCGCACGCTGTATTGGGGAGAGGTTAACTTCACATTTGACAGAACCCTGTGCCACATTTCGCCGACACAGGGATATCATCATTGAGGTGGAGTGGCGGCGGGAACGGGGAGGGCAACGGTGGCGGCCATGGCCCGTGATTTTTGTAAACACAATGTTAAAACCAGAGCAGCCTTGAGTTGCTCTGGTTTTTTGTTTAATTGGGCGCGGTGAAGTTCAAACCTTTCAAACGCGCCCCGGTCATTCTGACCGTTTTGGTCCTCGCGCTCGTTTGCGGCGTCAGGCTCCTGCGGCTTGATTTTTTTGAGCGGTTGGAGCGCATGACCTACGACTTGCGCGCGCGGGCGGCTTTGCATTTTCCCGCGCCCGCCGCCACCAACCTCGCCTTCGTCTCGATGGAAGAATCCAGCATCGCCGCCGTCAAAAACGGCAAACTCGGCTACCACTTCGGCCTCTACTGGCCGCGTCAGGTTTATGGCCGGCTGGTTGAAGAATTATCCGCCCAAGGTGACAAAGCCGTCGCGTTCGACGTGCTGTTCGGCGAATTGCGTCACGACCACCCGCCCGTGCAAATGGCTGATGGCAGTTTGATGGAATCCGACGATTTCCTCGCCTTGCAGATGCGCCGCGCCGGAAACGTCCTCCTGGCCGTCGAGCCCGACCTCGTGCCGCCCGATTTGTTTTTGACCAACGCGCTCGCACCCGGTGATATTTCGACTGAAAAGGATTCCGACGGGGTCTTGCGTCGGGTCAGGGCTTTTGACGACCAGGGCGTCTGGGACATGGGAATCGTGCTTGCGGCTCTGGAATTGAATCTCAACCTCGCCCACCCCGATTTGGATCTGGCGCACGGTCGAATCGTGCTCCACGGAGCGAAGGGGCTTGAGCGCGTGATCCCCGTGGACCATGACGGCTATTTTTACATTGATTGGCGGCTGAAACCAAATGATCCGCGCCTCTTGCGCGCGCCGATTGAAAATTTGCTCTGGCAGGACAGACAACGGTTGCATGACCGAACCAATGAACTTCGCGATGACTTTCGCGGTAAACTTGTCGTCTTCGGGTCCGCCGCGCAAGGTAATGACCTGACGGATCTTGGCGCAACGCCGTTGGAAAAAAACACGCTGCTGGCCAGCAAATATTGGAACGTCGCCAACTCCGTCATCACCGGCCAATTCATCCGCCGCGTGTCACTGCCAATGGAATTCGCGCTGATTATTTTTCTCGGCGCGTTGACGGCCTTTCTCACCTGGCAATTGCGCGCATTTGTGGCTTCGGCGGCGGTTTTGCTGCTGCTTTTGGCATATGTTGCTGCCGGATTTTATGCCTTTGTGGAATTTCGTTACTGGCTCCCGTTGGTGTTCCCCATAGCGGGCGCAATGCTGGTCGAGCACTTGAGCCTCGTCACGTATCGCGTGGTTTTTGAGGAGCGGGAACAGCGCCGCGTCAGATCCGTTTTCTCCAAAATCGTTTCGCCGGATGTGATGAATGAATTGCTCGGCGCGGAAAAGCTTTCCCTCGGCGGCGCGCGGCGCGAAGTGACCATATTTTTTGCGGATGTGCGCGGGTTTACCACCTTGACCGATGAAATGCAGCAGCGCGTGGCGGATTTCATCCGCGAGCACCAGCTCGAGGCGGATGTGGCGGAAACGTGCATTGAAGAGTCCGCGCAGGAAACGCTCGAAACGGTAAACCTCTATCTGGCCACCGTCGCCGACGCGGTAAAAAAACACGGCGGCACGCTCGACAAATACATCGGCGACTGCGTCATGGCGTTTTGGGGCGCACCCACGCCAAACGAGAGGCACGCCTCGGATTGCGTGTGGGCCGCGATTGACGCGCAGCGCGCCATCAGTGATTTGAATGAAAGGCGCACGGCGCAGAACACCGCGCGCGAAACCGAAAACCGCGCGCGTCTTTCCGCCGGGATGCCGCCCAAGCCACCATTACGCGCGTTGCAGCTTGGCACCGGCATCAATACCGGCCTGGCGACCGTCGGACTGATGGGCTCGGACGCGCACATTTTGAATTACACCGTTTTCGGGCGCGAAGTGAACCTCGCCAGCCGGCTGGAGAGTGTTTCCGGCAGCGGTCGCATCATCATCAGCGACACGACCTACAACCATTTGCTGCGCGAAGACCCCGCGCTGGCTTCAACCTGCATCGAAATGTTCCCGGTCACGGTCAAGGGCATTCGCGATGCCGTGCGGATTTACGAAGTGCCGTGGCAAATGCCGCCGGCAAAATGACTTTGCGGCATCGTTTTCTTCCTCGTCAAATTCACCGTAAATGCTAAAGTGATTTTGATGCGCACGGCGATTTATCCCGGCAGTTTTGATCCGTTGACCAACGGCCACCTGGACGTGATTCAGCGCGCGGTCAAATTATTCGACCGCGTCATCGTGGCCGTTGCGAAAAACGATGGCAAACAGCCGCTGTTCACGCTCGACGAACGGTTCACGCTCGTGAAAAAGGCCGTGAAACATTTGCCGAACGTTGAAGCGGACGCCTTCGACGGCCTGCTCGTCGAATATGTCGTGAGCAGAAAAGCGCAGGCGATTGTGCGCGGACTGCGCGCGGTGTCGGATTTTGAATTTGAGTTTCAACTCGCGTTGATGAACCGCAAGCTGAACGAAAATGTCGAAACGATTTTCATGATGCCCAAGGACACTTACACGTTTCTCAGCTCGCGCCTCGTGAAGGAGATCGCGCGGCTGGGCGGCGACGTGGGCGCGTTTGTGCCCGCGCACGTGCAGAACGCCCTGGCGAAAAAATTCGCCGGGACGAAAAGGAGCTGAACCATGCCGCTCGTCGTCAATCTGCGTCATCTGGAGGAGAACGGCGTGGTTTTGCGCGGCGAATTGCCGGTGGACGAACTGGATCTGGACACGCGCGACGAAATGGTTGGTGTCACGCAGCCGTTGCGGCATGAGTTGGAGGTTCAATTGCTGGATCGCAGCCTGTTGATTCGCGGCTCGTTGCGGCTTACACTGGAGTGCCGGTGCGTCCGCTGTTTGAAACCGTTCGAGCGCGAGTTGGAATTGAATCCGTGGATGCGTCATTTGCCGCTCGAAGGCGAGGAACAAGTGCCCGTTGTCAACGATTGCGCGGACTTGACGCCGTATGTGCGTGAAGATATGCTGCTTGAATTTCCGTGGCATCCATTGTGCAAACCGGACTGTCGCGGATTGGAAAAAATAAAAACCGGCAAGGCCAAAAACACCGGCGGCAAGGATGAATTGATCCCGTCCGCGTGGGCTGAATTAGACAAGTTAAAATTGTAAATTTGAATTTATGGGTGTTCCAAAACGCAAACCGTCCCACAGCCGGCAGCGCATGCGCCGCGCTTACAACAGTGTGCTGAAGTTGCCGCAACTCGGCACGTGCCCGCAATGCGCCGCGCCGTATGTGCCACACCGGGTATGCCCGGCGTGCGGCTATTACAAAGGCCGTCAGGTGTTGACCATCACGGCGGGCACTTGATTTTGCGCCGGGCCGCGGAAATTTCGCGTTATTTCATCTATGCGAATAGCGGTAGATGTCATGGGCGGCGACCACGGGTGTGCGGTTGTCGTCGAGGGCGTCCGGCGTGCGCTGGAGGCCGACCAAGAAATCTCCACGCTTTTTCTCGTTGGCGATCAGGCGGAGATCGAGTCCGCGCTTGGCGCGACGGGGTGTCATGATCTGCGCGTTCAAATCGTTCATGCCAGTGAAGTCGTGACGATGGACGACAGGCCCGTCACCGCGCTTCGCAAAAAGCGCGATAGTTCCATTGGCCGCGGCGCCGAACTTGTTCACGACGGCCAGGCCGATGCGGTTGTTTCGCTCGGGAACACCGGCGGCATTTTCGCGGCGGCCACTTTCAAACTGGGCCGTATTTCCGGCGTGGAACGCGGCTGCATTGCCACGATCATTCCGCGGCAGGAAAATGAATTTGTGCTCCTCGACGCCGGCGCGAACATCGAATGCAAACCGCTGCACCTCGCCCAATTTGCCGTGATGGGCAATGTTTATTCGCGTGAAGTGCTGGGCCGCAAAAAACCACGCGTGGGCATTCTCAGCATCGGCACGGAAGACTCCAAGGGCAACGAACTGACGCTCGAAGCGTTCAAACTTTGCCGGCGGCTCGACTTGAATTTCATTGGCAACATCGAAGGGCATGATTTGTTCAAGGACCACGTGGACGTGGTTGTGTGCGATGGCTTTGTGGGCAACATCGTTTTGAAGACATGTGAAAGCCTGGCCGTGGCGATGTTTTCGATGCTCAAACGCGAATTGGTGCGCAATCCCAAACGGCAAATCGGCGCCTATCTCGTGAAAAACGCCTTTCAAGCCATCCGCCGGCGCATGGACCCGGAGGTCTATGGCGGCGCGCCGCTGCTCGGTTTCAACGGCATGGTGTTCAAGGCGCATGGTTCGGCGCGCGAACGCGCCATTGCCAGCGCACTGCGTGTGACGGCGGATGCCGTTCAGCATCACGTCAACGAAATCATCGCCCGTGAAATTGTGAGTGCCAATGAAAAGCTGGCCGCCGCGGAAATTTCCGTTCCCGCTTCCGCATGATCTCCAAATTTAAAAACCCGCGCGCCAAATTTAATTTTCAAGGCCGCACCTGTTCCATCACCGGCGTCGGCTCGTATGTGCCGGTGAAAATTCTGACCAATGCCCACCTGGAAAAAATGGTGGACACGTCGGACGAATGGATCACCACGCGCACCGGCATCAAATCGCGGCGGCAGGCGGCCAGGGACGAATTCACTTCGGACATGGCGGCGCACGCGGCGCAGCGGGCGATGAAAAAGGCCGGGGTCACTGCCGACCAGATTGACCTCATCATTGTCGCCACCATCACGCCGGATATGCCGTTTCCGGCGACAGCGTGCATCGTCCAGCAAAAAATCGGCGCGCGCCGGGCGGCGGCGTTTGATCTGGAGGCGGCGTGTTCCGGGTTCATTTACGGTTTGGAAATCGGGCAGCAGTTCATCATGTCGCGCACCTATGACACCGTGCTGGTCATTGGCGCGGAAAAACTTTCTTCGATTGTGGATTGGACAGATCGCAACACCTGTGTGCTGTTTGGTGACGGTGCGGGGGCGGCGGTTCTGCAAAGTCGTCCGAATTCACACGGGCTTTTGACTGCGGTGATGGGCGCGGACGGGTCGAAAGGCGGTTTGCTCCACATGCCCGGCGGGGGCAGCCGTTGTCCGGCCTCCGCGGATTCGGTCGCGGCGAAACTTCATTATTTGCGAATGGACGGCCGGGAGACCTTCAAAAGTGCCGTTCAGGCGATGTACCACGCGGCGCAGGAGGCGTTGCACCGTTGCGAACTCCACATTTCGAAAATCAAATGCGTCATCCCGCATCAGGCGAACCGCCGGATCATTGACGCGGTGGGCAAACGTCTTGGCGCCACATCGGAGCAATTATTCATCAATTTGGACCGCTACGGCAACACGTCGGCGGCGTCGGTGGCCATTGCGTTGGACGAGGCCGTTTCGTCGGGAAAAATCCAGCGGGGCGATTTGATTTTGATGATGGTTTTTGGCGCCGGCCTGACTTGGGGCGCGGCTGTCATAGAATGGTAAAAGGTTATTCATTGAATTGTAAACGCTAATTTGACGACAGGTTTTGCCGTGTTAGTTTAAAGTGGTCCTATGAGTGCCAAAAAATTTGAGAGTGCTGATTCGTTACAGCAACGAATCACCGTGGAAGGTCGGCAGTCCCGTTTGGAGCTTTCCGCCGAATCGGTCGTCATTCACAAAAGCGGCATCGAATTCCGAAGCCCCACGCCGTTCAATCCGTGGACGGAAATGACGATCGCGCTGCAATCACCGCGCGATGACGGTCGCATTCAATGCAGCGGCGTGGTCATCGCCTGTTCCGGCAGCAAACACACCGGCTACCATGTTTCGCTTGTTTTCACGGGCATGTCCAAGCAGGCGCAATCGCGCTTGAACCTGATGGCGCATTCCGCTTTGGGCGCGGGTTAGCCCGCCGGTTTCCCCAAACGGCTGTTTTTGAATTTTTCGCGGGTTAAATTCGCGGCTTTCCTATCCGGTTGAATTCGTGTTTATTCGTGTCCATTCGCGGTTTCAAACAACCTGACATAATGATGCCAATTCAATTGCGGGACAAGGCCCAGTGCCAATACGACATGATTGCGCTCGGCGAAATCATGCTGCGGCTTGACCCGGGCGAAGGGCGCATCCGCTGCGCCCGTGAATTCAAGGTTTGGGAAGGCGGCGGCGAATACAACGTCGTCCGCGGCCTGCGCCGGTGCTTCGGCCTGAAAACCGCCGTTTGCACTGCCCTTGCCGACAACGACGTGGGACATCTGCTCGAAGATTTCATTTTGCAGGGCGGTGTGAACACGGAATTCATCAAGTGGTTGCCGTTCGATGGTGTCGGTCGTGTCACCCGCAACGGTTTGAATTTCACCGAACGCGGTTTTGGGGTGCGCGGTGCGGTCGGTGTTTCCGACCGCGGCCACACGGCGGCGAGTCAGCTCAAGGCCGGCGACTTTGATTGGGATCACATATTCGGCAAGCTCGGCGTGCGCTGGTTGCACACCGGCGGCATTTTTGCCGCGCTCAGCGATACCACGCCGCCGCTCGTCATCGAAGCCGTTAAAAAGGCCAGGCAATACGGCACGATGGTCAGCTACGATTTGAATTACCGCCCGTCACTCTGGAAATCCATCGGCGGCCAGAAACGCGCGCAAGAGGTGAACCGGGAAATCGCCAGATACGTGGACGTGATGATCGGCAACGAGGAGGATTTCACCGCCTGCCTCGGTTTCCCCGTCGAAGGCGCGGATGAAAATCTGCTGCACATTGACGTCACCGCTTTCAAAAAAACGATCGAAACGGCGGTGAAAATTTTCCCGAACTTCAAGGCCATCGCCACGACGCTCCGCACCGCCAAAACCGCGTCGGTCAACGACTGGGCGGCCATTGCCTGGATGGACGGCAAATTTTATGAGAGCCGGAAATACTCCGATCTCGAAATCCTCGACCGCGTTGGCGGCGGGGACAGTTTTGCGTCTGGTTTCATTTATGGTTTGATGACCACCGGCGATCCGCAAAAGGCGGTGGATTATGGTGCGGCGCACGGCGCGCTGGCCATGACGACGCCAGGTGACACAAGCATGGCTTCAAAGGAAGAAGTTGAAAAATTGATGAAGGGTAGCGGCGCGCGGGTGCAGAGATAAGAAGCAGACTCAGTTTATTGGGGTGCGGGTTCGTGGGTGTTTATTCCAAACCTGCGACTCTGCCGAGGAGGAGGTATTTATTTCACTATTCTTCGAATTGATTGCGTCAGCGTTTCCTGCTTTGGCGTAAGTCGCTTCGAATCAGCAACCTGGACGCTATAAAATTTTCCATAAAATATTTGAAAGAACTGCTGTTGTAGTTACGAGTTACTCTTTAAAGTGCATAACAAGGCAGTCATCTTTTGTTCAGGAAGCAGGGCGGTGAATATACCTGCTGCCGCTTGACATGACCGGGACCAATGGCTTCTATCGCCTGTGGTTCCCCGGCCCTTAAACATGCTTAAACATGCTGTTGGAAATAGGCAAAATGAGTAAAATACAAGATTTAGCCGCTCGATGTTTCATTAAAACAATTAGTTTTTCTGTTAACCAAGTGATGACAAACGAGTTTTTCTTGATTTTTGACGGGGATTTTCATACAAGCAAAATACCCTCCCTTAAACTGGGTATGAAAGGAACCTTTGGATGAAAAACCCGGCGAGTCAGCCGAATAGAGAATAGGTATCTGCATGAAACTTCGACTTTCTGTCAACGTCTGGTTGTTCACCTGGCTGTTGCTCCTGTTCATAACGCCTGCTTCAGCAGCTCCCCGGCAGGTGATGCACGGTCATGTGCCGGCCGTGGTGGCACACTTGCAACCGATGGGCAATTTTGCGGATACGAATCATTTGAACCTGGCCATCGGGTTGCCATTGCGGAACCAAGAGACACTCACCCGTCTGCTCAGGGAAATCTACGACCCGGCTAGTCCGAATTATCGCCATTATCTAACGCCGGAACAGTTCGCCGAAAAATTCGGCCCGACCAAACAGGATTACGAAGAGGTCAGGGCGTTTGCGGAAGCAAATGGACTGAAAGTGACCGCCACGCATCCCAACCGCATGTTGCTCGATGTGAGCGGATCAGTGGCCGATATTGAGAGGGTTCTTCATGTGACGATGCGTATTTATCAGCATCCAACGGAGGCCCGCAAGTTTTATGCACCGGACCGCGAGCCTTCGCTGAAATTAGCGGTCCCGACTTTACGAATCAGCGGACTGGATAATTATTCGCTGCCACGTCCGCTGTATGTAAACAAGGCGTTTCAAAAATCAGGACACTCGTTCACGAGAAATTTGGGCACGTTCTCAAACCACCAGGTTGCCAATTTCCCCATCCCGTTTTCCCCTTCCCAAATGGCAACCAAGGTCCACACGGCGGATGAGTGGGAGATGCAAATGTCTAATGCGCGATCGTCCGGTTCGGGTAAATTTCCAAAACCAAACCAGAATCCGGTGCCGAACGGTACGGGCTCCGGACCGGGCGGTACTTATGCGGGAAATGATTTTCGCGCCGCTTATGTTCCGGATTCACTGCTCACGGGCGCGGGGCAAGTCGTGGGGCTGCTCCAGTTTGACGGTTATAATGCAAGTGACATTGCCTATTATATCGCTACTAACAACCTGCCCAGTGTCACGGTGTCCAATGTGTTATTGGATGGAGTCAGTGGTCTTCCATCTGGCAATGGCGGAGAAGTCGAGGTGGTGCTGGACATCGAAATGGCGATTTCAATGGCGCCGGGATTGTCGGCAGTGATCGTTTATGAAGGCAGCGACTGGCACGATATTCTGAATCGGATGGCCACGGACAATCTCGCCAAGCAATTGAGTTGTTCATGGTATTCCCCCGGTGCGGGAGCCGATCCGGTTGCGGACCAGATTTGGCAGCAGATGGCGGCGCAAGGCCAATCTTTCTTCAGCGCGTCAGGTGACTACGGTGCCTACAGCGGGTTGATCAGTTTTCCCGATGACTCGCCCTACATCACGCTGGTGGGCGGGACGACTCTGACAACAAGCGGACCCGGCGGGGCGCGGGTGTCGGAAACGGTTTGGAACTGGTATAACGGCGATGCCAGCGGAGGCGGGATCAGCACCCAATATCCAATTCCGCCCTGGCAGCAGGGCATTAGCATGACGGCCAATCAGGGGTCCTGGACAATGCGCAACACGCCGGACGTGGCCCTGACCGCGGACAATGTGTATGTCCGCGCCGATGGCTCCGACCAGGATGTCGGCGGCACCAGTTGCGCGGCTCCTCTGTGGGCCGGTGTTGCCGCGTTGATCAACCAACAGGCTGTCTCGTATGGCCAGCCGACGATCGGCTTTGCCAACCCGGCCCTTTATGCCATCGGCAAAGAGCCTGGCAACGCTACAGCTTTCAACGATATCGTAACTGGCAACGATGTCAGTTTTAGTCCGAATGTGTTCTATGCCGTACCGGGCTATGATCTTTGCACGGGCTGGGGCACTCCCACCGGACAGGGTATGATCAACTCCCTTTCTTCCCCGGATACCTTGCTAATCACACCGCTGACTGAATTTCTCTCCAGCGGCAGAGTGGGCGGGCCGTTCACCGCGAATTCGCAAACCTTTTCACTCACCAATACCGGGAACAATTCGCTGAACTGGACACTGGTCAACACGTCGCATTGGCTCAATGCATCACCCGCCGGCGGCACTCTGGCTCCCGGTGGAGCAGCGACCACCGTGACGGTGGGGCTAAACTCCAATGCCAATCTCTTGCCGATGGGAACTTATAACGCCACGATCTGGTTCACCAATTTTAACACTCAGGTCGGACAACGCCGTCAGTTCACTTTGGCTGTACTCACTCCGCCGGCCATTACCAGCCAACCAACCGATGAAGCAGTGTTGATGGGATCGACGGCAACATTCGCGGTAAGTGCCACCGGCGGCCAGCCGCTCTATTATCAATGGCAGGACAATGGCACCAATCTCTCCGACGGTAGCCATATCGCCGGCTCCAGGACTTCAAACCTGATTGTCACCAACGTGTCCCCCGATAATGTGGGAGCTTATTCGGTCATCGTCAGCAATGCCGCTGGCGTGGCAATCAGCAGCAACGCTTTGCTCACGATTGTCCAGTCGCCACCGGTCATTGCCACCCAACCGGCGGACCAGACGGAATTGCCATGGCCATTTTATTCGTCCTCAATCGCATTCAGCGTGACGGTGTGGGGCAGCACGCCTTTGTTCTATCAATGGCAGAAGAACGGCATCAATCTGACCGATGGCGGCAATATTTCCGGTTCGGTCACCAACACTTTGACTGTGGCTAACCCGACAGTTGCCGATGCGGGGTATTATTCCGTCATCGTCGGCAATGCCCTCGGTTCGGCCACCAGTTCCAACGCAGTTTTGACCGTGGACGTCCCCTGTCAAATCACGGGACAATCGTCAATCAATGTCACTCAACGCGTCAGTAATCCGGTGGCATTCTGGGTGACGTCGAGTGGCTCGCCGTCCGCCAGCTATCGTTGGCTGAAACTTGGCAACGGTTGGGGCAGCCCGTGGGTGCTCTCCAACAGCGGACCCGGCTTTGGCAGCATGTTCATCGGATCGTCCACGACCAATGGTGATGGAACGAGCACAAACGGGGACATTGATACGGGTGGCAAGGCATTTGGCCTTCATGCCGAGGGGGGACATACCATCACCGTAATCCGCTCGCTGGTGGATCCAATAGACCCGGGAAGGGCGCAAGGTTATCTTACCTTTAACGTGGATACCGGCAATGTCGGTACGAATGGAATGGCGGGATTCGCACTGTGTGATGCAAACAATGGTAGCTGGTTCACGTTTTATTGCCAGAGTAATACCTACTACTATGACATTGGCTGGGGACAAGAGGGATTCCCCTTGCCGTTTAGCAGCCACGGTTTAAGCGTCCTCCTTCAGCCTCTGCAGATAGGTCTCATGTGGGTCATCATCTCGGACGAATGGGGCCAAGGCTCTTTTATCACCGGTGAATATGGTGCCGGTCTGCCGCCGGATCATTTAGTTCTCTTCAATAACAATGCCGGTCCGTCGCCTGCCAATGACATCTATTTCAACAGTTTCGATTACATGCACGAACACTTTAATGGTGCTGTGACATTGGTTCGCAATGATGACGCTGCTCAAGCTGCCTACACGAACGGCTGGCAAAGTAGTACCGATGGCGGCACTGGCCCGATCACCGGCGCTACGAATGACATCTATGTTATTCCCGCTTGTGCGCTGACGGATGGCGGGACATATCAGGCAACCGTGGAAAACTGGTGGGGTGGGCAAATGTCCTCCACTATACTGCTGAGTATCCTGCCTTCTTCCGGCCCGCCCACCAATTCTCCAGTGATCACGGCGCAGCCGGCCAGCCAGACCGTCAGTGACGGGGCGACGGCCACTTTTTCGGCAAATGCGGGCGGAACAATGCCGTTCAGTCTTCAATGGCAGAAGAACGGGGCCGGTCTGAATGATGGAGGCAATGTTTCAGGGTCGGATACCCCGACGCTGAGCCTGACGGGTGTGCAAGATTCCGACGCGGGTGCCTATACTGTGGCGGCAACGTATTTCGGTGGAAGCGTGACGAGCACGCCGGCAGTGCTGGTGGTGAATGATCTGCCGGCAATTACGCAACAACCGGTCAACCAGATAAACAGTCCCAGAACGATGGCGCTTTTTACGGTGAGTGCCAACGGGGCGTCGCCGCTGTATTTTCAGTGGACGAAGAATGGCGCCGCCTTGAATAACGGCGGCAATGTCTCCGGCGCGAACACCAGGACACTGGCATTGGTCAACGTGCTGGGACCCGACGAAGGCAGTTACGGCGTTGTGGTCTCCAATACCTTCGGCACCGTTTTCAGCAGCAATGCCACGTTAACCGTCCTTGGGCTTGAACCTGTGATTACGGCTCAGCCGGCCAGCCGGACCAACAACGTCGGCTCGACGGCAACCTTCGCCGTTAGCGCGAGCGGGACACTCCCGTTGAGCTATCAATGGCAGAAGAATGGTTTTAATCTGGCGGATGGGGGGAATGTCCTGGGTTCAATGACAGCAACCCTGACCCTGTCCAATGTGCAGGATGGCGATGCGGCTGCTTACAGTGTCATCGTGACGAACGTCGTCGGCAGCGTCACCAGCCCGATCGCCACTCTCACGGTGATAGACGACGTGGTGCCGACGATTATCACGCAACCTGCCAGTCAGACAGTGGCGGTGGGTGGTACTGCAAATTTCAGCGTTACCGCCAGTGGCTCACCACCATTGAATTACCAATGGAGTTTCAATGGAACGAACATCAGTGGGGCAACCAACACCTTGCTGACGTTGACCAATGTGCAGTTCAGTCAGGCAGGCACTTACGCTGTGCTGGTGACCAATGCGCTCGGTTCGGTGCTCAGTTCGAATGCGGTGCTGACGGTGAATCCGCCGCCCTGTGCGCCGGTGCCGTCGGGTTTGGTGAGTTGGTGGCCGGCGGAGGGCAATGCCAATGACATTGTAGGTGTCAACAACGGAACGCTGGTGGGGGGTGCAAGCTTCGCTGCCGGCGAAGTGGGCCAGGCCTTTTCCTTTGACGGTGTGAGCAGCTACGTTTCCATACCGGATTCACCTTCGTTGGACATCTTTGTTTCAAGCATCACGATCGAGGCTTGGATCAAGGTCAACCAGTTCGACGAATTTCCGGATTGGAACGGGATAGTGACCAAGGGCGATTCGTCGTGGCGGCTGGCTCGCGATGGCGGCAGTTCGGTAATCGGATTCAGCACAACCGGTCTGAGCAACGAGGATTTGGCGGGCAACAAGAACATCAACGACGGCCAGTGGCATCATGTGGCGGGGGTATACGATGGGACGAACAAATACATTTATGTGGATGGTATGCTGGACGCCTCGACTCCGGCGACGGGTTCGATTGCGCAGAACAGTTATCCGGTGTGCATTGGGGAGAACGCGGAGGCGCCGGGACATCTTTGGAACGGATTGATTGACGAGGTGTCCATCTACAATCGGGCGCTGACGGCCTCGGAAATCCAGCTCATTTACGCGGCCGGTAGCGGAGGCAAATGCTATGCGCCCGCTGCGCCGGTGATCTTAACGCAGCCGACGAACCAGACGGTATTTGTGGGCGGTACGGCGGGTTTTAGTATCGTGGCCAGTGGCACATCGCCGTTGAGTTACCAGTGGAATTTCAATGGGACCAACCTCATCGGGGCGACCAACACGACGCTGATGCTGACCAATGTCCAAGTCAGTCAAGCGGGCAACTACACCGTGCTGGTGACCAATGTTTATGGTTCAACGAACAGTGCGGTGGCGGTGCTGACGGTGAATCCACTATCAACCGGCATACCGGTCATCACTGGTTTTAGTCCGATTGCCGGGACCGTTGGTGTCAGTGTGACCATCTCAGGGACCAATTTCAGTTCCACAGCCTCGAACAACATTGTTTATTTTGGCGGAGTCCGGGCGGTGGTGAATGCAGCCAGTGTGACAAACCTGGTGGTGACGATGCCAGCAGGGGCGATCTATGCGCCGATCACGGAGACCGTCAACGGTTTGACGGCCTATGCCAACAGTCCCTTCCTCCCGACTTTCCCAGGCAGCGGTGTGCTGAGTTCGTCCTCCCTGAGCGGACCGACGAGCCTGACCGCCGGCAGCGGCCCTGTGCGGGTGGTCATTGGAGACCTGGACGGGGACGGCAAGTCGGATGTGATTGTGGCCAATAATTATGATGCGACAGTTTACATATATCGCAACATCAGCACCAACGGGATTCTGGGGGCGGCTTCATTTGCGCCCCCGGTGATTTTCACCATTGGAGGCGGTTTGTGGGGGCTTGCGCTGGCGGATTTGGATGGGGACGGGCGGTTGGACATCGTGGTGGCCAACTATACCTACAACAATGTTTCGATTTTCCAGAACCAGTGTTCGCCGGGCAGCATCACAACCAACTCGTTTGGGGCGCGAGTGGACTTTCCTGTGGGGCCTGGGCCCACAGGTGTTGCCGTTCAGGATTTGGACGGGGACGGCAAGCCGGAGATTGTCACAGCCAATTATGACGGCACCACCGTGTCGGTATTGCGGAACATCGGCACGATGGGCAGCATCACCACCAACTCCTTTGCCCCGGCGGTCAGCTTTACCGTCGGGCCCACACCGGTGGACGTAATGATTGCCGATGTGGACGGGGACGGCAAAGCGGATATAGTGACGGTCAACAACGGCAACAGCAGCCAGGCCATGTCCGTGTTGCGCAATCTCAGCACTTTGGGGAACATTTCATTTGCGACCAACGTTGATTTTCCGGGTCTTTCGACCAGTTATAGCCTGGCGATCGGGGATTTGGATGGGGATGGCAAACCGGATGTGGTCATTGGCTCTCTGCCGGACGGGCAGTCCGTGTCGGTGTATCGGAACGTGAGCACGCCGGGGAGCATCACGACCAACTCGTTTGCGGCGCCTGTGGACTTTGCGGCGGGTGGCTGGGCCAACAGCGTGGCGATTGGGGATCTGGACGGGGACGGGAAGCCGGATGTGGCGGTGGTGACCCAGATACCGGACCATCTTTCCCTGTTCAAGAACACGAGCACACCGGGGAGTTTTACGACCAATTCATTTGCGGCGCGGGTGGATTTTTCGGCGGGGTGGAATCCGATTGGGGTGGCGATTGGGGATTTGGACGGGGACGGGCGACTGGACATCATTTTCGGCAACACATATGACGGCACGGTTTCAATCTATCAAAACGAAGTTCCATTCGGAGGGCCGCCTTCGATCGCCTCCCAGCCGACGAACCAGACCGTGGCGGTGGGCGGCACTGCAAACTTCAGCGTTACCGCCAGTGGCTCGCTACCATTGAGTTACCAGTGGGCATTCAACGGGACGAACATCGTGGGGGCGACCAACACCTCGCTGACGCTGACCAACGTGCAGTTGAGCCAAGCGGGCAACTACACCGTGCTGGTGACCAACCTCTTCGGCTCGATCCTCAGTTCCAATGCGGTGCTGATGGTTACCCTGGATCATTTCGCCTGGAACCCAATACCGTCGCCGCGGTTCCTCAACACACCTTTCGCCGTTGTCATTCAGGCGCGGGACATGACCAATGGCCTGTTCACCAACTTCACCGGCACCGCCATTTTGGGAACAACCAATGGTGTTGCTGTCGCCCCGCCGGTTTCGGGCAACTTTATTCAAGGGATATGGACCGGGTCGGTGATGGTTTCCCAGACGGCTTCGAACCTGGTGTTGCGGGCCGATGATGGGCTGGGGCACTTCGGCCTCGCCAATCCCATCACTGTCATCAGCCTGCCTTGGCTGGGGATGTTGCGTTCCGGCAACATTGCCTTGTATATGTGGCCGGTCGGATACTCGGGATTCGTGCTGGAGACTTCGGGCAGTCTCTCGCCGGCCACGTGGGTCGTGGTCCCCTATTCTCCAATCCAGGTTGGTGATCAATACCTGCTTCCGCTCGAAATGACCGGGACCAATGGCTTCTATCGCTTGTGGTTCCCCGGCCCCTGAACACATCGGCAGGAATCAGGGGATTGATAAATCAGAGCAATCCGTCATCGTTGACCGGACGGAGTTGCTTTCCCGCGAGAGCAACAATCCTGATGCCACTCAACTTGCCTTCAACTGGGCAATGAGCGTTTGCAACGAGGCTTTGGCGTCGCCAAAGAGCATCCGCGTGTTGTCCTTGTAGAACAGGAGATTCTCAATACCGGCAAAGCCCGCCGCCATCGAGCGTTTCATCACGATGACCGTTTTCGCGCGGTCGGCATCAATGATCGGCATGCCGTAGATCGGGCTGCTCTTGTCCTCGCGCGCGGCGGGATTGACGACGTCGTTGGCGCCAATCACAAGGCACACGTCCACGCGGTCCATCGTGGGGTTGATGGCTTCCATTTCGCAAAGCTGGTCGTAAGGCACGTTGGCTTCGGCCAGCAAAACGTTCATGTGGCCGGGCATGCGGCCGGCGACGGGATGGATGGCAAAGCGGACTTCCACGCTGCGCTTGCCGAGTTCATCGGAAAGTTCGCGCACCTGGTGCTGCGCCTGCGCCACGGCCATGCCGTATCCGGGCACGATGACGACCTGCTGCGCGTAGCCAAGCAGCAACGCGGCTTCGTCGGCTTGGATGGGTTTGACGGTTTTTCCGCCGAGGTCGCTCGCGCCGGCCTTGCCACCACCTCCGCCGGAGCCGAATGCGCCAAAAAGAACGTTGGTGACGGGCCGGTTCATGGCCTTGCACATAAGCAGTGTCAGCAGCGTACCGGAAGAACCAACGAGCGTTCCGGCCACGATCATCGAAAGGTTGTTGATGGTGAAGCCGTCCGCCGCGACCGCGAGGCCGGTGAACGAGTTCAACAGCGAAATGACCACCGGCATGTCCGCCCCGCCGATGGGCATGACCATCGCCACGCCGAACACCAGCGCGAGCGAAAACAGCACGATGAACGCTGTGGTGTTCGTCGTCGCCCAGCCGCCAAGATAAACGCACAGGCCGAGGATGACCGCGAGGATAAGGCCGTTAAGAATGTTCTGGCCGGGGAACGTGTGCGGTTTTTCGAGGTAACCTTCCAGCTTGGCGAACGCGATGAGGCTGCCGGAAAACGACAGCGAGCCGATGAGCGTCGCGAACAACATTGTCACCGCGAAGAACGTGGTGATGCCCTCAAAGCTGTTGGCGCGTTTCAGAAATTCCAGGCTCGCGACGAGCGCCGCCGCGCCGCCGCCCACGCCGTTGAACAGCGCGACCATTTGCGGCATGGCGGTCATTTTCACCGAGTAAGCGCCGACGGCGCCGATGCCGAGGCCGAGGAGGGTGCCGACGACGATGAGCGTGCAGTTCAGGTTCCAGCTTTCAACGCGCATCAACGGGACGGTGGCAATGAGCGCGACGAGCATGCCGAACGCGGCGACCAGGTTGCCCAGCCGCGCGGTCTTGGGCGAACCCAGCAGTTTGATGCCGAGAATGAACGAAACCGCGACTCCGATGAATATGATGGCGATGAACGAACTCATTTTTTCTTCTTCTTGAACATTTGCAACATGCGGTCGGTGACCATGAAGCCACCGAACACGTTGGCCGAACCGAAAACCACCGCGACGAAGCCGAGCGCCCGCGTCAGCGTGCCGTCCGCGGCGGCCAGCACCAGCATGCCGCCGAGCAAAATGATGCCGTGAATGGCGTTCGTGCCGGACATCAGCGGCGTGTGCAGCATCGAGGGCACCCTGGAAATCAGTTCAAAGCCCAGAAAAATCGCGAGGACAAAAATAAAAAATACCAGAATTTCAGTGCTCATAAAAATCAGCTTGGTTTTGCCACGAGCTTCTCGTTGACGATTTTGCCGCCGTGCGTGACGAGGCAGCCCTTGATGATTTCGTCGTCGAGCTTGAGGACGAAGTTTTTGTTCTGCTTGTCCCAAAATTCCTCGATCAAGCTCGTGAGGTTTGCGGAATAAACCTGGCTGGCATGAAGCGGCACGCGTGCGGGCAGGTTGGCGATGCCGACAATCTTCACGCCGTTGCGGTCGGTCACCTGGTCATAAACCACGCCTTCGACATTGCCGCCGGTTTCCACCGCCAGATCCACCACCACACTGCCCGGTTTCATCGCGTTGAGCATTTCGGCGGTGACCAGAATCGGCGCGCGGCGGCCAAACACCTGGGCAGCAGTGATGACCACGTCGGAATCGCCGCAGGTTTTTTTCATCGCGTCGCGCTGTTTCTGCACCTGCTCCTCGGTCAGCGCCCGGGCATAACCGTCCTTCGTCTGGCCGGTTTCCCCGAGGTCAATTTTGAAAAATTGCGCACCGAGTGACTTGACCTGTTCCTCCACGACGGGCCGCGTGTCGTAAGCGGTGACTTTTGCGCCGAGACGTTTTGCGGTGGCAATCGCCTGCAGACCGGCGACGCCCACGCCGATGACAAAAACTTTCGCCGGCAAAATCGTGCCCGCCGCCGTGGTCATCATCGGGAAAATTTTGTTGGAATAACGCGCGGCAAGAATGACCGCTTCATAACCGCCGAGGTTCGCCTGCGACGACAGCACGTCCATTTTTTGGGCGCGGGTCGTGCGAGGAATCAATTCCATGCTGATGGCACTGATGCCGCGCTCGGCAAGTTTTTGGATCAATTCCTTTTCGTTGAACGGATCGAGGAAGCTGGCGTGAACCGAATTTGGCTTGAGCAACGCAATTTCATCCACCGGCGGCTTGCGCAGGCGCAGCACCAGGTCGCCAGCGCTGATGAGCGCCTTGCGGTCGGTGGTGATGGTCGCGTCGGCTTTGGTGTAGGCGTCGTCGGCAAAGCCCGCAGCGAGGCCGAGGCCGGCTTCGACTTCTACTTGCGCGCCGAGTTTGACGAGTTTGGCGGCGCCATCCGGCGTCAACGCCGCCCGGGTCTCGCCCGGGTGCGTTTCTTTGGGGACGGAGATTTTCATTTCAAAAAAAACGGAACGGCGAAGCTATCACAACTCATTCACACCGTGCAATATAAAAGCCCAGGCGAAAAGGCACGGATTTGGGCCGCGCCCTGTCGATGTTCCGCCAAACAAGGGCTTTACCGCTGGATGCGCGCCGAGCCGCCTTTGGCAAAGGACTTGACCTGTTCCATCGTCGCCATTGTGGTGTCACCGGGGAACGTGGTCAGCAACGCGCCGTGCGCCCAGCCGAGGTTGACTGACTCCTGCGGTGATTCACCGGTGAGCATGCCGTAGAATAAACCCGACGCGAAGCCGTCGCCGCCGCCTACGCGGTCATAGACGTCCAGTTCGCAGGTGGGCGAGGTGTAGGTCTTGCCGTCAATCCACGCCACGGCGCCCCAACTGTGCCGATTGGTGGAGTGGACTTCGCGCAGCGTGGTGGCCACCACCTTGACCTTGGGATAATTCTTCACCACCGAATCAATCATTCCGAAAAACACGCTCGGATCGAGCTTGCTCTTGGCAGCCACATCCGGCCCTTTCAGGCCGAGGCCCTTCTGCAGGTCTTCCTCGTTGCCCACGATCACGTCCACGTGTTCGACAATGCGTTTCATGACGGACAGCGCCTTTTCCTGGCCGCCCCAGATGTCCCAGAGTTTCTGGCGGAAGTTCAGGTCGAACGACGTCACCGTGCCCGCGGCCTTGGCAGCCTTCATGGCTTCGATGATCAGTTCGCCCGTGGTCTCGGACAGCGCGGCGAAGATGCCGCCGCTGTGGAACCAGCGCACGCCCTGGCCGAAGATTTCCTTCCAGTTGAAGTCACCGGGCTTGAGCAGCGAGCCGGCTTCGTTGCAGCGGTTGTAGAACACCACTGGCGCCCGCACGCCGTGGCCCTGGTCGCTATAGACCGTCGCGTGGTTCGGACCGCGCACACCGTCATGCTTGAATTTCTTGTAGAACGGTTTCACGCCCATGGCCCGGACGCGTTCGGCAATCAGGTCGCCGATGGGATATTCCACGAGCGCCGTGGCGATGCCGGTGTTCATGCGGAAGCAGTCAGACAGGTTGGCGGCGCAGTTGAATTCGCCGCCGCTGACGTGGATGCGGCATTCCGTGGCCTTGCGGAACGGCACGATGCCGGGATCAAGACGGTTAACCAGCGCGCCGAGGGACAGGAAGTCCAGCGCGCCTTTTGGGGGAATGTTCAGACCTTTGCTCATGGTGTTGTTTTTAATGATACAATGTATTGATGGTTAAATTTCCCGTACAGAATTCCAGAACGCTTGCGGGGTGCAAGGTGCTTTTTGTAAAAATCTTGCAAAAGTGTTTCGTTTTTCTGCAAAAAAACCGGCAACTACGCAGAAAGCCGGAGGGAATATCTTTACAATTCACAGGCCTTTGGAGAGAATCCACGGGCTTTCAACGTGAATTAAGCCAAGCTGGAGTCATTGTTTCAAGACGTTGCCAAACCCGATGCGCGTGGTGTAACCTAGGCTGGAATTTATGCTTTATTACGAACGTGGTTCCGTAGCCGACAAGCTGTCCTTGGACGGTTTGCGCAAGGGGTTGTCCCACGCCCTCGATCACCTCGGCCCGCGCAAGCGGGTGCTGGTCATTCCCCCGGATTTTACCCGGTTCCATTCGCAAGCGGGACTGGTGACTAAACTCATTTATGATTACTACGGGGACCGTTTGATGGATGTTTTGCCCGCGTTGGGCACGCATACGCCGATGACCCCGGCGCAGATCGCCGAGATGTTCGCCGGCGTGCCGGAAAAACTCTTCCGCGTCCATAACTGGCGCACCGGCATCACCACCGTCGGCGAGGTGCCGGGAGAATTTGTTAAAAAAGTCTCCGGCGGCGCGGTGGATTTTCCCTGGCCGGCGCAACTGGCCAACCTCATCTGGACCGGCAAACACGATTTGATACTGTCCGTCGGCCAGGTTGTTCCGCACGAAGTCATCGGGATGGCCAGTTATAACAAGAACATCTTCGTGGGTACCGGTGGCCAGGAAGGCATCAACAAAAGCCATTTCGTCGGCGCGGCCTATGGCATGGAGCGAATGATGGGGCGCTCGGACACGCCGGTCCGCCGCATCCTTAATTACGCTTCCGAACATTTCACGAAACACCTGCCGATTGTTTATGTCCACACGGTGGTGGGGCGCGGCAACGATGGCAAGCTGGTCGTGCGCGGCCTTTACATCAGCGACGACGTGTCCGGTTTTGACAAAGCCGCGGCGCTCTCGCTCAAGGTCAACTTCGAGATGCTCGACGCGCCGCTCAAAAAGGTGGTCGTTTATCTGGACCCCTCCGAATTCAAGAGCACATGGCTGGGCAACAAGAGCATCTATCGTACGCGCATGGCCATGGCGGACGGCGGCGAGTTGATCGTGCTCGCGCCCGGCCTGAAGGAGTTCGGCGAGGACAAGGAGATTGACCGGCTCATCCGCAAGTACGGCTATTGCGGCACGCCGGCAACCTTGGCGGCAGTCAAGGCCAACGCCGAGTTGCAAAACAATCTCAGCGCGGCGGCGCATTTCATCCACGGCTCGTCGGAAGGCCGGTTCAACATCACGTATTGCCCCGGCCAGCTCACCCGGCAGGAAATCGAAAGCGTCAACTTCCGCTACGCCGACCTGAAGCAAATGACGCAGCGTTACGATCCGGCCAGACTCAAGGACGGCTGGAACACCATGCCGGACGGCGAGAAAATCTTTTACATTTCGAACCCCGCCCTCGGACTGTGGGCGTATCGGGGACGATTCAAGGACTGACGGAACAAACCACAACCAACCAAACACAGAGGAAAACAAGGATGAACATTCCATTTAAGGTAAATTTGAAGGACCAGGTGGCGCTCGTGACGGGCGGTGGCGGGGTTTTGTGCAGCACGATGTCGCGGGCGCTGGCGGCGTGCGGCGCGAAAGTTGCCGTGGCGGATTTAAAACCGGAACCCGCGGAAACCGTGGTGGCGCAAATTCGCAAGGAAGGCGGTGTGGCCATCAGCGTCGCGTGCAACGTGCTGGAGAAGGCCAGCCTCGACGCGGCCAACGACAAGGTGAAGAAGGAACTCGGCCCGGTGGACATCCTCATCAACGGCGCCGGCGGCAACCATCCCAAGGGCACGACCAGTCTCGAATACCTGCGCAAGGAAGACTTGGCCGGCGCGGCCAGGGAAATCATCACCTTCTACGATCTCGACCCGAAAGGCGTCGAGTTTGTGTTCAACTTGAATTTCCTGGGCACCTTGCTGCCGACCCAGGCGTTCACCCGCGAAATGGCCGGCAAGGGCAAAGGCACCGTCATCAACATTTCTTCGATGAACGCATTCCGGCCGTTGACCAAGATCCCCGCCTACAGCGGCGCCAAGGCGGCGGTGAGCAATTTCACGCAATGGCTCGCGGTGCACTTCTCAAAAGTCGGCGTCCGCGTCAACGCCATCGCGCCCGGCTTTTTTCTCACGGACCAGAACCGCACCCTGTTGACCAGGCCGGATGGCTCGTTGACGCCGCGCGCCAACACCATCATCGCGCACACGCCGATGGGCAAGTTCGGTGTGCCGGAGGATTTGGTCGGCGCGCTGTTGTGGCTGACCTCGGCCGAAGCCTCCGGTTTTGTGACCGGGGTGGTGATCCCGATTGATGGCGGTTTCGCCGCGTTCAGCGGAGTTTAAATCGGCGCAGACCTGGCCGGGCTCAAATCCGGGTTTCCCTTCACGGAGTTTTCCGGTAGGCTCCCGTGCCGTTTTAGAACTGGCGAACAAATTTTATGGAACCAAAAGCTGATATTGCATTAATCGGTCTGGCCGTCATGGGCCAGAATCTCATTCTCAACATGAACGACCACGGCTTCACCGTCGTGGCCTTCAACCGCACCGTGTCCAAGGTGGACGATTTCCTCAACCACGAGGCCAAAGGCACGAAGGTCATCGGCGCGCATTCGCTGCAGGAAATGGCCGCGCTGCTCAAGCGTCCCCGTCGCGTCATGCTCATGGTCAAGGCTGGCGCCGCCGTGGACGAGTTCATCGAACATCTCCTGCCCGTGCTCGAAGCCGGCGACATCATCATTGACGGCGGCAACTCGCTCTTCGAGGACACCATCCGCCGCGCGAAATACGTTGAGAGCAAGGGTTTGCTTTACATTGGCACCGGCGTGAGCGGCGGCGAGGAAGGCGCGCGCCGCGGTCCGAGCATCATGCCCGGCGGTTCGCCCGCCGCCTGGCCGCATGTCAAACCGATTTTCCAGGCCATTGCCGCCAAAGTGGACGACGGCACGCCCTGCTGCGACTGGGTGGGCGAAGGCGGCGCGGGCCATTATGTGAAGATGACCCACAACGGCATCGAGTACGGCGACATGCAGTTGATTTGCGAAGCCTACAACCTCATGAAAACCGGCCTGGGCTTGACGGCGGACCAAATGCACGAAGTTTTTGCCGAATGGAACAAAGGCGAATTAAACTCCTATCTCATCGAAATCAGCCGCGACATCCTCGCTTTCAAGGATGCCGATGGATCGGCATTGGTGGACAAGATTCTCGACACCGCCGGGCAGAAGGGCACCGGCAAGTGGACGGTGATTTCTTCGCAGGAACTCGGCATTCCCATTACTCTGATGGCAGAAGCGGTCTATGCGCGCTGTGTCTCGGCCATGAAAGAAGAACGCGTCGCCGCGGCCAAAAAATTGAAAGGGCCCAAGCCCACCATCAAGGGCGACCAGAAGAAATTCATCGAAGCCATCCGCCAGGCGCTTTACGCGTCGAAGATTGTCAGCTACGCGCAGGGTTACATGCTCATGCGCGCGGCGGCGGCGGAACACAAATGGAATCTGAACTACGGCGGCATCGCGCTCATGTGGCGCGGCGGCTGCATCATCCGCAGCGCGTTCCTCGGCAAAATCAAGGAGGCGTTCGACAAGAACGCCAGGCTGTCGAACCTGATGCTCGATCCGTTCTTCAAGAAGGCCATCAAGGACTGCCAGCGTTCCTGGCGCAACGTCGTGGCGATGGCGGCCAAGAAGGGCATTCCGGTCCCGGCGTTCAGCACAGCGCTGGCGTTTTACGATTCCTATCGCAGCGAACGGTTGCCGGCGAACCTGTTGCAGGCGCAGCGTGATTATTTCGGCGCGCACACCTACGAACGCGTGGACCAGCCCCGCGGCCAGTTCTTCCACACCAACTGGACCGGCCACGGCGGCACCACCGCCAGCACGACCTACACGGTGTGATGGGAAGAAGCGGAAGGAAGAAAGTAGAATGAAGAATCAGGCGCGGGCTTCGGCCCGCGTTTTTGTTTTTTTCAGCAAACGAACGACTTACTCCGCCGCGAATTTTTTCCGCAAATATTCGAGATGGCTGGTGCTGCGCGTCGGTTCGCCGGTGGCGTGCTGCATCAGTTCCGCAGGCTGGTGGCGCAGGCCCTGGCGGTGGACTTTTTCGCGCAGCCAGTCCCGCAGCGCCCAGTATTCGCCGCGCGCCAGTTCCGCTTCGAGGGACGGCCGGTCGAGCGCAGCCCGGCGCATGAGCTGCGCCGCGTTGAGGTTGCCCAGTGTGTAGGTTGGAAAATACCCCAGCAACCCCGAGCTCCAGTGAATGTCCTGCAGGCAGCCGTCGGCGTCCTTCGTCACTTTCAATCCGAGTGATTTTTCAAATGCCTCGTTCCAGCAGGCCGGCACATCCGCCACGGCCAACTGCCGTTCGATGAGTTTCACCTCGATTTCAAACCGCAGGATGATGTGCAGATCATACGTGACCTGGTCCGCCTCCACGCGGATGAACGATGGTGAGACACGGTTCACCGCCGCGGTGATTTGCGCCGGCGAAAACTTTTTCAGTTCCGGGAAATGCCCGCAGGCGACGGGATGCCAGTGCTCCCAGAACGCCGCGCCGCGGCCCACGTGATTTTCCCACAGGCGCGATTGCGATTCATGAATGCCGAGCGAGGCGCTCATTCCCAGCGGCGTGCCGTAATGCTCCGCCGGCAGCCCCTGCTCATAGAGTCCGTGGCCGGCCTCGTGCATGACGCCGTAAAGCGACGGCGTGAAACACTGCTCGTTGTAGCGCGTGGTGAGGCGGCAGTCGCTCGGGCCCACTCCGCTGCAGAACGGGTGGGTTGTGGTGTCAATCCGCCCGGCCTCGAAATCAAAGCCCATGGCCGTGGCGACCTGGCGGTTGAACGCCTGTTGTGCGGCGATGGGGTAGTTGCCACGCAACAAATCTTCCGGCACGGCTGCCGAGCGTTCCACGGCCGGTCCAAGAATGGCGACGATGGCCGGACGCAATTCCGCGAACAGGGCGCGAAGCTGGCCGGCGCGGACGCCCGGCTCGTATTCCTCAAGCAACGCGTCGTAGGGCGATTCTTGGAAGCCCCAGCAATCGGCCATCTGGCGGTTCAGTTCCAGCACCTTTTGCAGATGCGGTTTGAATGCGCCGAATTCGGAGCGTTCGCGCGCCGTGCGCCAGGTCTCGCGCGCGTGCGCGCAGACGCGCTGGAATTTCTCCACCAACCGCGCCGGCACCTTGGTCGCGCGGTCATAAAGCCGCCGCCACTCACGGACGTTTGCCGCTTCATCGGACCCGGCCGCGAAGCCGTGCTGTTCGCAGGCGGAAATCAGGTCGCCGACCTTTTTGGCCGTGAACAGGCGATGTGCTTGGCCGCTGAAATGGGCCAGTTGCCCGGCGCGGAACGCCAGCGCCTTGGGCGGCATGTAGGTTTGGTTGTCCCACGAAAGCAACCCGACCGTGCTGGAGACCAGTGCAATTTCCCGGGTGCGTTTCAACAGTTTCTGGTAAGGCATGAATGCTTCTACCATGGCAGAAGCAGTTGAACGCACCGGCGGTCCGAGCGCAACGCAAATCAACCAACTCACCGGCCGCCGGTAAGGATGGGTCGCCGCTGCCTGAATTCAGGCGCGGGCTTCGGCCTGCACTTTTGTTTTTCAACGGCAGCGGTGTGTTTACAGATCGGTGATCGGTTTGTGCCGGGGCACGAGCGCCTTGATAACGCTCCAGGCGATCAGGTAGCTCAAAGCGCAGATGATGAACATGATGAGATAGGCGGTTTGCGGGGTTTGTATGAAGGCATCCGTAAGCCTGCCGGCCAGCTTCTGGATGATCACGCCACTGATGCCGCCGGTCGCGGTGCCAATGCCGGTGACCGAGCCCACGGCCTTCTTCGGAAACATGTCGGAAACCGTGGTGAACAGGTTTGCCGACCACGCCTGATGTGCGGCACACCCGATGCAAATCATGGCCACCGCCAGCACGGGTGCCATTTCCCCAAAATGCTCAACATTGCCAAAGTATTGGGTGGTTAATACCGCCAGTGGCGCCACGGCAATGATGAACATCGCCGTCATGCGCGCCTTGTAAACCGGCATGCCTTTTTTAATAAGGGTCATGGGAATGATGCCGCCGTAAATGCTGCCGGCGATGGCCACGCCATAGACGATGAATGTTGGCAGGATGACCTGGGTTTTGGTCATGTTGAATTGTTTGGTCAAATAATCCGGCAGCCAGAACAGGTAGAACCACCAGATGCCGTCGGTCATGAACTTGCCAAAAAAGAACGCCCAGGCCTGGCGGTAGCCAAAGAGCTTCCACCAGGCAAGCTTCCCTTTGTCGGCGGCGGCATCCGTGACCGGGATTTCCTCATCGCTGTGAATGTAATCGAATTCAACCTTGGAAAGCTGTTTCTGTCTGCCGGGCGTGTCGTAGAGCCAGAACCAGAAAATCAGCCAAAGAAAACCGGCGGCCCCGGTGAGAATGAAGGCCATCTTCCACCCTTTCTGGTCGCCGAAACAGACCATGCACCAAGGAACGAAGAGGGCGGCCACCATGGCGCCAAAATTCGAGCCGCTGTTGAAGATGGCCGTGGCCAGGGCGCGTTCCCGCTTGGGAAACCATTCAGCGACGGTTTTGTTGGACGCGGGGAAATTGCCGGCTTCACCAACGGCGAACGCGCTACGGATAATAACATGCATCATCACCAACCGTCCGACAAAAGCGTTTAGAATCCCAAAGATCGACCAGGCGATCAGCGACAGGGCCAGTCCCAGCTTGGTTCCAATTTTATCGATGAACCATCCGGCCAGAATCGTCATGCAGGCGTAAACGCCCGTGAAAACGGCGGTCAAATTGGCGTAATCGGTGTTGGACCAGCCAAAACCTCCCTGCGCCACCGGGGTGCAGAAGAATTCCTTCAAATAACTGATCACCTGCCGGTCCAGGTAGTTGAAGGTGGTGGCGAAAAACAGGAGCGCGCAGATGACCCAACGATAATTGCTGGAAACCGGTGCGGTCTGGTTTGAGGAATTCATAGAGGAGGGACTTTTACCGGGAAATGAGCCGCGCTTCAAGCGTTGAAATCCGGCTTTACAAGCCGGCGGCCTTGGTGTAATGCTCCCCCATTATGTGGAAAAAATTTCTGCCAGTTCTATCGGTATTGTTGCTGACCGGTTGCGCCGGGACGTTTACGCGCCTGACGCCGCTGCAACAATCGCGCACTGCAAGCAACCTTTATCCGGTTGAAGTTGCTTTTAATTCCCAGCAAGAGTCGCTGCGTTGGGAAACCATTCAACCTTACGTCCTCGTCAACGGTGAGCTGTATCCCTTGCGTCCCGTGCCGCTGGTGAAAAATCGTTGGGAAGGCTTCGTGCCGGTGCCGCCGGGAGTCAACTCCGTGAACTATCGTTTCAAGTTCGACTACAAATACAACAACTTCGGCACGCCACCCAAGCCCACCAGCGCTGTTTCGCCGATTTATAAGCTGAACATCGTTGACCAATAACCGGAGGGACAGGTTACACGGATAACCAAATGATTTGGAGCGCGGACAGTGGGTCTGCGCTCTTTTTTTGAAAAGAGGAGAAATCGAGGGATTCGCATCACCCGCCCCTTCGCCGAAGAACTGTTGTCAGTGTCTGGGCCGGAGCAGAATGGCTTTTTTGTCCGTGCCGTCCACCTCAACACTGTGGGTTTCCACGTCGGGATCGTCTTTGAGCGCCTGATGCACCACCCGGCGGTCAAACGCACTCATCGGCTCCAGTTCCACCGTGTCGCCCCAGCGCCGGACTTTTTCAGCGGCGTCCTTGGCCTTCTTCACCAGGGCCTCGCGCGCCTGGGCGCGGTAGCCGCCCACGTCCACCATCACCTTGGGCGCGGTGGCGTCCTGTTGAAAGAGGAGCCGGTTGGTGATGTATTGCAGGTCGGAAAGCGTCTGACCCTGACGGCCGATGAGCCGGCCGGCGTCGTCCGTCTTCACGTCGAGCAAAACACCCTCCTCCAGTTTGTGTTCCTCGACCGTGGCGGGGAAGCCGAGGGACGCGAGAATTTTTTCCAGGGTTTCTTTCGGTTGCGCGGGCATGGGATGGTTGAGGGTTGAAGGTTGAGAGTTGAAAGCAAACGGTTTTGTCCGGCCTTATTTCTTCTTTTTTGACACCGGCGTCAATACTGAAACTGCGGCGGGCGAAACCGGAGCTTGGTTCATTTTCGTGAGCTTCGTTTGCACAATGGTCAGCACGTTGTTGACCGTCCAATACAGCGCCAGGCCGGAGGAGTAGCTGTAAAGAAACACCAGAAACATCAACGGCATGTAGCGCATCATTTTCGCCTGGGCGGGATCCATGCCCGGCGATGGCGGGGTCAGATGCGATTGCCACAACATCGCGCCGCCCATCAACAGCGGCAACAGGTTGAACGGGAAATGGGTTCCCGGGATCATGAACAACGTGTCCGGTTTTGACAAATCCGCAATCCACAGAAAGTGCGCCCCGCGCAGTTCAATGGCGCTCCGAATCATCGTGAAAAAGCCGAAGAACACGGGCATTTGAATGGCCATCGGCAGACAGCCGCTCATCGGACTGACCTTGTGTTTGCGATAAAGTTCCCACTGCTTTTGGGTGAACTTTTGCATGTCGTCCTTGTATTTTTCCTTGAGCGCCGCCATTTCCGGCGCGAGCACCTGCATCCGTTTCATCGAACGCGTGCTCGCCGCCGTCAGCGGCCAGAACACCACCTTGATGATTACGGTGATCAATACTATCACCCAGCCGTATCCCAGCCGGGTCACGTCGTGCAGCCAGTTCATTGCCAGCAACAGCGCCTTCGCGAAAAACCCCGAAAACCTCCCGAAATTCATCACCAGATCGGCCTGGTTTTGAAACTGGTCCCCGATGCGCGCCAGCAGGCGATATTCCTTCGGTCCGGCGAAGAGGACGATTTGCCGTTCGACCGCCTGATGCGCCACGAGGTTGGTCGTGGGATAAACGAGCGCCGTCTGAACACCTCGTAGCGCGGGTGCGCCCGGCATTGGCTCGACGTTCGGGAACGGTGGCAAAGTAACCGTGCACGCGATGATTTGCGCCCCGGGTTCCTTCGGCATCGCCATCAGCGCGAAAAACTGGTTGTGCGCTGCCGCCCAAACCACGTTGTTCGAGCCGGCCAGATATTCCGAACGTGGCGCGCCGCGAAAGCAGCCGAATCCCGAGCCGGAAAACCATCCCAACGTCTGGTCCTGAACGCCGGTGCCATTGAACCACATCGCCCCCTCATTCATGGTGTAGCTGGTATCATCCGGCCCCATGGGCGTGGCCGTGCCAATGACCCATTCCTGTGCGGGCAGCGTGAGCGGTTGGTCCGAAGTGTTCTCCAGCCGCACACTCGCGTTCACAAGGTAATTTGAGCTGAGATGGAATTCTTTCAAGAGCCGCAGGCCGTTCGCCAGGGATTTTTCCACGTGAACGCCATCGGCGGTATGGGTCAAAGTAAAATTGCCGTCGTCGACCAGGCTGGCATCGCCCAAAATTGCCAGCACCGGCACTGGCACGCGCAGGTTCAGCGTTGCCACGCCGTCCTTCGCCACTTTTTTTTTCCAGCGCGGCGAGACGGTTTCGGGATAATCCAGCAATTCCACCGATTTCAACCCGCCGCCGCGCGAAGTGAACGTGTAACGGGCGCGGGCATTGGTGATGACCAGCAATTCTTCCGGTGTGTTGGTGTCGAAAACGGGGGGCACCGCCGTGGTGGTCACATTATTTAACGTTGGTGAAACCGCGTTTGAATTGGTCGCTGCGAACTGGCTTTGCGCTTTGGCTGCTTGATTGGTTGCGGCAAAGCGCGCCTGCTGCTGCGCATTCTTCTGCTGCTCGACAAACCAGACGCCGAGCAGGACGACGCAGAGCGTGACAACAATGATGCCGGTGCGATCCATGAAATTCAGTGCGTGTGTTCCAAAATAATTCCGCCTTCGACCTTCTCACTTGTCACTTCCGCCTTGGGCACCGGATCATGCCCGCAGCGGCCCCACGGATGACAACGGCAAATCCGTTTCACCGCCAGCCACCCCCCCGCCATCGCGCCCTGCGCGCGGATCGCGTCCATCGCATATTGCGAGCATGTCGGCGTGAAACGGCAGCCGCCGGTCGATCCGAATAAAAAAATTTGCGCCGGCGAAACCGTCCAGCGATACGCGCGGATGGCGAAAATCAAAATCGTAGCGGCGGTCGGCCGACCGCCAGATTTCTTTTGAGAAATCAGAGGATGCGGCTTTCTGCCGAAAGCCGCCACGCCAGTTTGGCAGACATCGCTCATTTTAGTTCTTTAGCAAGCTCGCGCGACGAAGTACGGCCAGAAAATCCTTTTCGACCCCGGCAAAATCGCGTCCGGCAATCGAATTGCGCGCGACCAGGACCAGTTCAACCGGTTGTGACAATTCATGTTGATGCCGCCGGAAACTTTCGCGGAGCAGACGCCGCGCGCGGCTGCGTTCCACCGCGCCGCCAATTTTGCGGCTCGTGACGACGCCGAGCTTCGGCGACGCGCCGTCCGGCAGGCGATGCCAGTTGGCGATGAGACAGCCGAGCGCCAGACGCTCGCCCTGCTGCCGCACGCGCATGAAATCCCGGTTTTGCCCGAGTCGCGAGTCGCGGCCCAAGCGCAGGCGTCTGGCGTCTGGGGACTGGGCAGGCATGAGCGGCGGGTTAAACCGGCGTCAGGCGTTTGCGTCCCACGCGGCGGCGATTAACCAGCGTGGCTTTGCCGCTCTTGCTCGAATTGCGGTTAAGAAATCCATGCTGTCGTTTGCGGCGGATTTTAGATGGTTGATACTGGCGTTTCATAAATTAATTCGGCTTCCTTCCGGGTGAAAAACCGGAACATGCGAGGATAGCCATGAAATCCCTCGTGTCAAGGCACAGCTGTTGATTTTGATGACAAGACATTGACACCGGAACCGGGCCATTATTGACTGAAAGGACGCAACCTGTGTCATGAATAATCAACGAAATACCATGCCAATGATTGCCTGCCTGGTGGCGGGCATTTTAACGGGCGCCACCGGCCGGCTGGCCGCGGCCAATCCCATCCCGCCGTTGCTCAACGACCCGATTGATGTCAGCGGCGATTTCCGGGATTTCTCCAACCTTTACTATCTGGCGGACCAGCTCGCCGATTTCGACCCGGCCACCGGCCAAGGCAAAATCACCTGGCAACGCTCCGGGTATTTCACCCGGCAGGCCTTCGACAACATGCTGGCCGTCATCAAACCAGTGACCCCGAACGAATTTCCGGAAAACGAATACGCCGCCAATCCCACCCTGCCTTTTTCGGTTGAATTCGTCTCGCCGCGGACCCTGCGCCTCCGCCTCACCAGCGGTCCGCAACATCATAAACCTTGCGAGGAACTCATGCTGGCCGGCGAAGTGCCCCGGGACCATTCCTGGAAATACAGCCGGGTCGAGGGCGGCCACCGTTACACCAGCGACTTTGGCTCGGTCACCATCTGGGAAAAACCCTGGCACATCGAATTCCGGGATGCGCAGGGTCGGCTGCTGACCAAAACCGACCACGACTCGGACAACCGATTCACGTTCACCCCCATCCTGCCGTTCTCGTTTGTCCGGCGCGCCGCGGATTATTCGCGGAGCCTGGACGCGGTGTTCACGCTTTCGCCCGGCGAAAAAATCTTCGGCTGTGGCGAATCGTTCACCGGCCTGGACAAACGCGGCCAGAAAATCGTCCTCTGGACGGACGACGCCAACGGCATCCAGAACCAGGGCATGTACAAGCCCATCCCGTTTTTCCTGAGCAGCCGCGGCTACGGCATGTTCCTGCACACCTCCTCGCCCGTCACCTGCGACTTCGGGAATTCCTTCAGCGGCGTCAACTCCCTGATGCTCGGCGATGACGAACTGGACCTGTTTGTTTTCCTCGGCTCACCGAAGGAAATCCTCGATGAATACACCCAGCTCACCGGCAAATCGCCGCTGCCGCCGCTCTGGTCGTTCGGCCTCTGGATGAGCCGTTGCACCTATTCCTCCGGGCAACAGGTCCGCGACGTGGCCGCGAAACTGCGCGAAAACAAAATCCCCTGCGACGTGATCCATCTCGACACCGGCTGGTTCGAAACCGACTGGCGTTGCGATTACCAGTTTTCCACCTCCCGCTTCGCCGATCCGCAAAAGATGATCGCGGATTTGAAGAGCAACGGCTTTCACATCTCGCTCTGGCAACTTCCGTATTTCGTGCCCCAAAACACGCTATTCAACGAACTGGTGGAAAAAAATCTCGTCGTGCGCGACGCGAAAGGCAATCTGCCCGATGAAGACGCCGTGCTCGACTTTTCCAATCCGAAAACCGTCGAATGGTATCAGGACAAGCTCGCCGGTTTGCTGAAAATGGGTGTCGGCGCCATCAAGGTGGACTTTGGTGAGGCCGCGCCGGAGAACGGCCTCTACGCCTCGGGACGCACGGGTTTTTACGAACACAATCTTTATCCGTTGCGCTACAACTAGGCAGTGGCTGACATCACCAAAAAAACCACCGGCGAGAACATCATCTGGGCGCGCAGCGCCTGGGCCGGCAGCCAGCGTTATCCGATTCACTGGGGCGGCGACGCCGAAAGCACCGACCAGGGCATGGCCGCCGAATTGCGCGGGGGACTGTCGTTCGGCCTGTCCGGATTTTCGTTCTGGAGCCACGACGTGGGCGGCTTCACGGCCAATTCCGTGACCAACATGGACAAAAACCTTTTCGCGCGCTGGCTCGCCTTCGGGATGTTGAGTTCCCACAGCCGCTGCCACGGCATCGCGCCCAAGGAACCCTGGAACTACGGCAGCGCGTTCCTGGATGATTTCCGCCGCATTGATGAACTGAAGTACCGGCTTATGCCTTACGTCTATGCGCAAGCCAAGGACAGTTCGGAGCACGGTCTGCCGATGTTGCGGGCGTTGTTCATCGAATTTCCCAACGATCCCGGCTCATGGCTTGTGGAGGACGAATATCTCTTCGGCTCCGGCATTCTGGTCGCGCCACTGTTCCACGAGAACGCCACCGCCCGCGACGTTTATCTCCCGCCGGGGACTTGGATTGATTATCAAACCGGCAAGGCCTGGGACGGCGGCTGGCAGCACATCGAAGCGGGACCGCTTCCGGTCGTGATGCTGGTGCGCGACGGCACCGTGCTGCCGCAAATCCAGCTCGCGCAATCCACGATGCAGCTGGACTGGTCGAAGCTCGACCTGGTGGTTTACGCCAAAAATTCCCCGGCGGCGAAAGGATTGGTTTGCCTGCCTGCGGACAACGTGTTGCATGAGCTGGTGCTGAACAAAAGCGGCAGCGCATTCAAACTGGCGAATGATCCGCTGGCCGGCAAGGTGACCTGGACGGTCAAAACATCCGCCGAACGGTAAGCCGACAAGCGGTCCGGAACCGTTCTCGACATATCCTGATCCAAAGCAAGTCGTGTGAATAAGTTTTCAATGGAACGGCTTGACCGCTGGGGCCGTCAGGATTAAAACCGGTTTGGTAACAGGAGAATTCGAGTTGTCAGGGGCATGAACAGGACCACTTGGTCATTGGGCGCAGGCACAGGGCTGATGCGTATTCAAAGCTTTGCGGGGAGAAACTATATCAGCAGCGGCGGTTTTCTTCGCAGATTTCCTTTTGGTTCGGCAGCAACCTTTTCAACCGATCTACAATCCCTGGCATAGGCATCTCTATGAAAACAACAATCGCGTTCCTGGTTCTTTCGCTCACGGTTTGGTTTGCTCCCGGTACACGAGCGGATACGACAGACACACCGCCTCGTGACTCCAGAGTGTTTAACGTTTACTGCCGAAGTGGAAGCACAAGCAATAATTTTGCGCAACGAGGCAAATCCATCACCATTCTCGTAACCAACCTGAATAATTGGCTCAACTGCAGTGCAGTCTCAAATGACCTGCCAAAGGGAATCGCGGCAAAAAGAGAAAATCTTGTTCCATATATCAAGGGCATCCCCATGGTCGGAAGCAAATACTTGCTTTCCATGACATCCAGCAACAGCGTGGAGAAACTGGTGTTCAAACTCGATCGCGATGCGGACGACGCGACAAGCAAAGAAAGTTGGAAACAGCTTTTCAGTTCGGTCGGGCTGTTCGGCAAGCCAGTGGTGGTATCGGTCGGCTTCGCTGGTAGCTGGGTCATGGAAACTGATGTCCATCCCGGGAAAGATGGGAAGCGTTTTTCATTCGTCACCGTGCCAGTTAATGCATTTACCATTATCGTCTTCGTTTTTATTGTGATAGTTCTGCTTGTTTTTTTTAAGAGTGCGGCTGGAACCTGGATCATTCGGGATCCCTATGCACCCCTTCGTCCGGACGGCGATGCCGCATTTAGTCTTGCCCGGACGCAGATGGCCTTTTGGTTCTTCCTGGTCCTGGCCTCATATGTCCTGCTGTGGGCAATGACGGGTGATAAAGACACCATCCCCGATTCGTTATTGGTATTGATGGGCATCAGTGCCGGCACAGCCCTCGGTTCTGCATTCGTGGATACGGGGAAAAGCAGTGAAGAAGGACGTGGCCAGTATTTTCGGAAGCCGAAACCAGAACAATCAAACGCACAGCTCGTCGCTGAGTTGGTGGCCACCAAGCAGGATCTGGAACAAAAGTTGATGGATACACTGAAAGCTTTGGAGAACCTGCCCGGCACCGCTCTCGTGGACATCGAGAACAAAAAGAAGGAACAACAAAAAATTGAACAGAACATCCGCCGAACCGACGTTCAACTGGCTTTCTACAAGCGCAACCCGTTGCAGCGTTTCACGACTGACATTTTGGGAGACGATGGCGAGATGAGCTTTCACCGGTACCAAATGGCGGTCTGGACCCTGGTGCTGGGGATCGTTTTCGTAAAGGAAGTCGTTACGGAGATAGCCATGCCGGAGTTTAGTGCCACGTTGCTTGCCTTGATGGGAATCAGTGGCGGCACGTACATAGGTTTCAAGATTCCAACTGCGAAGAGTTGAAAGTGAAAGTGAGTCAAACCCAAACCCGAACCCGCCATGTTTACCTCGCTTTTCTCACCGGAAATCCAGGCCGTCCTCGACAATGCGCAAAAAGCCGCCGGGCAGCCCGGCCCCGGCCCGTTTCCATCACCCGCCGACTGGCGGGATGAAGTCATCTATTTTCTCATGGTGGACCGCTTCAACAACCCGGCCGCCCCGCCGGTCCATGCGCCATTCGACGATCCAAATTATTTCGCGTACCAAGGTGGAAAGTTTTCCGGGATCAAACAGCGGCTCGCTTATATCAAAAACCTCGGCGTGGGTGCCATCTGGTTGAGCCCCGTCCTGAAAAACCTCCCCTTCGACGCCGGCAGCTATCACGGATACGGCATTCACGACTTTCTCCGGGCGGACCCGCGATTTGCCACCAAGCCGGCCAACGCCGACGATGAACTGCGCTCGTTGGTGGATGCCGCTCATCAGGCCGGTCTATACGTCATCTTCGACATCGTCCTCAATCACACGGGCGACGTCTTCGCCTACAATGGCAACTCCTCGGCATCCTATTCCAGCACGCCCCAGACCGTCCAGTGGCGGGACGCCGCCGGCACAGCCCAGCCGCAGGATGCCGATGTCGCGGCCATTCCCAATCCGCCGGCTGATGCCGTCGTCTGGCCGTCCGAGCTTCAGCAGAACCAGTATTTCCGGCGACAGGGACAGCCCGACCCCAACGGCGACGACACCGTCGGTGATTTCGCCTCCCTGAAACAAATGCTCACCGCCGACCCGGACCTCCAGCGCTTCCTTATCCGGGCCTATCAATATGTCATCGCCCGATACGACATTGACGGCTTCCGGATTGACACCCTCCGCTATCTCAAAGGCGACCTGCCCCGGCTTTTCGGCAATTCCATCCGCGAATTTGCGTTGGCTATCGGCAAGAAAAACTTTTTCACCTACGGCGAGGTGCTGGATTCATCCGTGGAGACGGACATCGCCCGCTTCATCGGACGCAACACCAGCGACCCCAGCGGCCTGGTCGGCGTGGATGCGGCCCTGGACTATCCGCTGTTCAACACCCTCAAGCCCACGGTCAAAAATTTCAGTCCTCCGGCAACCGTGGCGAACATGTATGTGCTCCGCAAACAGGTTGAACAAAACGTCCTCAGCTCCCATGGCGACGCCACGCGGTATTTCGTCACCTTCCTCGACAACCACGACATGAAGGAACGCATCCGGTTTGTTCAACCGGGCAACGAACACCAGTACGACGACCAGGTTACGCTGGGCATGGCCTGCCTCCACGCCTTGCCGGGCATCCCGTGCATCTATTACGGCACCGAACAAGGCCTGCATGGCAGCGGTTCAGACCCCGCCGTGCGCGAGGCCTTGTGGGGCATTGCCCCGGCGTTTCCGCAAGACAGCTTTTTCTATGTTCAACTTCAAAAAATCGCCGCCGTGCGCAATGCCGAACCGGCCCTGCGTTATGGGCGGTTCTATTTCCGCCCCGTTTCCGGCGACAGCACCAACTTTGGCATTTCCCCATTCCCGGGCGGAGTCCTGGCGTGGTCGCGGATTTTGAACGACCAGGAAGTGGTGGTCGTCGCCAACACCAACACCGGGCAGGGTCAATCGGTGGATGTGATACTGGAAACGCTGTTGAGCGCGGCCGGTGACAAACTGTGCATTTTATACAGCAACAAGCCAAATCCAGCCGCCCCGGCTGCCGTCAGGACCCTCAATCAGGTCACCGTGGCGGAAGTGGACGGGACCACGGGCTACGGCCCATTGCACACAGCGCATGTGACTCTGCAACCGATGGAGGTACAAATCCTGCGCCGTTGATACAGGTCAAGACCGACATAAACGGCTTTCGACTCGACCAGATCGTGCAGGACAGTAAAAAGGAATAACGCCCTGTCCATCGGCTTGTCGCGCCGGAGCCTGCAACGCGGGCGAAGGTGGAAAGGTTGTCAAACCTTCTTCGCTTTTTTCCGTATGGCCTTTTCCCGTTGCCGCAATTTTTCATATGCCCTTTTTGCCTGTTCTGCCAAGTATGGAGCACTGTAAACGTATTCCAAAACTGCGCGGCTTAGATTTTCAAGTATCGGAACCTCATTTTGAGTCAAAGCTCCCAGAACTGGGTGCGCACCAACATTACGAAATATTCTCAATTTATCGGCAACCGCAACCAATTTGCCGGGGATTTCATTTTTGACTGCAAGGTCAGCTAACTTATTATACAGGTCATTTCCATTTGCTTTTCTGTCCTCACAAACCAATTCGAGAACACGCCCCATCAAAACGCCATAGGCATTGGCTGACATGCTCCGAACCTTCAAAGCCGCTTCATATTCCTTTTGAATAGTTATAGGCAACCCCAGAGGGAGCTTTGATGAAACTGGATAAAGGGTTTTGTAATCGGGGGCTTCTTCGGAAAAAGCTTCATGGAAATAATAACTTCGCAGTTCAATTTTTCCGCACGCTGGGCATTTCAATAATTCGTAACAGTCACCTTCGTTCCAACAAAAGTTTTCTTTTTCATCCATGTGCGTCGACACTTCGCTGTATTCGGCTACTTTTCTCATCGGCGCCTCATTGCCACAATGTCCACAACGCTTTTCTTCACTGAATTTTGGTGCTTTATTTTGCTTAGCCATATTAGAACCGTCTTTCCTCGATTTTGATTTCGGCGGGGGTGAGGGCGTAAAGGTCATAGATCAGTGAGAACTTTTGGGCGGATTCGTAATTCACGTGCGGGTCGGCGAGTTTCTTTCCGGCGACGGCATTTCCGCAAATCTCAATTTTCGTTCTCATGGCCAGGCTTGCGACAGTCGAACAAAATGTGAAGGAGTCTCACCGGATCAAGTCCGTCCCGGCGATGTGTGCTGGCCCATTCCAACGGAAACGCCTCCAGAAATCTAACTGTGGCTTCTGAATTTTCGAGTTTCAGTTCACTGGCTTCATTTCGAACCCTCTCTTGGAGTTCGCTGTGCCAGCGTTCCAAGGTGTCAGTTTGGACATAACCAATCATTGCCGCTTCTGCACAGCGGCTGGCGTAACGGCCGCTGATGAAGCACCCCATGCCTCCCGCATCAGTGTAACGTGCCCCGCTGCTTTTTTTCGATGAAGCCGCTTCGATTCAAAAAAGAACTCGGGCCGGACCCCAGCGGCAATAGTGATGATGATATCCGTTCTTGATCTGCGTTTGCCCGTTTTCCCGCTTTGTCTTAACGGCGGGTCGTCATGGACATCAAAGCCAGCAGATTCCTTGGGATGCAACCGAAACCAATCTTTCATCTCCTCGCAGATATAACCAGTAATGTCCGTCTCCTCGTCGGGTTCGGCGAGGATGCGAGGCAGTGCCTCTTGATAGCCAATGGCAAGAAAACGATGGCAGTGACGGCGGAATGCCGTCCAAACTGGAGTTGTCAGTTTTGGCGAGAAGCGGGGCACAGTCATGCAAGCGTCTCCCCATCCGCGAGAATCTCCGCAATGATGGTGTCGGCATCATTGAGCGCCTGGGTGCGCGTCCAATCCATGAGGCGGGGAGATTTGAAAACCTGCACCGTGTCTTCCTCAAAAACACGTAGGCTGCGATCAATGTATGCCCATTGGCTGAATTTTTCGGACAACATTTCGCGCAATTTGCGGTGAGCGGCCTTGTTTTTTGAATTCTCATCAGCATCAACCATTTCAATGGTCTCCGGTGCCGTTGAATCAGCAGGCAACAATTGAAGCTCGCAACAAATCAAATCATCGGTGGTGATGATGCGGACACAGGGATGCGCTTCACCCATGAGATACCCCTGCATTTCATCGCGCAATGCCCGACCATAGGCTTGAAGTTCTTTCTGGTTTGGTGTCTTGCCGAGCTTCTTCAACGCGCTGACGCCCTTGTCGAGCGGCAGCCGGTTGTCGCGGAAATCTTCCACCAGCACGCGGACATCATCGGGAACGTCGAGTGCATCGAAGACGCTCTTGTCAACGAACTTTTGTTTCTCGGCATCAACGGACGAATCCTCGGATTCGGAACGAAAGATTTTTCCCTCCCACTCCTTCTCCTGCCGCAGGATTTCCCGATGAACTTTTGCCAAAGCAGTCACTTGTTCCTTGGTAAAATCTGGAGTCGGAATCGCCCGCACGGCGCGCAGAACAACAATCGGATACGTGCTGTAAACGCCCCACTCCGGCACTTGGAAAAAGACAAAGTAGTCCACCAAGGAAGAAGCTAGGTAGACTGTGAGTGCGCGCAAAGTCTCAGCATCCCCTTCCGAAGCCGAAAGGCCAATCTGCCTAGGCGGGACGGCGAAATACTCTTCGCTGAAAAGCATGAAGTTTTTCCAACTCGCTGGAATTAGCAGGTGGGGCGGATAATTGATTGTCAGCCCGCTCCTGCCGCCGCGCTCTCGAATGTAGCATTCGTCGTCTAGGATGGACGTAAGAGCCTGTTTCGGCAGTGAAAATTGAAGTCCAGTTTTTATCAGTCCATTGAATTTGTCTGAATCAAACTGCTTTTGCCCTCTCAATTCTTTGCAGTAAATATATTTGTCCTTGGGCTTGCCGTCGTCGCCCTTTTTGGCCTTTTTCGGGTCGCCAAATTCTGCACCTTGCCGCGGCATGCGTTTGCCCCAACCACGACGCTCGCAAAACTTCGCCAGCGTCAACGGAAAAAGCTGCCGCAATCTGTCGAGCGAGCGCCCGTCGCGCGGCGTGCCCCAAAGTGCCAGTTTCCAAACCGAAGTCTCGCCCGTGGCGGCGGCGCTTTGCGGGATGAGTTGGATTTCTGAGCCGTGGATCGTCAGCACCCAGAGTTCGTCCGTGTTGCAGGCGACTTGGTTGGTGGCAAATGGCCCGTGATGGATGATGGGCCTGACGCTACGTTCCTCATTTGCCGTTTGGTAGACCAACGTTGTCGTTGGTTGAATGACACGCCCGCCAAAAAGGTTCCCGCGCAGGTTGGCAAGGTTCGTAACCCGGGTGACGGCGAACTCCGTGAAGAATGCTTGTCGGAAACTTTTCCCCTCCAGGTTGAACAGCGTCGTCGCAGGCAGGAGCAATCCTGCGACGCCTTCTTTGGCCAGCAACCTTCCGGCTTTCACCGCGAAGGCATCAGCCACGCGGTTGCCTTTTACTTTGGTCGTCTTTTCCGCCGCCATCCACTTCCGGGCATGAGTCTCGCCTTTCGTGTCCGGCTTCAACTCGATCCACGGCGGATTGCCCGCGATGACGTCGAAGCCGCGCTTCGGCACGGGCAGGGCGAGCTTCGGATTGAAAAAATCGTCGCAGAAGATGCGCGTGTTCAGCAGCGAGGGGAATTTGAACCGCTCGTTCCTGTGCAACTCGGGCGGGTTGACGTAGTGCAGTAGCGTGAGGATGAGGCTGAACATCGTGACGTTGCAAGCGTCGCGCTGCCGCTCCACGCCGTAGATGCTTTGCTGAAGGATGTCGCGCAATCGCGTGGGGTCGAGGCTGCCGGTGCGGTTTTTGGTGTCTCTGAATTCCAGTTCGATGAGGCGGCGGTAGGCGAGGACGAGGAAAATCCCCGAGCCGCATGAGGGATCGCACACGGTCATGCCTGGCTGAAGTGCGCGGACGGAATTGATTTCCGAAAGCAGGTAATCGGCGAGCACCTCCGGCGTGTAGTATGCGCCTTCAGATTTACCCTTCTGCTGACCATGCAAGAACTGCTCGTAAATGGAGGAGAGCGTCTCAACTGGGATGTGGCGAAAGTCGTAGGCTTGGAACTTCAAATGCAACTGCCGGATGACTGCATCGCCTTCTACCCGGATTTTGTCACCCGCGAACACAGACGCTACGAGCCGGACATGGGTGTCGGTGAGCGGGCACTTCGGGCCAAAATCAATATGGAAGACATCGCCATTGAAACGGGTTTCCAGTGCGTCAACGATCTTGGACAATGCCGCTACTGTCGCCGCCGGGCCGAAAATGTGGTTGGGATTGACGTCGCGTTTGTCCAGCCAAGCATCGTCAAGGATGTTGCGATCGCGGAGATAGCGCAGATAGACAAACTTGCCGATGAGCGCATGAGCAAGCGCAAGATCGTTCAACGCGGGTGGGCAATTGTCGAGTGCCTGGGCCAAGTGCTTCAGGTTTTCCAACAGCGTGGAGTCAACGCGGTGCCTGGTTTCGAGATGTTGCCGCTGCGCCCGCCAGATGCGCGCGGAGTCCACGGACGCGGCAGTGAAGTCAGCCAGCGCCGCGCCTATCTTCCGCTCGTCACCGGAAGTCTCACTAATAACCAAGCCCGCATCGCTCGCCTGCTCGTAATGAAATCCACAATAGACGCGAACCTCGCCGGGCAGGCGAACAATGAGAAACGGGACATTGCCCAAGTTCCATATACGGCGGTGGAGTTTCCTGGCATCGTCAGGCGTTGGCGCTTCCGCCATGCACACCGCCGGACGAGGAGCGAGCGAAGATTTTCCAGCGTTGGCGGTCTTCAAAACATAAAACCCTTTGACGTGGAATTTCTCACCATCCTGCTCCTTGGCGAGACGGAATAGTTGAACCGCCTCCGGCTCAAACTGGCTTTCCTTTGTGCGAAAAGAAGCCGATTCGGCATATCCGAGCAGCTTGATTAAGGCATCAACAGAAAGCATGGGCAAAAGGTAAACACCTCTGTCAAGAGTCTCAAGCCTTCGCGTAAACTTTCGAAGCTTATCGAGCAGAGCCTTTGACAATGTTCACTGGCGGTGTTTTTGCGCCAACGGAATTGGTTATTTTGTCCTGACAATCAAACGCCACCTAATGTCGCCTTGGCTATAGGTATGCGTGTGATGATTTTGTGGCGGCATCGGTTTCCACGATTCGGAAACAATTTCGTGTCCGCATCCGTCACAGCGGAAGATTCCAGAATGAGGCGTGGCCTCGCCCGGTTTATGAAGCGTGTCAAAAGCCGAATCGGTGGTTTGGGTCAGATAATTGGCATTTTTGTATAAGGCCATATTTTTGTCTTTTATTTGAGGCGATTTCCACCTCGTCTCGGGCTGCGTTTGGTTTGGTGCGAGTGGAATCACACCTGTATCAGCACGAAATCCTATCGCAGGGGGTTGGACAAATACGGTCCAAGGCGAAAATAATATTTTGGGCAAACGGTGCTTTGTTCTACGGCGAAACCACGTCACTGATTCCCGGAACATGAAATTCCCGAGATTTGGTTTCTTTGAGTGAAAAGAACGGAATGGCGTGAGAACCGGTTCCGAACCTTCAACCCTCAACTCTCAACCTTCAACTAACCCTCGAGCAGGGCTTCGACCTGGATGGGCTTTGACTGCGGCGGGTGCCCGGGCAGGACGTTGCCCGCGATTTCCCTGCCATTCACCATCAGCTTTTTCACGCCGCATTGTTTGCCTTTCGGATTCCTGACTTCGATGACGTAGGTGTTGCCGCGAAAACGGCGCGTGACGGTGAAGCCCTTCCACTTGGCCGGAATCACCGGGTCAACCCGCAGGCCGTCGAATTCGGTCCGGATGCCCAAAATCCATTGCGTGGCGGTGAAGTAGGTCCATGCCGCCGTGCCGGTGAGCCACGAGTTCTTCGCCTCGCCGTACGTCGGCGCGTCCTTGCCCGCAATCATTTGCGCAAACACATACGGCTCGCAGCGGTGCAGGTCGCCGATTTTCTCGCGCGCCGAGGGGTTGATGCGGGTGTAATAATCGAACGCGCGGTTGCCGTTGCCCACCATCGTCTCGGAAATGATGATCCACGGATTGTTGTGGCAGAAAATCCCCGCGTTTTCCTTGTAGCCCGGCGGGTACGAAGAAATCTCGCCCATGTGGATGTAATACTTCGAGAAGGCCGGTTGCTGCAGCACGATGCCGTGCTTCGTGGCGAGGTGCTTGTTCACCGATTCCAAGGCCCGTTTCGCCTTGCCGTCCTTCAGGCCGATGCCGGCCATGATGCACATGCCCTGCGATTCGATGAAAATTTTTCCTTCCTTACGGGCCTTCGACCCGATAGGCTTGCCAAAATCGTCATAGGCACGCACGAACCATGCTCCATCCCAGCCGTGCCGGTAAACGACCTTCTCCATCTTCGCGGCTTCGGCCAGGCAGCATTCAGCTTCCTTGTTCAAGCCGCGCTTTTTCGCAATGGCTGCCAGTTCCTTCCCGGCCATTACAAACAGACCGGCGATGAAGATCGACTCGGCGACCTTGCCATCCTTGTTCGTGGTGGTCTGGAACGATTGGCCGGGTGTGTCGGAGAAACAATTCAGGTTCAGGCAATCGTTCCAGTCGGCCCGGCCGATGAGCGGCAGGCCGTGCGGGCCGACGCGTTCGAGCGTGTAATTGAAACTGCGGCGCAGATGTTCGTAAAGCGGCTGCTCGGAGCCGGGCTCGTTCTCGAATTGCACCGGCTCGTCCAGAATGCCCCAGTCGCCGGTTTCCTTGAGGTAGGCGGCCACACCGATGATGAGCCAGTGAGGATCATCATTGAACCCGCTGCCGATGTCGTTGTTCCCGCGCTTGGTGAGCGGTTGATACTGGTGGAACGCGCCGCCGCTTTTGAGTTGCGTGGCCGCGATGTCGAGGATGCGTTCGCGCGCGCGGGCCGGGACCATCTGGACGAAACCCAGCAGGTCCTGGTTCGAATCGCGGAAGCCGAGGCCACGGCCGATGCCCGACTCGTAGAACGACGCCGAGCGCGACATGTTGAACGTGGCCATGCACTGGCAGGAGTTCCAGATGTTGACCATGCGATTGGTGTGGATGTCAGGCGACTGCACCTGGTAAATCCCGAGCAGTTCGTCCCAGTATTTCCGGAGGGTTTCGAAAGCCACCGCGACGTTTTGGCCGTCGAGATATTTCGCGATGACGGGCTTGACGGTTTTCTTGTTGATGGTTTGCGAATCCGGCGGGTCGAATTTCCGGTCCACCGGATTTTCGTGGTAGCCGAGCACAAAGATGATTTCCTTCGTCTCGCCGGGTTTCAAACTCACCTTGACGTGGTGTGAACCGTGCGGCGCCCAGCCGTGTGCCACCGAGTTAAATGATTTGCCGCGTTCCACCGCCGCCGGCTTGTCCCAACTGCGATAGGCGCCCAGAAACGTGTCGCGTTGTGTATCGAAACCGGCGAGTTTTTCCGAGCAGGCAAAGTACGCGAAATGATTGCGACGCTCGCGATACTCTGTTTTGTGGTAGATGACCCCGTCCACGATTTCGACCTGGCCGGTGCTGAAGTTGCGCTGGAAGTTCGTGGCGTCGTCCTGCGCGTCCCACAAGCAAAATTCGATGCTCGAAAAAATCGACAGCTTGGCCGTTTTATTGCGGCGGTTCGTCACCTGGAACTTCCAGATTTCGAGCGTCTCGCCGAGCGGCACAAAATAAGTCGTCTGTGCCTCAATCTTGCCGTAAGTGGAGCCGATGGTCGTGTAGCCCATGCCGTGGCGGCATTCGTATTTGTCGAACTTCGTGCGCGTGGGCTGCCACGAGGGCGACCAGAATTCGCCGCTGTCGTTGTCGCGGACATAGAGATAGCGCCCCCCGACATCAAACGGCGCGTTGTTGTAGCGGTAGCGCGTCAGGCGGCGCAGGCGCGCGTCGCGGTAAAACGAGTAGCCGCCCGCAGTGTTAGAGATGATGCCGAAGTACGCCTCGCAGCCGAGGTAATTGATCCACGGCAACGGCGTGTCGGGCCGGGTGATGACGTATTCACGCTGTTGGTCGTTAAAATGTCCGTAACGCATGATTGGTTTTTTGATGTGAAATTTTGAGAACGTTTACCTGGCAACAAGGGCGGCGGCGGGCTGGGCCTGAGGCTCAGCCACAGGGTCAGGCGTGGGCGCCGGCAGTTTGTCGTACCAGTTGAATTTCAAGATGATCGAGGTGATGACGAGCACTCCCAGCGCAAGCAGGGCCCGGTGGAAGTGGCGCGTCACCAGGAACATGGCGAGCACGATGAAACAGGTCTGCCAGATGGTGCCGATCACGATGTTGAACATGTCGCGGAAGAAATCCTTGTTCCGCTGGAAGCCCGGGTCTTCTTTGACAACCTTTTCATAGACCGGCCCCCAGAATCCCCAGGGCCGCACACGGCGATAGAACTCCTCGAGCACAGCCTCCTCTTCGGGCGGGGTCAGGAAGGTGCCGAGCAAAGCCGCCAGGAGCGACACGCCGAGAATGATCGGGAACTTGTTGATGTCATGCATGCCGGGCAGGACATAGGGCGAGGCCATCACCACGGCGCTGGCAATCCCCACGGCCATCCCCCAGAAATAACCCCAGCCGTTGAACCGCCACCAATACCATTTGAGCACATTCGAGACGACGTATCCGCCCCACAACCCCGACACGATCCATTGCACGATGGAGTCGATCGATTTGGTGAAGAGACCGAATACGAGGCCAACGACGACGACCGTGAAGGAAACCAGATAGCTCAGCCACACATAGCGCTTGGCGGGCGCGTTGGGATTGATGTACCGCTTGTAAATGTCGTTGACGAGATAGGCCGGTGCCGCGTTGACGGTCGCCGCGAAATTCGACATGAAGGCCGCCAGCAGGCCAGCTATGACCAGACCCAGAACGCCGACTGGTACAAACCGCGCCAGGGCCAGCGGCAATATTTTTTCGAGGTCCAGTTTGTCACCCATCGCCGCCAAATCCGGGGTGTAGAAGGCCAGGGCCAAAATCGTCAGGCCCATGATCATCATGTACCGCGGGAAGAACAGCACCACATTGACCGTCGAACTCATCAGCGCCGCCTCGCGGGGACCCTTGGTCGAAAGCACACGCTGCATGTCATAATTGGGCGCCGGGCCGGCCGCGCTGATCAGGATTCCCTTGAAACACATCATGATGAAAAAAATTCCGAAGAGCGAATAGCCGTCATGCGCGATCTTGTTGTTGATTTCGGGAATGGAGGTCCAGTTCAGACCAAGGTTCCAGCCGAAGAACAGGTCGTGCCAGCCGGAGGGAATCACTTTGCCCAGCATGTCCGGGGCGACCTTGACCATGGCAATGATACCGATGGCGATGGAAGCGACGGTCAGGATGCAGAACTGGATGACTTCGGTGAACACCACACTGAACATCCCGCCTTTGACGACGTAGAATGTCGTGATGCCCATCAGGATCCACGCATAAGTATCATCCGAGAGATGCCCCGGCAGGAACTCGCCTGCGAATTTGCCGATACCCTTGGCTGCGTAGGCCAGAAATCCGATCACGCTCACCAGCGCAAATACCACCACGATGATGTGCGAAGCCGTGGCGCCGTGCCCCTTGCCAAACCGGGTCTGGATCCATTCCGCTCCGGTCATCACGTTCGACCGCCGCAGCCAGATGGACATATAGACCATCAAAAAGATTTGGTTGAATGTCGGCCAAAGCCACGGCAACCAAGTCCCTTTCATTCCATATGTGGCCGTCACATAAACCAGCCACATGGTTCCGGCAATATCGAACATGCCCGACGCATTCGAAACGCCCAGCATGTACCAGGGCAGCTTGTTGCCACCCAGGAAATAGGACTTCATGTCTTTGGAGGCCCGTTTGGAAACCCAAAAGCCGACAAAAATCGTGGCGATCAGATACAAAACAATGATGCTAAGGTCGATCCAATGGAGTTGCATAGAGTTGACAGATAATGGTTTTGCTGATGCTTGCAGACAATCATTTTTTGCCTGGCACCACCACGCCGGAACACGGAAAATCATATCCCGCCCGGTTTAAATCGGGGAACAAATTAGACCAATCCGGAGACCATGTCTTGTCGGTGAAATAGATGACACGGCGGCCAGCCATCCAGGCTTGCTTCCGCGTTGCGAAATCGTTTGGCTTTTGGATGATGAAGCGTTGTTCCCGGCTGGGTGTTGATGTGAAACATCGAACATCCAACACCGAACATCCAACATCCAATGCATGGCCGTCCGGTTGCTTATTGAATGTTCAATGTTGGATGTTGGTTGTTGGTTGTTTCTTGGTTTTTATTCTGCCGGCCTCCGCCTTGACTGCCAACGAATCTCTGCGAATTCGCCTCAACACCGTCGGCTACCTGCCCCGTGCGGAGAAACAGGCGTCCATCGCCTCGCCTTGCACGAATTTTGTCGTGCTCCGCGTCGCCGACGGTTCGACAGTTTTCAAAGGCAAGATCGCCGGCCCGGCCCTCAATCCGGACACGCAGGAACAACTTTACACCGCGGATTTTTCGAAGCTCAAAAAGCCCGGTGACTATCAGCTCGACGTCCCGGGTGTGGGCCGGTCCGCGCCGTTCCGCATCGCCAAGAACGTTTATCGCGAACCGTATTATATCGTCATGCGCGGATTTTATTTGTGGCGCTGCGGCACCGCCGTCAGCGCGACGTATCACGGCGAAACCTTCGCCCACGCAGCCTGCCACACCAACGACGCGTGGCTGGATTACGTTGGCGGCGGCCACACCAACAAGGACGGCACGAAAGGCTGGCACGATGCGGGCGATTACAACAAATACACCGTCAACGCCGGCGTCACGGTCGGTTCCCTGTTCCGGGCCTGGGAGGATTTCGGCCCACAACTCAAGGCGGTCCGCCTCGACCTCCCGGAATCCGGCGGTCCACTGCCAGATTTTCTGGCGGAACTGAAATGGGAGATGGACTGGGTGCTGACCATGCAGGCACCGGACGGCTCGGTCTATCACAAACTCAGCACGCTAAGCTTCGGTGGCTTTATTCTGCCGGAACTCGAAACGGCGGAGCGTTACTTCACTCCCTGGGGCAGCGAGGCCACTGCAGATTTTGTGGCGATGACCGCACAAGCCGCCCGGATTTACAGACCCTACGACCCGGCTTATGCTGATCGTTGCTTGGAAGCCGCCCAACGGAGCTGCAAGTTTTTGAAGGCCCACCCGGAATTTCATAGGGCTGATTTAACCGGGTTCCGCACAGGCTCATATGAGATCAAGGAGACCAGTGAGTCCAGCCACCGCTTGAACGGAATTCCCAACAACCGCTTGTGGGCGGCGGCCGAACTTTGGGAAACCACCGGCTCACCCGACGCCTTGCTCGACTTGGAAACCCGAATCAACGCGACCCACGGCCGAGTAGACAGCGATTTCGATTGGGACGAAACGAAAGATCTGGGACTCATCACTTATCTGTTTTCCCAGCGACCGGGCCGCGACCCGGCCCTGGTGAAACTGGTCCACGGCAACCTGCTGGCTGTGGCGGACGACATCGTGCAAACCGCCAGCCGCGACGGCTATGCCCGTCCGCTGGGCTCGCGTTACTACTGGGGTTGCAACGGCGGGGTGGCGCGGCAGACGCTCCTGCTCATGGCCGCCAACCGCCTGTCGCCCGGCAAAGGCGGTTATCGTGCCACGTGCCTCGACGCCTTGAACCATTTGTTCGGCCGCAACGGCTACGGCCGGTCATTCGTCACCGGCATCGGTTTCCGTCCGCCGCTGCATCCGCACGACCGCCGCTCCGGCGGCGACAACGTGGCGGACCCGTGGCCCGGTTATCTCGTCGGCGGACCGCATCCGGGGGCAGGTGATTGGCATGATGAACAGACCGACCCCCGGACCAACGAAATCGCCATCAACTGGAATGCCGCCTTGGTTTACGCCTTGGCCGCCTTTCTCGAAACTGCAAATTGAACCGCTAATCCACGCTGAAAGACGCTGATAAAATCAGCCTTCCGCCCCTTGTCACATCGAAGCCTTGGCGAAGACTGATCGTCTCCTTGGCGCGCCTAGGCATAGCGGCGGCTCGACACTTTTTAGGCCGCCTTCGCCGTCGGTGGACTGAGGTGATAAATCGTCGGACCGCCTGTGCTCTGCCGCGTCGTGACGAGCCTCCTTTCAATCAATTGCGCCAGTGCGTGCGCCACAATGCCCGGCGTGGTTTGCAGGTGTTTTTCCAATATGAACCATTGGACGATGCCCTCCAGCGTATCCTCGGCTGAGGGATGTTTCGACAGATAACCCAGGATTTCAGAAGCCACGTCGCCTTCTGGCCGGCCTGGGGTTGCTTTTGCAGGCGATTCGCTTTTCATAACTCACCGCGCATGGCTTGGTCCAAAATCAACCGGATGTCCAGCGCAAACAAACACCACGAGTTGACTCAGGATAAATGTTACCGGAGCGGGGAGTTGGACGTGGGGTTCGACAATACGTTGACTCATATTCGTGATTACCCAAGACCCGAGCATGAGTTTGTCTGCCAAGCGCAAGTATCTCGCCGAAGTCCACGGTCGTTACGACCGAGCCGGGCGTCTGCACAAGACGCGCAACCTGCGGCTCCATAACACACCAGGTGGGGGAGTTGGATAAAGGATTTCACAAACGCCGGAACCCGACAAAGACGAAAATGGAAGTTGTTTTGGCTGCTTGATCAGAGAAATCGTCACCCCTGTTTGTCACCGCCGGCGGGAAAAATTGGAGGCTTTTGGTGGCAATTGGGCCCATCCCAGGAGGTACAGAAAACAACAGGATCGGCTTGTCAGTCCAAGTGATTCCCCATGGAGCCAAATGGGTCCAAGAAAACCCGGTCTTTGTGTAAACGAGGTGCTCTTCCGCTGAGCTAAACGCCCGCCCGCAAATACGCTATCAAAGCCAGGCAATAACAACAAGTGTTTGGCGATGGTCGGGAAAAGTGCGGCGCGAGAATACAACTGGAATTTACCCATGAAGACGAATAGCTCTTACCAGCTAACAACTGAAGGGCGAGGCGCATTGTCCCATTTGGTGCCATCCCAAAATTCCGTCTGATGTTGTGAGTTGAGTCGCGCCGGCACGCCGACCGAGCGCAGGGCAGCAACATAAATTATTTCAAAACCAGCCTCGTCGGCAATTTGTCTCAGCCAAATCGCAGGCACGTCGTGGGGCAAATTCGGCAAGGCAGCAATGGTTACGCGCTCGCGCAGGTGTCGCACGACGGTTTTGGCAGCGTCGTCTGGCGATGATTCATGGCGAATGCGGGGATAAAATTCTTCCCATAATGGACGCCGCCAGTTAAATCGCTCGTTGGAATCGCCAGTAATCACCGGTGACAGCACGAAGTCCCGATACATTTTTTCATCCAGTTGCCAATTGACCAGTTCTCGGTTGTAGCCAGCCAACTCAACCTGCTCCAATAAGGTTTTCAATCGTTGTCCGCGCCAGATTGGTTGTGCGGCCAAATACTCAAAATCTGTGTGTTCCTTGGGTTGCACCAGAAACTTTTGGGCGATGGCTAATGTCGAGTCGTTGACTTGAAACCAGGGTGTAATCAGGTGAATGGCTGTTACTGCCAGTGCCCATGTTGCGAGAATTACCGCAACCAAGCGTAATACAATTTCATGGCGCTTTAGTCTGATTTTTTCAGGTGAGGCAGCCTTGCGACATCGCAACCATATCAGCCAGCCACCACCCCATATTGCGGCCGGCAGCAAGAACAGCCAAAACGACGGGGCTTCTACCTGCCATTGGGCAATTGAATGATAATTCTGCCATGCGTCCTTGCCCACCAAATGTGTCAAACAGTATTCACCAATGCTGCGGAAAATCATGCCGCGTTCCGACTCCACGCCATGTGCAGCGCCGGGAATTACTATCGTTTCGGTTGGCAGTCCTTTGACTTGAAGAATGGAAGCCAGTCGTTTTGTGTCTGCCAGTGGAAACACTTCATCCTGTTCTCCATGAACAAGCAAAACCGGGCAGTGCAATGATTCCAAACGGCTGTTGGTTTGGCCTTCCGGTGAGCCAGCACCGCTTAACAGGACGAGTAATTGGGGTTGCTGTTCCGGGTGTTGCAAGGCGAAATCAAGCATCCGGTTTGCCCCCATGCTGAAACCGACCCAGGCAATTTTGTTTGTATCCACCCAACTTTGTTTGCTCAAGTGATGGAGCAAGGCTTCAAATTGTGGTGAAGATGCAGCCTCATTAGTTTGGTTATATTCCAAACTCACGACGGCCAGGCCGAGTTCAGCCATTTGCCGTAATGCAGTCCCGTCCGTCAGCAAGTTGCCCGTCCAGCCGTGCGCGTAAATGACCACCGGATATTGGCGGATTGGTTTGGGCAGCACGGCGACACATTTGACGGAACCGCGATCAGCGGTTTTGAGCTTGAACCACTTTCTGGAAAACGGGTTTTGCTCTTTTGCCCAGAACAACGCGCCAAAGAAAATCAGAATAACCAAGCCTCCCCATATTAAGTTTTGTCGCGTGGTCACAAGCAAAAATTTAGAACGAATCTATTCTCATGCAAATTTATTTTGCAGGCAATCCTATGACGGAACAACTTTTGTTTGTGGCAGCTTGGCTGCGCCTAATTCCAACAGAATCCAGAAGGTGGCGGCAGTGGACAGGATGAACAGTCCGCCGTCAAACCAGAAACCGACTAGAAGCACAATTGCGCCAGCGCGGCAAACGGCTGGAAGGAAGTCCGAAGTGAGAAGTCCGAAGTTCGATCCGGAGGTTGGACTGCAATCTTTGTTTGGAGTTCCGCGATCACGCGGTTTGGGTGCAAGACCGCCTAAAGATGGAACTCTGAACCCAGAGCGCGTCAAACACAACCAAATATAGGTTGCGTAACAAAACAGCGCGGGAATTCCGAGTGTTGCGCCGAGCATAAGATAATCATTCATTCGAATGGCGGCGCTTTCCGTGGATTTGGGCGGGAGATAATAATGTTCATACATCGGTTCCGGTTGGTTCCAGCCAAAGCCGAGCCATGGTTTTTCCGCCATCATTTGCAATGCCCCTTCCCACGCCGCCACACGATTGCGCCAAGAAAAGTCGTTCACATTACCAACGGAGGAGGCTCGCCTGACAACCGGATGTTGCGGCTGTTGAAACTGCCAAAAGGCGAGAACAGTGATGGCGCAGATTATTACGACCAAACTGACCTTATTGGTGTGAATCCAGTGGACGGTCCGGATTTGTTGAAAATGCGAATTTTTGATCACCTGAAAAGCAAGATAGACAAACCCACAAAACGTGGCCAGCCACGCACCCCGGCTGTAACTGTGCAACAGGCCGCCGCCCATTAAAACAACCGCCAAGAAGCACAAGATTATTATCGCATATCTTTTGATCCTCAATTTCCAACTCCCGGCTTCCGGCTTGCTGAAAACGGAAAACGGAAAACTTGAAACTACGCCACCCAACGCGAGCGTGACGCCCACACCCATGAGCAACCCGAAGATGTTCGGGTTATCCCAAGGGCCGGACCAACGCGCGTGATTGCGATACGCAAAATAAGCACCCGTATATTTTCGCCAAATCGAAGCCAAGGCCAGCAGAATCAACAACAGGGAGACGACCAACACTCCAAAACGATTCCGGGTTTCGGGTTTCGCGTTTCGGATTTCAAAATTAGCCCATGCTGCCAGCCCTTGACCCAATACTGCGCCGGCCAGCAACGTCAAGGCATCAAGGGATGGTGAATAACTAAAAGCGTAAAAGATCGCGCCAATGAACAATCCCAAAGCAAGCCATAAACTTGGATTGGTTGCCCGCCAAAAACCGGAAACTGCCCAAGAGCGAAGAAAAAGAAATGCCGTGAAGTAAATTCCCAGACATAGAAAAACCATCCATTGAGTCCCCGGATCGCGAAGAACGGCTGCAATTTCTCTTAAAGAGGAGCCAATAACGCTAAGTGATAATGCCCGGGCTCCATCAGCGAACAAAAGCACAACCAACAAAAATGCCACGACACCTGCTTCAAGGAATGCAGCAAACGATTCACGCGTCATCGCCTTAACAGTGCCGGATTACTCAAGTAGTGTAAAGAACCTACGACGCCGATTTGGTTGATTCCGCTGAAGAAGGCCCAGCGATACGGATATTCCGTTTTTCGTTCCAGAGCCAGAATAACGTGGCGTAACCACCTATGAGCAGGTAGCTCCTGCGCCAAGCGCCCGGACCATGGGCCACCCTATCCCATGCCTGTTTGGGTGACAACGGTGAATATTTTTTCCGGCCAACCCGCCGGATTTTTCAAAATTTGGTTCCGAGCTGAAAAACCAACCCGGGTAAAAGTGGCGGGGCGGAGGACCCAATCTGCCCAATCTTTGCCGGGGCTGAGAATTTTTGAAAGATTCTGAATTTACAAACGTAAGAACTGTAGTGCGGTGATAGCAGTTTTAACCGATATTGCGGTTTCACTTAAAACCAGCGATCGCGAATGGTTGCAAATCAATCGTGAAACCGCGAGGGCAACGTTTTATGCCAGCCCCGATCCTATGGGCCAGGGGATAAAAGGGCAAAGGGAATTAAGGACGGGGCTGGTATTCATAAAATAAAAAAAGCAATGGCGCGGATTCCATGCAACAGAGACGGGACAAAACAGAAATTTTATTCCCTTGCCCGCTTGCCACCTGCAAGAAACAACCCTGATGTCCCATGCACATTTTGCTTTTAGAAGACAACCTTCGCGACCGGCACCTGCTGGAAAAAACGTTGATAAACGAGGGATTGGTGTGCCAGATAACTCATGCCAAATCAAAAGGGGAATTTCAGGCGGCATTGGAACAAGCCAAATATGATTTGATCATCTCGGATTTTACTCTCCCGGCTTACAGCGGAATTGCCGCGCTCACCGCCAGCAGGGAACTTCAGCCGGACACGCCATTCATTTTTGTCGCTGGAACCATCGGAGAAGAAAAGGTTGTGGAAAGCCTGAAATCAGGGGCTACAGATTATATTCTTAAAAATCGCCTCAATCGGCTGGGACCGGCCGTACGCCGTGCGTTGCGCGAAGCCCAAGAACGAAAGGAACGGCAACGGGCGGAAGAGCAGGTGCGTGTTCAATCCAGCGCCCTGGAGGCCGTTGCCAATGGCATAATGCTGACGGACGCGGCGGGGAAAATTCTTTTCGGCAACCGGGCTTTTTGTGCAATGACCGGTTATGCCTTGGAGGAAATTCTCGGCAAAACCCCCGGTTTTCTCAACTCCGGCAAACACGATGCCGATTTTTTCAGGGCCCTCTGGAATACCATCCTGACGGGCCGGGTCTGGCAGGGCGAATTAATCAACCGGCGCAAAGATGGAACCCTCTATAACGAGGAAATGACCATCACGCCCATCCAGAGGCGCAACGGAGAAATCAGCCATTTTATCGCGGTAAAACAAGACATCACCAAACAAAAACAGCGCAAGGAACAATTGCATCAGGCGCGAAAAATGGAGGCGATTGGTCAACTCGCCGGCGGCATCGCCCATGATTTCAACAACCTCCTCACCGTCATCCATGGCAATGTTCAATTGGTGCTGATGGATGAAAGTCAACTCAAGGAGGAGAACCGCCAATGTCTTAAACAAGTCACCGACGCTACCGAACGCGCCGCGGATTTAACCCGCCAGTTGCTCGCTTTCGGACGGAAACAGATCGTTGAATTTCAACCCCTTAATCTAAACCACGTCATCAGCAATTTCACCAGAATGCTCAAGCGTGTCATCGGCGAGCATATTGCCCTCCAGTGCCGTTGCGCCGAGGACCTGCCCTCCGTCAACGCGGATGTCGGCATGATCGAGCAAATTCTCCTGAATTTGATCGTCAATGCTCGCGACGCCATGCCTCAAGGTGGGTCAATTGTCATTACCACGGAGGCCGTCAGCATCGATGCATCCCACGCTGAAACCCATCCGGAAGCACAAACCGGTGAGTTTGTCTGTATCGCGGTAGGCGATACGGGGACGGGCATCTACCCGGAATATTTGCCGCGGATTTTCGAACCATTCTTTACCACCAAGGAAGCCGGCAAAGGCACCGGTTTCGGCCTGGCGACAGTCTATGGCATCGTCAAACAACATCGGGGCTGGATCGAAGTATCCAGCCAGCTTGGGAGTGGAACTACTTTCAAAATTTTTCTGCCGGCCAGCGCTTCCGGCGCGGCAGAAAAATCAACTCCTCAAACGAAAGCGATCCCTGCCGGTGGGCACGAAAAAATATTGTTGGTCGAAGACGATGCTGACGTCAGAATAGTCGCGCGCGGCGTTTTGGAAGGATCAGGTTATCAAATTTGGGAAGCTTCCAATGGTTTGGAAGCTATGAATGTTTGGAAGACAAACGCTTCACAAATTGATTTATTGCTGACCGATATTATCCTGCCTGGCGGCCTTAATGGCTGGGAATTGGCAGACCGATTAAGTGGGGAACGGCCGGGCCTGAGAGTGATACTGATGAGTGGGTACAATGCTGATCTGGCGGGAAAAATTCAACCCCACAGCCATATTTTACCAAAACCATTTTCATTGGAAAGCCTTACGGAGACCGTGCGGAGCTGTCTGGACACGGCGCGTCCGGCTGGTTGAAATTTTTGGGGAAATCGCGGGTGCAAGGAACTGATGATCAATCCGCTTCAAGCGCTTTTCGAGTTTCTTCCAAGGCGCGGTGCATCTCCGCCGCCGATGCATAACGCTGCGCCGGATTCGGTTGACAAGCCTTGAGGATGACGGTGTTCAACGGAAAGAAATCCACCGGATCCCCGCCTTCAACCAGGGTCGTTGCAATCTCTGGAAAATATGCCGCGCTGCGGCCCGTGCTGAGCACGTAAAGCACCATGCCCAAGGCGTAAATGTCCGCCTGCGATGTGCCCGGACGTTCCGGTGGTGGCGGCATATAGCCGGGCGTGCCCACCAATGTTCGCTCCTGGTCGGGAGGCCTGATTTCGGTGATGAGTCCCATATCCGCCAGTTTGGGGTGGCCGTTTACAAAAATAATGTTCTGGGGCTTGATGTCGCGGTGCGTAAGCCCCTGGCGATGGAGAAAATCAAGGGCATCACTCAGGGCCAGCCCAATCCGCACACACTCCCGCACCGGCAGCCTCCGCCTGTGGGAACGGGCGCGTTCACTCACCAAATCACGCGGTTTGTAGGTGGAAGGCTCCCGTTCCCAACCCGGCTCCAGCGGGTCACCCAGCTCCATCACATAATAAAAATATCCCGCCTGCTTCTCACTGACAAATTCAACCCGCAACAGGCCGGGATGTTTGTCGGAAACCGGCTGGTATTTTTTGATGCCGTTGAATTCGCGCTCGTAGGGGTCGGTATTCTGGTCGAAGTTTGCCAGGTAAACCACCTTCAGCGCCCGCCATTGTCCGGTCGCGTTCCGCGCCAGCCAGACTTTTCCATAAGCGCCCTCGCCAAAGGGTGGATTGAACAATTTGTAATCCGGGGCATCCG
>JBEKZC010000017.1:0-62323 GCA_049510295.1 Verrucomicrobiota bacterium | reverse complement strand
TTCGAGCGCGGGTGGAAAAAGAAATTGTTGGCCGTAGTCGGGAGCGATGGGTTGTGCCATGTCTCTCAGACGCCAACCGCCGCGATTCATTCAAAAATTTGCCGGAGTTTTGAGACAGTCTCTGCCGGTTTGCCCCAATCTCACCGCCCGCCAGCGCAGCCATGCTGGCGGAACCATGGGGCTACGCCCGCGAGAACATCGCTCCGCTCGTTCTGGTGGAAATTTGGGCGGCGCCGCCCTACCTTGGTGGTGTCAAGTTGCGCCCGCCGCCTTCTCCACTGCCCGTTTTTGCTTTCGCCTTTTTCCCTTCGCCTTCATCCTGACGGTGTGGAATTGTCCGCCGCAGAAATCCGCCAGGCCGTCCAGGCCGCCCTTGCCGAGGACATCGGTGAGGGCGACGCCACAACGCTGGCCACCGTGCCGGAAACGGCGACGGCCCGCGCGGTCCTGCGCGCGCGTGAACCGCTCGTCGTGGCCGGGCTCGATTTCGCCGAGGCCGCTTTCCGTGGAGTCTTTGAATTCATCAATCGGAGGGGCGAGCTCTGCGAGCCCCAAAAATCTCAAAACGAATCAGGGCGTCGTGGCACTCCGCCGTCCGAAGAGGAAATCAAAATTGAGCGATTGGCCAAAGACGGCCAGCGCGTCAACGGCGGCGAAATTTTGCTGAAAATTTCCGGCTTGGCGCGCGCGATTTTGAGCGCCGAGCGCGTGGCATTGAATTTTGTCCAGCGGCTTTCCGGCGTGGCGACATTGACTGCGCAGTTCGTTGAGGTCATCAAAGACACGCCGGCGCAAATTCTCGACACGCGCAAGACGACGCCCGGCTGGCGGCGGTTCGAGAAATACGCCGTCACCTGCGGCGGCGGACACAATCATCGCCTGGGACTGTTCGACATGGTGCTCATCAAGGACAACCACCTCGCCGTCCCGCAGGTGCGGGATGCCGCACCAAATCCAATTGCCGCCGCCGTCCGGCGCGCGCGCGAAAAATTTCCGCAACTGAAAATCGAAGTCGAGGCCGACACGCTGGAGCAGGCTGAGCAGGCCGCCGCCGCGGGCGCGGACATCGTCCTGCTCGACAACATGAATCCCGTGCAATTGCGGCTCGCCGTGCAAAAAGTCAAAGGCCGCGCGAAAACCGAAGCCAGTGGCGGGGTGAACCTTGGAAACATTCAGACGATTGCGAAAACCGGTGTGGATTTCATTTCCATCGGCGCGCTGACGCATTCGGCGCGCGCGGCGGACATGGGATTGGATTTTGAAAACTAACCACGGATTGACACGGATGAACACGGATGTAACAAGGCATTTGAAGGTAGGGCGCATCACTCCGTGCGCGCCGTGGTTGGTATTTCTGCGAGCGGCGGGCAGGGGACTGCCCGCCCTACCGTTCCATGTTTTTTTATCCGTGTTCATCCGTGTTCATCCGTGGTTAAAAACCCATGACGACTGACGCAAAAATTCTTTCCGCGTTGCGCGAAAATCCCGACGGCGTTTCGGGCGCGGACCTTGCCGGGCAATTGGGTGTCACGCGCGCGGCGATTTGGGGGCGTATCGAGCAGTTGCGCCAGCTCGGCTACGAAATCGAGGCCGGTCCGCATTTTGGCTACCGGCTCGTCAGCGCGCCGGATGTGTTGCACGCCGACGATTTGCTCGCCCGCCTCGGCAAAACGAAGGTCATCGGCCGCGACATCCGCGTGTTCGAGCAAACAACCTCGACGAATGACGTGATCGAAAAACTCGCCCACGACGGCGTCAAGGAGGGCGCGGTCGTTTTTGCCGAGTCGCAGACGAAGGGCCGGGGGCGGCTCGGCCGCAAATGGATTTCGCCCGAACGAAAGGGACTTTGGTTTTCCGTTTTGCTGCGACCGGATTTGCGCCCGCAGGAAGCGACGCAATTGACGGTCGCTTCCGCAACGGCCCTTCGCCGCGCGATTCAATCCGAAACCGGTTTGCATCCCGAAATCAAATGGCCGAACGACATTTTAATTGGCGGGAAAAAAGTCGCGGGCATTTTGACCGAGTTAAGCGCGGAATTGGACCGGGTTCGTCACGTCATCCTGGGCATCGGCGTGGACGTAAATCTGGGCACGGGCGAGTTTCCGCCGGACTTGCGCAAGCTGGCGACTTCGCTCAAAATTGAATCGGGCAAAACGATTTCGCGCTCCGAACTGGCGACGGCGATTTTGCGCGAACTCGATGGCGATTACACACGGATTTGCGGCGGTTGCTTCGCGGAGGTGGCGGACGAATGGGAGGCGCATTGCCAGACGATTGGCCGCAACGTGACGATTCAAACTGGCGAGCGCAAGATTCGCGGCCGCGCCGAATCGTTGGATGATGACGGCGCGTTGCTGCTGCGCACCGAACACGGGCATCTGGAGCGCGTCACCGGTGGCGATGTGACGCTCGAAAAATGAACCGCAGATTACGCGGATGTATTTTCAAACTTGCTTGCTTTTATCTGCATCTATCCGCGTAATCAGCGGTTAAAATGATTCTGCTTTTCGACATCGGCAACACAAACACGCACGCCGGTCTGGCGAACGACCGTCGGGTTGTGAAGCAGGCCAATCTTCCCACAGTGAGCTGGTTCAACGGCGCGGCGGTGAAACTGGTGCGAAAATTCGTTGGTCGCGCCCGGCTCGACGGCGTGGCGCTTTGCAGCGTCGTCCCGCGCGCGACACCATTCGTTCACCAAACGGCGCGCGCCCTTTGGAAGTTGAACGTGTTCGAACTCACGCCGAAAACCTTGCGGGGCGTGGGCATTGATTATCCGGAACCGGACACCATCGGTCCGGATCGCTTGGCCAATGCGGTTGCCGCGCGGCACCGGTTTGGCGCGCCGGTGGTGGTGCTGGATTTCGGCACGGCGGTCACGCTGGATGTGGTCAATCGCGCCGGCAATTACGCGGGCGGCATCATCGCGCCGGGGCTGGCGGCGATGACGGATTATTTGCACGAGAAAACGGCGTTGTTGCCGCGCATCAAAATCCGCGAAATCAAAACGAGCATCGGCAAAAGCACCGGGGAAGCGATGCTGGTCGGCGCGGTGCATGGTTATCGCGGGCTGGTTCGGGAATTGATTGGTGAGTTGAAGCGCGAGTTGAAAACGAAACGTCTGCCGGTCGTCGCCACTGGTGGTTACGCGAAGCTGATGGCGTCCAAACTGCCGGAGATTTCAGCCGTTGAACCGAATCTGACATTGGAAGGTTTGCGATTGGTGTGGCTGGCGGGTTGAGGGTAAAATTGTTGGAGTTCAGGCTTCAGCCTGCTTTTTGTGGCAAGCTAAAGCTTGAACTCCAACCCGCAGGCTGGTTCCTCATGCGGTGCTTGGTCAACTCCGCGATTGCTCCCGTGCGCCGCTTTCAGCAAAATTCAATTTCTATGTCGAGCAGTCGCAGACAATATCCGTTTCATTTGATCGAGCCCAAATGGCAGCAATTTTGGGACGAACAGCAGACCTTTCGCGCTTGGAATCCCGGTGAAGTCCTTCCGGACGGGCACCCGTTTGCCCGGCGCCATAATCTTTCCGGCAAGGTGGCCGCTGCGCAGTTGCCATCAAAATTTTACATCCTCGATATGTTTCCGTATCCGTCCGGCGCGGGCCTGCACGTCGGCCATCCGGAAGGTTACACCGCCACGGATATTCTCGCGCGCTACAAACGCGCCCAGGGCTTGCACGTGTTGCATCCGATGGGCTGGGACGCCTTCGGCCTGCCGGCCGAGCAATACGCCATCAAGACCGGCCAGCATCCGCGCAACACCACCGAGGCGAACATCGCCACGTTCAAGCGGCAGATTCAGTCGCTCGGCTTCAGCTACGACTGGTCGCGCGAACTCGCCACGACCGACCCTGATTATTTCAAGTGGACGCAATGGATTTTCCTCAAGCTTTACAATTCGTGGTTTAATCCGGAAACGAACAAGGCCGAACCGATTGAGACGCTGAAGTATCCGAAGGAACTTGAAAACCGGGAGGGCGAGCGTCCCCGCGAGCCCCATTCCAATTTGGGCTCGTCAGGAGCCTCGCCCTCCCAGGATTTGGAAGCCAAGCGCCGCGCCTATCGCGACTCCAAGCGCCTCGCCTATGTCAGCGAACAACCGGTCTGGTGGTGCGAGCAACTAGGCACCGTCCTCGCCAACGAAGAAGTCGTGGATGGCAAAAGCGAAGTGGGTGGATTTCCCGTCGTTCGCAAGCCGATGCGCCAATGGATGCTGCGCATCACCGCCTACGCCGAAAAACTCCTCACCGATCTCGACACGATTGACTGGAGCGATTCGCTCAAGGAAATGCAGCGGAACTGGATCGGGCGGAGTGAAGGAGCGGAAGTAGAATTCAGAATCCAGAATTCAGAATCCAGAATTACGGTTTTCACCACACGGCCGGACACACTTTTTGGTGCGACTTACATGGTACTGTCACCGGAACATAAGCTCGTTAATCAAATCACCACTCTGGAACAGCGTGCTGCGATTGCCAAATACAAAACTGCAGTCGCCAAGAAGTCCGACCTGGAGCGCACTGAACTGGCCAAGGAAAAATCCGGCGTCTTCACCGGTGCTTACGCGATTAATCCGGTAAACGGCGAAAAGATTCCCATCTGGATTGCCGATTACGTTTTGGCCAGTTACGGCACGGGTGCGATCATGGCCGTGCCGGCGCATGACACCCGCGACTTCGAGTTCGCCACCAAGTTCAATCTTCCGATCATCCAGGTTGTTCAGCCGCCCGACCCGAAAACCGATTGGCATGGATTTGTGGACGACGGCACGTCGGTGAATTCCACCGGTCCGGAGATTTCCATAACCGGCCTGCCCACACCCGAAGCCAAAAAGAAAATCACCGCCTGGCTCGAAGCAAAAGGCCTCGGCAAAAAGACGGTCAACTTCAAGTTGCGCGACTGGCTGTTTTCGCGTCAGCGCTACTGGGGCGAGCCGTTCCCGATCGTTTGGAAGCGCGACGCGGGTGGAAATCTTTATCACGAGGCTTTGCTGGAAAGCGCGTTGCCCGTGCTTCCGCCGAAGCTCGACGATTACAAACCCATGCCCGACGGTCAGCCGCCGCTCGCCCGCGCGAAGGATTGGGTGAACCTGCCCGACGGTTCGGTGCGCGAGACCAACACGATGCCCCAATGGGCCGGCAGTTGCTGGTATTATCTCCGCTATCTTGATGCGAAAAATTCTGCCGCGTTCGTCGGCAAGGAAGCGGAATCGTATTGGATGGGTAGCCGCAGACGTCAGTCCGCGCCAACTCCTTCCACCGGAAAGAATGCGCCGACTGACGTCAGCGGCTACGCAGCGCAGGGCGTTGATTTATACGTCGGCGGCACGGAACACGCCGTGCTTCACCTCCTTTACGCCCGTTTCTGGCACAAGGTTTTGTTCGACCTCGGCTGTGTTTCCACGCCGGAACCGTTCTTCAAGCTCGTCAACCAAGGGCTGATTCTCGGCGAAGACGGACAGAAGATGTCCAAGTCGCGTGGCAATGTGGTGAACCCGGACGATATTCTCAAAGAGTTCGGCGCGGACGCGTTCCGCCTTTACGAAATGTTCATGGGCCCGCTCGAAATGGTGAAACCGTGGAACACCAAGGGCGTCGAAGGCGTTTACCGTTTTCTTGGCCGCGTCTGGCGATTGTTCGTGGATGAAGCGAGCGAAACGGAGTTCGAGCAGGCGGAAACCACTGTCGACACCCGTAGCCGTGGATGTGAATCCGCGGACTCCCGCGCTTTGACAAGCGCGGCTACGAAGCTGCTGGAGCTGATCAAACTCAGCCCCGCGATCAAAGATGTTCCAGCCACGCCCGCACAGCTCAAGACGCTGCACGCCTGCATCAAGAAAGTCACTGGAGAACTTGACGGGATGCGCTTCAACACCGCCATCTCAGCGATGATGGTCTTTGTCAACGACGCGATAACGTGGGAGATAAAACCGGTTTCCGTGCTGCGCGAATTTTTGATTTTGCTCGCGCCATTCGCGCCGCACATTGCGGAGGAGTTGTGGGAAAAGCTTAACTCGTCACTCGTCACTCGTCACTCGTCACTCACTTACGCTCCTTGGCCGAAGTTTAACCCCGCTCTGCTCGTCGAGGACACGCTGGAAATCCCGGTGCAGGTCAACGGCAAATTGCGCGATGTGATCAAAGTGCCGGCCAACGCCGATAACGCCACGGTGGAAGCCGCCGCCAAAGCCTCGGAGAAGGTGCAGCAATTCATCGCCGGTAAAACGATCAAGAAAGTCATCATCGTGCCGAAGAAACTGGTGAATATCGTGGTGGCATAAATTCCTGTAGCCGCCGACGTCAATCGGCGCTGAACTCAATAGTCAAGCAGTTCGCTGGATATAAATTGGCGCAGATTGATGTCTGCGGCTGATGGTCAGCCCTTTTCCCCACTCGCTAAAATCGTCTGGAAAGGTGGCAGTTTTCCCGCAAGAAGATCATTTTATACCGAAAAGTCCGGTGAATTTTTTTGAACGGGACGGCTTGACTTGGTGTATATCTTCCTGAAGCTGTGCTGAAACAACAAACCGTTCATAATCAGTAAGCAGTATCATGCCCGTTATTGGAAACCTCCAAAGCTGTCACCTGCGGGTATTGCTCCCGCTCTGGCTTGCGGCGCTTTGTCTGGCCCGGCCCGGCGTGTCAAAGGCCGACGACACCAACGGCGCCCTGCCCGTCGTCAGTGTGCAAACCGCCAGAAACGCCACAATGTCCGGCTCGCAATCGGGGGCCTTTACAATCCAACGGACGGGAGACACGGGACAGGCACTGGTGGTGAACTATCGCATCAGCGGCACCGCCACCAACGGGGTTGATTACCAGCGATTGTCCGGCACAGTGACCATCCCCACCGGCCAGTCCTCCGCCACCATTGGGGTAATGCCGATTGACAATCTGGCGGAAGGAAGCAACAAGAACGTCACGGTAACGCTGGTTCCGCAGAATCAGCCGTTCACGGTTGTGGCGCTGCCGGATACGCAGTATTACACCCATGAAATCAATGGCGGCGCGCGTGACATTTTTACGGCGCAGACCCAATGGATTGTGGACCACAAGTACGACTCGAACATTGTTTTTGTTTTGCACGAAGGCGACATCACCGATGGGAACAGCGCACCGGAATGGACGAACGCCACGACCAGCATTGGCCTGCTGGATGGTGTGGTGCCGTACGCGCTGGCGGTGGGCAATCATGACGGACTGATGGGCAGCCAAAGCCAGACGGCCCTTTTCAACCAATTCTTTCCCGTGAGCAAGTACCAGAACTTGCTGACGTTTGGTGGCGTGTTTGAATCCAATCGCATGGACAATTGCTACCACTTGTTCAGCGCCGGTGGCGTGGATTGGCTGGTGTTTTCTCTGGAATTCGGGCCACGCGACGAGGTGCTGACATGGGCCAACCAGGTCGCGACCAACTACCCGAATCGCCGCGTCATCCTGCTCACCCACACCCATGTATATTATGACAACACCCTGCAGGGCAGTTCCACCAATCAATTATGGATGCCGACGAGCTATGGACGTGAAAATAACGGGACGGACGTTTGGGAAAAATTCATCCGCCACCATGCCAACATGGCTTTTACGTTCAACGGGCATGTCTTGGGCACTGGCACCGGACGGCTGGTGGGCGTGGGCGATTATGGCAACCAGGTGTTTCAGATGCTGGCCAACTATCAGATGGGCCTGTTCGGGGGTGGGGGCTATTTCCGCATGGTCCAATTCTTTCCGGACCAGGACAAGATGTCGGTCACGACCTACTCGCCATTTCTGGACAGTTGGCTCACCGACACGAACAATCAGTTTGCGTACACCAACCTGGGCGTTTTCACCAATGCCGGGCCCGGTTATCTCCTGGACACCCAATATGCCAGCGCCGGATTGATCATCACCAATGACAACGTGGATCTGACTCCTCCGGGTGTCTGCGGGATCAGCTACGCGGGCGTGCCACCCGTCTTCAAGGTCACATTCAATGAACCGGTGGAAACGGTATCAGCGCAAACCGTCACCAACTATTCCGTTGACAATGGGATTCACCTGACCAGCGCCACTCTGTTGTCTGACGGCAAAACGGTGGCGCTCGCCACGGACTCCGATTTTACTCCCAACACACTTTACACGCTGACCGTCAACCATGTGAAGGACTGCTCGCGCGCAGCCAATGAAATGGTCGTGCCGGTTGCAAACACCTTCATGTATTCGCCCATTTTGCTTTCCGATGACTTCACGAACGGCGTTCTCCAAGGTTGGATGGTTGTGGACGAAGGAACCCTCGCTGCACCGTCCAAGTGGCTTGAAGGATCCGGACGTTTGATGCAACTCAGCGACATTTACGGTCCGAATGCGAACGCGACCGACCATCGCAAGGGAACATACCTTTACTGGAACGATCCACAGGCGCTGGGTTGGAATACTTACGCGCTTTCCGTGACATTCAATTCCGTTGATGATGACGGGGTTGGCGTGATGTTCCGCTATCAGAACCCCTCGAATTATTACAAGGTGGATTTGGATTCCCAAAGGAATTTTCACAAGCTGTTCAAGATGGTCGGCGGGATTGAAACCACCCTGGCCACCGAGTCCGGTGGGTATGTTGTCGGAAGCAACTATGTCCTGCGCGTCGAAGTGACCAACAGCGAAATCACTGTCCTGCTCAATGGCACAGTCCTGTTCGGCGGCGCGATTACGGACAGCGATTTGAAGGCGGGCACGGTCGCGCCCTATTCCTGGGGTAGCCAGGGCGTGTTTTTTAATACTTTGAGAGTCACCCCCCTGTGCCGTTGGCCTCGCCTCACAATCCAGAGTCCTACCAATGGCGCTGCGTTCAGCCAACCTGACCCTGTCCCCGTCGAAGTGGATACTTACGATCCCGATGGTTCCGTCAAGCGGGTGGATCTGTTCTGGGAAACCTCCATCTTGGCCACATGGACCAATGCCCCTTATTTCTTTCAATGGACCAATCTGCCACCGGGGAATTACACCCTGACAGCCCAGGTTGTTGATAACGCGGGCCTGATCGGAATTTCCACTCCGGTCAATTTCGTGGTTACACCTCCGTCCCCCAAACCTATGTTCATTGTTCAGCCGGCGAGTCAAAACGTGCGTTCCGGGAGCGCTGCCATGTTTAGCGTGCAAGCCACCGGGCCGCAGCCGATTTATTACCAGTGGTTGTGCAACGGCGTGCCCCTGAACGGAGCGACCAACACATTTCTCATCCTGAACAACGTTCAACCCGCGAATGCCGGAACCAACACCGTGCTGGCCTCCAACCAGTGGGGAAGTGTTGTCAGCCAACCCGCGATTTTGAGCGTGGATTTGACGCCGTCGCCCGCCGGCAATATGAACGGCCCGCCTTCAGTGTGCCTTTCCGGCGTGGAAATAATGGATCCGGGGGTGCCGTTGATTTCCGTCGATGTGACCAACGTCACGGTGGTGAGGATTGACTGGTCTTCGAATTTATTGGGTTGGGCCCCGTTGCTCACCCTCACCAATGGCGGCAACATGCTTTATTTCGTCGACCCCGATGGGACCGGCCAGCCCAGGCGGTTTTACCGGGCAGTGGCGCAACAGTGAAGCATTGGCGCCGGCGCCTCAGTTCTTTTCCCCGCCGGCCAGAATGGTCTGGAAATGCGGCGGCTGTTCCTCGCGGGCAACCACACTGATTTCAATTTTCCTGAAGCCCGCCGCTTCCAGCCAGCGGTGCAAGTCGCTCTCGGCAAAACCGGGCCAACGGTCGCCGTAAAGTTCGTGCGCCTTGTCGAAGTTGTGTTTGAGCAAATCAAGAATCAGGATTTGCCCGCGCGGGCGGAGGATTTTATGGGCGGCGGCAATCGCGTCCGCCGGAATTTCGGCGTGATGCAACGCCTGGCTCAAAATCACCAGGTCAACGCTGCCGGCTTCAATCGGCGGGCTTTGCAAATCACCGAGCCGGAACTCCAGGTTTTTCAGCCCGTTCTTTTTCGCCTTGGCCGCGCCGAAAGCAACAATCTTTTCCGAGTTGTCCACCGCAATGACTTTTTTGCAGCGGCGCGCGAGCAGTTCGCTCAACAAACCTTCGCCCGCGCCGAGGTCGGCCACGGTCAGCGGCGGCAGAATGCGCAGCAGCAGATGCCCGAACGCCTGCCACGAACGGCCCGGTCCATAGACCCGGTCGAACCGCCCGGCCACCTGGTTGAAATAAACCTGCGCCTGTTCGCGTCGGCGGTTCACCACGCGCTTGAGGTTGATCTGGTCGCCGGTGTATTCGGGCAATTCTTTCGCGCCGCGAATGGCGAGTCGGATGAATTCGCCCGTGGCCTCATTGGCCTGCTGGTTCAGTTTGTAAAACGTCCGCTTGCCCTCTCGCCGTGATTGCACCAGCGCGCAGTCCGAAAGCAGGCCCAGATGCGTCGAGATGCGCGACTGGCCAAGCCGGGTGATTTCCTGCAGCTCGTTCACGGACAGTTCGTCCCGTTCCAGCAACGCCATGATGCGCAGTCGCGTCGGGTCGGACAGGGCGCGTAATGATTTCAAGGTCGAGGACATGATTGTTTGTCGTTTTCCAACGGTTTGGTGTCCCGCCTTTAGGCGGCATTGCCGTGGACACGAATTCCAACAAAACCGCCTGAAGGCGGGACACCGAACGGCGCACCCAACTTTTTCTCAAAAAGCATTTGACGCGCTTCAAATTAGATATATCATCTTATCTTGATACGTCAATATGACATTTTAAACCATTGATTCATGAGCAAAAATTACATCTTTTCCTCGGAGTCCGTCGGCGAAGGCCATCCGGACAAGGTTTGCGACACCATTTCCGATGCCGTGCTGGACGCCTGCCTCGCGCAGGACAAGTTCAGCCGCGTCGCCTGCGAATGCTACGCCAAATCCAACATCGTCATCGTTGGCGGCGAAATCACCACGCGCGCCAAGCTTGACTTCACCAAAATCGCCCGCGACACCATCCGCGAAATCGGCTACGTGAACGACGATGACGTGTTCCATGCCGACAAGGTGTTCGTGAACACCATCATCACACAACAATCGCCCGACATCGCGCAGGGTGTGGACGCCCGCAAGGCCAAGGGTAAGAAGACCAGCAAGCAGGGCGCCGGTGACCAGGGGCTCATGTTCGGTTACGCCTGCAACGAAACGCCCGAACTCATGCCCGCGCCCATCATGTTCGCGCATCGGCTCGGCCGGGAACTCACCCGCATCCGCAAGACCGGCAAGGTGCCGTGGCTGCGCCCCGACGCGAAGTCGCAGGTTTCCGTCGTTTACGAAAACGACAAACCCGTTGCCATCTCCAACGTCGTCATTTCCACGCAGCACAGCGCGGACGTGGAACATCGCGAGATTGAAAAGTTTTGTATCGAGCACATCGTCAAAAAAGTTTTGCCCAAACGGTTGCTCACGAAGAAGACCGAGTTTCTCATCAACCCGACCGGGCGTTTCGTCGTTGGCGGGCCGCAGGGCGACACGGGTTTGACCGGGCGCAAGATCATTGTGGACAGCTACGGCGGCATGGGCCGTCACGGCGGTGGTGCGTTCTCCGGCAAGGACCCGACGAAGGTGGACCGCAGCGCCGCTTACCTGGGCCGCTGGATTGCCAAGAACATTGTGGCTGCCAAACTGGCTGCGAAGTGCGAAATCCAATTTGCCTATGCCATCGGTTATCCCAATCCCGTCAGCGTCAGTGTGGACACGTTCGGCACGGCGACCGTTCCGGAGAGCAAAATCATCCGCGCCGTCAACCGCGTGTTCAGCTTCCTGCCCTCGGACATCATTGACCAGCTCAACCTGCGCCGTCCGATTTATTTGAAGACCACCAACTACGGCCACTTCGGCAAGAGCGACCCGGCCTTGACGTGGGAACGAACTGATAAAATCAAGGCGCTCCGAAACGCATTGAAATAACTCTCAACGCTCAACTTTCAACTCTCAACCAAACATGGCTGCCATCAAACTTTCGCCCCCGCGCACCAAACCCGCCAAGGTCAATGGCAACGGCGCGAAGCACGATTACTTCGTCAAGGATCTCTCGCTGGCCGACCTCGGCCGCCGCGAGATTGAAGTGGCTGAGCAGGAAATGCCCGGTCTCATGTCCATCCGCGCCAAATACGGCCCGCTCCAGCCGTTCAAAGGCGTGCGCATCTCCGGTTCGTTGCACATGACCATCGAGACCGCCGTGCTCATTGAGACGCTGGTCGAACTCGGCGCGTCCGTGCGCTGGGCTTCGTGCAACATCTTCTCCACGCAGGACCAGGCTGCCGCCGCCATCGCCAAGTCCGGAGTGCCGGTATTCGCCTTCAAGGGCGAATCGCTCGAGGAATACTGGGAGTTTACCCTCAACATGCTCACGCATCCGGGGGGCAAAGGTCCGCAACTCATTGTGGACGACGGCGGCGACGCCACGTTGCTTCTGCACAAGGGTTACGAAATGGAGCAGGGCGACAACTGGATCAACACGCCCAGTGACAATCACGAAGTCACCGTCATCAAAAACCTGCTCAAGAAATGCGCGAAGGAACGTCCGGGCTGGTTCAAGCAGGCGGTGAAGGACTGGAAGGGCGTCAGCGAGGAAACCACCACCGGCGTGCATCGCCTTTACCAGATGCTCGAAGCCGGCAAGCTGCTCGTGCCCGCCATCAACGTCAACGACTCCGTCACCAAGTCCAAGTTCGACAACCTCTACGGCTGCCGCGAATCGCTGGCTGACGGACTCAAACGCGCGCTAGGCGTGATGATTGCCGGCAAGACCGCGTGCGTCTGCGGTTACGGCGACGTCGGCAAGGGCAGCGCGCATTCGCTGCGCGGCTTCGGCGCGCGGGTGATTGTCACCGAGGTTGACCCCATCAACGCCCTGCAGGCCGCGATGGAAGGCTTCGAAGTGAAGACCGTCGAAGACACGCTGGGTGAGGCGGACATCTACGTCACGTGCACCGGCAACTGCGACATCATCACGCTGGAACACATGTTGAAAATGAAGGACCAGGCCATCGTCTGCAACATCGGCCACTTCGACAACGAAATCCAGGTGGACCGCCTGAACCACGCCAAGGGCGTCAGCAAGGTGAACATCAAACCGCAGGTGGACCGTTACGACCTGCCCGGTGATCGCAGCATTTATTTGCTCGCCGAAGGCCGGCTGGTGAACCTCGGCTGCGCCGAAGGTCATCCGAGCTTTGTGATGAGCAACAGCTTCACCAACCAATGCCTCGCGCAACTGGACTTGTGGAAGAACAAGGACAGTTACAAAGTCGGCGTCTATCGTCTGCCCAAGAAACTGGACGAAGAAGTCGCCCGGTTGCACCTGGAAAAAATCGGGGTAAAGCTCACCAAGCTGTCGAAGAAACAAGCCGACTACATTGGCGTGCCCGTCGAAGGCCCTTACAAACCGGAGCACTACCGGTACTAATTCCAAATTTCGAACCATAAACAAGGCGAACAGGAAACCGTTCGCCTTTGTATTTTTAGGACGCTACGCTTTGCTCAATATCTTGATGAGTTATAAGCTGAAGCTCCGCGGCACCTTGATGCGTACCGCAATTCTCCAGCGAAAAGGCGTGAACCGAAAGCCGGTCTGAACGGACATATTAAAGTGAATGCAAAATTCGGCCCAGCAGGTCATTGACCAGATTCTGGTGATGGATGCCCAGAGCGGGCGCCGCGAGGCATTCGAGATGCTGGTTTCGCGCTGGCAGAAGCGTCTTTGGTGGCATGCCTTTAATCTCACCGGCTGCACCGAGGCCGCATGGGACATCACACAGGAGAGTTGGTTGGATATTGTGCGGGGTCTGGCTCGTCTGAAAGATCCGGCCAAGTTTGGCTCCTGGGCTTACCGGATCATCAGCAACAAGGCGTATGACTGGCGTTGCCGAAACGGGCGCGAAAGCTCGCCCGGAATCGTACCGGAAGACCAGCCTACCCCGGCCGCCGAACAGGGAAAGCACGAAACGGCCAGTGACGTTCACGATATCCTCCGCCGGCTGCCAACCCGCTCCCAGGTGGTTTTGAACCTCTATTACCTGGAAGGCTTCGATGTGGCCGAAATCGCGGGGATTCTCGGAGCGCCCGAAGGCACGGTGAAATCGCGTCTGCATACGGCTCGAGCCGAATTCAGGAAGCATTGGGAATCGCTCGGCGCAGTTTCGCCGGCGTTGGTTCCCGCATCTGGAAAGGAAAAACAACATGAATAATGAAACGATCAAGAAAATCATTGAGGACAGCTACGATGAATCGAAAGAAGAAGGGCTCCGCTCAATTGTACGGGATTTCTACAGCCGAAGGCTGCTGTCCAGCGCCATTCTGGCGTGGGTGATGGCGGCTGTGTTTCTCGGCCTGGCGATCTTTAGCGCCGTCCATTTTTTCAAAACGGATCAAACCCAATGGCAGATCCTGTATGCGGCACTTTTCATCGTGGGCGTGCATGAGTTTGGTGTGATCCGGATTTTTGCCTGGCAGATGGCCCACCGGCACAACCTCAAACGCGACATCAAGCGGCTCGAACTACGCGTCACGGAATTGACCGAAGCGCTGAAATGCAGATAACCACCACTGCAGAAAACCGGTCTCTGCCCGGCTGCACCTGGAAAAAATCGGCGTGAAGCTCACCAAGCTCACCAAGAAACAGGCCGACTACATCGGCGTGCCGGTGGAAGGCCCCTACAAGCCGGAGCACTACCGGTATTGAATTCTGAATCAACGTAGCCGCGTTTGTGAAAACGCGGATTGCATTGACCGCGCTTTCACAAGCGCCGCTACAACAAGAGCGGACGGGAAACCGTTCGCCTCTTTGCATTTTGTCCTCTTCCGCGATTCCCTGACCCTGCCAAACGTCCTCTTGCCGACCATGACCTTCGACCTATTCAAATCGTGACTTCAGGGTCTGTTCGCGGACCGGCTTAAAGGCGCAGAATGGCGGCAGGTATTGGGGCAACCGTGTGGTTGAAATCCCAACGCGAACACGAAATCAAATGCGCCGCTTCGGCGGCAATGAATGAAAGAACAGTTATGAAACAATTAATCTACGCAATCCTTGGCGTCGCCGTTATCGGCGGTGGAATCGCATTATCTGCCAGCCGGCAGAAGAACCCGGTGGTTCCTCCGGCTCAAGCCCGGACTGAATCGTCCCCCAATCCGACGACGGAAAACAACCCGCCCGTGCAACCACTGGTTGCAACACCGGTGCCGCCCCAACTGGCTCCGGCAGACACTGGCGATTCAAGGCCGGCTGCAGTTGCGGCCGCAACTGAAACCAGCGCCAAAGCGGTTGATACCGCCTTCAACCAGGCCATCGCAACACTGCTATCTCCGCAATCGAGCCATGAGCAGAGGTGGGCGGCTTTGAAACAACTGAGCGAGTCCGGCAAACTCGATCAGGCGATCAGCGAACTCGAGCAACGGGTGGCCAGCGACCCGAGCAACGCTGAATATCTGACCGCGCTGGGCCAGGCGAACCTCCAAAAGGCCAAAACCATGATGCAGGATGATATCACTGGCGGGAGCATTTTGGCCATGCAGGCCGTTAAAAGTTTCGACACGGCATTGAGCCTCGATCCTTCAAACTGGGAGGCGGCTTTCACCAAAGCTGCCGTCATGTCACACTACCCGGTGGAATTGAACAAGGGTCAGGCAGTCATTGATCAGTTCACGCAATTGATCAATCAACAGGAAGCGCAGCCGCCGCAGCCCCCATTTGCAGCGACCTACGTGTTGCTGGGCGACCAATACCAGAAGCTCGGTCAAAGCGATTATGCCCTGGCAACCTGGCAGGCCGGTGCCGCCCTGTTTCCAGGCGATTCGACGCTCCAGAAAAGATTGGCCCAATCGGCCGGTCAATGACGGGCCGTAAAACGACGCGAAACGCAAAAAACCTGATTGACGTGCGCCGGATAAAAACCGTTGGTACCAAAGCCCGGTTTAATCATACTGACGACGTCATCATTGAAAATGACATGAACTCAAAGTCTGCATCATCGTCCGCCGATTTTAGGGCACCCCTCCCGGGCAGCCAGTATCGGGGATTCTACCTGTTCGCTTACGTGATAATCCTCCTGGCACTGGGGTTAACACTGTACTCGCACTGGGGTCATATTACAGGCATGCACGGATGGGCCGATGCCGCCCTCATCGGCCTTGTGGTGATCCAGGCTCTGCTCTACTTGTTTTTTACCGTCCTTCCCACTCTCACCCGCTGGCCAGCCTGGCCATGGTTTGGAGACCTTCGCGGAGGCCTTGTTGACCCCAGGCCATCCCGGCGATGGTGGTGGGTGTACATCGTGGCGAGCGTGGTGATAGTGCTCGCGGAGTCTCGCATTGACCGCGCTTTTCAGTGGTTTCTGTTCCCTTACATCTGCTTCATCTTTGCACGGCCATTTCGGATCTCGGTGCCAACAATTCTTGTGGTTCTGGCAGCCTTTCTCCTGAACCTGTTCGGTTGGAGCAAGCCAGCCACATGGGATGCAGGGGACTGGTTTTCTGTGTCGTTCGGAGCAGTAGCTTGGCTCTTTCTCGCATTTTTCATCGCCCGGATGGTCGTTACCAGTGCTGAGCGCGGGCGGCTGATTCTCGAGCTGCAGGCGGCGAAACGCGAACTCGAACTCGCCCGGGAACGCGAACTCGAACTCGCCGCGCTCCGCGAGCGCGAGCGCCTGGCGCGGGACCTGCACGACACGCTCGGCCATTCGCTGGTCACGTTGACCGTGCAACTGGAGGCCGCGCAACGATTGCAGGCCACCGATCCGGCGCGGGTGGCGGCGTTGCTGGCGGAAATGCAGAAGCTCACCCGCTCCAGCATGGAGGACCTGCGCCGGTCGCTGGCCAATCTGCGCACCTCGGGTCTCGGCGACCGCCCCCTCACCGAATCGTTGCGAACCTTGTGCGCGGAAGCCGGCAAACGCTTTGGCGCAGCCATTGACTGCCAGGTTGTGGAGGGCGCCGATGCTTTACCACCGGCCGTCGCGGAAGTTTTATGGCGCGTCGTGCAGGAAGGGTTGACGAACATTGAAAAACACGCCCATGCTCATCGCGTTCAAGTGAACCTGACCCTGTCACCCAAAGAAGTCATCCTGCGCGTGAGCGATGACGGCGCCGGCCTCCCGCGCGGGGCCGAAGACAAGCCGGGCCACTACGGCTTGCGCGGCTTGCGTGAGCGCGTGGAAGGACTCGGCGGCGCCTTCACCGTCGCGGCGGTGGGAGCCAACGGCACCGTCATCGAAGCGCGAATTCCTGTGATTGCCTGATGAAACCCATCCGGATTTTGCTGGCTGAAGACCAGACGCTTATGCGTCAGGGATTGAAAACCATTCTCGAACTGGAGAACGGTTTCGAAGTGGTCGGCGAAGCGGAGGACGGCAAGGCTGCCGTGAAGCTCGCGCTGCAGTTGCGTCCGGACATCATCCTCATGGATGTTCAGATGCCGCAGATGAACGGCGTGGAAGCCACCGCCGCCATCTGCCGGTCCTGGCCTGAAGCCAGGGTCATCATCCTGACGACATTCGACCGTGACGACTACGTGTTCCAAGGGGTGCGCGCCGGGGCGGTGGGCTATTTGCTCAAGGATTTGCCGGCGCCGAAACTCGTCGAAACCATCCGGCGCGTGCATGACGGCGAAGTGTTCATCCAGCCCGAGATCGCCTCGCGCACCCTGCGCGCCGCGTTGCATTCCCCCGGCGACCTGGTTGAGCCGCTGACCGAACGTGAGCGCGAAGTGCTGGTGATGCTGGCCCAGGGAATTCCCAACAAGGAAATCGCGGACAAGCTGCATCTGGCCGAAGGCACGGTCAAAAATCACGTGTCGAACATCCTCGGCAAATTGCAGGCGCAGAACCGCACCGAAGCCGCCGACATCGCGCGGCGGCGGGGACTGATCTGAACCAGGCCGAGCACTGCCGGTAATGAAAGGTAGGGCTGGCTCTTCCACCCTCCGTAGTACTGCTACGGAGGACGGGCCGAGCCGGCCGCGGCGCGGTGGGACACCGCGCCCTACCGAAGAATTCAAACAGAAGTAAGCGGAAATCCCGTTCGCCTTTTCATTTCTCGGAGCGGGGAGGTGACATCCTAAAGTGAAAGGAGCCTGGCTGCCTCGCCCATGGTCTCACAGGTGACCGCCTGTGGCCGGTGCGGGTAATGGAATATGGAAAGGATGTTCAGCCCGATGTCTTTCGCCGGATCGGGAATGACGCGGATCACCAGTCCCACGCCGTGCTGGTCACACAATTCCATCACCTTGCCGACTTGTGTCATGCAAGCGGGGTCCATGGATTCCAGCCGGGCCAGGTCCACCAGCAGGTGGAAGCCGGGCGGCAAATCGGCCAGCAGCGCCGGCATCTCTTCCAGTCCGCGCTGGAGGTCCTTGGTCCGCACCTGTTGGATGTAACCCAGGTAGAGCAACCGTTTCGCTTTGTTCGTCATGGCCAGAAACATGGCCACAATCTAAACCCTCGCGGGCCGGAATTCGACGAAAATGCGTCCATGAAAAAACGCGCTCACACACGCATTACTGCCACCAAACGAATTCAAATCTCAAATCATGAAAGGCGAACGGGAAATCGTTCGCCTTTTTGGTATTAATGTAATCTGGTCACTCCCAATCCGGTCTGCGCCTGCGTGGGGATGGAAGTGTATCAGAATTAAACCTTTCGCAGTATTGCGAAAACCTGACGAGAAGGTAATCTCCACACAGTGGCACGCCCACTATGTGGCACATGACAACCAAACGCATACTGGTTCTCGCGAACTCGACCAAGCATCATCCGAAGAGTTGTATCGCTGGCCGGGAATTGCTTAACGAGGGGGGCGACAAGACCAAATGGGGCGCTTGGATCAGGCCGGTTTCAAATCACGACGAAGGCGCGTTGGACTTTGTCGAGCGACGTCTAGCGGACGGCAAAGATCCAAAACCGCTGGACGTGATGCAGTTGCCGCTTTCCGGGCCCGAAAACAATCCGCTACAGCCCGAGAACTGGCTGATTCAAGTCGGTCAACCATGGATCAAAGAGTCTTCCTTAGCACCTCAAGTTTTACCATCACTCGTCGAAGAGCCAGATGATCTATGGCTTCAACCAGGTCAGAAAAGCGACAGAGCCAACCCTGCTTTTCTACAACATTTGTCGAATCTCCAATCTTTGTACCTTGTCCGGCCGGAATCATTTCAGTTTGAGATACGCTCGACAACATGGGAAAGCAGGACCAAGAAGCAGTTACGCGGACTTTTCAAATACAAACGACACCATTACGACTTCACATTGACCGATCCGCTCATTAGTCGGAAGTACTTCCCGGTATTTCGCCAATCAGCAGAGGGTTATTCCAAACCAAACGACGCTTCCCAGATTCTCCTATGCATCAGTCTCACCCCGCCGTTTAAGGACGGCCTCCATTACAAAGTCATCGCCACCGTCTTCGAACTTCCCGCATGAACGCCACTGCCCATCCGTCTGTGTTTACCATCGGACACTCCAATCTGGAGTTGGCGAAGTTCGTGGCGCTCTTGAAACAACACTCGATTCAGGCGGTGGCTGACGTTCGTTCGTCGCCTTACAGCCAATACAATCCCCAGTTTAACCGCGAGCCGCTCCAGCGCGCCCTCCAAGAGCATGGCATCTCCTACGTTTTCCTCGGTGAAGAACTTGGTGCGCGCCGTTCCGAACGCGAGTGTTACCTGAATGGCCGGGCAGATTACGAATTGATCTCTCGCACGCCAGCCTTCAAACGCGGCATTGAACGCATCCTTCAAGGCGCGGCGAAGATGCGCGTGGCATTGTTGTGCGCTGAGAAAGACCCGGTGGATTGCCATCGCTGTATCCTGGTGTCTCCGCATTTGCGGCGACGCGGCCTTGCGGTGTTCCACATTCTTACGGACGGGACGTTGGAAAGCCACGAGCAGACGGAAAAGCGTCTGCTGCGTCTGTTCGCGCTTCCCGAGCGCGAGTTGTTCCGTTCGCCTGAAGAAATCGTTGCCGAGGTTTACAAATTGCAGGGCGAAAAGGTTGCCTACCAGGAAGACGAACTCGTCCTGCGGGAAGAACCGCCGCGTCATGGAAATTGAACTTTTTACCATAGGATTCACCCGGAAGACAGCTCGTGAATTCTTCACGAGCTTGAAAGACGCCGGGGTCAGGCGCGTCGTGGACGTCCGGCTGAACAACAACTCGCAACTGGCCGGCTTCTCGAAAAAGGAAGACCTGGCCTACTTCCTCAGGGAAATCGGGGGCATCGAGTATGTCCACCTGCCTGAACTCGCTCCCACACAGGACATCCTTGATGCGTATAGAAAACACAAAGGTGATTGGGGAATTTACGAAAAGCAATTTTTGGATTTGATGGCCCGGCGGCAGGTAGAAAAGACGGTCCGACCGGATTTGCTCGATCACGGTTGTCTGCTTTGCAGCGAACATTTGCCGCACCACTGCCATCGGCGGCTCGTCGCCGAATACCTCAACACCAAGTGGGGCGGCATCAAGACCAAGCACCTCGTATGAAGCGTAACACGAACTGCGAATGGCCATCATTGCGGAAGATTTGAAAACATGTTTCACATCGGCATAGACCTCGGCGGCACGAAGATTGAAGGCATTGTTCTGGACGACAGCGGCATCCGCCTTCGTCCCGAAATGCGGGACTCCGGCGCGACAGGTGAACTTTTCCGCAAGCGCGTGGATACGCAGCAGGAAAAGGGTTACGCCCACATCCTGGACCGCATCAAAGGGCTGCATGACGAACTGGCCGCCAGCATCCAGGGCGCTGCGCATACGTTTGGCATCGGCACGCCCGGAGCCATCTCGCCGCGCACCGGCCTGTTGAAAAATTCCAACACGGTTTGCATGAATGGCCAGCCGTTGAAGGCGGACCTCGAACGGATTCTCGGCCGGAAAATTGAGATTCAAAACGACGCCAATTGTTTCGCGATGGCCGAGGCGTTGCTCGGGGCGGGCAGGGGAAAGAAATTGGTCTTCGGCGTCATCATGGGCACGGGCTGCGGCGGGGGAATCGTCCACCAAGGCGAGGTCATCACCGGCCCGCAAGCCATCGCCGGTGAATGGGGCCACATGTCCATCTCCCCGGACGGCCCGCTTTGCTACTGCGGCCAGCGCGGTTGCGTGGAGACGTTCATCAGCGGCGGCGGATTGGAGGCGCGCTATGCCGAACAATTCGGCAAGAAAAGGTCGTTCAAGGAAATCGTGCAGGATTATTACGCCGGCGATGCGAAGGCGGTGGAGTTCATGAAAATTTTCTTCCGCCACTTCGGCCGCTCGCTGGCCAATCTCATTGACGTGCTGGACCCGGACGTGGTCGTGCTCGGCGGCGGCGTTTCAAATTTCGACGCGCTCTACACCGAAGGCGTTGCGGCAGTGGCGAAATATGTTTTTAGCGATTGCCTCGAAACGCCCATCGTCAAGCATCAGCTCGGCGATTCCGCCGGTGTCATCGGCGCCGCCTTGATCGGGGTTTGATGGGCAAGCCGGAGCACGATCGGTATTAAATCCTGAATCACCGTAGCCGCGTTTGTGAAAACGCGGATCACATTGACCGCGCTTTCACAAGCGCGGCTACAACAAAGGCGAACGGCTCCCCATCCGCCTTTTTATTTTCAATTCAAGAAACTTGCGGTGTCACAACTCCCGCAAGGCGGCTGCAATGGACAATCGCGCCGCGCGGATGGCCGGGAACAAGCCGCCAATCAAACCAATCACCGCAGCCCAGACCACCCCGCGCACCAGCAATTCCGGCGTGACTCTGAAGGCGAACGTGATCTGGCTGAAGCTCTGCCAGTTCATGGTCGAGGTGTGGAAATTATTGAAGGCGAGATAGGCCAGGCCGCCACCGATGGCCCCGCCGGCCAGCGCCAGCAGCAATGATTCGAACATCAACGATACCACCACCGCGCTGCCGCCGAAACCGAGCGCCCGCAGTGTGGCGATTTCCCGTGTCCGCGCCGCCACCGCACTGTACATCGTGTTCAGCGCGCCGAACACCGCGCCGATGGCCATCAAAAACGCAATCAGGAAGCCCAGCGTCGTAATCAACCGCGTGATGGTTTCGGATTGTTGGGCGTAATACTCGGCTTGCCGGACGACTTTCACGCTCAATTGCGGGTTCGAAGTCAATGAATCCTTGAACTGCTCGAACACGCCCGGCGAATTGAGCCTGACGGAGACGGACTGAAACGAGTCACCACGATTATACGCGTCCTGCAACACCTTCGCGTCGGTCCAGATTTCAGATTCCGCAACCCCGCCGTTGGCCGAAAAGATGCCGACGACCGGCCATTCATAGCGGCCTACTTTTATTTTCGAGCCGACATCCAATCCGGCGAATTCCTGCGCCGCGCCGCGCCCGACGATGACTTCGTCCTTGCCCCAATCAAACATCCGGCCCTGGACGATTTTCATATTGTCGCGCACCTGCCATGCCGCGTTTTCCACACCGCGCAACGGGACGTTGGCATCCGTGCCGGTGGAGCGCTTGGGCAGGTTGATGATGACAAACAATTCCGCGGACGCGAGCGGGCCTTGTGCGTCGCGCGCCACTCCCGGTGCGTCGGCGATGACGCGCGTCTCGTTGCGCCCGAAGCCGCTGACCATTTCGCTGTCGGCGCCGCTGCGCAAAACAATCGCCCCGTCGGGCGAGCCGGAAACGGTCATGGCCTGACGGAAACCCGCCGCGATGGAGAGCACGCCGACGAGCACGGCGACGACGCCAGCGATGCCAATGACCGTGGCCGCAACCGCGCCACGCCGTTGCGGAATGCTCAGCAACCCGAACTTCGTGATGGAGACGATTTGTGAAAACCAGTTGATGGGGCCGGCCATAATCAAAGTGGGGTAGGGCGCGTCACTCCGTGCGCGCCGAAACTGGGCAACTCCAAAACGGCGCGCACGGAGTGACGCGCCCTACCAATGAATAGTTCAATTGCTGACATTTTACATTCTCCTCAGCGCGTCCGCCACGCGCAGGCGCATGGCCTGCAGCGCGGGAAAAATTCCGGTGACCAGACCGAGCACGACGCTGAGGCCCAGGCCGATGAGCAAATTCCGGGTTGGGAAAAAGAACATCGGCAGCAGGCCGCTCGTGGGGTCGCCACGGGAAATGACCAGCCACGCCAGTCCAAGACCGACCGCGCCCCCAAGCACCGTGAGCAGGCACGACTCGGCGAGCACGAGCGCGACGATCTGCCCGTTGGTGAAGCCGATGGCTTTGAGCACGCCCAGTTCACCGGTCCGCTCGCGCACCGCCTGCGCCATGGTGTTGCCGGTCACCAGCAGGATGGTGAAAAACACCGCGCCCAGGATGGCGGCGACAATCAACACGATGTTGCCGATTGCCTTGGCCCAGCCTTGAATGAATGCGCCCTCCGGCTCCGTCTTGGTTTCCGCCGGCGAGTTTTCAAATTCCGCGTCCACCCGTTTGGCCACTTCCGTCGCTTGCGACGGGTCTTTGATGCGGATGGTGTACCAGCCGACCTGCCCTTTGCCCCATGCTTGCCGCGCTTCATCGAAGTAATCATAGCGGAAGAACATCGGTGTGGTGTCGGTCCCTTTGTCTTTCCCATCGTAAATGCCCACGATGTCAAATTCCCATGTGCGGCTTCCGTCCGGCCTCGTCCAGATGGTTGATTGAATGGGAACCTTGTCACCTATTTTCCAATGGAAGCGGTTCGCCGTCCGACGTCCGACAATCGCGCCCGTCCGCGTTGCCAGCCAGGCTTTCTCCTGTTCCGGCGGCAGGATGATTTCAGGGTGCATCTTGAGAAATTTTTCCGGCTCGACAGGGTTTTGCATGAAGAAATTTTTCGGGTCCTGGTAAAGGCCACCGAACCAGGTCTGATGCGTGGCGAAATCCACGCCGGGGATCTGGTCCATCCGCGCTTCGTAACTTACCGGCAGCAACTGGATGATGGACACCTTTTGACGGACGATCAACCGATCCGCACCCGCCATTTCCACGCCGCCGACCAGCGCCTGTTTGATGGCTGAAAGAAATCCGAACAGGACGAACGCCACGACAATTGACAGCAGTGTCAATGACGTGCGCAACTTTTTCCGCTTCAAATTGCACCAGATGAGATGGAAAAATTTCATGGGACGGGGCGCGGCTGTGGTCCCAGACCCAGCCGCAGCGCGTTGGACGTTATGAGGGGTCTGCGGCTGGTGCTTCGCACACAGCCGCGCTCCATTTCCACGCGTATTTTCATTTGACCGGTTCGTTGCTCAATTGGCCTTTGTCCAGATACACCGTCCGCGTCGCGCGCGCCGAGGCGTGCGGATCGTGCGTGACCATGATGATGGTCTTGCCATGCTCCCGGTTCAGCGCCTGGAGCAAATCCAGGATTTCGTTGCCGGCCTTGCGGTCAAGATCGCCGGTCGGTTCGTCGCAGAGCAGCAACGTCGGGTCGGTGACAATGCCGCGGGCGATGCCCACGCGCTGTTGTTCGCCGCCGGAAAGCGTGCGCGGATAATGCTTTGCGCGATGCGACAGTCCGACCACCGCCAGCGCCGTTTCCACGTGCTTCATCCGTTCCGCCTTGGACAAGTGCGTCAGCAGCAGCGGCAGTTCCACGTTCCGTTCCGCCGTCAGCACCGGCATCAGGTTGTAAAGCTGGAAGACAAACCCGACGTGCCGTGCGCGCCACGCGGCCAGCCGGTGATCGGACAACTGGTCGAGACGCTCGCCCGCGACGCTGACCAAGCCCTTGGTCGGCCGGTCAAGGCCGCCGATCAAATTCAACAGGGTGCTCTTACCCGAACCCGACGGGCCCATCAACGCCAGGAATTCGCCGGTCGGGACCTGCAGATGCAGATCCGCCAGCACGTGAATGTCCTCCGAGCCGCGGTGGAAGATTTTTTCCACATTCTCAACGCGCACCAGCGCGCCATGGTTTGATTGGTTTTCGTTCATAGCTTCCTTGCCCTGACTGGCATTCCATCGTTCAGACCGGCGGGTGGGTCCGCGACCACGCTTTCGCCGGGGGAGACGCCCGCGCTCAACACGGAGTCGTCACCTTGCGTGTCAATCACCGTGACGGCGCGGCGTTCGGCGCGGCCGTGCTGGACGACGAACACGACATCCCGTCCGTCCCGGCTTTGCACCGTGGTTTTCGGGACCAGCACGGTGTGATTCGCCGTGGCCGGCCCGCCGCCGGTTTCGTGAAACGCCACCTTTACCGCCATCTCCGGCAGGATGCGCGGGTCGAGCTGGTCGAAACCAACGCGCACCTTGACCGTGGATTTTTGCCGGTCGGCCGTTGGGATGATGGCAATGACCTGGCAGGGGATTTTCCAGTCGGGATACGCGTCCAGCGTGGCCACGACCGGCTGGCCGGGTTGAACGCGGTTGATGTAGCTCTCGTTGACGTCAATTTCAATTTCCAGCGAGTCCATGTCCACGACGGTGCCGATGCCAGTGCGGGTGAACCCGCCGCCGGCCGACACCGGTGAAATCATCTCGCCCGGCTGGGCGTCCTTGGTCGTCACAATGCCCGCAAACGGCGCGCGGATGATCATGTCATCCATCTGTTGCTGCCACATGGCCACCTGGCGGTCCGCCACGGTGACATCCACTTTCTGCTGCGCCAGGTGCGCCTGCAACGATTTGGCATTCGACTCGGCCAGGTCCAGGTCGGATGGGGATGCGATGTGTTGTTTGGCCAGTTCGGTAATGCGTTGAAATTCCTGGTTTGCCTGTTTGAGCTGGGCGCGGGTTTCGTCCAGTGCCGCCCGGGCCGATTCCAACTGGGCCTGCGCCACGGCCAGGCTGGCCTTGATGTTCGTATCGTCCAGCCGCGCCAGAATCTGGCCTTCCTTCACTTTCATGCCCTCCTCGATAAGCACCTCGACGACCTTGCCGGTGACCTTGGAGGAGACCGTCGCTGCGCGCCGCGCGGTGACGTAACCGGAGGCATTCAGCACGGTTCGATCGGCCCCGTTGCCACTCCCGATTTCGCGAGCGATTGCCACCCGCACTTCCACCGGATTGGAACGCGTCAGCCGCCAAATCACCCCGGCCGCCAGGACCAGGACGACAAGACCAATGGCGACCGGCCGAATTCGTAAATTCGATTCGGGTTTGTCGCTGCGCTTGATGCGCAAGTCATCCAGCGTGGGTTTCTGTGGGTCCATAAATCTGGCCGGGCACAGGAAACCGTTTTTTTTCGTCAGGGTCAATTACGTTGTCCCCGGTTGAACTGGCCGTTGAGTGGCCAAAAGAGACTCATGCCGGCCACCTCGACGTACCCGTTAAGCTGGAGCACTATCGGTATTAAATCCTGAATCACCGTAGCCGCGTTTGTGAAAACGCGGATCATATTGACCGCGCTTTCACAAGCGCCGCTACCACAAAGGCGAACGGCAAACCAGTCCGTTTTTCTCTTCCTCCAATCGCGACGCGTTACACGCCTAAACCAATGATGCAAACACACTTACAGCACAAATACACAGCCGGTGAAACTTCCGGCGACAACAAATAATTTGATTTCGAGCAATTTGTGATAAGTTACAATGAACATAAAAATTACGTCGTTTAACTTATGACCACACGCGACCGGCCAGCCATGATCCCGAATGGGGATGCCGTTTTGGCCCTGACGGCGCCGGTCGCGGTTTGTCCCGCATTGAAAGCCGTTGAAAAATGAAAGCCCCGCCACCAACCAATGAAGTCGAACGACTCGCGGCCCTGAAGGAGTATCACATTCTCGATACCGGGACCGAGCAGTCCTACGACGATATCACCACCTTGGCCGCGCATATTTGCGAGGTTCCCATCGCCATGATTTCCCTGGTGGACGAAGTCCGGCAGTGGTTCAAATCGAAAGTCGGATTGGAGCAGCAACAAACGTCTCGCGACGTCGCGTTCTGCGCACATGCGATCCTCCAGAACGAACCCTTCATCGTCGGAGACGCAACGAAGGACCGGCGGTTTGCCGACAATGCGCTGGTCACGGGCGAACCCCATGTCCGGTTTTACGCGGGCATTCCCCTGATCAACCCGGAAGGGCTGGCCTTGGGAACACTCTGTGTGGTTGATCATCAACCGCGCCAGCTTTCGGCCGCACAACAGGAGGCGCTGCAGGCCCTGTCGCGGCAGGTCATGGCGCTGCTGGAGTTAAGGCGGGTTTCAGCCCACCTGGCGGAGGCGCTCGAACACGTCAAAACTTTGGAGGGGTTGCTGCCCATCTGCGCCTGGTGCAAGCGCATCCGGGATGACAAGGGATACTGGGATCAGGTTGAGGCTTACTTCCATAAATACACGGGCGCTGATTTTACCCACGGCATTTGTCCACAGTGCCTGGAGAAGGCGCATGCCGAATGGGAGCACAAACGATCAGCAACTAAAGCTGCGCACGCGGGGAACTGATATACGTTGCGCGCAGCTGCGCGCCGGGCGGCATGAACTTGCCGGTCACCGTGGGTGTTGGCAAAAAACGTTTCTCTTCGGGCCGGTCGTGGTAAGGTTGGTGCAGAAATCACTGGCTTGAATTATGAGCAATCCCTTGCTGCCCAAGGCCGACTCCGAACTGGATGCCACGATCCTCAATGAAATTCAGGTGCTCCTGTCGGAAAAGCGCACCTCGCTTTCCACCATGCGCACCGGCATCGCCGTCTTTGCGTTCCCGCTGTCGGTGTTGAGCATTTTAATCGCCACGTCGCAGTCGTATCAACTGCAAGAGGTGATGCAATGGCTGGTGCCATTGCTGCTGCTGAATCTGGGCCTCACCGCGCTGGGGGTTTACCTGATCACGCACGCCTTCCGGCGGATTCATCACTACGACCGGCTGATTGACGAATTCAAACGCAAGCACAGCAAGCTGGCCGAGTTGCTGGATTGAGGACGGGGTCGGGGGTCAAACCCGGCTGGTTCCGCCGCGAGATTTACCAACGAAGCTGATGGGTTGCGCGCAAACGCCTGACTGCTATCGTTTCCGCGTGACGACCATCGTGATTGCCACTCGCAACGCCCACAAGGTGGACGAAATCCGCGCCATTCTTGGCGGCGCGTCCCAATTCCTCACGCTCAACGATTTTCCCGACCCGCCCAAAGTCGTGGAGGACGCCGGCACCTTTGCCGGCAACGCGACGAAGAAAGCCGTTGAACTTGCGCGCTGGCTTGCCGTCACTTCCCCCCCCCCCCGCCAGGCGTCACCGCTTTTCGTGCTGGCCGACGATTCGGGGCTGGAGGTGGACGCGCTGGACGGCGCGCCGGGCGTGCATTCAGCGCGCTTTGCCGCATTGGATTCCGCCAAATCCGGCAATACGTCCGACGCGGACAACAACACCAGGTTGTTGCGCCTGCTCGAGGACGTTCCGCTCGAAAAGCGCCGGGCGCGATTTCACTGTGTCATCGCGTTGGTGGCGATTGATTCGCAGTCCGTCATTCGCAATCCACAATTGTTTGATGGTGCCTGTGAAGGACGGATTGGTTTCGCGCCGCGGGGAAAAAATGGCTTTGGCTACGATCCGCTGTTTGTGCCGGTGGGATTCGAGCAGTCGTTCGCCGAACTGGGCGAGGACGTGAAAAACCAATTGAGCCACCGCGCCAAGGCGTTGGAGAAGCTAAAGGCGTTTTTTACAATGAAGGCCATGTAGTGTCCGGCCTGTGGCCGGATCGAGTTAGAAGCTCGACGCTACAACCCCTGAACTGTAGCCGCCGACACGAGTCGGCGCTGATTTTCATTGAACTCAAAGTGCGCGGACTGACGTCCGCGACTACGAGGAACAGGGCGAGGGGCACATTTCGATTCCAAAAACTTTGCGTCTTCGCGTCTTCTTTGTTCGAAATTACTTCAACAAACTTCCCAGTTGCAGTTTCCGGCGCAGCAAACCGTTGTCGGCCACCATCCGGAATTTTCCGCCCGGCGCTGGCCGGGTGTAAAATTCGCCGCCGGAACATTCCACCATCAAGGCGCCCGCCGCAATGTCCCACAGATTGATGGTGCGCTCAACATAGGCATCGAGCCGGCCGGAGGCGACGTAGGCAAGTTCGAGCGCCGCCGAACCCATGATCCGGATTTTCAACGCGCGCCGGGAAAGCCGGTTCACGTGCGGCAGGCTTTTCTCCAGGTTCAGTTTGCTCTTGGAAAACCCCATCGCAATGATGGCTTCGCCCACGTTCGCGCGTTTGCTGACCCGGACGATGCGTCCGTTGAGCCGCGTCGGCCCGCCACGGGTCGCGGTCCACAGTTCGTCCGTGAACGGACCGTAAATCACACCGAGGAGGGTGACGTGTGACGGGTGGCGAGTGACGGCAGACCGTGTGCGACTTCGGGTGTTGTTCCCGTCACTCGCCACCCGACACTCGTCACGTTTCTGCAGCGCAATGGACACCGCCGCGTGCGGGATGCCGAAGGTGTAATTCACCGTGCCGTCAATCGGGTCCACGACCCAGCGATATTCGCTGTTCGCATCACCGGAGCAACCCTCCTCGCCGAGCAGTGAAATTTGGGGGAACGCGGCGCGCAGGATTTTCTCGATGAGTTTCTGGCAGCGGACGTCGAGCTCGAGCTTGATGTCGTGGGCGTCGGTGAAGTTGACGCGTTTGGGCGCGTGCCAGTTGGCCAGCATGAGTTTCCCGGCGGCGCGCGCGGCTTGGACGGCGGCTTTTTGGGCGGCTTGTAAATTCACAAACGGATTAGATGCCAGCAGAAAAGTTTCCGGTCGAGGTTTTTCAAGGAGATCGAGGATTGATGTTATGCTTTCGTTCAAGATTGTGCTCGCCACCATCGGCATCGAACCAGACGAACTCCACCCCGTTAGTAGATTCCCGCAGAACATAATTGCCGGGTGAATCTTCTTCACGAATTGGGCCTCCAAGCAGGAGGTTTTCAGCGGTCAATTTCGGCTCGCTGACTTTGATCGTCTTGAGTATGGCTCGCGATTCGGCAAGCGAAGATGCGTGGTTGGTCTGAATGTCATCCTCATATAAATATGCAAGCCCGCGCAGATTAAGTTGTGACCGCAAGTAAGGATGGTTGGTGAGTCTCACGACGGTCTTGGGAACCGCGACGAAGGCCAAAGCAGCCACAACGACTCCGGCAACCGCCACCAGTCCGGCGACCTTCTTCAATCGTGGCTGCCAGTCAGGTTTGAATGCCGTCACGATGCTTGCCAGTAATAAACACGAGGCAAACACACCGACACCGCAGTTGGCACTGAAAATAAGAGCGCCTTGGTAGCTGTAAATGTTGTGGCGAACTTCCGCAAATGGCAGCCAGCGCAGCTCGATGTCTTCCTTCATCATCCCGGGTTTGAGGTCGGCGGAGAGTTTGGTAGCGATGGACGAACCGGCGACCCACTTGCGGAGCAACGGATGAACGATGCGAATCTGAGCAGTTGAGCCGCGGGAAAACTCCTGCGGCTCCTGGAAAAACGGCGCGCCGCAGCGTTCAACCTTAAAATGCGATGCTTCCGCCCGCGACGGGCCGAACACAAACAATTCAACGATCAGGTTGGTATTCCCAACACCAGTCAGTTGCATGGGATAAATGGCCTTGTCGGTCTGAAAGGTGAAGCACAATGGATGGGGCGAACCGATCGTGCGCCCGGTGGAATCACGGTGCAGTTTGGTTGCGACGAACACCCAACCCCGTTTCACATAGTTGGAGATTACTTCACCTGCGGCCGGAGGAGCAACGTAACCGTTATCGTTTAACCATTCGACCAGCGCTCGCGGATCTTTGGCGGCGAGTGTGGTTGTATCGTACACGCCGACCGTTTCACGGCTCAGAATCGAGACCCGGGTTCCAGCCATACCCATACCGGCGGTGCCAAGCGTGGAAAGCATCATGCCGCCGAAGAAGAATGCCAGGAACAGAGCGCCCAGAATGGCCCAAGGGCCTTCGCGATTGGTCCGCACACGCCAGACAACGTAGGGCAGAAGCACCAAAAGAAGGATCGCGACAAAAGCCGAAAGCGGCAGCACCGCCAGAGCGACTAAAACCGAGATCAAGGTATCGGAAATTCGTGGCGGCGTGTTGCGGCGCACATGAAGCAAAAGGTAAGCGACGCCAAGACAGACCAGAAGAATCGCGTAGAGAGGAATGACGTTATGAATCACGGTCGGACGGAAAATGTAATCCAGTGTGGTGAAAAGACCGCTGGTTGCTTCTTCAATAACGGGCTTACCGGGCAGCGGAACCACCCACGCAAAATTTGTTCCCTCACCGACGAATCGTGTTTCAATTGCTAGCCGCTCGGTGCCGTTGGTGTAGCAGATCAGCGCGCGCTGGTCGGGGATCGTGATTTTGGCGGGATAGGCGATGGTCGGAATCACCATGCCGTCGGCCAGAGCCGCCAGCGGCAGGAACAGGAGAAGCAAGAATGTAAAAATTCGTTGCACTCTGGCGGAAGGCTTATGGCTCGCCAGCGGGAAAGCAAACCAAATTTTCTCCAGTTGAGCGATTGGAACGGAGCGCCGGTCTCCGACCCGGCGGGTTGCCAGTCAACATCCAACATCGAACATTCAACATCGAACTTCCAATTCTTGCCTTCGAACCATTCATTGGACGTTGGGCGTTCGATGTTGAATGTTCGATGTTTTCCCGCTGCTTCGTGCCGGGCCGGAGGCCGGCGCTCCGATTACGAAATTTTTTCGCGTGGTTCGCGGTTTATGAATTCAACTCTGCAACGCGGCCAGCGCAGCCTTGACGTGGTCGCGTTTGCCCTGCCATTCAGCGAGACGCCGTTGTTGTTCCGCCAGAACCTGCGCCGGGACCTTTTGCGTGAAGTTCGGGTTGGCCAGCTTCTGTTCGACTTTGGCGGTCTCGGCCTCGATTTTTTCCAGCTCTTTCTTCAGCCGCGCCGTCTCGGCTTCCCGATCAATCAAACCTTCCAGCGGCAGGAACAAATCGCCCAGCTCGGCGCGCACCGTCAACGTGTTTTTGCCGGGCTGATAATTCACGTTCACCTCGACCGCCCCGGCGTTGAGCAACAGCTTGAGCACCTCGACGTCGTGTGCCGCCAGTTCGCGCACCGGTTTGAGGATGAGCTTGATTTTCTTGTTCGCGGCAATGTTCGCCGTGCGGCGCAGGTTGCGGCCCTGGGTGACCAATTCGTTCCGGGCCTCGATGTGCTTCTCGTCGCGTTCGGTCAGGCCGTAGTGCGATTTGAAATCGTCGTCGAGCGGCTTGGGCCACGGTGCGAACATGATGGTCTTGCCGCCCTGGTTTTCCGGCATGTCCTCGGCGTAACCCATCCCGTGCCAGAGTTCCTCCGTGATGAACGGCAGGAACGGATGAAACAAACGCAATGTGTGGCTGAGAACAAAATCAATCACGGCCAAAGTGTTCGCTTTACCAGCCGTTGAATTGTTGAAGGGTTGAATCGTTAAGCCGGCTGCCGATTCAACGGTTTCACGTTTCAGCGGTTCAACGCTGTGCGACAGCACAGCTTTGCTCGCCTCAATGTACCAGTCGCAATACTCGCTCCAAAAAAAGCGATACAACGTGGCCGTGGCATCGCTGAATTTGTATTCGGCGAAGGCGGTGTTCATTTCACGAATCGCCTGATCCAGCTTGAGCAAAATCCATTTGTCGTCAGAAGTCAGAAATCGTGGATCAATCTCCCCTTGAACTTCGCCGGTGGCGCTGCCACCACTGCCGACCATCTGCCGGAAGCGGCAGGCGTTCCAGAGCTTGTTGCAGAAATTGCGGCCCAGCTCGACATTTTGTTCGTCAAACAAAATGTCCTGGCCGAGCGGCGCGCTGCGCATGGTGCCGAACCGGAGCGCGTCGGCGCCGTATTTGTTGATGAGATCGAGCGGGTCGGGCGAATTGCCGAGGCTCTTGGACATCTTGCGTCCCTGCTTGTCGCGGATGATGCCGGTGAAATAAACGTTCCGGAACGGCAAATCCCCCATGAACTCGTAACCCGCCATGATCATGCGCGCGACCCAGAAGAAAATGATGTCCGGCCCGGTGACGAGGTCGGTGGTGGGGTAGAAGGCCTGGAGTGTTGGAGTGTTGGAGTGTTGGGATTTGTCACCCGTCCAGCCCATGGTCGCAAACGGCCAGAGCCATGAGCTGAACCAGGTGTCGAGGACATCGGGGTCTTGTTCCCAATTCTTCGGATCGGGTGGAGGTTCGACGCCAACGTAAATTTCGGATTTCGGATTTCGGATTTCGGATTTTCCCGGTCTGGGATACCAAACCGGGATGCGGTGCCCCCACCAAAGCTGGCGGCTGATGCACCAGTCCTTGATGTTCTCCATCCAGTGGTCATAGACCTTCGCCCAGCGCTGCGGATGGAAGCGCATTTTATCGGGGAGCGCACGCGTCCCGCGTGCAGCATCAGGCGTCGCGCCTGATGCTCGTTCTTCAAACTGAAGTTTGTCTGACGAGGATTCCGGCGCGACGCCGAAATCAGCACGCGGGACGCGCGCGCTCCCCTCCTGCTCCACACACGCGCGGGATTTTTTCACGCTCGGATATTTCAAAAACCACTGCTCGCTCAGATACGGCTCGATGGGCACGTGGCTGCGCTGGCTGTAACCGACGTTGTGGACGTAGTCCTCGGTCTTCAGCAGCAGGCCCTGTTCGGTCAGTTTCTCAACCACGGCCTGGCGCGCTTTCATGCGGTCCATGCCATCGAAGTCCCTGCCGGCTTCCTTGGTCATGTGGCCATTGGGACCGATGACGACGGTGAACGGCAGTTTGTGCCGGACGGCCATTTCGTAATCGGCGGGGTCATGCGCGGGCGTTACCTTCACGCACCCGGTGCCGAACTTCGGGTCCACCAATTCATCGGCGATTACGGGGATGGGCTTGTTCTGAAGCGGCAGAAGAACTTTTTGCCCGACAAGCTTCGTGTAGCGCGGGTCTTTCGGGTTCACGGCCACGGCTTCGTCGCCAAGCATCGTCTCGGGCCGCGTCGTGACCACGACCACGAATTCATCGGCCTTGGGCCGGCCTTGGGCATCGACGAACGGGTATTTGATATGCCAGAGGTGCCCTTTCTCTTCGATCATATCGACTTCCTCGTCGGAGAGCGCAGTGCGCGCGGCGGGGTCCCAGTTCACCATGCGTTTGCCGCGATAGATGAGGCCTTTTTTGTAAAGCTCGACGAACACCTTCTGCACACAGCGCGAATATTCCGGGTCCATCGTGAACCGTTCACGCGTCCAGTCGCATGACGCGCCGAGCTTCTTCAATTGCTGGATGATGATGCCACCGTGCTTTTCCTTCCAGGCCCAGACGCGTTCGAGAAATTTCTCGCGACCGAGGTCGTCGCGATGCCGGATTTCGCCGGATTTCTTGAGCGTTTTTTCGACGACGGTCTGGGTGGCGATGCCGGCGTGGTCGGTGCCGGGCAGCCAGAGGACTTCCTTGCCGTCCATGCGCGCCTTGCGGGCGAGGATGTCCTGGATGGTGTTGTTGAGGACGTGGCCCATCGTGAGCACGCCGGTGACGTTTGGCGGCGGGATGACGATGGAATAGGCCGGGCGCTTGGACAACACGCGCGCCGGGTCGGCGGTGAAGCAGTTCTGCTTCAGCCAGAAGTCATACCACTTGTCCTCGACGGACTGCGGTTCGTAGGCCTTGGGAATTTCAGACACGGCAAATTTTTGACGCGAATTACGCTAATTGACACGAATTAAAACAAAACCTTGGAAGTTGAAAATCATTCGCGATAATTCGCGAAATTCGCGTCAAATGCACTTGTTTCATAACCTGAAATCCTTTGGTAAATCCTGCGGCTTTGGCCTGCTTAATACAACACGCTTCCATTCCAATGAATCGGCGCCAAAATTAACCAATAGCCCGAGTTCGAGTTTCGCGGCCGCCAGATAATTCAAGACCTGTTTGATGTGTGCTTCGGTCAACATTTCGACGGCCTTGGCCTCAAAAAGGATTTTGTTCCAGGCCACGAAGTCCGCTCGATAATGGTGTGGCAAAATCACGCCTTTGTAACTCACTTCATACTTCAACTCGCGGTCGAAAGGAATTTTCGCGCGTTGCAATTCGATGACCAACGAGTCCTTATAAATCACTTCGTCATGACCTTTGCCCAGCTCGCGATGAACCTCCATGCAAAAACCAACGAGCTTGAATACTTCATCCTTGTAAAGCAGTTCGCTCATGGTTCTGATTCAAAAATTCGCGTTAATTCGCGTAATTCGCGTCTCATTTCTTCAATAACGCGTATTCCATGCTGTCCACGAGGGCCTGCAAGCTGGCTTCGATGATGTTTTCGCTCACGCCGACGGTGCCCCATTCGCGCCTGCCATCGGTGGATTCGATGAGCACACGCGTCTTGGCGGCCGTGCCGGTGCCGCTGTCGAGGATGCGCACCTTGTAATCCGTGAGCGTCACCTTTTTCAGTTGCGGATAAAACTTCACCAGCGCCGAGCGCAACGCGCCGTCCAGCGCGTTCACCGGGCCGTCGCCCTCGGCCACCGTCTGCGCGCGCCGGGCGCCGACGCGGACCTTGACCGTCGCTTCACAGACGGATTCCTCGGCGTCGCGGCGCATGGAAACGTGATAGGCGTCCACGTGAAACAGCGGGTCGCGATGCTTGAGCGTCTTGCCGATGAGCAGCGCGAGCGAGCCTTCGGCGGCCTCGAACTCGAGGCCCTGGTTTTCCAGTTCCTTGACGCGCATCGTGATGGTTTTTACTTCCGGCATTTCCGGCTTGAGCTTGAAACCAAGCTCCGCCGCCTTCATCAAAATGTTCGAGCGGCCGGACATGTCGCTGATGAGCACACGGCGATAATTCCCGACGGCTTCCGGCTGGATGTGCTCGTAGCTGCGCGCGACGCGGTCAATCGCATGGGCGTGCATGCCGCCCTTGTGCGCGAACGCCGTCTGCCCCACCCACGGCTGGCGCGGGTCGTGCCGGACATTGGCGATCTCGTCCACGAACTCGGAAAGCTCCTTGAGCTTGGCCAGCGAGTTCGCGGGCACGCCGGTCTTTTTCAACTTGAAATGCACCAGCGGGATGACGCTGGTCAGATTGCAATTGCCGGTGCGTTCGCCGTAACCGTTGATGGTGCCCTGCACCTGGGTGGCGCCGGCTTCGATGCCGGCCAGGGCATTGGCCACGCCCACGCCGCAATCGTTGTGCGTGTGGATGCCGAGACGCGCCGTGAGTTTGCCCCTGGCAAACGCGGTGATGCGCGCGATTTCCTCCGGCAGACAGCCGCCGTTCGTGTCGCACAGCGCGATGCACTGCGCGCCCGCCTTTTCCGCAGCCTGCCACGTGGCCAGCGCGTATTCCGGCTCGTCCTTGAAACCGTCGAAGCTGTGTTCGGCGTCGTAGATGACGAACTTGCCGTTGTCTTTCAGGAAGCGCACGGTGTCGCCGATCATCGCTAGGTTTTCGTCCGGCTTGGCGCGCAACACCTCGGTGACGTGCAGCAGCCACGTCTTGCCGACGATGGTGACGACCGGCGTTTTCGCGTCGAGGATCTGCCGCATCAACTCGTCCTTCTCGACGGCAACGCCCTTGCGGCGGGTCATGCTGAACGCGGCGATTTTGGCGTTCTTCCATTTGCGCCGGCTGGCCTGCGCAAAAAATTCCATGTCCTTGGGATTCGAGCCGGGCCAGCCGCCTTCGATGTAGTGCACCCCGAACGCGTCAAGCTTCTCGGCGATGCGGAGCTTGTCCGCAACCGAGAAATTGATGCCTTCGCCCTGCGAACCGTCGCGCAGGGTTGTATCATAGATTTCAACCTGGGGTTTCATAAATGGCCCGCGAAAAAACGGCGGACAATATCCCTGAATTCAGCGGCACTGGCAAATCCCAAAACGGGAAATTAACACAAAGACGCCAAGGTGCAAAGGTCGCAAAGAAAAATCCCAAAGGGAAATCAAAAGATGCCGGAGTGACGGCTTCATCATTTTGATTCCTGAAACGGCAAGATAGCAGGCCATTCATACAGCATTGGGTTGACGATGGCGCTCACCAGCACGCCGGCTTCGGCAATGCCCCGGCGGTTTGCCTGGAGTTTCAATATAATTTTATTTTTTATAAATTATTACTTAATGAGATAATTTCCAATAACTGCGTGACAAGCAGTTCGGCGGCGGTTACTTATTTGCAATATTTTTTGGCGATATGAGCACACCAATCAACTTCTCGCTGCGCGAGCAGGACATTCCAACACAATGGTACAATCTTCTGGCTGACTTCTCTGAACCGCTGCCGCCGCCGCTGCATCCGGGGACGAAACAACCCGTCACGCCGGACCTGCTGACGGCGATTTTCCCCGAAAATCTTGTCATGCAGGAAATGTGCCCCGACCGCTGGGTGCCGGTTCCCGACGAGGTCCGCGACATCTACAAACTGTGGCGGCCCACGCCGCTGCTGCGCGCGGTGCGTTTCGAGAAAGCGCTCCAGACACCGGCACACATTTACTATAAATACGAGGGTGCCAGTCCCGCCGGCAGTCACAAACCCAACACCGCCGTCGCCCAGGCCTACTACAACAAGGTCGCCGGTACCAAGCGCCTTGCCACCGAGACCGGCGCAGGCCAGTGGGGTTCGTCACTGGCGCTGGCCTGCAAACTCTTTGGCCTGGAGTGCAATGTCTATATGGTCAAGGTGAGTTACCAGCAAAAGCCGTATCGCCGCATGCTCATGCATACCTGGGGCGCGACGGTGCATCCCAGCCCCAGCGACCAGACTGAATACGGGCGCAAGGTGCTCCACGACGATCCGAATTGCCCCGGCAGCCTCGGCATCGCCATCAGCGAAGCCATCGAAGACACCGTCAAACATCCGCACACGAAATACTCGCTCGGCAGCGTGCTCAATCACGTTTGCCTGCATCAAACCGTCATCGGCCAGGAATCCATCAAGCAGATGGAAATGGCCGGCGAGGAGCCGGATTCGATCATCGCCTGCTGCGGCGGCGGGAGCAATTTCGCCGGCATCGCGTTCCCGTTCATTCACAGGAAAATCACCGGGAAGAAAAAATATCGCATCGTCGCCGTCGAGCCGTCCGCGTGTCCGTCGCTGACGAAGGGCGAACTGCGCTACGACTTTGGCGACACGGCCATGACCACGCCGCTCCTGATGATGTACACGCTGGGGCACGATTTCATGCCGCCGTCCATCCACGCGGGCGGGCTGCGTTACCACGGCATGTCGCCGATGGTCAGCCACGCGCTCAAGCTCGGGCTCATCGAAGCGGAAGCCTACCATCAGACGAAAGTCTTCGAGGCCGGAACACTCTTTGCGCGCAGCGAAGGGATTGTGCCCGCGCCGGAATCCGCGCACGCCATTGCCGCCGTCGTCAACGAGGCGGCCAGGGCGCGTGAGGCGGGCAAGAAGCGCGTCATTCTTTTCAATCTGTCCGGACACGGGTTGCTCGACCTGAGCGCCTATGAGACCTACCTCACCGGAAAACTGCAGGATGTTTAACCCTCAACTCCAACCTTCAAAAAAAACAACCATGAAAACTCGAATTCAATTCCTTCTGCTGGCGTCGTCGTTGGTGGCGCTGCCGGGTATTTTGCAAGCCCAACCCTCGGCCGAGTATGTGCCAGGCTCCGAAGGCATCAAGGGAGCCTCGCTGCCGCCGCCGGGATTCTATGTCCGCGACTACAATTACTTCTACTGGGCCGACCAGTTAAACGACTCCTCCGGCAATAAAAATGGTCCGGCAGACCTCGATACCTTCACTTACGCGAACATACCCCGTGTGATTTGGATCACGGACACGAAGTTTCTCGGGGGATTCGTCGGTGTGGATGCACTCCTGCCTCTTGTCTATCAGCAAACCAGCGTCAACACGCCGGGTGGTCCGTTCAGCGGCAGCACCTTTGGCATCGGAGATTTCTTCGCCGAGGGCACGCTCTCCTGGCATCCCAAACAGTTTGATTTTGCCATTGGCAGCGGCGTCTGGGCGCCCACGGGCGATTCGGGCAAGCCGCCCACCACGCGCATTGGCGCGGGCTTTTGGACGTTCATGCAAACCGCCGGGGCGACTTGGTATATCGATGAGGCAAAGACCTGGGCGGTGTCGGCGCTGAACCGGTACGAATTCAGCACCGAGCAACGCGACACGGATCTCATTCCCGGACAGACTTACACACTGGAATGGGGCGTGAGCAAGAGCGTCTGCAAGGAAGCCGACCTGGGCGTTGTGGGTTATTACCAGCAACAGGTGAACCCCAACGAAGGCGCATCATACAGCAGCCGCAGCCGCGTGGCAGCCGTCGGCCCGGAAGTCAGTTTCATGTTCCCGAAGCAGATGTTCTTCGTCTCGCTCCGCTACAATTACGAATTCATGGCGGAAAGCCGGGCGCAGGGCAACGCCGTCACACTGACCCTCACGAAGCGGTTCTAAACCGGGCGCGGAAAACATTTCCCGATTGCGGGAGGGCCGACAGGTGGCCGGACTTTTTTATCCGGGGCCGATGACAGGGTAACGGTTGCGATTTGCCGTCACTGGACTAGATTGCACGATGGAAGTTTCCGGGAAAATCCAATGCCCATTCTGCGGGCAGGCGTTCGAAATGGTGGTGGACACGAGCGTGCCGAGCCAGCGGTTCACAACGGACTGCGAGGTGTGCTGCCATCCGTTCGATGTGGTGGCCGAGTGCGAGCCGGGCAAAATTCTGAGCTTGGACGTGGCGGGGAATTGAGGCAGCTTGCGCGCAATGCAATTCACAAATCGGTTTTTTCGGAATCACGTCATCTTTTGCCGGCGGTCGCAGGGTGGAAGGCAACGCTGGCATGGGTTGATCTTCGCTGTTCCCCTCTAGTCTGACATCCCTTTCCACCCGCCATGCTTTCAGTCCATCGCTCCGGCAAGTCAACGGAAACAATCCCGTTGTTGGACGTGGTCCGGATATTGGCCGCATGGATGGTGCTGGCATGGCACACCAGTGATCACGTTGGCTATCGGTTGCCGGTTTTCGGGTCGGCCGCCATTGCCGTGGACGCATTCATAAATGTATCGGGATTTTTGATGATTTTCCATTACTGGGAACGGCGGGAGAAGGAGCCTTGGAACGAGTCGGCAACCTGGTGGCGGTTTTATGTCCGGCGTTTTTTCCGGATCGCCCCGCTTTATTACTTTTTACTCCTGTTTCTGATTGTCGTGAAGTTGACCCCCAATATCCTGATGATGGGCGCCGGCCTGCCAACGTGGCGATGGCTGCTGCTGCGCCTTTCGTTTTTGTTCGGCTTTCTGCCCCATGAATCCACCAATTGCGCGATGCCGGACTGGAGCTTGAGCTTGGAAATGCAATTTTACGCCTGTTTTCCATTCCTGGCGCTGGCGATGAACCGGCTGGGTGCGGGTTTGTTTTTTTTCCTTTGCGCCTTGGTGGGCGCCTTGTGTCGTTTTTCGGTGGGTTACTATAATGACGCCGCTCCCGGCCTCTGGCTGTATTTCGATCAGCCCTCCATTCTGCCCGTCAAACTTCACACTTTTGCCGTCGGCATGGTGATTGCGTGGGTGCTCGTGCGGGGAACACAGGAATTAAAATCCAAATGGTTCTGGGCGGCTTTCCCGGTTTATCTGTTGACCTGCAAAGAAAATTTTCTGTGGTTGCTGGCGGCCATTTATTCGACCGGCTATGTCGTCTGCCTTGTTCCACCGCTGCGCGCCCGGTTTTTTGGCCTGGTGCGGGCTTCGGATCAAATGCTGCGTAAATTGCCCCTGAGAAAAACCCTGGCCGATTGTTCCTACGGCACCTATCTCATTCACAACATTGTCATCTCCCTGGTGCTTGCGAAAATTTGGCCGGCCTTGCCCAAAGGCCAGGGCTCGCTCGGGCAGTTTCTCCCCGCTTTCATGTTGAATCTGGGGCTGACGACCCTGTTGAGTTATTTGCTGGATTTGGCGATCGGGAGACCGGGAATCAATGGGGGCAAAATGATCATCCGGAGGTTTGCCGCCGGTCGTCCGGGTGCGGGCGGGGGCCGGGCCGGGTGAAATTCCGGGCTTGGATGTGGCGGCGAATTGAGGCAGCCTGCGGTCGTGCACAATTTTACGAACACGGTCCTTTGGATTTACATCGTCCTGCTGCTGGTTGGCGGGCTGATCGGGTTCTTCAAGGCAAACAGCAAGGTGTCGCTCATTTCGTCGTCGGTGTTCGCGGCGGTGCTGGTATTGACCCAAACCGGGATTTTTAAGCCGTCGGTGTCACTCATTCTGGTGAACGTGCTCCTGGCGGCGCTGCTGGTGGTGTTCGCCATCCGGCTGGCGAAGACGAAAAAATTCATGCCGAGCGGTTTGATGCTGGTGCTGACCATCCTGACGCTGGCGCTGCGGAACATTTTCAAGGATTGAATTGCCGGATCGGGTGAAATTCCTTGCACAGACGGTCTCCGATTCGTAATTTACGTTTCCTTTTTGGCGCACCCATAGCTCAATTGGATAGAGCGGCTGACTACGGATCAGCAGGTTTCAGGTTCAACTCCTGATGGGTGCGCCAGTTCTGCTTGCGCGACACATGCCCATGCTTCGTTTATTGACCAGCTTTGCTTTTCAAATAGGTGCCGCAGCCGATGATGATGGTCGAGAGAATCAATGTCGCGATGCCTCCGGCAATCAAGGTATGGGCTTTTTTGCTGGAGCCTTTCCACTCATGCAAAATCCAGCCCCACATCGTGCTGAAGATGATGATGCTCGCCATGTGCAGCGTCCAACTGGCGAACTTGAATTTGCCCATCTGGGTTTCGCCCATGGTGTAGAAGAAAAACTGGAAATACCAGCAGGTGCCGGCCAGCGCCGAGAACAGGTAGTTGGCCAGCACCGGCACCTTGAGATCGGGCTGCAACGCCGCGGCCGCACCCGGCGCGGGAGCGTGTTCGGGGCGGATATGGAATGAAAAGTACTGGTAGCCGCTGCGATTTTTTAAATTCAGCAGCACGCACCAGATGAAGTTCGTTGTGAATCCGCCGAGCAACACCACAGTGAGCTTGGGCAGGCCGGTCCAGATTTTGTTGGTGCCCGCCGCGAGGGAAGCGTCACCGATGGGATTGCCCGCGGTGAGGGCAAAGGCAAAACAGGCGCTCATGATGCCGGAAAACGTCGCCACCAGGAGGCCCTTGGTGAAATTGAATTCCTTGATGACCTTTTTCTTTTCCTCCTCGGGCATTTCCCTTTCCTTGGTGAATCCCGCCAGGGCCGCAATGCCGATGCCCAGCAAACAAATCGCCACGCCCGCCAGGGTGACCTGGCCGGCAGTGGTTTTGGCAATTTCAATGATGCTGGAGTCCACCGGAATGTCCGGCATGAACGTTTTGAAAATGGGCGGCACCAGCGTGCCGAAGGCGGCGCAATAGCCCAGCGCCACGCCCATGCCCAGCGACATGCCGAGGTAACGCATCGTCAGACCGAACGTCAGTCCGCCGAAACCCCACATGGCGCCGAAGAAATACGTCCACCACAGCGTGCTCACCGATTGTTGCTTCAACACCCCCGGCAAATCGTTGGTCATGAAGGACGCCAGCAGCCACGGGCAGATGATCCACGAGAAAAATCCACCGACGAGCCAGTAGGTTTCCCACGACCATTTTTTCACGCCGCGGTACGGCACGTAAAAACTTCCGGACGCGAGACCGCCGAGCCAGTGGAAGAAAACGCCCAGGAATGGATTGCCCATGGTGTGATTAGGTAATTTAGTTTGTCAGGTTCGCGTTTTGTTGACAAGAAATCCCCGACGGTACGAAAGACAACGCGGAGCGTTGTTGGAAATTAATGTCTGGAACCGCTTTGCGGTGATCAAACATGGCTGCGTTTGCTCAAAACGTTTTTCTCGTAGCGCTTCACTTCCGCCAGCCACGCCTCGCCGGCCGGAACGCCTTTGCTCTCGCAATAAAAATCCCACACCGTGCCGTACGGCAGCGATTTGATTTCCTCCTGCAACGCCAGCCGCGTCGTGTAATCGCCGGCGCTTTCGGCGGCGCGCAGTTTCGCCGTCGGTTCCAGCAATGCGAAGAGCAGGGCCCGAAGCATGTTGCGCGTGCCGATGGTCCAGGCGGCAACCCGGTTGATGCTGGCGTCAAAATAATCAAGCCCGATGTGGACGCGGCCGGTAAAACCGTTCGCCACGATTTCGCGGGCGATGGCCTGCAAATCGTCGTTCAAGATGACCACGTGGTCGCTGTCCCAGCGGACGCCGCGGCTGACGTGCAGCAAAATCTCCGGCAAAAATTGCAGCACACTGGAGATTTTGTCCGCGATGCCCTCGGTCGGATGATAATGGCCGGCGTCCAGCGTCAGCAGTTTCTTCCGGCTCACGGCATAGCCGAGATAAAATTCATGCGAACCGGCAACGTAACTTTCGCTGCCAATACCGAACAATTTCGGTTCGACAGAATCAAGGTTCAGATTCGACGGAACCGGTTTCTTGAAAATCATGTCGAGCGATTCGGCGAGCCGCGCGCGCGGCGCGTTGCGGTCGGCGGGCGTGTCCTTCATGCCGTCGGGAATCCAGACGTTGGTGATGCAGGTTTTTTCGAGCGCCTGGCCGATGGCCGCGCCGATGTCGCGGCAGCGGATGCAGTGCTCGATCCAGAACCGGCGGATGTTTTTGTCCGCGTGCGACAGCGTGAAGCCGTCGGCCGCTTTCGGATGCGAGAAGCAGGTCGGATTGAAGTCCATGCCGATGCCGTTTTGTCTGGCCCACGCAATCCAGTTTTTGAAATGTTCCGGCGTGATTTGATCGCGGTCCACTTTCCTGCCGCCGAACTCGCCATAGCAGGCGTGGAGATTGAGGCGATGCTTGCCCGGAATGAGCGAAAACGTTTTTTCCAGGTCGGCGCGCAATTCGTCCGGCGTCCGCGCCTTGCCCGGATAATTTCCCGTGGCGACCAGCCCACCGCCCAGCGTCCCGCCGGAATTTTCAAAGCCGCCGACATCGTCGCCCTGCCAGCAGTGGAGCGAGATGGGAATTTTCTCCAGGATCTTTAGTGCGCGGTTCGCGTCCACGCCCAATGTGGCGTAACGTTCTTTGGCCAGTGAAAAAAACTTTTCAATGTTGTTCGGGGAGCTCATCGCAAATGAAAATTAAACGGGATTTTTACTGCCGGAAACTATCCGAAAAATGCACCGGCCAAGGCAATCACCATTTTGAGTCATGCCACCGGTTTGCCCCTGGGAGCGCCGGCGTCCCGCCGGCTCATTGCCTGACGACGGACTGAAACGAACTCGCCGGTGAGACACCAGCACTCCCAGGATCTGTAGTCCTTACAAACACAATTCATAGCGAGGTGTTCTTGAACGAATCTGCCCCGGGAGGAATTGCCTTGCCGGCGGGTTTGCTGCAAAGTCGCACGAATCGTCCGGGCAAACATGAAAACCACTGCCATCCTGCTGCCGCGAAATCAGCGCCGCCCTGCCATTCACTTGTTGTCTCTGAGAAATGGAACTAATCACGGGGCTGGCCGCAGATTTTCCCACCGCACATTCCACTGGCCGTTGTCCGGAAAACCGGGCGCATTCCGTTTCGGTGATGAATCCCATCCGGCGGCCATCATGGCCGTGGCGTAAAGCAGGCCGCCGTTGGCGGGCAGATAAATCGTCAGACCGGGCCGCTGATAAACCTGGCCGTTGAGCGCCCAATGATTTTTTGGCGTGTCGAACAGCAGCGCGTCCACGGCGCGCTCCAGTTCGCCGAGCCGGGCCGCACACATCGCCATCATCGGATAATCCCAGCCCCAGGTGTCCGGCCAGTTCCAGTTTTTCCAGACCCAATCCAGCGTGTTCCGCATTGTTTCCACGTCAATTCCCGGTCCCGGTACGAAGCTCAACGCACCGAGCACGGCGGGATGGTCCTTGTTCCAGCGCGGATTCGCATAGGAATCCGGCGCGGTTTCGGTAAAGAGATATTTGCCGTCGGCCACCGGCGCTTGGGCGAGGCCTTTCAAGACCGCGTCCCACTTTTCATCGCGCGGAAAACCGAGGCGCTCGCGCCAAAGTTGAGCCGTCTCCAAGCCCCAGCGCCAGTAGGTCAGTTCGAACGTCGGGTTGAACGTTTTGTTCTTCGGAAAAATTTCCTGCGCACATTGCAATGTCGGGCCAAGGACGTATTGTTTCGTTTGCTCGTCCCATGTCGCGTAGCTGGCCATGAAATCCGCTGTCGCAAAAACGATGTTGCTGTATTTTTCCAGCGTTTTGCGGTTGCCGTGGCTGCGATAGCAAAGCTCGGCGTAGAAAATCGGATGCGGCTGCTGCCAGATGAGAAACGGCCCGATGGGCGACGGCGATTCCGCACCGCCCGGACTCGTCATCTTCGGCCAGCGCGCACCGGCGTAGCCCTGTTTTCGCGCTGTGGCTTCCGCGCGTGGCAAAATTTTCTGATAGTAACCGAGGCTTTTCTCAAGCAGCCCGATGCGATTCCACAATGCGAAATGTGCCTCGTGCCACCAGTGCATCTCCAGGTGAAACTTGCCTTCCCACGTGTTGTAGGTCAGGCCGGTCTCCGCCGGCGGATATTCGCCGGCGTCCTGAATGGCCGTGAGGTATTGCGACAACACGATGCGGCGTTCGAGTTCAAACCAGCGCGGGTCCTTGCTGCCGGACAAATCAATCGCGCCGCCGGTGTTCCAAAAATCGTTCCAATGTTTTTGCGCCGCCCGTTTTGCCTGCGCAAACGTCGGCAAATTTTTAGCCGTGAGATTCGTCGGTGAAAAAGCGCAGACGAATTCGAGCACATCCGTCTTGCCTTCACCCTGACCCTCTCCCGGAGGGAGAGGGAACAGCTTTTGTGCGTCATTTGAATTGGTTGCGACTTTCGATTCACCCGCCGTCGGAGGATGACTCTCCTCCGCGGTAGGGCGCGTCACTCCGTGCGCGCCGTCCGTGGTGTTCAAAAGAGCGGCGGGCAGAGGACTGCCCGCCCTACCGTCCGGCCCAAACCCGACCACAAATCTATGTCGCCCCACCTCCGTCAAAGTTGCCCCGGCAGTCCATTTGGCCGCGGCGAAATATTCGTCATTGTCCAGCTTCCGGGAAAAATTGGCCTCGTCTGACCTGGATTGGTTCAGGAAAGTTTCATGCGCCTCCGGCTTGCTCCAATCCGCGGTGATGGTTTCACCCGTGCCATAGGGAAAATGAATGTGAATCGCCAGCCGTCCCGATTTCGCCAGCGGCGATTTCACGCGCACTGCTATTCCATCCAGCCGTGGATCGCAAACGGTTTCCACCGCGACCGGCTGGCCGTCGAATTCGAAATGGCTCACGATTTCGCCGTCCCACAAATCCAGAGTTTGTTCGACATCCGTCAAATCATTCGTCCGCGCCGGAGAACCATCGGTGTGCATGAGGACAAAACCGATCTGGCCGAGGTGCAGCCGGTGTGGATTGGCGCGCAGCCATTTGATTTCCGGCGTCTGCTCGTCGCCCGGCACGTCGGCATACGGCACCAGCCGTCCGTTGAGGTCGGGAAATTCCTTGAAATGAAAACGGTCGATATTCCAGTTGTTCGGGTTGGGGGCCGTGTGCCAGCCCCAGTCCGACAACGTGCCGAGCGGAACGGTCTGCTCGAACGCTTCGGGAAAGGTCTGCAACCCGGTGGCGTCCACGGTGAAGGCGAATCCGCCATTGCCGACGGTCAGCGGGTTGTCGGCGTCGAACCGGCGCAACACGACGTTGTGCCGCGTTACCAGTGCCTGCCGGTCAATTCGCCCCGGCGAAGTCTCCTGCGGCGCGCCAGAGCGCGCCAGCGCGACGGCGGCCGGCGCAGCCTGGGTCGGCGGCGCGGCGTGGGCCACAACGGCGCAGAGCAGAACAATACTATGAAAATGAAACCAAAGCGCGGTTTTCGATTGCATGGTTCGAATTTATTGTTACCAAATCAGAGGCAAACGACACATTCAAATTTCCATGGCCAAATTATTTCTCAGACCCGATTCCAGCACCCAAAGGCCACTCGCGTTTACGACAAGCTGATTGAAAAACACGCCCGCTGCGAACGCGAGGCGCTGAAACACACTTGACCAATGGGGATCAATTTGATTTTGGCCCGGATTGTCCGTCCCACTGAAACGTTTTGCCCTTCTTGATTTTCACGTCGCGGGTCACATCGCCGTAGCGCAGGCGGCAGGGATTGCCGAGGAGCGAATGCACGGTGGCGGAAACCAGTTTCCCGTCCTTCCAGGTGATGTCCACCTCAAAACCGCCGCGCGCGTGCAATCCCTTTACGCTGCCATCGGGCCAGGCTTTCGGCAGCGCGGGCAGCAGATTGATTTCATCCTCGTGGGATTGCAGCAGCATTTCACAAATACCGGCGGTGATGCCGAAGTTGCCGTCCATCTGCATGGGCGGGTGCAGGCCAAAGAGATTGGGGCAGGTGTTGCGCGTGGAAAACAACTGCTGGAGCATCCGATGCGCACCCTCGGCGTCGTGCAGGCGCGCGAAGAGGGCGGTGCGCCAGGCGAACGACCATTCGCGCACGTCGCTGTCCGGCGCAATGCCGCGCGCGTTGATGGAAACCTTTGCCGCCGCCGCCAGTTGGGGCGTTTTGACGATGCTGATTTGCCGGCCGGGATACACCGCGAACAGATGCGACGTGTGGCGGTGATGGTCATTGCACGTGTCGAGTTCCGGATATTTCGGGTCATGCAATTCAGTCATCCATTCGAGCAACTGGCCCCAACTACCGATTCCCGGAATAACCAGCTTGTCCCGCAGCACGGCGATTTTATCACGAAACGCCTTGTCTGCGCCGAGCGCGTCCGCCGCGGCGACGGTGTTGTTGAACAGGTCCCAGACAATTTCCTGATTGTAACTCACGCCGTCCAGGATCGGGCCGTGTTCGGGCGACCAGCCGTTGGGCACGACCAGCCGGCCATCGGGCAAAGCCTTCAAATGGTCCATCCAGAATTCGCAGGTTTCCTTCATCACCGGCCAGGCCGTCCGCTTCAAATATTTTTTGTCGCCAGTGAAGGCATAATGTTCCCAGAAATCGTGGCAATACCAGGCGTTGGCCGTCTTGTCCCATTTCCAGCCCATGCCGCCGTAAATATTGTGCGAGGTGCGAATGGCCCAGCCGCGCGTGGTCATCGCGCCGGCGGGCGTCTTGAGTTCGAGCGAGGCGTCGGTGGCCTTGCGCCAGGCCGGGAGCTGGCTCAGTACGAGGTCAAAGAACGGCTGATGGCACGCGGACAGGTTGGCCACTTCGGCGGGCCAGTAATTCATCTCCACGTTGATGTTCGCGTGATAATCGGAATGCCACGGCGGATTGTTGTTGTCGTTCCAGAGGCCCTGCAGATTTGCCGGCAGGCCGCCGGGCCGCGAACAGGAGATGAGCAGGTAGCGTCCGTATTGGAACAGCAACTCCTCGAGACCGGGATCCGTTGTACTGACGGCCATGACTTTGCGCACGTCGGTGGGCAGCTCAAGCTGTCCGACGGAGGATTTGCCCAGGTCAAGTGCGACTCGGTCAAACAACGAATGGAAATCCTTTTCCTGTCGCGCCTTGAGGTCGTCGTATTTTTTTGCAGCGGCTTTTTCGACCTGTTTGGTCACGCGCGCATGCGGGCCTTCGCTGCGATATTTCGAGGTGTAATCCATTGCGTAGTCCGTGTCCGCGGCAACGATGAGCGTGAGGCCGTTGCAATTTTTAAATTCGAGCGTTGGGCCGTTGGTTAGCAACGAGCCGCCTTCGGCTACCACGAGCAGTTGCGCCTCGTATTTCAGGCCGTTGGTGAGTGTGCCTACAAACGCCAGGCGGTTTTCCCCGGCGACGGTTTGCGCGCCATGGGCATCGCTCAATTCGATGCTGCCGGTGTAGCTGCCGGGCCGGTCGGCGGTGAGCTGCACAACGAGGACGCCGTCGGGATGACTGCAAAAATATTCACGCTGGTAATTCACGCCGCCCGACTGGTAGCTGACGTGCGCCAACGCGTTCCCGATGTCGAGGTCCCGCCGGTAATTCGCGAGGTTTTCGTGTCCTGGCAGATTGAGGAACAGGTTTCCCAGGCATTGGTAGGCGCCCATCGCGTTGTCGTTGCCGCCGGGATTTTCGTCGCCCGTCCACAGGCTGTCCTCGTTCAGTACAATCCGTTCGCACGCCGTTCTGCCGGCAATCAATCCCCCGATCCGCCCGTTGCCGATGGGCAGCGCTTCATTGACGAAAGGCGGCACCGTTCCATTGAACGTGCTGCCTGCCGGCTGCTGGTACCACAGCACAAGATCGCCGGCATTCAATGCCGTTCCAGTGTTCAGAATTATCAGCGCGACGCCGGCGGCGGTGAATTTTTTGAATGTCCGGCTCATGCAAAACACCCTCTCAGTTTTGTTGCCGGTGGTCAGACTTTTCCAAAATCGCCGGGTCATGGCGCGGCGGCAATTTTTAGCGGCAGGCGCAGGCGGATGTCGTCGGACGCCGCGCCCACCAGCAGTTCGTAGTCGCCGGGCTCGACGCTGTATTGCTTTTTGGCCGGGTCCCAACTGCGGAACTGTTCCGCCGGAATGTCCATGGTGATTCTGCCCCCCTGGTTGGCCTGCAAATGAATCCGCACAAAGCCGCACAACGCGAGCCGGGGCTGGGGCCGGTGGGAATTCACGTGCCGGAAATAAACCTGCGCCACCTCATCGCCGTCCCACAAGCCGGAGTTGAGCAGGGAAAACGTGAGTTTGATCGTGTCGCCCGCGGCGAAATTGGTCCCGTTGAGCTTCGGGCTGTTGTAATCGAACCTGGTATAACTCAGGCCATGGCCGAAGGCGAAGTCCGGCCGGCCATTGAAGTAACGGTAGGTGCGGTTGGACATCGAATAATTGTCAAAGGCCGGCAGGTCGGCGGTGGCATGGTAAAAAGTCACCGGCAAACGTCCGGCGGGGTTTACATCGCCGAATAGAATGTCGGCCACGGCGCGCCCGCCCTGTTCGCCCGGATACCACGCCTGCAAAATCGCGGTCAGGTTGGTGACCGCCCAGGGCATGGCGATGGCGCTGCCGCTGCAATTGACGAACACGACCGGTTTACCCGCGCTCTGCAACGCTGCCAGCAATTCACTTTGCACCGACGGCAGTTCGATCTGCGTGCGGTCGCCGCCGTTGAAGCCTTCATAGTCCACCTTCATCTCCTCGCCTTCGAGCCGCGGGCTGATGCCGCCGACGTAAATGATCACGTCCGACATCCACGCGGACGAAATGGCCCGGGTCCAGGTTTGCGCGTCGGGCCGTCCCGACCCGTCCCGACCCAGCGCCAGGGGACAGGCCGGTTCGTAAACCACCTGGATGTTCGTGCCGGCGGCGCTCCTGATGCCGTCGAGAATGGTCACCGGCCGGGCGGGCGTGCCGTTGTAATTGCCCAGCAGCGCGGCCATGGAATTGGCGTTGTCGCCGATGACGGCGATGCGTTTGATTTTGGCGCGGTCGAGCGGCAGCAGGCCGTCATTTTTCAAAAGCACGATGGATTCGCGCGCCATTTTCAGCGCCAGCGCCTCGTGCGCGGGCGTGTCGTTCTGAGAAATGGGAATTTGCGCATACGGAACTTTTTCCCGCGGATCAAACAGTCCCAGCCGGAACCGCGCTTCGAGCACGCGGCTGACGGCAGTGTCAATTTCCTTTTCCGAAATCAATCCGTCTTTGACCGCGCGCACCAGCGAGTTGTAATCCGTGCCGCAGCAGAGGTCGTCGCCGGCCTTCACCGCGGCGGCGGCGGCTTCCTCCGGCGCAGCGGTAAATTTATGATTGGCATAAATGTCATAAATCGCGCCGCAATCGGAAACGACCTGGCCGGCGAAGCCCCATTGTTTGCGCAGAATGTCCGTGAGCAAAAGCGGATTCGCGCAGGCCGGTTCGCCATAGACGGAATTGTAGGCGCCCATCACCGCGCCGACATGGCCTTCGCGCACGGCGGCCTCAAAGTGCGGCAGATACGTTTCGTAAAAATCCCGTTCGGACGGTGCCGCGTCAAAACGGTGGCGTTCCAGTTCCGGTCCGCTGTGGACGGCAAAATGTTTCGCGCAGGCCATGGCCTTCACGTATTTCGGATCGTCGCCCTGCAAGCCGCGAATGAACGCCACGCCCAGCCGGGCGGTAAGGAACGGGTCTTCCCCATAGGTTTCCTGGCCGCGGCCCCAGCGCGGATCGCGGAAGATGTTAATGTTCGGCGTCCAAAACGTGAGGCCGTAATAGCGCGCGCTGTCGCCGTTGTGCTTGGCGGCGTAATCGTTGTGCTTGGCGCGGGCCTCGGTGGCGATGACGTCGGCGGCTTCATGCAGGAGCGGCGCGTCCCAGGTGGCGGCCATGCCGATGGCTTGGGGGAAAGCCGTGGCGGTGCCGGCGCGCGCGACGCCGTGAAGACATTCGTTCCAATAATCATAGGCGGAAACGCCGAGCCGCGGAATGGCCGGGGCGGCATTGCGCATCTGCTGCACTTTTTCCGCCAGCGACAGCCGGCGCACCAGGTCGTCCACGCGCGCGGCGGTTGGTTGCGCGGCATCCTTCCAGATTTCCGGCCCGGTGACGAGGGGCGGTTCCAACGCGGCGGTGTCTTCGGCATTGATCAAATCCGCTGCGCACATCGAAATGATGGACTGGCCGGAGGCATCCTTGAGTTCAAACGTGTTCAACTTGGCCGTGTTGGTGCGCCCGGTGAAGGTGAGCAGGAGCGGCCCGCGCGATGCATCGCCGGGAAAATCAATCTGGTTGGTCAGCAGGAGAACCCGGCCTGCGCCGCCGGCGGCGGTGAAAACGTCGAGATTGCGCGCGAGCGTCTGGTTGCCGCAGGTGATGTCAAACGCGCGCTTGCCGGCGTTGGTAAAAACGATTTCCGTCAGCCCGATTTGGACTGTGTATTTGCCCGCCGGAAGATTGGGGACGGACAGCGTGAAATTCGTTCCGTAAATTTCCTCGCGGAACGCTTCTTCGCCGCGCCGCGGCGCGCCTTCAATCGCCAGGCCTTCATGTCCCCGGCCGTGGTCGAACTGGCCGCTGACCAGGATCTTCCGGTCGCAGGCCACGCAGGTTTCCTCGTCGGCGAAGGCGACGGTGGTTGAAAGGCAGACGGTGAAACCCGCCAGCGCGCAAAGAATTGTCCGTTGCATGGGCCTAAATTACACGGCAGGAATGATGCGCGCCAACATGTTTTTGTCCTGTGATGGTGCGTCGGTCATTGCAAAACTTTGTCCCACGTGGGACAAAGTTTTGCATGTCCAATCGGGGGAATTTTCATGTGTTTTCAGTGTGCCGGTTTTTAAGGCACAGCCGGTCGCGGGGTGCAGGGTTGCGATGGGACGGACACGGTGGCCGGCGACAAACCGTCCGCACTGGCGGTCAGCCTGATGGCACCGGGTTCCTTTGTGGATTGCACGATGATTTGCGCGAGGCCGTTGAACACGCTGCGTTGCCATTCCGGCGCGACGATTTTTTCCTGAAATTCCAGCGTCACGCCCTTGTTGAGTCCGCCCGGTCCGCCGTATTTCGCCACCGCCACGGCGATGACGTTTTCGCCCGGATGCAGGAACGGCTTCAAATCAAAGACGGCAGGTGCCTGCCAGTCATGCGATTCGCCGGCCAACCTGCCGTTCACATAAACCCAGCCGTCTTCGTCAATTTTACCACAGCGTAACTCCACCGCCCGGGCGGCAAGGTCTGATTCGCTGATCTGGATTTTCACGCGGAAAACCGCCTGCTCGCGCTCTCCCAGCGGACCGCTGTCGGATTGCGGATTCGCCGTGTCCCAGCTCGAATCGTCAAAATTCGTTTTGAGTTCGGCGAGTTTCGGGTCGTAGATGTTGGGCAATTTCTTCCAGCGCCAGCCATCGTTCAACGGGACCGGGCGCGCGGAAAATTGCGGGAGGAAAACATCCGGTTCATGGCAGCTCGGATCGCCGTTGCCCACGCCGATGATTTTTCCGGGGCCGCTCAATTCAAAATGAATCAAATTGGCCGCCACCGGCACGACGCGGCCCTGGGCATCGGTCACGGAAACGGTGAACACGCTCGCGTCCTCGCCGTCGGCGTTGAGGGTGGCGCGGTCGGGCGCGAGCTGGACGACGGCGGGGTCGCCGGTGGTTTCGACTTTCGTTTCGGCGATGACTTTGCTGTCGTTGTAACCCTTGGCGGAGAGCGTGCCGGGTTCATATTTCACCGTCCAGGCCAGGTGCGAATTCGGCTCCATCGTTTTCCGGCCGAGACTCCGGCCGTTGAGAAACAATTCAATTTCCCGGCAGTTGCTGTAACCCCACACCTCCATGTCCTGGCCTTCGTGGTCCGGCCAGTTCCAGTGCGGCAGCAGGTGCAGCACGGGTTTGTCCGTCCACCACGACTGGTAATAATAAAAGTTGTCCTTGGGAAAACCGCAGGTGTCCATCACGCCGAAGTGCGAGTTGATGCACGGCCAGCCGTAGGGCGTCGGCTCGCCGCGATAATCGAAGCCCGTCCAGATGAACCCGCCGGAGAGCCACAGGCGCGCGGCGAAGAAACTCCACCACGCCTCGGCGCGGTTTGCCCACACTGGCGCGTTCGTGTCGTAGGCGCTCACGTAACCGCGGATTTTGTCGTTTCCGTAAATGCCGCGGGTGCTCACGGTGCTGGCCTGTTCCGTGCCGACGTTGGGCTGCGCGGGATGTGCCGCGTGATAGGCGTCCATGTCGTTCGTGCCGATGTGATAATTCCAGCCGCGGACTTCAATGATGGAGTTGATGCCCTGGAATTCATTGCCGACCGGCGCGGCATAGGTCACCGGCCGCGTCGGGTCGAGCTGCTTGACCAAATTCTGCATCGTTTGGGCGACCTGTTTGCCGGTGGGAGTGCCTTGCACGCGGAATTCCTCGTTGGCGATGGACCAGATGGCGACGCTGGGATGGTTCCGGTCGCGCTTGATCTGGCCTTCCCAGCGGCGCAGATTTTCCTCGTCGCTGCCGAGCAGCCGGTTCTCGTCCATGACCAGCAGGCCGAGGCGGTCGCAGGCCTCGAGCAGTTCGGGCGTGGGCGGGTTGTGCGATGTGCGATACGCGTTGCAACCCATCTCCTTCAATTTCGCAACGCGGAAATACTGCAACGCATCCGGCAGCGCCGCGCCGACGCCCGCATGGTCCTGGTGATTGCACGTGCCTTTGAGTTCGTAAGGCTTGCCGTTCAGCAAAAATCCCCTGTCCGCGTCGAACGCGACGGTGCGGATGCCGAATTCAGTTTCTTTCAAATCAACTGTCTCTTTCAGATTCGCAGAATGGTCAGTCGAATCGGCACCGAAAACTTTGACGACGACTTTGTAAAGTTTGGGCGTTTCTGGTGACCAAAGCACGGGCTTTGAAACTGAAATGGTTTGTTCAAACCCGGACTGTGCGTCAGGGCCTGCGCCATCCTGGCTTTGGGCGCTTCCAATAATTTTTCCATCCGGCCCAACGACTTCGGCAACAACAGTCGCAATGGCTCTGTTTGCCAGTTTGTTCAGAACGGTTGTTTGAATGTGAATCTTCGCATCACCTTCCGGCACGTTGTTCTTGAATTTACTGTAAACAAAAATGCCATCCGGGGCGATGGCGAGCGGCGCGGTTTTCACGAGCCAGACGTGACGGTAAATGCCCGCGCCTTCGTAGAACCAGCCCTCGAATTGCGACGCGTCCACCTTCACGGCGACGATGTTTTTGCCGCCCAAATCGGCCAGATCGGTGATGTCGTAGCGGAAGCTGCTGTAACCGCTTTCGTGATGGCCCACGAACCAGCCGTTCACAAAAACCTCGCAATCGCGGAACACGCCGTCGAATTCCAGCCACAACCGTTTGCCGGCGTCGGACTCCGGCAGTTCGAACGTGTGGCGATACCAGGCGACGTTATTGGCCGGGAAGCCCGGTCCGACCGGTTTGAATCCATGCCCGGCATCGGCGCCCGGGTCAAACGGCAGTTCCACCGTCCAATCGTGCGGCAGGTTTACCGTGCGCCAGCTCGCGTCGCTGAACGATTTGCTGGCGGGGCCGCTGCCGGTGCCGGCCTTGGCCAGGCTTTGGGCCAGGCCCCACTCGTTGCCGAGATGAAATTTCCAGCCGGGATCGAGCAGCAGCCGTTCGCGCGGCGCGGAGTTGGTATCGGCGGCAAAAAGGCTGGCAGTCAGAACCGCGAAAAGCGCGGTGACCAGGGGACGGCGGAAAAACGCGGTGGCTTTCATAGCCGACGAAGTTAAGAATCAAATCCACAAAGGCAACGCCAAAGTCTGTCGTCAAAATTAATGGCGCGCCTTGGTGCTGTCACGAGCCGGCTTGTTGTCCCGTCCCGCCTCGCGGGACGGCAAATGACAGGATGCACCATGCGGACCGCCTGAAGGCGGGACACCGAACGCTGGCAGTGTCAAGTTGCGCTTCCGTTCATGGCTCGCGGATGGCGCTCTCCGAATTGGCAATCCAGACGATCATTTCGCCGGGCCCGCGGTTGGCCCAGGCGAAGTACGGGATGGCCATGAAGTCCTGCAGGCGTTTGAAGCTTTTTCCGAATTCGTTGGTGGTAATGTTGAAGCCCTTGCCTTCGATGACCTGGACGCCGTTGAGCAATGCCGGGTCGAACCGGGTGGTGAGCGGCTGGTCATCGGGCAACAGCAGTTTGCGCACCTTGCCGTTCGGGGTGTCGGGCCACTCGGCGCAAAACACAATCGGCCCGCGCTGCAATGCGACCCGGCCGCGGTCAGCCGCGACATTTTCGCTGGCCGCCACGTGCCGTATGAACATCGGCAGATCGAGTTCAATCACGTCGCCGGACTTCCATGAGCGATCCAGGCTCACGTAACCCTTGTCGAGCTTGACCGGCACGTTCCGGCCGTTGAGCCTGAGGGTTACCGGTTCGTTCAACGCATCGGAAAATTTATAGAGGCCGCCCGGGACCGCTTCGTTGCGCGCCCAGCCGGGGATGCGGACCTTGATGGTGAAATTCTTGTTTTTCCACCACTCCGGCTGGACGGTGATTTTGACGGTGCCGTTCCAGGGGTACCGGGTTTCCTGCGTGATTTTGACCGCGCGCCCGTTTTGCAATTTGAAGTCGGCCGTGCCGCCGGCGTAGAGGTTGACGTAAATGGTGTCGCCCGATTGCGCGTAAACGTAGCCGGGCACGGACGGCAGGAAGCGGGTGATGTTTCCCGGACAGCAGGCACAGCCGAACCACGGGCTGCGCTGGTGCGAGCCGTCGGATTCGAGCAGATTGGGATAAAAGAATTTCGTGCCGTCGAGCGAGACGCCGGAGAGGAGACTGTTGTACAGCGTGCGTTCCAGCACGTCCACGTATTTGGCGTCGCCGTGCAACAGGAACAGGCGCTCATTCCAGTAAACGTTGGCCACCGCCGCGCAGGTTTCGTTGTAGGCGGTGAGGTTGGGCAATTCATAGTCGTCGCCGAAAGCCTCGCCTTTCGCCCGGGCGCCGATGCCGCCGGTGAGGTAAAGTTTTTTGCCCACCGCGTTTTCCCAGATCGCATCCATCGCCCGGACGTATTGCGGGTCGCCGGTCAGGGCCGCGACGTCGGCCATGCCGCTGTAAAGATAACCGGCGCGCACGGCGTGACCGATGGCCGCGGTCTGGTCCACCGGCGGGATGCGCGATTGATGGTAATCGTCGCCGCCCGGTTGGGTGCCGCGCACGTCGATGAAATATTTCGCGAGGTTGAGGTAGCGCGGGTTGCCGGTAACGCGGTAAAGCCGGGCGAGGCCCATTTCGACGATTTCGTGTCCGGGCCAGAGATGCAACTGGTTGGTGTCCGGGCCGAAGGTTTGGCAGAGCAAATCGGCTTCCTTGAGCGCGAGGTTGAGCAGGTTGGTTTTGCCGGTGGCCTGGTAATGCGCGGCGGCGGCTTCAAACAGATGTCCGGCGTTGTAAAGTTCGTGGCTTGACTCGGGGTCGTTCACCCACCGGTTCGTGCCGGCCCAGGGGTGTGGATGTGCGGGATCAATGGTGCGGGTGGTGTAAAGATAACCGTCCGGTTCCTGCGCGGCGGCAAACTTGGCAATAAGCGAGTCGAGGTAGGCCGACATTTGGGGGTCAGGGTGGACCGCCAGCGCATAGGAGGCGCCTTCGAGGACCTTGTAAGGGTCGGTGTCGTCGAACGGAAATCCCGGCGGTTTGCGGTTCTCAATGTTCTCGCCGCGCAACACGGCCGCCGCGCGTTCAAAATTGTCCATGCGTCCGGACGCCTGGCACTGTCCAAAGGCATGGGGGATGGTGACGGCACGGTTGGTTTCGAGGCGGGGCGCCCAGAAGGCGTCGTCCAGGTGGACGGCGGTGAAGGGCACGGGTTGGACGGGGTAATCGCGCGGCGCGGGACCGGCCGCCAGCAAATTGAGACTGAAAATGGCAGTGAACGCAACGGCAAAAAAACGACAACCGGAGAATGCGGTTTCCATGGCGACACACTTATTTGACCGGATGGGGCATGGCAACAGCAAACTGCCGGTGCCGGCGTCAAAAAAGGTTGCTGAAAATCCAATAAAGAATCAGGGGCCGGCATTGACAGGGCACACCCCGGCTGAATAACTTCTACGAGCATTCCGCGGCGCGTTGTGATACCGTGTGATGCAAAAACATCGTGGCAGAACAAGACGATTATCTGGCGGATTCGTTGGTGGACCTCGGCTTTGTGACCGCCGAGCAGGTCGCCGAGGCGCGCGCCGAAGCCCAGGCTTCGGGCGTGGGCGTGGTGGATTTGATGCTGGCCAACAAGCTCATTCGCCCGGCGGACGTGACCCAGGCCAAGGCCGCGCAATTCGGCGCGGAAGTTGTTCAACTGGCCGGAATCCAAATTCCCGACGATGTCATTGCCATCATTCCGCGCCACATCGCCAAAAAATACCGCGTCATTCCCGTCTTCAAAACCGAGGGCAAGGTCGCCGTCGCCATTGCCGACCCGTCCGACCTGAACACCATTGACACGCTGACGCATTTGCTCAACGCGGAAATCGAGCTGCGCGTGGCGTCGGAGCCGGACATCGAAACCGCGCTCAACAAATATTACGGTGGGGAAAAAAAAGGCATTGCCGAGGACAGCCGCTTCAAGGACGTCATCCAGGAACTCACGGAGGATAACGTTGAAGCCATCCTGCCCGGCGCGGATGACGGTGGGGCGGTGGACGCGGACGCGCCGCTGATCCGCCTGGTGAACCAGATCATCGTGGAAGCCTTCAAGATGCGCGCGTCGGACATCCACCTGGAGCCGCTGGCCAAGCGGTTTCGTTTGCGTTACCGCGTTGACGGCGTCATGCAGGAGATGAAGGCGCCGCCGAAGCGGTTGCAGGCGTCCATCATCACCCGGCTGAAAATCCAGTCGAACATGTCCATCTCCGAACATCGCATTCCGCAGGACGGACGCATCCAGTCAAAGGTGGGCACCAAGTTGATTGATCTCCGCGTGTCCTGCCTGCCGACGTATCATGGCGAAAGCATCGTGATGCGAATTTTGGACAAGGAAGGGTTGAAGCTGGGGCTGCCGGAACTCGGGTTTTTCACGGACGACCAGCAGACGTTCGAGCGGATCATCGGTTTGCCCGATGGCATTTTGCTCGTCACCGGCCCGACGGGTTCAGGCAAGACCACGACGCTTTATTCCTGTTTGCACTTCATCAACCGGCCGGACCGAAAAATCATCACCGTCGAAGACCCGGTGGAATACATTCTGGCCGGCATCAACCAGGTGCAGGTGAACGAAGCGGTGGGGCTGACGTTTGCCGCGGCCTTGCGCTCGATTCTCCGTCAGGCGCCGAACATCGTGATGATCGGTGAAATTCGCGACCTGGAAACCGCGACCATCGCCATCAACGCGTCGCTTACCGGCCATCTGGTTTTCTCCACGCTGCACACGAATGACGCGCCGAGCGCCGTCACGCGTCTCATGGACATTGGCGTGAAGCCCTTCCTGGTCGCGTCTTCCACGCGCTGCCTCATGGCGCAGCGGCTGGTGCGCAGAATCTGCAAAAAGTGCGCGCAGCCGCATCAGCCCACGGACGCGGAAATGCGCGGCTTGAACCTGACACCGGACCAGTTGCAGGGCGGCACGCTCCAGAAGGGCCGCGGCTGCAACGATTGCTCGAACACGGGGTACCGCAGCCGCTTCGGCATCTTTGAAATATTCGTCATTGACGATGAAACGCGGAAGTTGATTTACGACAAGGCGACCGCCTCGGTTTTGCGCGCGCGCGCCCGCGAAATGGGCATGCGCACGCTGCGCGAGGACGGCATCCGCAAGGTGCTCGCCGGGCTCACGACGGCCGAGGAGGTCATCCGCTCGACGCTCGGCGACGAGTCATAACACCCGGGAAATTTATGTCATACTCGATGTCTGATTTGTTGCAGCTGGTCGTGGCCGAAGGAGCGTCCGACCTGCATATTCGCGTGGGCGTGTCGCCGACCATTCGCGTACATGGCATTTTGCACCGCGTGGAAGGCCCGGCGCTCAAACCGGAGGATTCCGAGGAGTTGATGCGCAGCATCACGTCGGAGGAACACATTCAAAGCGTGCGCGAACGCGGCGGGGCGGACTTCGGTTTTGCGTTTGCCGATGCGGCGCGGTTCCGCGTCAGTGTGTTCAAGGAGAAGGGCAACTTCGGCATCGTGCTCCGGCAGATTCCGAGCAAAATGCTGACGATGGAGCAAATCGGCATTCCGCCAAGCGCAAAGGAACTGCTCTATAAGCCGCGCGGTTTGGTGCTGGTAACGGGACCCACCGGTTGCGGCAAGACGACCACGCTCGCTTCGATGATCAACATCATCAACGAGGAACGCGAAGAGGCGCACATCATCACCATCGAAGACCCGATTGAGTATTACCACAAACATAAAAAAGCGCTGGTCACGCAGCGCGAAATCGGCGTGGATGTGCCGAATTTTGCCGAAGGATTGCGCCGCGCGCTGCGCATGGACCCGGACGTGGTTCTCGTGGGTGAAATGCGCGACCTGGAAACGATTGACGCCGCGATCACGGCGGCGGAAACGGGCCACCTGGTCTTCGGCACGCTGCACACGACGGGCGCGGCCAAGACGGTGGACCGTATTGTCAACGCCTTTCCGAACAATCAGCAGGAGCAAATTCGCATCCAGCTTTCCACCGTGCTGCAGGCCGTGATTTCGCAACTGCTGATTCCGCGCATTGACAAGCCGGGCCGCGTGGCGGTCTTTGAAATCATGGTCAACACCCCGTCCATTGCCGCGTTGATTCGGGACAACAAGACGTTCCGCCTCAATTCGGACATTCAAACCGGCGCGAAATTCGGCATGGTGACCCTCGACAGTTTTCTGCTCGAAAAATACCAGCAGGGCATGATTGCGCGCGAAGAAGTGATCACCAAGGCGCAAGACCCGACGACGGTGCTGCAGAAATTGCAGGAATTGGAACTGGCCCAGGCCGGGCCCAAAGGATGATTTTGTAACATGGCGGAAGAGATTTCAAACCCATTGCTGTCCCTCGTCAAAGAACAGGGGCTGATCGACGACCTGCAATACGAGGAAGTCGCCGCCGAACTCAAGCGCAGCGGCACGAAGGCGTTCCAGCTCCTGCAGGATTTCGGGATCATGAAGGTTGACGACATCCTGCACGTGATGGCCAGCAATCTGGGCACGGAGGTCGTTTCGCTGCGCGATCATGAATTGTCGCCCGACCTTTTAAAAACGATTCCAGCCAATGTCGCGCGGATGTATCATTGCGTGCCGGTGGCGTTGAACAATGGGATGTTGCAGGTCGCGCTGGCCGATCCGCTCGATCCGGCGCACGCGGATGAAGTCGGTTTTGCCAGCAAACGCGACGTGCAAGTGGTCGTGGCCAATCCCGCCGAAATTGAAAAAGCGGTTGAGCGTTACTACGGCCAGGAGGAAACCGAGGATTTTTCAAAAATTCTCAAGGAACTTGGTTCCGACAAGGAGATTGCGCGCGAAGTGAGTGAAGCGGGCGCGTCGGATGACGCCCGGCTGGAGGAGAGCCTGGCCAACAAAGCGCCCATCGTGAAGTTCGTGAACCTGGTCTTGTTTCAGGCCATCCAGGACCGCGCGAGCGACATTCATTTCGAACCGTTTGAAAACGAATTTCGCATCCGTTACCGCGTGGACGGCGCGCTTTACGAAATGTCGCCGCCGCCGAAGCACCTGGCCTTGCCGGTGATTTCGCGCCTGAAAGTCATGTCGAACCTGAACATTTCCGAGCGGCGGCTGCCGCAGGACGGTCGCATCACTTATAACGTGGCCAACCGCCAGGTTGACCTTCGCGTGTCCACGCTGCCGACACAGTTCGGCGAATCCGTCGTGTTGCGCGTGCTCGACCGCGCGGCGGTCAATCTCGACCTCGACACGCTGGGATTTCCCAAATACCTGCATGATTATGTGTCCGAGGCGATTCTGCGGCCCAATGGAATTCTGATCGTGACGGGGCCCACCGGCTCGGGCAAAACGACGACACTTTATTCCTGCATGCGGCGGGTCAATACGATTGATTCCAAATTGCTCACCGCCGAGGACCCGGTCGAATACGACATCGAAGGCATCATGCAGGTTGCCATCAACGACGCGGTGGGAATGACCTTTGGCAAGGCGCTGCGGTCGTTTTTGCGCCAGGACCCGGACATCATCATGGTGGGGGAAATGCGCGATTTGGAAACCGCGCAAATTTCCATTCAGGCGTCGCTGACCGGCCACCTGGTGTTGAGCACGCTGCACACCAATGACGCGACGGGCGCGGTGACGCGCCTGATTGACATGGGCGTGGAGCCGTTTTTGATTTCTTCGACGCTGATGGCCGTGCTGGCGCAGCGGCTGGTGCGGACCATTTGCAAGAATTGCCGGACGTCGTTCGAGCCGACGGAGGAACAACTGTCCCTGTTGAATCTTTCGGCGCACGATTTGGGCGACAAGGCCTTTCATTACGGCCGCGGCTGCTCGACGTGCAACGACACCGGCTACAAGGGGCGGAAGGGCATTTTTGAACTGCTCATCATCAGCGAGGCGATCCGGGTGTTGATCAACGAGCGCGCGCCGACGATCGTGTTGCGGCAAAAGGCGATCGAGCTGGGCATGGTGCCGCTGCGCGACGACGGCTTGCGCTGCATCTTTGAAGGTGATACCACTATCGAGGAAGTCGTCAAATACACGTAACCCCGAACGCATTCGGGGCTGAACCAATCCGCTATGCCGAAATACGATTACGTCGCTTTGGACAACCGGGGCAAGGAAACAAAAGGCACGGTTGAAGTCGCCAGCCAGAACGAGGCCATTGGCCGGGTCAAGGAAATGGGCTTGTTCCCGACCAAAATCGTGGAAACCGAAAAAGTTCATGATAAAAAATCATCCCCCAGGAGGACCCGATCCGCCTCCAGGGCCGGCGGCAAAAAAGGCGGCGCCCTCAACCTCAACATCACCATCCCGGGGTTGGGCGGAAGGGTCAAACCGAAGGTTCTGACCGCGTTCACGCGGCAATTGGCGACGCTGGTGGACGCGGGTCTGCCGCTCCTGCGCGGACTGCGCGTGCTCGAAAAGCAGGAACGC
>JBEKZC010000016.1:0-67518 GCA_049510295.1 Verrucomicrobiota bacterium | reverse complement strand
GTTCAATTTTCAGCCGGACCTTTACCTACTCGAACAGCGCGGACATCGCTTCCATCAGCGGCACCGGCCTCACCAACACCATGAGCATGACGTATGACAATTTGCACCGCATCAAGAGCTACACGGGAACGGGAGGCTTGTCTGGCAATTACGGCTACGATGCCGTCGGCACCATCACCAACAATATCGAAGGTGGTGGTTCCAGCTACGGTTACGGCGTCCGGCGGCCACAGGCCGTCAAGAGCGCCTTCGGCTACACTTACCTTTACGATTTGTGCGGCAACATGATTGTGCGACGCGGCGGCGCGACCAACTCGCAATCGCTGGTCTATGATGCGGAAAACCGGCTGGTGCGTTTCGCGCAGGCCGGAACGAATTTCATGCTGGTGAAGTTCGGCTACACGGCGGACGACGCCCGCTTGTGGAAATGGAACAATCAGTCCCCGACCAACCTCCAGGTTTGGATCGGGAACATCTACGAGGAAAAAGGCGGCAAGAAGTTGTTCCATGTTTATGCCGGAGACCAACTGGTTTGCACGTTTGAAACCAACTCGGTGCTCTATGGCGGAACCGACACGAACAAGGTGGGTTACTATTATCACCACGACCAACTGACCTCGTCCAGCGTGTTGAGTGATTCATCGGGCAACCAAAAGGAAGTGAACGCCTATTATCCTTTCGGGCGGACGCAGACGGCCAGCCCGCAGGCGGGCTTCCAGGTGTCGCGCCGGTTTACGGGGCAGATACTGGACGCGGAAACCGGCCTTTACTATTACAACGCCAGATATTACGACCCGGAATTGGGCCGGTTTATTCAGGCGGATACAAAAATTCCAGACCTCAGCAATCCGCAAAGCTATAACCGTTACAGCTATTGCCTCAATAACCCGTTACGCTATACTGACCCGGATGGCCACGGTTTCTGGAGCACCGTCGGTTCGTTTTTCAACGCGGAGACATACAAGAGCTCTGGCCAGTTGATGGTCATGCACGACTCGTTTGGCTGGAGGTGCGTGGAAATTCCGGTGGCCGTTGGGGGCATGGCGATAGCAACGGCGGATAATGTGTTAAATGTCGTGTCACTAGGCGGCAAGGGAGCCTTGGAAGGCGGAGCAAAGGAACTGGCTAAAGTTGGTGAAAAACTTGTAGAAGGAGAAGGAGAAAAAGTAGGGGCGAAAGTTCTAAAAGGTGCGGCAGTAGATGAAGCAAAAGCAAGTCGGGGCTGGAAAGTCGGCGACCCAATCAATAATCTCACGAGGGAAGGAAACGTTCCATCGTGGAGTGCGGTCCGGGAGAGATTCTGGAAAAATGAAGCTCTTAATAATCCGGGTAATTATAGTCCAGAGAATTTGGACCGTATGCGCAAGGGGCTTGCGCCTCAACGTGTAAATGATGTCAGCGGCAAGTTGGAGAGTATGGAACTACATCATGACCCACCACAGCGGAGCGGCGGTTTGTTCGATGTGAAACCAGTCTGGCCCAATGAGCACGCCGAACTTGACCCATTCCGTCATACTGGGAAATAACATTATTATGCAATCATTTGAACAACTATTTCGGAAGTCCAATGGCCTGCCAGTCGAATACAATGGGCAAATCATTTGTTTGTCGAATCCATTGCCTATATCGAATGGTCAGCAAATTCGCGTTGTTTTTGAATCCGTAAACTCGGATTGGCGACAAGGCGTTTATATCACCACAGATGGCAGCTTTGAAGTTAACGGGCAGACCATGAAGAAAGCCGTCGTTTTGTGGAAAGATACTGCGCCAAAGGAGGTCCTTCTTCGGGTTCAGACCAAGAAGGGAGAAATTCGTGTCAAAAATGTTTGGGATATTGGCAACGGTGTAATGGACTCAGGGCACAATGGCGCAGCGATGATAGTCGAAGAAATTGCTTCGGGCAGGCGCTACAATTGCAATGATGGTCGGCCTGACGACGATTTTGATGACCTCGTTTTCCGCGTCGAAGTGCTCAAGTGAATCGGATTCCTGAAATGCCAGTTTTTGAACAACTATTTAGGAAGTCCAATGGCCAGCCCGTAATTTACGACGGAAACCACCACAGAGTAAGCGTCACGCCAAGCGCCACTATCCCGTGAAGTCATAAGCGTCGTAGCATAGGAGCTACGATGAATATGACACCGACCGAAGAAGCGATCTTGAAAACCGATGTTCTGGGGCGAGTGCGGACGCCGCGGGAACGGCGGGAGCATTTGCTGGACGAGTTTGAGCGGAGCGGATTGAGCGGGCAAAAGTTCGCGGCGTTGGTCGGGATCAAGTATCCGACGTTTGCGACCTGGGCGCAAAAGCGACGGCGACAGCGCGGTGCTTATCCCATAGCGAAAGTTCCAGCCAGGACAACCGACAAGATACGCTGGCTGGAAGCCGTGGTGGAAGGGGCGCCCGGTTCGGTGGCCAAAGCGAGCGCCTCGTTCTTGGTATTGCACCTGCCCGGCGGCGCCCGTGTGGAGATTGGCGACCTCAAACAGGTTGAACTGGCAGTGGCCTTGCTGCGGGCGTTGCAAAAGCCATGTTGAGTTTTTCGGGCAGCCTGAAGGTGTTGGTGGCCGTGGAAGCCTGCGATATGCGCAAAGGGTTCAACGGGCTGCACGCGCTGGTGAGCGAACGGCTGGGGGAAGACCCGCGCGGAGGCACGCTGTTCGTCTTCAGCAACCGGCGGCACACGCGGATCAAGATTTTGTGCTGGGACGGGACGGGGTTGTGGGTGTTGACGAAGCGTTTGGAGCGGGGAACGTTTTCCTGGCCCCAGCACCTGGAACCGGGAAGGGTCAAGTTGAAGCTGACGCCGCAGGCGCTGGCGATGCTGACCGACGGGGTGGATTTGCGCGGGGCGAAATTGCGTCCGTGGTATGAGCGGGAAGACTGAAAAGAAATTTCAGAAAGTTTGAAATCTGTCAGGTTGTGGCGCGTATAGAGTGCAATCGATGACGCCGCGCGAAAAAGAACTCGTGAGCCAGTTGGGAGAATGCCAGGAGGCATTGGCGCAGAGCCGTCGCGAGAATGAACTGCTGCGACAAAAGATAGACTCGCTCATCCGGCGGGTGTTTGGGTCGAGCAGCGAGCGGCTGGATCGCGCGCAACTGGAGTTGCTTCTGCAACTGCCAGTTCTTACAGACACCGACACCGGTGTCACCGCCCTCGAAAAACCCAAAGCCTCTGTTAGTCGTTCGCGGAAGGAGCGTGCGCCCCGTTTGCCGGACAAACTGCCCTTGGTCGAAGAGGTGATTGATCCCGAACCCGTGAAGGCCGCGCCACAAAGCTGGCGTTGCATCGGGCAGGAAGTGAGCGAACAACTGGACTTTGAACCGGCGCGCTTTCTTCGTCGCCGCGTCATCCGTCGCAAATACGTTCACCGGATTGACACGGACCTGGCTCCGATGATTGCACCTCTGCCCGAACGGTTGCTGGATCGGAGCCTGCCCGCTCCGGGATTGCTGGCGCACATTTTGGTGGGCAAATACTGCGACCATCTGCCGCTGTACCGGCAGGAACAAATTTTTATTCGCCGCTACGGAGTTCACCTGCCCCGGCAAACGTTGGCGCGGTGGGTGGCGCTGGCGGCTGAATGGTTACAGCCCATTTACGAACACATCCGCACTGGCGTCATGGCCGGCGGCTATGTGCAGTTGGATGAAACTCCGGTCAATTATTTGGAACCCGGCCACGGTCGAGCGCGGCAGGGTTATCTCTGGACGGGCAGCCGCCCGGGTGGTGATGTATTTTACCGCTGGGAAACCAGCCGCGCCGCCGCGTGTCTGGAGAATATCGTTCCGGTAAACTTCCAAGGCACGCTGCAATGCGATGGCTACGCAGCCTATCGGGCGTTTGCCAACAGTCGTAGCGGTGCGATTGAACTGGCCGGCTGCTGGGCGCATGTGCGCCGGAAGTTTTACGAAGCTCTGGAACAATCACCGCGCACCGCCGGTTGGCTGGTGCGGCAAATCCAGCACCTCTACCGCGTCGAAGCGAGCTTGCGCGAACGCCGCGCCGGTCCCCGGTTGCGCCATGCCGTACGCACCAGTCAAAGCCGTCCCCTCGTCGAGCGGATCGAACGCGCCCTGATTCGGCTCAAAGCCAGCGGACGATACCTGCCGCAAAGTCTGTTGGGCCAAGCGATGGATTACGCCCTGGGTCAGTGGTCCACGTTGACCGTTTATCTCGATGACGGCCGGGTGGAGATTGACAACAACCTGGTGGAAAATGCCATTCGCCCCACCGCCATCGGCAAGAAGAACTGGCTGTTCGTGGGCGAGGCCCAAGCCGGGGAACGCAGCGCGATCATTTACACCCTCATTGAAAGTTGCCGCCGCCGCGGCCTCGATCCTTACGCTTACCTGCGTGAAGTGCTCACCCGCCTGCCCAACATGACCAACTGGCAAATCCCCGAAGTCACACCCCAAGCTTGGAGCAAAGCGGGGCAGCCGGCACACCGGCAAGCCGCATCATAAACGTCGTAGCATAATATATCTGACATCTACGAACCTGTCGCTGTAGTTGCTCTGTCAAGGGGGTGCTCCGCGTGACGCTTACACCACAGAGGTATAATCCTGAATTGAACCTTACACGCCAACCCAAGCACCGGACGTGCCATGAAAATTAACGCTGGCGCAGCTTCTCACCTACGAACGCTTCTCCGGCGAAGCAAAGCTCGGTTAAATATAATAAACCGAATCAATAGCCAATGAACTCCTTAAAAACTGTAAATCCGACCGGAAGTTACACCCTAATGCTCCCAGATAATGTCTGTGAAGACAAGGATGATCGCGTAATGAGCTATTGGCTACAAGGGCACGAGGTGTTGCTCCAACTTTCCAGCAACGCTCGTGTTGAAGGCAAACAAGTATCCGCAAACGATAGACTCAAATCTCGCCTTGTCAAAGAGAACTTCTCCGATCTGAAAATTGAGAGCATCTCAATACCCTCGTGTCCTGATTGTGCTGCGATGTCAGGGATTGATGATAAAAAATATCGTTGGATATATTGCTATGCAGTTTGGCCAGACTTGGCGGTTCTAATTACGATTTCTGGTCGGCCAGATGAATTGGCAAAGCATGGCGCGTGGGTTTTCGATGGGCTTAAATCAATTTCACGGGCAAGTGCCTGTGGTTGAAAGCCGCTGATTAAATGAAACCAACACAGACATTGATTATTCAACTTGTAGACGAAATGGGAAAACCCTTCCGTCTAGCAGACATTTACATTGATTTGTCATTCTTCTTACAAGGGCAATATCGTTACGGATTCCGATTTGGCCCCACAGATTGCCAAGGGGAGCTTCACATTACATACCAAGACGTTGAAACAAAGCGAGCAATAGAAGCTAAAACTTTTTTAATGGATTACAATACACCATTGGACGATTGCGATGATTTGGTGAGAATAAGCATTCCTTCGATGGATAAATTAAAGGAGGCATACGAATGGAATACCAAATGGTTTGCAGACAAATCATCTGAAGATGCCAAAGGATGGCTTGAATCTGCAAACGCCAAAATTAAAGCAAACGAAATTTCTGTCAAACTGCATGGAACAGAAACAATCGTTTCTGTTCCATGTTCGGTTGTTTGACAACAAAGAGAGCTGCCTGATACGCTTTTGGGGCAACTCTTATGAACACGCCGCCAATTGTCGAGCATACACCGCGGAAGCCATCAGGCTTTGATCCCGGACTCAAATGCCTTGCTGCCGTGTTCATCTTCACTGTGGTCGTTCGGGTTCTTCTCACGTTGGCCAACAAAACAGGGTCCCGTGAAATCGTTGGCATCGGACTTATTGGCGCGTTCTTTGGTTTGATAGCTCTTATCGTCACATCATGCGTTGTCTGGTCGCGCCGAGCAACATCACCGCGACCCGCAAGACGGTGGGCACTTATGATTGCGATTACATGGGCATTTCTGCAACTTCTCGTTTGCTTGCTGATAATGCTTCAAATGTTGCCACGAGCTTTGAGTGAAACAGACCGGCCTGCCACTGAAATAAATCGCAAGACATTTTCCGTGTCATTGCCGGGCAACTGGACCGAAGATAAGAAGGATGATACATACGATCCCGACTCCTTTGTCTTTTTTGATGGCCCCAAATCCACTCTTTTTACCGTTATCATCCGTCAGAAATCGGCCGGGGCTTCGGTTGCTGCATTGGTCAAAAATCAAAAGGACATTCAAAGCAAGAAGTTTGCCGATATAAAAACAACTGAAATTAAAAAATGGTCCGATTTTGATGGCGAAGGTTTTGAATTAGAAGGGAAGATACAGGGAATGGTTAATGCTCGCCTCACAATATTTGGGTTTGAGAAAGCTGACAACGTTTGTCTCATTGAGGAATACGCAACGCTTGGTGATTACAAAACTTATGCCGGGAATTTTGAGAAAATCCGACAGACGTTTCGACTACATGATTGACAAATTATTCAGTTTTACAAAACGATTGTTTCAATTCAATGCTTAATGATTGAAACATGAGCACACAAATGAAACTAAAATCAATTTTCACGCTTATTGTCGTCCTAGGCAGCGCGCTGACCTCGCAACTGGCGTCCGCGCAAGGCGTGGTCAATTTCTCCAATACTAACGCTGTCAGCATCAGTTCCCAGGCGGTAGGAGACGAGCAAATGAATCTATTCTTCACCACAGGCAACAACGCAGGGGGTTATACCTTCAATAGCTTCGCGCTGCTGCTCGCAGCCAACCCAAATGCCGCAGGCGTGCAAACATATGCAAATCTTGACTTAACCTATGGGGACATCCTTAATGCCTTTAGCGGGGATTCAGCAAATCATGTTGTGTCAGCAACGGGGGGGTATGATGTGTTTACGCCTGATTCAGTTGATGCTCACACCTCATTTTTAGCCGCCAACACGACTTATGAAATAGTCTTTTTTTGGTTTGGGGGAAATCCGTTGAATATAAGTTCCACAGATACTTTGCCAACTTCAACCGATGGCTGGAGCTATGGCGGCGCAACATTTCCTTTTGATTCCTCGTATGTATTTAACGGCAGCCCGGTCTTTGCCATCACTGCCACACCTGTAACGGCGGTGCCGGAACCTAGCACTCTGGCTCTCGCCGGTCTCGCCTGTCTTGCGGCGTGCTGGCGGTCAAGGAAGTAGCCGGGACGAAAAGCGGCACTACGTAAAAACGTCAATACGGCGAATTTTATCTTGTCCAAAAAAAATCGAGTCGCGCGCTGTCGCTGCGGGCAATTATACGGCAGCGGCGAAAAACTCAAGGTATTGCTCGCCCTGTGCCCTCTGCGCTCCACCTTGACTTTTTCGCCGCCGCCAAGCCCTTGCTTTTAGGAACAGCGCGCGGGGAAGTGACGCTGCTTTTTGTCACTGGACAAATGAAATTTTTGGGCTATTTGATTTGATTATGGACAGCGAGCCAAGTGCTATTTTGACCGGCAGGTTGAGCGAGGCGGATTCAATTTCAATTCCGAGAGCCGCCCGCAGGCTTGGCCTCGACACCTATACGCTTTGCACGCTCATTCAACGCGAGCGTGTCCAGGCCGGGCTTTCCCCTTCGGGCGAATTTGTCATTGCCAACGAGGAATTGAACCGGCTTTTGAAAAAGGATTAACGGCATGGAGAAACACGAAGGAAATCCACTACACGAAGTGCCGGGCAGCGAGGCGCGACTGACGGACGAACAACTGACCGCCTACAACGCCGCTTTCCAGGCGATTGAAGGTGATCTTGCAACCATGAGACCAGTGCGCGAGGCGTTGAGCCGGTTGGAACACGTCCAATGGGAACGGCCCGTGCCAAAGACTTTTGCCACCCTCACCACGCCGGAAGGCAAATGGAACGCGCACGCACTGCTGCTTAAACTTTTCAGAACTGAAATTTTGCTTTGCCGCAAGGCGGACGGCGACGAATGGGCGGTGATTCAGCGGCTGGAGACTTCCCCCTACACGCAAGCCCAGGGCGACACCGAGATTTTGCTGAAAGGAAATGGCCCCCGCGAGGTGGCGACCGAATACATGGGGCAAATGCGGCACACGCTGCGGTTCATGGCGCGTAACGCGGAAGTCAAAGCGCAGAAAATTGTTTGGGAACAATTTCCCGACGACCATCCGGGCAAGGTGATTCGCGCCCTTTCAGAGCGATGCGACAGCGTTGCCGAAGGCACGGAAGTAATTAAACAGGCACATATGCAGTCTGTGCGCCAGTCGCGCGGCATCGGCATTTGAGGTATGGATCAGGAACGCGAAAAATTTCTGAATTTGAGGGAGAAGCCAGCGCGCGTGACCGTGGAGGAAGCGGCGTGGATTTTGCGATGCGCCACGCACGACATTCCGATTTTGGTTTCCAACGGGTTGCTCAAACCGTTAGGACATCCGGCGGATAATGCCACGAAGTTTTTTGCTTACGACACCCTTCAGGAACTGAAGCACGACATAAAATGGCTGGCTCGTGTCACTGACTCGGTAAGTGAACATTGGAAATTCAAGAACGCCCGTAAATCGGAAAACACGGGACAGTTTTTTTCGCCGGGCGAATCAGACCATTCCGGCAAATCCGCGATGCAACGCGCATGAATGTTCTCATTTCGCGGACACCAACGGACACCAAAACGGACACCAAACGAGTTAGAAAAGGTATGGTTGGATTAAGCCGAATTAGCTTGAATAGCCAATGAAATCAGCTATATTTGGATTGCAAACGCGGGGATAAATGGCCGATTCCGACCCTCGCCTCCAAACCTAACCAGTTGGAACTGTAGGGTTTGGTCAACTTCCACAGACGAGTGCCAGCGGAAGTGCCAGCAGGATTTAACCCTGGCCTGCCCTGCGTAACTCCCACCTGCTCCCTGCCGGAGTCGAGATCAATCGTCGTAAACTCATCGCTGTGAATACAGTTATGAGACAACGATACCGGCTCTACCGCCGCAAAAAAGGCGGACGCTACTACATTCACGATGACGTGACCGGCAAGCAGGACAGCTTGCACACCACCGACCGCGCCACGGCGCTGCGGTTGTTCCATTCGCGCGGCGAAGCGCAGCAGCAGCCCGCTGTGAACCTGCAAATCGCCCGCGCCTATCTCGCCGCCAGCGACCCGCAGATTGCCACCCGCAACTGGCAGTTCGTCATGGAGGAAATGGTCAAACTCAAAAAAGGCGAGACGCAACACCGCTGGCAGACCGCCATCAAGGACAAGGCGTTTGACTTGATTCGGCACCTGCCGGTTTTGGAAACGCGGCCGGAAAACTTTTTGCGCGTGCTCGAAACCGGAAAAGTTTCGACCAATGTCTATTTGCGGCGCATCCACAACTTCGCCTTGGACATGACATGGCTGCCATGGCCGGTCATTGTGAAACGGCAATGGCCGAAAGTTGAGTTCAAGGACAAGCGCGCCATCACCTGGGAGGAACATCAGGCCATCGTCGCCCGCGAACTGAATCCCGAACGCAAAGCGTTCTATAAACTGGCGTGGCATCTGGGCGCGTCGCAGTCCGATCTCGCCAGCCTCGAAGCTGAAAACATTGATTGGGAACATAACGTCATCAGTTTCGCGCGCAAAAAGACCGGCTCCATTGCCATCATGCGCTTCGACGATGAAGTGGCGGAGATTCTGCGGGATTTGCCGGGGAGCGGACCGCTGTTTCCATATTTGCGCTCTATTCGTTCCGGCGACCGGGCGACGGAGTTTCATCAACGCTGCATGGGCTTGAGCATCAAGGGTGTCAGCCTGCATTCGTATCGGTATGCGTGGGCGGAACGCGCCAAAAAGGCGGGTTATCCCGAACGGTTCGCCCAGGAGGCGCTGGGTCATAACAGCAAAGCCATCCATCGCGCGTATGCCCGGCGAGCGCAGGTGGAACTGCCGCCGTTGAGCGAATTTGAGCGGATGCGCAACAAGTTCGCGGAAATGTCCAAGACCCTTGAGCCAGTGATGGCCAAGGCATAACCGGAGGAAATCACATGAACTTGAATCCTGCAATAGTGCTCGACCCCGTGTTCCATATTCTCGATTGGATCATCGCAGAATGGGGAGTTTATCTGTTTCTCGCGTTCGTCTGGCTGTCGGTGTTGGTGCTGGCCTGGGTGTTCAACGGCGGGTTGCGCCGGAAATTCCCCAATCAACCGCACGTTAGCTCCGGCATCGGCATTATCATTCAGCCGCATACGCCACCACCGCCACCGGCGATAATCATCCACGAATATGACCCACCGGACGACGAGATGGATTAAACCAGATGTTTTTTGAAGTGTGGCTTTGGGGACGGGCGAGCGGCAGCGCGGAGCTTCGAGTCTCCAGCTCGCCGCGCCGCCGGTCACTGCTGCGTAACGGACTCGCCCGTCCTCATGCCGGTTGGGCCTGCCTTGCCCGCTTCCTTGCGTTCTTGTTGCGCCAATGCCGGTGGATGGCTGCCACCACTTTATCGAGCCATTCCGGGCTGGCAAACTTCTCCGCGAGCGCATCGCGGGAAAAATGCTTCACGCAATAACGCCCCGGATGGCCAAGCGGCTTGAGCAGCCCCGCCCGGACCAATGGCGGGATATTATGGGTGGCAATGCCCAGTGCTTCAGCCACTTTCTCCTTGGTCAAGAAGACGGGAAATTTTTCCAGCGTCTGTAATTTCAATGACGATTCGGGATTCATACTTTCTCCTTGGTAAAAGCGACGGCGACGGCGGCAACATGGGTTTTGAACGCAGCGGCGTAGCGCCGGTCAGCCGACTTTACAAATTTTAATTCATATTTCTGGATCGCCCGTTCAACGGCCTTGAGTCCACTCCCCAGCACCGCAACTTCGGCGACGGCAAAACAGAGCAACAGCCTTTCGGGCGGGGTATCCGGCTTCGTTTCCAACGCCGGATTGGAAATCATCTCTGCATACAGAAATTGCGCGTAAGGCAGTTGGTAACTCCTGCCGTCGTCGGCCACCACGTTCAAAGTGGCGACCGTGGAATCCGTGCCGTAAGAAGGATTGTCGCGCGGGTTAGACGCCGATTCGGTGGGTGGAAGTTCGTTGCTGTTCATAACGGGGTGTTTTCATTTGTGGGCTGCGCTTGTCAGGTAAAATGGTTTGTTGCACTCCGAGGCGCTGGCGGAACTGTTTCAGGAAGCGATGACCGCGTTGCAAAACAGTCATGATGAATTTTCGACGGTGGACGGGCGGGACAACTTCCACCGCCGCCATCCGCGCGCCGGAACGGGTGACGTGCGAGCGCAACATCTCGGCATCATCAGTGAACACGCGGCACGCATCGCGCCCTCGCGAGATGCTGACGTAAAATTGCTGCTGATTGATCGCCGGCAGCGAACGCGACGACGCGACGACCAGCACTTCATCCACGGTCTTGCCTTGGGCGGCGTGCGACGTGACGGCATAGCCATGCGTAAACGTGCGATAGTTTTCTGGAATCACCCGGCCATCGGTCAGCACCACGGAATCACCTTGAATTGTCCGCACCTCGACCAGTTCGCCGTTGATAAATTTCTTCTGCCAGTTCGCTTGCAGCAACAACCTGTCGCCAGCGGCCACTTTCAATTTCCGTTTCTCCCCCACATCAAAGCAGGCGCAGCCTGCACCCAATGGGAAAAGGCTTTCGGAACCGTCCGCGCGTTGGACTTTCAAGGCGTCATTTTCGACGGCGACCACCGCAACCGTTTCATCTTTGGCATAACCAGTTTTTTGCCGGTGAAAACGAATCGCCAGGCCGGGCCGGTATTGCCGCGCATCCTGCTTCTGCGCTTCCGTCCACGACAGCGAATCAAAAACCTGAAATTCCTTTTCGTCGCCCGCCAGCCGACCGGACGTTTTCAACGCGGCGCGGACTTTTTCCGTCACCGCCTCAATTTCTGCCCACGTCGGCGCAACTAACAGCACGGATTGATTTTGCGCCAACGCTTTCAGATACGACTGTGCGGCTTCACCATGCAGTTGATCACCTGAACACTCTGTTACCGCTCCCATGCGTTCCAACTGCGCGAAAGCTTCCATGGTGCGTTTCTCTGCCGCCAGTTCCACGGCGTTGCGATAAGCGGCCTTGCGTTGCCGCCGGATGGCCGTCAATTGACCGGATTTGAAATCGGAATGTTGTTCCAAAATCCGCAGCGCGTCGCCACGCGCGACCGATGCGTGCTGGCCGGTGTCGCCCGATAACACGATGCGGGCGTCCCGCGCCAGGTCAAACAGCCGCTTCATGTCGTCCATTCCGACCGCTCCGGCCTCATCCAGCACCACCAACTGACGGGCAGACAACACCGGTTTCGTCAGCAGCAAACTTTGCAATGTCACCGCCTCGAATCCCTCGGTGCGCAAAACCTCGGTTGCCGCCGCCGTCGGCGCGCAGAACAGCGGTTCAACGCGGGCTTCCTTGCAGGCGGCGACCAGCTCGCGCAACGCCGTGGTTTTGCCCGTGCCCGCCAGACCACGCAGGCCGGTGATACGGTCACTGGTGCGCAGCACATGATAAATCGCCCGTTTCTGATCCTCACCCAGCCAGTCAGCGGGACGGTAGCCGGGATGCAATGGTGCAACGGCATCGCATCCGGCATTGACCACCTGAATCAATTCCAGTTCCGTTGCCAGAATTTGCCGCGTGGAAAATCCGCGCTCGGTTTTAACCAGTTCCGGGGAATGCTGCACCGCCGCTTTCAGCGTCGGCAAATCCACTTCGCCCGGACGTTGCGACAGGGCCACGTTCAACAGTTCATGCTCCGGCACCACCGACTTGCGCTCGAACACATGGGCGACGGCATGATTCAGGGCTTGGTTTTCCGGTTCAAGGACACGGGCTGGCCGAACGGGTTGGACTGACGGGCAGAGATTTTGCAGTGATTGTTGTTCCTCCGATGATAATTGCGCCATCTGTCGTTCGCGCACTTCCGCCGTAGAGATGCCTTTGACTTTTTTCGCCCGGCTCTGATGGACTGCGAGAGAAATGGCGTTGTTGGAAAGTTTCCGCCCCAGCTTTTGTTCCAACTCCTGAACCACCGCGTCACGCTGTTGTGCGCGTTTGGAAAATCGTTTCAACACCTCATCGCTGACGCCCTCAATTTGAAAGCCATGTTTGGACGGTTGAATCCGGTAGCCGATTTGTTGCACCCGTTTCGCCAGTTCATTCCGATAGACCGCCGTGCCGTAACGGATGGCGTCATACATGCCGCCCGCTTGCAGGGCTTTCCATGACCGTTCACTGTCATCAAACGTGGCGTTGAACACCGTGAAATGCGTGTGCAACTGCGGGTCAAGCGCGCGGCTGCTCGTGTGCGTGAACGCGGCAGCGGCGAGATTGCCAGTGATCCGGTCTTTTTGATTGCCCTGCTTGCGGACTCTGGTAGCAGCGAAAGATTCAAGTTCGCGGAACGCAATGCGCGTGGCCTCCTCATGCGCCGTCACCAGCCGTTCATCCGCCAACGTCACCGCCAGCACCGACACCGATTTCGGCGCGGAACAGGTGAAATCATAAAACACCCGCCGCTGGCCCTCCTTCAGTTGCCGCTGCGTCAGTCGTTCGCCATCGTTTGGATTTTGGTTTTCACAGAGCGCATGAAATTGTTCGCGCGTGACTTCGCTCTTTAATCCCAAGCGTTCCGCGCCCGCGCCGATCCACTGGCCGGGACGGATTTCGCCCACCGCGTAGTAATCATTCTGCGACAGGTGCTCGTCGAAATAATTCTCGGCATCGCCCAGATTTTTTTGCGCGACGGCAGTAAACATAAGGCGTTATTTTATCTGTTTTTCAAAAGGCTTTGTTCCCGTTTGGAACAATCGTTAATTTCTCCATTCATCGTTTTGCCAATTTATCCGCAGGCGAACCGGCAAAGGCGTGCCAGACACGCAAAATGCGTTTTCAGATTTTCCACCCGCGACGGGCGGATGAATCAAAAACCTGAACGTTGTTTTATTCATGCGGTAATTTTATCGCGTGCCCCGGCCCCTTTTGCGTAATCTTTACACAATCGGCAGTTATTTTTCTGTTTCGATTCACGGTTTGCCTTTTACCGGAACCTGCCGTCATCTAGGTTCAAGCCTTGATCAAAATGATTCATGGCGGCATTTTTACAGATGGCCGAAGGCGCGTTGTGTCACTGGTTACACGACTTTAATTTTGGCTTTGTTATGCTGGAAAATTTTCATGGCGGCATTTTCCCATAGATTGAAGCCGTGCCAGTGCGATTCCCGCACAGGTTGACAACCAGCAATTTTCCGATTTGTCGCCGTCAGTCTGGCCGAATTCAGAGCGGTGAAGTTGCAAACTTTGCAAGAATCGAAAATTATTTCGATGTTTGCACCGCAGTAGCCGCGACTACGGAAATCATGAGGTAGAAAACTCGCCGACGATCCAAAGATTGTTCTTTCCGATAAAAACAATAATCATGGTTCAAATGAACTTCTGGATCGCGATCTTCGCACATGGAGGGTTGGACTGTCTTTGTCCCATCCAGCACGATAGACTTTGAAAAATGTCCGCACTTGCCGCTCAACTTTTTCGCGAAGTGCGCCCCGATTTTTTTGGGGTGCTGGCGAGACCGTCGGCGCGTCTCTATGTGGATTCGCTTGATGTGCTCGAATATGAGGCGGTGCAACGCAACCAAGGGCTTGATCGGGAGGAAGCGCTGGCATTGGTGGAACGGGTCGTTGAGCAACATGGCGATTTGAGTGCCGCCGAGGATGAATCGGTTGCCCAAGGGGCAACTCTCCGCGACAAGGCACGCATTGTTTTGGAAACACTTCGCAAGACGGGCTGGTTATACGAGGAGGAACGCACAGATTGGCAGCGGAAAATTTTCTTTGACGCAAACGGGGTTGTGCTGGTTCAGGCGTTGAGAAAAATCGCCTGTCCCGAGGCCGCCGTCTTTTCGGACAAGCTGGTGAACGTATGTTTCACTTTGACCAACCGCGACGCGCTGGCGGATCAACCTTGGGCGCAGGTCGAGAGTTGTGTCGCCAGCCTCCAAGCCGGCCTGGTCGAATTGCGCGGGATGCAAAAATCCATTGAGCGCCACACCAAACAACAACTGGCGGCTTCGACGCTGAAAGAAAATCTCGCGGTGTTGTTTGATCAATTCGCCGAACGCATCGGACGAACCTGCTATGCGCAATTGGTTCATGCACGTCTGCCATCGAAGCTCGCGGAAGCACGGCGGGCGATTGAAGAATTGGAGGCCAATGCTGAACTTCTGACCAAAATGCAGACCGAGGTGATGCGGCGCGATCCGGCGGTTTCACCGGAAGGGGCGATGGCACATGCCAGGGTGCGGCTGGATGAACTTGCGAATTTGCTGGATGGAATCCAGCCACTGGCCAACGCCATTGATCGGCGCACGGCTGAATTCACTCGCCGTTCGCAGGCGCGTTTTCGCTATCTTCAGGAAACGACCAGCGAAAACCGCTCCCGTGTGCAGGAATTTTTCGAGACGCTCAATCGTCATTTTGCCGGTCGGCGCGTCGGCGAACTGGACGAGCTGGGCATTGAGTTTCCAGCTTTGCTGCTGCACGACGCGCGAATTTTTGGCGGCATGGAATCGCTCTACACGCCGCGCCTTCGCCGGGCGGCAGGTGAAATTGAACCTTTGGCGGATGCCGACCAGCGCCAGCAAGATCACGCGTTGGCGCAACTTGGAAGCACGATGCGTGATTCGTTGACCGTCAGCCGCGCCAATCATTTTGTGGCCGCATTGCCCGGCAAAAAGGGCGCGCGTATTGAATCCGACGAGTTGCTTCGCGACCATGTTCATAATGACGAGGATGTGGACAACCTCATTGCCTGTCTCCTGCACGCGCGCTCGACGGATGCCCAATTTGAAATTCAAGTGCCCCGGCGCGAAACCGAGGCTGACTCCGGCAACTTCGACACCAAACTGCAATACCGCATCGAGCGTTTCACTTTGCTTAAAAAATGACCACCGACGGAACAAATACAAATACCAACGGATTGCTGAATAAACTTTCCGTCAATGACCGCGAACGGCTCGGTGAAGCCTTGCGGCGTTTGTTGACCAGCGGTTCAATCCTTGGCCTCGAACCCGCGCAGACCGATCTTTACCACTGGTGTTATCAAAACCGGGATTGGGTGGACGAATTGGCCGGATTGCTCGACCTGAAACTTCATTGGGAGCATCAAGACCGGACGGTGCAGGCCGTGCCGCAAAGTAGCGCGTTCCTTCTTCGCCTCAAATTGGACGCCACATTGGTTTTGCTTACGCTGTGGTATGAGTTCGACACTGCCGTGCGTGACCGTGGTGAAACTCCGCCGGTTCGCCTCACCGCGCAACAACTCAACGATTCATTGACCGCGAAATTTGAACCGCTCCGCAAACATCTTCCCAGCCAGACACGTTTGCGTGAAATTCTCTCGCTGGCGCAGCGCAAAAACCTTATTCACTTCACGCCCGACGCGGTGTTGGAGCGCTCACAGATTGAAATCATGCCGACGTTAAAGCGGGTCATTCCATTTCAAGGGATCGAGGAATGGAACAAAAACGCCGAACGCTATCTGGCATCGGCCAAAGAACCAGTTGAAACCGATCTTGACGACAACGACAAAGCAGAATGACTCGCACCATCCGACTCACACGAATCCACGCGCTCAATTGGTATGGCTACAAGGATACCATTCCAGTTGAAGGCAACATGCTGCTTGCGGGCTTGACCGGTTCGGGCAAATCCATCCTGATGGATTTGATTCAGTTCGTCCTCGTGGGCGACCAGCGCCTTGTGCGTTTCAACCAGTCCGCTACCGGCGACCGTTCTGACCGTTCGCTCAAAGGCTATTGTCTTGGCGACACCAAAGAGGAGGAAAATGGCGTCACGCAATATATGCGTAGCAGCGCTATCACCTATGTGGCGCTGGAATTCATCTGGCCGAATGGCAAAAAGTGCGAGACCTGGGGCATTCGCGTTGAATTCACCAGCACGGCGGAGGCGCACGGCAAAGTCACACCGTTTTTTATTCCTGAATCGCTGGCGCGAGGTGATTTTCTCGATGCCGAAAAGCGTCCGCTAGATTATACCGCGTTCAAGGGATTTGCGGAAAGTCGTCAGGGACGAATTTACCCGGAAGGCATTGAGGTATATTTGCGCGACATGGCGCAGCCGGTTCATCTCAATTTCGACAACAAAGCGTTGCGGTCGCTTTTGCCCACAGCAATGTCCTTTACGTTTTTTAAGAAAAACTTCAACGAGTTCGCGCGCGATTTCATCCTGCCTTCCGATAAACTTGATGTCGGTGACGTGACCGCAAGTTACAAGACATTCCTGAACTACGAGGGCGACCTGAACAAGCTGAACGACCAGCTTGATAGGTTAAAGTCCATCCAAGCCACGTTTGTCCGGCTGACCGAACTTCGCCGCGACCGCGCATTAGCGCGTTATCTCGAAGCCCAACTCCGTCACGAACATTCCGCCGAACAACTTCAGGCTGATGAAACCAAGCTCGCGAAGCTGAAGGAAGATTACGCGACCGAGGAAGCGAGGCTGAAACACTTGGAGGAGGCCATCCCCAATCTCAAACAGCGGATAGGCAGCCTCATGGCGAGCATCAACGAAACACCTGAAGGCCGGCTTTATAGCGAGTTGAAATCACGCAATGGCAAGCTGACCCATCAAATCAGTCAACTTGCCGAGGTCGGCACGACGCTGGGGCAAGCGCTCGCCAATCGTGTTCGCAATGCCCGTTCGTGGCTCAAAGAACTTCGCGCAGTGCCTCTGGACATTGATGCGGCTTCGGTCGCTTCGGTTGAACGGGCCATCAACGGCGTTGAAAAAGGTGGAGTTACGAAGGCTGGCGAAACCTTGCGCGCACTCGGTGACGCCGCCCAGCGTGCTGCCATCGAAGTCAGCCGTGCTGCCGCGCCAACGCAAAAGCGTCTAGTCGAATTACGCCAGCAACTCGGCCAGTTGCGCGATGAAGTTGGCGCTCTTAAAATCGGTAAACTCCCGTTTCCAACTCGGTTGTTGGATACGCTGAACAGCAGTTTGCCTTCGACTGGTTCACGTTTGCCCGCCCAACATCTCCGGGCGCTGTGCGAAGTAAACGATGAACGCTGGCGTCCGGCAATCGAAGTCGTCTTCGCCCGTAAATTCGCCATTGTGGTTGCACTCGAACATTACGAACAGGCGGAGAAAATTTATCACGGATTAAAGGCATCCGAGCTTGGCAATGAGACTGGCCGGGAATCTCTCATCAATCCAAACAAGGCGGCAAAACTCAAAAAATTGGTCCGGCCCGGTTCGCTGGCAGAAAAGCTGACGGCCAGCCACTCCGTCGCTGAATCCATTGTAAGCCAATTGTTCGGCGATTTGATGTGCGTAGAATCACTCGCTCAATTGCGCGCCTTGCCGCCAGAGCAAAACGGCATTCTTCCGGACGGCTTTATGACGCGCGGTGCGTTCGTTGAACGTCCACGCTTCTATGATGGCAATCCGTTTGTCGGCGAAAAAGGTTTGGAGCAACAGCTTGCCTGGAAACAAAAGCTGGTTGGTGATCTTGAGGTTGAAGAACGCAAGCTGACACCCATCGAACGCGCGGTCAAAGCTGCCACCGAAGGCTGGCGTGAACATTTTGAACAAGCCCCAAATTTGAGCGAGGAACTCGCGCGAGTCCGGCAATTGCCTGAGTTGCAGTCCGAGTTGAGCGACAACATTGCGAAACTCAATACAATTGACCGGGCGAAGTTCGACGAATTGGCGACACAGCAAGCCAAACGTGAAGCCGAACTTAAAAAATTGGAGGACGAGCAAAGAGCACTCGACCGCAGCGAGAAACGGACGAATCTTCGCAATTTGGAAACGCAAGTTAAAGCGTTCCAAACCGAGGTCGCGGCGCTGGCTGGAAAATTTGAGCAGGTTCGGAATGAAACCGACATTTCGCAGTGGCTGAAACGGCTGGAGGAGTTGCGTGCCGAGATGCTGGCGCGTTTTCCTGCAAAGGACGCCACCGCAAATCATTTTAAGGATCAGTTCTATGACTGCAACGAGAAGGCCGCTGGCGCGTGGGAGGAGTTAAAGGCCAAACGCCGTGAACTCGCGATGGTTCACACGAAGTTCGATGATTTGCCTGTCGAAACCGAAACAAATGACGCACATGCCAAGCAACTCGCCAAATTGGAGCAGAGCGACATCCCAGATTATCGCACCAAAGCCGAGCGCGAACGCAAAAATTGGGAGCATCTGTTCCGAACGCAGATTTTGGAAAAACTGCACAACGCGTTGAATGAAGTTGTCAACTTGGTCACGTTGCTCAACACGTCGCTGAAGAAACGGCCAATCGGCACGAATACCTACACGCTTCGATACTGGCTCAACCGGGATTATCAACTCTACCACGATTTGCTTCAGGCCAGCGCCATCGCGCGCGAAGATGATTTATTTTTCGCCTCGGCCGAGCCGCGTTTCCGCGATGCGATTGCACATTTTTTGAAAACGCTCACCGAGCAACCGGACAGCGCAGAAGCAGCCCGGTTGCTCGACTACCGTCACTATTATGAATATGACATGGAGGTTTTGGAAGAAGACGGCCGCAAAACGAGCGTGGACAGGCACTCCGGCAAATTCAGTGGTGGTGAAAATCAATCGCCGTATTTCATCGCCATACTGGCGAGTTATTTGCGTGCGTATCGTCGTTACAGTTCCCGCAAGCCAGAGCCTTCGCTGGGACTTGTGCCGATTGACGAGGCGTTTTCCAAGTTGAGCGGTGAGCGCATCAAGGACTGCATTACCGCACTCAAGGCGTTTGATCTTCAGGGCGTGTTTTCCATGAGCACCGGTAACATTCCGTATGCGTTTGAACATTGCGACTGGCTCGTTGTTGTATCGAAAAATGACCGACGTGTTGGCAAACGCACCGAAATCAGCAACGTCTCGGTGAGCCTAGCGCGTAATTCGGAAGATGCCCGGCGGCTGATGGGTTCGTAATTTAACCAGTGAATGAAAACGCCTTCGCCCGTTCTTGAAGCCCTTGCCCGTCGTTTTGAACGAAGTCAGGCTGGACGCACCGGCACGGCAAATCGTGATATGCTCGTGCTATTGGAAGAACTGCTTGCGGAGGCCGGCTGCAACGAAGGGGAAAACCGGGCGCTGGCCGAGCAACAACTTGCCGAAGCTGAATCTGCCGGTTTGCTCGTGCGCGTTCCAGTTCACAAACGCGACCGTTCTCACATTCACCAAATTCGTTTTTCGGCCACAAACGAGGACGCTCTTTACGCGAAAATCGCACGGTTATCGCCGACGAAGACGCGCGCCAATCTGGCGGAACAATTCGTAGCGGCAGCCTATGCCGACGTGCCGACGCACTGGCGAGAAAAATGGACGGCTTGGTGCGGACGGATGCGTAATGAGGCGCTGGCTGGCCGATCCACCGCAGGTTTTGACCGCGAACCGAGCCGTGCCAACAGCGAACTGCTTGCTCTGCTTCCGAAGTTGCTGGCTTGGGATGGTGAATCGCTCATTCGATTTGCAAGCTGCGTATTGTGCGGATCATCCAAACAGTTGGAAGAACTCGCCATGCTGGAACGAGACGGCGAATTTTCAGGTCAATTGCGCGGCAAACTAGGCCGCTTGCTCGAAGAAATCACCGGCGGCGAAATTCGCACGCTTGACGATATTGGAATTATTTCCAACCCACGCTCCGTGCTGGTTCATGGCCCGCTAAAACTTTGTCTGGACGGCACATGGTTGGATTTCGGGATTTTGCATGGCTCTTTTCGTTTATCTCAAGCGGATATTGAGCGCGCAGAAAAAATTGAAACATCGTCTTTGCGCTGCACGACGATTGAAAATGAAACGACGTTTCATGAATTGGCCAAACTCCAGAGCGGCGAACTGCTTATTTGCACCAGCTACCCCGGCAGTGGCACGGTGGCATTGCTCCGACGCTTGCCGCCAAAGATTGATTGCTGGCATTTTGGCGACAGCGATGAGGCCGGCTTTGAAATTCTTCGAGTGCTCCGGGATAAATCAGGGCGCGATTTCCGTCCGCTGCACATGCAAGCTGGAAGAATTCCGTTTGAGCAAGAATCTCTTGGACGACCAAAACTAAAAACTTGGCCGTTTTACTGACCAATAGCTAACGACAGTAACGGCGCTTTGACTGGCCGGCTTGCTTCCAGGTATTCAGCAACCGGCCAGACAAATCGCCTCAAGTGAAACCTAGACGGTCACGCACTCACCGGTCGTTCTAAAACCGCGCTCCACTCCGCCGTCGTTCGTTCATGCCACTCCCGACCTGCTCCGTTTCGCTGCCGGTTTCAGAACGCCCGTTCAGTGCGCCCATCATCATCCAATTTGATACGTTCAGCCGAACGCGATTCTGACGGCTTTCTGAAATTTGAAAGCCTCAATTTTTTCGAGACACCATCCCCTACCAAAATCGGTAGTAAAAAACGCAACCAGAAACCAGGCAACTAAAAGCGACGAAAGGCGACAACGCATTTGTCACTTTTCGTCGCATCCGCTACCGACATTTCGTCGGCACTTGCCGCTTTTCGTCAGTTGAATTTGTCGCCAATTGTCGCCCTTTGCCGCTACCTGCGGCGTGATTTCATCTCACTTTAACTTTCACCTGCTCTCAGCCGCCGTTTTTCATTATCGGGCTATCCTGTCCGGCGATGACTGAAACGGCACATCAAAAACGCGGCGGCAAACCGTTCCATAGCATTTTGGAACCGCACTTCGATTTCATCCGCGAACTGCGCCAACGGCGCAAGACGTGGCAGGAAATCGCCGACTTGCTGTTGAGTGAAAAGGGCATCCGCGTCACGTTTCATGCTCCGTATCTATTTTACCGGCGCAGATTGAAGCGGGCGACCAAACCGCATTGGGAAGATGCGGAAAATAATTCCGAATTCCAACCCGCCCGCCCCAACGCAGCGGCCAGCCAGCCGCAATCACGCCAATCGCCGTTGCCGCAACAAAACGCTTTCAACCGTCCGAACCTTTCAAAAATTAACACCGACCAAGAATTCACATGAACACCAACATCACCAAACGCATCCACATCAATCCCCAATCCAAAGGCAGCCTCGGTAAAAGTTTCGAGGCTGAATTCCGCACCGCCTGGCTCGATTATCACGGCATCCAGTGGAACGGCTCCGACCTCGATGACCGGCACCATTCGTTTGCCGACCGCCATCCCGAACAGGTGCAGTCCTATGTTTTGGGCAATGACGACGACAGCAAATCCACCCTGCTCGGATTGTTTCGTAACGTGTCGCGCAGTGACGCGCCGGTTCACGTCATTGATTGCCGGGCGCAAGCCGACGGCCTCATCGTGCAGGCGCTGGAGTCGTTGCAATTGCTCGAATCGCTCGCCACGCAGGGCATCCGATTCACTTTTTTCCTGTTTCCCAGCGAGGACACCGAGAGCATGAACAATCTGCTCGACCTGTTTTATTTCGCGGGCGACCGCGTGGATTATGTGATTGTCCACAATCCGGCGAAAGTGCGGACGAACCTGTTCAAAAAATCCAACATCGAGGCCGAGTTGAAGAAGTTTGGCGCGAAGGAACTGATATTGCCGGTGGTGACTTCCATCACGTTGCTGGCGATCAAACGCGCCGAGGCCAAGGCGGGGCGCAAGTTGAGTTTTGCGGAAGTGGCTACGCCCGGCGCACCGCATCTTGAATTGATGCTGGCCGGTGAAATGCAATGGGCGATGCAGCAGATGTTCCGGCAATACGGCGCCCTTGCCGATCAGCTGGTGCCAGAGCAACAGATGCCGGAGGTCGAATCACAGCCGGAACCGGCGACAAAGCCTGCCCGCCTAAAACACCCGATGCTCAACTTGGGCGAATGAGTATGGACTTGGATAAAGATGATTTGGCGGCGCTGTGCGCCGGGCTGACCACGGATGAAGTGGACCGGGTTCACCGGCTGCTGCACGAATGGAATGTCGGGCCGGATAGCAATTTCCCGGTGCAACTGGCGTTGTTGACCAGGGCGCAATGGCGCATCGCGGCCAATCTGCCGCGTTTGATGAATGATGCCCGCAAATTGATCGAACTGCATCTGGCTGAATACCGGCGGCAGAGTCGGGCAATGGCCGATGATTTTGCCGGCACGGTGGACGGCCAGAACAAGGAGTTGAAAAAAACCGTCGAAATTCACATTCAGGCAACCCGGCAGGCGGCGGAACAAATCCAGGTGCAGCTTGCCGACGCGGAGGCAGTCGCAAGGCGGGTCAAAATTTTGATGGAAAGTGCGGTGGTTGAATGGGAAAACATCAAGGCCAGCACCACGGCTCAATGCGAACGGTTGGAACAAGTCTCCAATGACTTGCAGGACCGTTTCGCGTGGCGGGTGATGCTTCGGTCGGTCGCTTGGTTTTTGCTGGCTCTCGGCTATGGACTTTGCATCGGCCATTATTGGATTCATTGAGCTTTGCTCATGGGCGCAGTCGCGTGGGCAAGAACGCGCGCCAATCCAGATTCAATTGTATGTCGCCGGTCGTCGCGTCAAGGTTGTCAGTCCTCATAGTCGAACTGCTCCACCGTTGACCCGCCGCCCGGCTCCGGGAGTTTTGCGTTTAGGATTTGGCGCGTGGAGAATTGCTTGCGACAAGTATGGCCAGCAGCACCGGACACCTTGAAAGTCATGTGCGCGAAAAACTTTTCAACACCGGCAAAATTCGGCATCATGTCCGAAGTTTCCGAAATCGGTTCAGGATTGTTGTGAGCGGAATGGCAGGCGAACATTTTGTATGACGAAACGAAAAACAACAGCCACAGGTTTGGCAAAGATCAGCGGACAGGATGGCAAACCATCCGCCGCGCTTCCTGTCGGTTATGCCAATTTGCTCGCCGACCTCAAGGCGCGGGTCCGCGCGGCGCAACTTCGCGCGGTGGTTTCCATCAACCGCGAGTTGATTCTGCTTTATTGGGACATCGGTAGAATCATTGTCGAGGCGCAAAAGACCAAAGGCTACGGCAAGCAGGTGGTGGAGCGGTTGGCGGAAGACCTGCAAAAGGAATTCCCCGGCACGGCGGGTTTCTCGCCGCAAAACGTCTGGTATATGCGGAGTTTTTATCTCGCTTGGACCAAGGAACTTCAAAAACTCCAACAGCCTGTTGGAGAATCCACCTCGAAGATTCTCCCACAGCTTGTTGGAGAATTGGCTGGATCAAATTTGCCGCAACCTGTGGCGGAAATCCCTTGGGGACATAATTTGGTTTTGCTGGCCAAATTGAAAACCCCGCTCATCCGGCTCTGGTATGCTCACAAAGTCATCGAACATGGCTGGTCACGCGCGGTGCTCACGCACCACATTGAGACGCAACTGCACAAACGCGAAGGCAAAGCCGTTACCAATTTCCAGCGCACCCTGCCGCCCCCGCAGTCCGACCTCGCTGAGCAAACGCTCAAAGACCCATACAATTTCGATTTCCTCACGATCCGCAGCGACGCGCACGAGCGCGACCTCGAACAGGGTTTGCTTGACCACATCCAGAAATTCCTGCTCGAACTCGGCGTCGGCTTCGCGTTTGTCGGCCGGCAATATCACATGGAGATCAGCGGCCAGGATTATTATCTCGACCTGCTGTTTTACCACCTGCAACTGCGCTGCTATGTCGTGATTGATCTGAAAATGAAGGCTTTCGAGCCGGAATTTGCGGGCAAGATGAATTTTTACCTTTCAGCGGTGGACGACCAGTTGCGCCATGCCGATGACAGACCGTCCATCGGCCTGCTGCTGTGCAAGGAACGTGACCATCTGACCGTTGAGTATGCGCTGCGCGATTTGAAAAAGCCCATCGGTGTCGCCCAATGGCAGACCAAACTGGTTGAATCCCTGCCCAGGAATTTGAAAGGCAGCCTGCCGACTGTGGCGGAAATCGAAGCTGAACTTGACAACGCCCGCGCTTGACGGGTGGATCTGGGTTCATTTGCATAAGGTTATTCAGGCCTTTCAAACTGTCCAAATCTCAACTGGGGCAGACCACTTGTGCGGTGGCGACGGGCTTTGGTTTCATCTTACTCGACGAAGTTTATTGGATCATCAGTTAAGTCAACTCCGCTCCGAAAAATCCGTAATATCTGTTGACTTAAATATGACTTATTTTATCGTGTATATTGATATGCGAGTTTCAAAGAAGACTGATTATGCGCTGCGCTCCTTGTTCACGCTCGTGGATCATTTTGGAGGTGCGCCGATACCCATTCGGGAGCTTGCCCGGCGGAATGATGTTCCCAAGCGCTTTCTGGAGCAGATTATGCTGGACCTCAAGGCGCAGGGCTGGGTGAACAGCGCCGCCGGAATCCGCGGCGGTTACATACTCGCCAAAAGTCCCGCCCAAATTACAATGGGCGAGGTGGTGAGGCATTTTGACGGCATTTTAGCGCCGATTGACTGCGTTTCGCTGACTGGCTACCAGCGTTGTTCACAAGAGCCGGTCTGCCGGTTCCGCCGCGTTTTCCTCGACGCGCGAAATTATGTGGCCGGACTAATGGACAAGGCGACTCTGGCCGAGGTTGCAAAGGGCGCGCCGGTTTCCAAACGCGAGGTTTCGGCCGGCTTCATCGGCGGGGAAGGCATCTAAAAATAAATGAAAAAGTCAGTTGACATCTCCAATAATTTGCCGATAATAACGACAATGTAAGTCGCTATTTGAAATCGAAATGGATGTCATGCAAGTAAAATACGATGACCTTAATGGCAATGTTAGCCGTTTTGAAAATCTGTGAATTAAAGTTGGCTTTTTATTTGAATCAAATGACGACCAGTTAAATAGATGTTAAACATATTAAGCAATAAAAACATTTTATATGAGTGAAGGGATCAAAGAGACAAAAACGAATAGCAGCGACGATCTGAAGTGGCTGGAATTGGTTATTCAACACGTTGGTTCATTGCGTTACGGCGTGGTGGAAATTGTCATTCATGATTCGCGTGTGATTCAAATTGAAAAGACCGAACGCGTGCGGCTGGAGAAGCCGCCAGCTCAAAAAGAATAGCGCCGACCGGAGCACTGGAGGCAAAAAAACAAAAAAATCCCGACCGGAAAAACCGGAGGTCGAATGAATATGAAATCAAGAAATGAAACTAAACAGATTGATATTCGCAGCCATTACCGGGTTGCTATTCGCCTTCCCGCTGTTTGCCGACGACGGCACCGCCACCAACTCCACGGAGGCTGCCGAGATTCAAGCCTTGAAGCAGGAAATCCAGGCACTCGACCAAAAGGTTCAGGCTCTGGAAGAGCGGAACGACGCGAAGCAGCAGGCAGCCACGAACTCTTCCAATGAGCAGGTTCAGGCACTCGACCAGAAGGTTCGCATTCTTGAACGTCTGCGCGAGAATGATCAGGACGCGGCGGCGACGTCAGCCAAGGCGCAGCCGCGTCTGGCCGTGGGTGCGAACGGAGTCAACTTTAGTTCCGCCGACACGAATTTTTCCATTTCGCTGCATGGGGTATTACAGGTGGACAGCCGCACTTTCCAGCAAAACAACAACGTGCCGGGCAACGACAGTATCTTGTTGCGTCGAGCACGGCCAATCCTTTCCGGGACCGTGTATCACGACTTTGACTTCCTTTTCGTGCCGGATTTCGGCAACGGCACACCCGGTGCTTCCAGTTCGGCCACCACGCCAAGCATCTTCGATGCCTATGTGAATTATCGCTACTCGCCCGCGTTCCAGATTCAGGCGGGTAAATTCAAAGCGCCGGTCGGGCTGGAACAATTGCAAGCGGACGTTAACACCTCCTTCAATGAGCGTTCGCTGGTCACCGATCTGGTGCCGAACCGGGACTTGGGTTTCGAACTGCACGGTGACATTGCCGGCGGCGTGTTGAGTTATGCTGTAGGCATCTTCAATGGCGTGGGTGACGCCCGCAACTCGAGCAACACTGGCTTTCAGGATGATCGGGAATTTGACGGGCGATTGTTTATCCAGCCGTTCAAACTAACGAGCTACAAGCCGCTGCAAAACCTGGGATTTGGCGTTGGCGGCAGTTGGGGGGATTCTTCCGTCACCAACATCCTCGGTCTGCCCAACACCACTGGCGGCTCACAGCCGGGATATTTCACGGACGGGCAGCAACAGTTCTTTGCCTACAATCCGACCACTGGCGGGGTGATGGCACACGGCACGCACTGGCGGCTTTCGCCCCAAGGGTATTATTATTACGGCCCGTTTGGTTTATTGGGCGAATATGTAGTTTCAGATCAAGGGGTTGAGAATAGTGCCACTCTCCAGACTGCAAATTTGAAGAACACGGCATGGGAAATTGACGGCGGCTGGGTATTGACGGGCGAAGACGCCACCTTCAACGGTGTGACGCCGCGCCATCCCTTCGATCCCAGAAATGGCGGTTGGGGTGCGTTGCAACTAGTGGCGCGTTACGCGGAACTGGACGTGGACAAGGCGGCGTTCCCGGTTTTTGCCAACCCGGCCACGTCAGCTTCGGAGGCGCATGCCTGGGCGATCGGGCTGAACTGGTATCTCAACAGTAACATTCGCGTGAACGCAAGCTTTTCGCGCACGACTTTTACGGGCGGTGGAGGCGCGGGCACGAGCGTGCCAGCAGCGGTAACGCAGCATCCGGAAGATGTTTTCTTCACCAGAATTCAACTGTCGTTTTAGTCAAAACGGAACCCGAACCCATAACGCGTGAAAACCTTTCTGAAAATTCTGCTGGTTTCGACCCTTGCCATTTCCGCAAGCGCGAAGGAAACCAAACTGCTGAACGTTTCCTACGACGTTACGCGGGAATTCTATCAGGATTACAATCAGGCTTTCGCGGCGTATTGGAAGGAGAAAACCGGGGAAGCCGTGACGATCAATCAATCTCATGGCGGTTCAAGCAAGCAGGCGCAATCCGTGGTCAATGGACTCGAAGCGGACGTGGTAACGATGAACCAGCCGCCGGACATTGATATTTTACATTCGGTTGATTTAATTCCGGCAAATTGGTCATCGCGTTTGCCGAACAACAGCGTGCCTTACACTTCGACAATTGTCTTTGTGGTTCGCAAAGGCAATCCGAAGAACATCAGAAATTGGGACGACCTTGTCCGTTCTGATGTATCGGTTGTCATTCCGAATCCGAAAACCTCCGGCAATGGTCGCTACAGTTATTTGGCGGCGTGGGGATATGCGCTGAAGAAATCCGCCGGTGACGAGAAGCAGGCGCGCGCGTTTGTGGCGAAACTCTTCGCCAACGTGCCTGTGCTCGACACCGGCGGACGCGGCGCGACGACGACTTTTGCCGATCGCGGAATCGGGGATGTGCTGCTGACTTTTGAAAACGAGGCCGCGCTGGTTCAGAAACAATTTCCCGACGACGGACTGGTTGTTGTGCTACCGCCCGTGAGCATTCTTGCAGAAAACCCCGTCACCTGGGTGGATCGCAACGTGAGACGGCATCATACCGAGGCCGTTTCGCGCGCCTATCTCGAATATCTATACAGCGATGCCGGACAGGAACTGGCTGCCCAACATTTTTTCCGTCCCCAAAACCAAACCATCCTTGCGAGATATTCCACGCGATATAAACCGCTGGAGTTGTTCACGGTGGATGAAATCGCGGGTGGCTGGCAGAAAGCGCAGAAAACCCATTTCGCCGACGGCGGCGTCTTTGACCAGATATTCCAAGCATTATAAACGAGCCATGACCATCGCCGATTCCCAATTTGAAATTGCCCCGCCAACCCCGCGCGTGCGCTGGCGCTCCACCGCCAGTGTGCTTGTGCCACTTGGAAAAATTGCGGAGCATTCGCCGAACCTCGTCGTCAACCACGGAGCGAAGTTCAAAAATGCCGGCGAAACTTACGAATTGCCGCGCTTCCTGTTCGTCGGCCCCAAAGGCGGCGACGCACCGATTCGCATTGGCATCTTCGCCGCGATTCACGGAGACGAACCGGAAGGCGCGCGCGCCATTGTCCAGTTCGTCAAGCTGCTCGAAGCCCGGCCGGAACTGGCCGCCGGTTACTGCCTGTCGTTTTATCCGATATGCAATCCAACCGGTTATGAAGACGGCACAAGATTTTCGCGCGGCGGAAAAGATTTGAATCGCGAGTTTTGGAAAAACTCGGACCAGCCGGAAGTCCGGCTGCTGCAGGCCGAACTCATTTCCCATTCGTTTCACGGCATCATTTCACTGCACACCGATGAAACGAGTGGCGGCTTTTACGGGTTCGCTCACGGCGCGACATTGACCAAACATCTAATAGAGCCCGCGCTACAGGCCGTTGAAAAAGTGCTTGCGCGCGATGAGCGTCCGGTCATTGACGGTTTTCGGGCGTGCAACGGCGTCATTTACGACACCTGCGACGGCATATTGAGCGCCCCGCCAAAAGTCCGTCCGCGTCCGTTCGAGATCATCCTCGAGACGCCCAAAGCGCCGCTGACCTATGTGAAGGAACAAGCGTTTGTGACGGCGTTGCAGACCATTTTAGTCGAATACCGCAAATTCATCGCCTACGCGCCAAACCTGTAAAATCCATGATTAGAATGCACAGCGACGCGAGCAGCTTGTGGTCCACCGCATTTACCATTTGCCGACTCCACTGCGGGAGAGGCTCAACATTTAGAAAATTTACGAAGGCTGACCGGTTCACCGGAGGTTCTTCAAAAAGAACAAACGAAACCGTGTGATTGCGAAAGAGACAGTGGGCAAAACATCACCCGATTCCGGTCGTCAAAGTGACATTGCCGGAATCCGCCGACTGCTTGGGCAGGCGGCGCTGTCTCCCGCATACGCGGACGTTTTTTTACTGAAACAACCAAACCGAAAAATTGTGAACCTATGAAAACAATCAAACTCAAAAAAATAATCCTCGCCGCCGGCGTCGCTCTCGCCGGATTGGCGCTCACCCCAAGTTCGCACGCGCAAGTAACCGTCAACATCGAGGGCGGTAGCGCCAGCTCGACCGTGTTATTCGACCGCGCCACCAACGTGTTTGCGGGCGGCGCCTTTTCTGTCAACGGCAGCATCAAAGGAAACGTGGCTCAATTCGTAGGCTCCAGCTTGAACCCGAATTTGAACGGCTACGGCACCATTACGCTGAACATCAACCTCAACAACGGCGCCATCAACGGCCTTAGTGCTTTGGTGAACCAGGCGGCCGGCGCGGGTGACACCAATTATGCGGGCGCGCCCATCATTCCGACGTTTGTGGACTCGGCGACCTCGCCCGAGGCCGTGGGCATTGATTCGGTGGCGGCGAATCTTACTGATTTGCCAACTTATGTGGTGCCGCTGGTCTATGTCAGAAACACCAACTACCCGGATGTATATGCCATCACCAACCTGACCCAACGACAGGCTGTCGAGTTGGAAACCACCACCAACAAGGCGTATTTTTACGGCAGCACCGGCACCAACTACGTTTATTTTGTGGGCCGCAACCGCTCCTCTGCCGTCCGCACGGAAATTGACCTGAACATCTACAATACCGGAAATATCAAAACCTTCACCAACAATGCCGCCGGGTTGCCCGTCCAGGATGGCAGCGCCGATCCCGGGCTTTCCTCCGCCTCCAAATTGGTGACGGCGGTGACGGCGGTGACCAATTCGATTGGCACTGTCGCGGTGCAAAATGCGACGCCTCCGCTTGCGCCCATCGCTTTTGAAGGCGTGCCTTATTCCGTGACCAACGTCATCAACGGCAGTTACCCGCTTTGGGGCACCGAGCATTATTATTACATCACCTCGCCAAACACGGGAGCGCCTTCAACCCCGCAACAGGCCGTGATCAACGTGCTTTACAACAGCGTCACCAACGCGGCGTTCCAGAGCATTACCAACCCGGTGTTCACGAACAACTTTGTTCCCATCCCTTCGATGAAGGTGCAGTTGCGCACTGCAGGCGCCGACGGCGGCCCGATCATTCCTTTGCCCAATTACTAACCCACTTGGCGGTTTTTGAACCTAACAGCGTATGAAAAAAATAATTTTAACCCTTTTCGCGGCGGCGACGCTGCTGTCCGCACCGCCCGCGCGGGCGTGGATTTATAACGACGGCGACGTGCTGCTCGTCTTCCGCAAGAGCGCGCAAGACATCGAATACGACATTGGCAGCGTCACCAACTTTCTGGGCCACACCAACGGCTACACCACCGCCGTCAGCAATTGGGATCCGACCCAGGTGACGGGCAACGTGGGAAGTTTCACCGGTGCAAAAGTGGTTTTGCTGGCGACTGGCCAGACCAACTATTTAAGCAGCCCCGAACCGAACACCACGGCTTACAACGTTGGCCCGCAGGTGGCGGACACATTGCACAGCATCATCAGCGCGATTGGAACGGGACCGCTGATTCCCCTTGCGATTCCGTCGAACGGCCCGAATGCCTACGTCATTGATAGTGGCGGTTTGTATGCCGCGTCGTCGTATGACTCGATTGTTTCGGGAGGACATTTCAACGGCATCGCGCAATTGGGTGGCAACGCGCCGTTCACGGTGGAGCAGGCATTGCCGGCCTCGCTGGATTTCTGGCAAATCCAGTCCTCGTCGGTTTATCCGAATCCGCCGCCGGATAAATTGATTGGCGTGTTCACCGTCGCCACAAATAGCGTGATCACATTCGTGGCCGGGCCGCGACAGTCGAAGATTGTGAGCGTTAACCATTCCGGCACCATCAGCGCGGTGCAATTCACGACCACGGTTGGCAACACCTACGCCGTGGCTTACACCAACAATCTTGGCGGTCCGGTGTCAACCTGGCCGGTGGATGCCACCACGATAACTGGCGATGGCAGGGCAGACACTATCAACCACACCAATTCCGGCAGCGCCGAATTTTACCGCGTGACCGCGCAATAAAATTCATAGGCGAAGACCAACACGCGGCAGGTCCGGCGCGCACGCCGGGCCTGCCGTTATGGATTAGCAAACGAATTTGTCGAGAGGACAACCACAGCAAATGAGATTCCGACTTGGGGTGATCGCGATGATCGCGCTCGCAAAAATTTCAAGTGGCATCGCGGCGGAAACCAATCCGCCCGCCGTCATTGAAGACCTTTTTGCCGCGCCCATTCCCGCAGTCACCAATCCTCCGCCCAAGCTGCTGCCCGCCCTTGACGTCCGAACTTATCGGATTGAAGGCGACACCGCACTGCCGCCGTCCGAATTTGGAATGCTTTCCAATTACACTGGCAAGGTGGATTTGAGGCGCGTGCGGGAGGGCTTGGATCGCTTGCAGGCGCTCTACCGCCAATCGGGATTTTCGAACGTGAACGTCACGTTGCCGGAGCAACAATTCACCAACGGGCTTGTCCGAATCAAAATTGTCCAGACCAATGCCGCTGCGGAATCCGATTTGGCCGCGGCGATCATAAATCTTTTTACCGCGCCGAAACCGACAATTGAAATTCACGGCTATCAGCTTGAAGGCAACACGGCGCTGCCTCCGGGAGAATTTAACATCCTCACCAATTACATCGGCGAGTTGGATTTCGCCCGCATTCGCGAAGGTTTGGGCAAACTGCAACTGCGGTATCGCGATCTTGGTTTTCCAACCATCAGCGTCACGCTGCCACAGCAGAAGCTGACCAACGGCATCGTGCGCGTGAAAATCATCGAGGGCCGTTTGAGCGACATCATAGTCGAGGGCAACCGTTATTACAGCGCCGACAACGTTCGCCGCGCGCTGCCGAGCCTGACCACAAACATCTTGATCAACACGAAATGGTTCCAGCCGGAACTCGACCGCGCCAATGCAAATCAAGACCGCCAGATTTATCCGGTCATCAGTCCCGGTCCGGAACCGGGCACTAGCGATTTGACGCTCAAGGTCAAGGACCAGTTGCCATTGCACGAGCATATTGAAATCAATGACAAATCAACACCAGACACGCCGTTGCTGCGCGTGGACTCGGCGGTGCAATACGGCAATCTCTGGCAGCGCGAACATCAATTCGGCCTCGATTACAATTTTTCACCGCAGGAATTCAAACCCGCCGGTGATTTTTCAGGATTTTACGATCAGCCGATGGTCGCCAGTTACAGCGGATTTTACCGGATTCCACTGGCGTTTGCCCAAGGCCTGCGCGAGGACTATGAAAATCTTCCGGTCAATTTCGGCTACGACGAAGTCACGCACAAATTTAATCTGCCGCCCGCAACGGGAAATCCCGACGTGATTTTTTACGCCTCGCGTTCCACGTCCGACACACCGGTCAATCTTGGTCCGCTCACGACGATTTTTACGAACACGCTCGCGAACATCAGTTCGCAATTTGCACAGCGCACGGTGACCGAAAACAACAATATCGGAACGAAGCTCACCGTCCCCCTGCGAGAATTTCTCGGCGTGAAATCGTCGCTGTTGCTCGGCCTGGATTACAAGTCCTATCAGGCGCAAACTTACAGCACGAACCTGACGTATTTTGACCTCTACGCTCTCGATACTTTCGGCAATCGAGTTCTGGTGACGAACCAAACCATCAGCCTGCCCGCCAACAATAGGCAGAACCTTTATTATCTGCCGCTATCGGCAAGCTGGGTCGCCGTGCGGCCGGACAAATGGGGCGCTTTCAGTTTCAATTACAATCAGAACGTATTCCTGTCGCCGCTGGCGTCCGCCCGGAGCGGTTTTCAGTCCGTTGCCGGTTCAAGTTCTGCGGGCGGCAATTACACCACGATCACAGCCGGTCTGGTTCGGCAACAGAATTTACCCGGTGATTGGTCCGCGGTTCTCAATGCCAACGGCCAGTGGGCGAGCGCGCCGCTCATCAGCAACGAGCAAATGGCCTTGGGCGGCACGAGCGGCGTGCGCGGCTATCAGGAGGGGCAAAATTACGGCGATACCGGATGGCGCGCGCTTTTTGATCTGCGCGCTCCGCCAATCAATGTCGGTTATTTCCCGACGCAAAGCGGCGACGTGCCGGCGGATTTGCGCTGCTCGTGGTTCATGGATGTCGGCCAGACGTTTTCGATGGACCGTCCGGCGCCGGCCGATGTTTCCGTCACGCAATGGGGCACCGGCGTCGGCTTTTTTCTCACCGCAGGCAGTCATGTGAGCGCCCGGCTCGCCCTCGCGTGGGCCTTGCACGACACACCCACGACATCCGCCGGAAGTGCGCAGGCTTATTTCAACATCGGAGTCCAATTCTAACCGCGCCATGAAATTCAAATGCAGACAATTCCGGTTCGTGGCCGCGTTGATATTCGGCTGGAATAATTTTTTGTTCGCCAATCCGACGGGCATGACCGTGGTTTCCGGTTCGGCTTCCGCGCAGCAAAACGGCGCGCAACTGAACGTGACAACGAGCCAGGCCGCGCTTTTGAATTGGAGCAGCTTCAACATCCAGCAGGGCGAAACCACCACGTTCATCCAACCTTCGGCAAATTCCGTCGTTCTAAACGAAATCGGCGGCGCGAACCCGTCGCAGATTTTTGGAAATCTCAATGCGAACGGCACAGTGATTCTCGCCAACGCGAACGGATTTTATTTCGGCCCAAACTCGATGGTCAAAGTCGGCGGCAGCTTCATCGCCACCACCGCGCCATTGACGCCGGATTTTGGGATTGGAGCGAGCTGGCAATTCACCGGAATGCCGCCACTCGCGAGCATCGTCAATTATGGGCAGATTCAGGTTGGCGGAGGCAAATCGCTGTTTCTCATTGCCGAGAACATCCAAAATAACGGCCAGCTCAACGCGCCGAGTGGCAACATCGGGCTTTATGCTGGAGAAAGCGTGCTGGTGAGTGACCGTCCCGACGGTCGCGGGTTGAGCGCCACCTTGAAGGTGCCGAAGGGATCGGTGAACAATTTCGGCCAAATAACCGCCGACGCCGGAACGATTGCCCTGCAAGCGCAAGTGGTGAACCAGAATGGAATCATCCAGGCTGACTCGGTGCAGAATCAGAATGGCGTCATCGAGCTTGTCGCGTCCGATCAACTAAATCTCGGCGCGAATTCGCAAATCGTCGCGAACGGTGACAATTCAACCGCCGGAAGCTCCGGCGGAACGATTACACTCAAATCTGGAAATAATTTCAGCGACCAAATCGGCAGCACGATTGTTGCTACCGGCGGTTCACAGGGCGGCAACGGCGGCAGCGTGGAAATCAGCGCGCCGAATATCCTGTCGCTGAATTCCGGCATCAACGCGCGGGCTGCGACCGGCTTGACGGCGGGGACGCTGTTGTTGGATCCAGATTACATTATTTTGGATTCGTCCGGCTCCGGCAGCGCCGGCAACGGCACGGTTCTGGCCGGGAGCAATCCGGGCAGCACGCTCGATTTGAACGTGAATACCGCGTTTGCCAACATCGCGGTTTCTCAAATCAATCTTCAGGCGGCGTATGACATCACGCTCGCCGGCGGCACGATATGGGATTTGAGCGGAACCATCGGCGCAAACTTCGGCGGCGTGACCGGCGGTCAACTGACTTTGCAGGCCGGGCGCAATATCATTTTTGGGAATAACTCGCTGTTGACGGACGAATACAACTGGTCGGTGACTCTCCAGGCCGGATACAATTTCGTCAACAACGTGGTTCAACCCGGTGCCGGCAGCATTTATCTGAACAACAACAGTGGCGGCAACAGCGGCGGCGGTTCGATTCAAACGGCGGCGGGCAATGTCAATCTGATTGCGGGTCAAGATATTTTGGTCGGTTCCGGTTCGGTCTCCACGACCGGCGGCGGCAGTGTTTTTGCGAACGCGCTGGCGGGCAGCATCAGCACCGGCTCTGACAACGGCAGCGCCAACGGTCTGCAGCAATCAACGGATTACGATTTTACCGACAGCGGTTGGGCACCGAATCCGTTTCTGGGCGGCATTTCCACGGCGGCGGGCGGGAACGTGACATTGATTGCCGGCAACAATATTGACAGCACGCCGCTTGTTCCGTCGCGTCAGGCGCCCGGCGCGTCCGGCGCTTACGGCGCGGGCGACATGACGGTGATTGCGGGAAATCAAATCACCGGAAATTACACGGTGACTGATGGCACCGGCACGATGCTCGCAGGCATGCCGGTTTCCAGTGCGCAAGCCGCCATTTTGCAAAATCCGTCCGCCGATCCTTCAGCTTACGCGACGACTTTGAACAGTTTGGTAACGGCGGTGGAGCGATCACAAAATTTGGGCGGCAACGTCGGCGCCGCGCCGGTGAACGGCAATCCATCCACCGCGCCCGTGACTTTGGGATTGACCACCGGTTCGTGGAACGTGTGGGCGGCGAATGACATTTCCATCAAGCAGGTCATCAACCCCAACGGCGCGTTCAACAACAGCCAGTCGTTTGCCTACGATTACGCGCCGGACGCGGCGGTGAATTTTTGGGCGGGCAACGCGATTGAACTCGTCGGCGGCTCCTTTGGATCGGCGCCTTCGTCCGTAAGGTTGACACCCATTTACGCGCCGTCACTTTCGCTCAACGCCGGCGCGGGCGGCATCAAAATTGACAAAAGCATCATCCTCGCGCCCATCTTTTATACTGATCCGGTAACGGGCAACACTTACAGCGAAGGTTCGTTGAGCATCGTCACGCGCGACGGCGGGAATTTGAGCGGCGCGGTGGTTTCCGGTTCGACGGTGCTGAATGGCATCACGATGTCGGACAGCGCGTCGGGCAATTACACCACGTTCGCCTCCGAGCACGACAACATTCATCAATACGATCCGAATCCGCAGCCGGTGTATGTGGACGTTTCCGGCAGCATCGGCAGCTTCAGCCTCACGGTGCCGACGTTCGCCAACATCACGGTGGAAAGCACGGCGCCATTTGTCACATCGGACGGAACCAGCATTTTTGGAACTTACAATTTCGGTTTTCAGGGCCGCAATCTGTCCGCCAGCCAGACGACTTCGATCAATGTTCTCGGCACGATTACTTATCGCGGTGATTTGACGGCCATCAATCTGACGGCGGCGCAATTGGCCGATCTTTTGCCGGCAACATTGTTCGCCGACAGCGCCGATACAAGCGTGACGGCGAAGTTGAGCTACGATCTCGCGACGGGACAGTTGATTTATGTCGGCGTGATGAGCGCTTCCGATTTGGCTTTTCTGCTGAATCCCAGCGTGATTGTGCCGGGCCAGTTCGTGCCGCTGCTTGATGCGAACGGCAATCCGGTTCTGGACGCAAACGGAAATCCGGAAATGGTGCCGGCCACCACGCCGCTCGCGCTGGACACCACGCAGCAGGCGATGATCACGCAGCTTTACACCGCGAGCCAGAGCGCGTCGCTCGGCGACCAGGGTCTCTCGCTTGCCGGTTTGGGAACTTTCAACGTCACCGCAAACAGCATTGACCTTGGAGTTTCCGGCGGCATCCGTGTGCTCGCGCCGGACGCCGGGCTGTCGGCGATCTCGCCTTACGGCGCGAATCTAAATGTCACGACGCTCGGCGATTTGACGATGACGAGCACGAAAATTTCCAACGAAAGTTATCTCGGCAATGTGAATGTCAACGTCGGCGGCTCGCTGGATGTCGGCGGCGAGTTCACCACGCTCGGCGATGCGAGCGCGCCGAAGGGAATTTACACCACGAGCGGCGGCAACGTTTCTGTCACCGCCAACGGTGACGTGAACGTGGACGGCTCGCGCATCGCCGCCTACGACGGCGGGAACATTAACGTGGAATCGCTGAACGGCGACGTGAACGCCGGCGCGGGCGGCGCGGGTTATGTGACGATGAGCGCGCTGCAATTGGATCCGTTGGGACAATTGTTTGGCATTCCGGCGACGATTCCCGGCAGCGGCATTCTGGCGACGACGGTCGTCGGCTCGGACGCCTTGCTGGGTAACATCACCGTCAATGCGCCCAACGGCAGCATCAACGCGAGCCTCGGCGGCATTTTGCAAATCGGCTTCAACGGGCTCGGGCCGGCCGATGCGTTTATCTCGGCCAACGCCGGTCAGGACATCAACGCCACCGGTTCGGGCGTCATCGGCAGCAACATCCGGCTCCAGGCTGGCGGCAACATCAACGGCCTCGTCATTGGCAGCCAGAGCGTTGACATCCATTCCGCCCAAAACGTGGACGTGACCGCATTCAGCGGTGGCGATGTGAACATAAATGCGTCAGGCGAAGTTTCCGGCACGGTGATCGGCGGCGGCAGCGTGAACGTCAGTGGCGATTCGATCAATGCGTCGCTGATTTCCGAATCCGTGTCCGCTTCCGGCAATATGACCGGCGCGACCGAAGGCATTCCCCAATCCAATGTCGCCAAGAACAATGCTGAAACCGCTGACGACGCCTCAACCGTCGCCTCAAAAACCGACGACCAAGACGACGACCAGAAAAAGAAGGGCAAGCAAGTCATCCTCGGGCAAAAACTCAGCCGCGTGACGGTGATTTTGCTGCCGAAGAAAATTTCCGAAACCCAAACCTCAAACCCCGGAACCTAGAACCAGACCCCAGAACCTAGAGCCTAGAACCTAATTTATGACCCCACTCATCCACCCCATGTTCGCCGCCAACGCGGCGGTTTATGCCATCCAGAACGCCACCGTTGAAGGCAAGGCCACAGTCATCGCGCTGCTGGTGCTTTCGCTGTTCAGTTGGACCATAATCATCACCAAGTTCCGGCAGCTCAACATCGCGCGCAAGGCGGCCAAAAAGTTCTTCGCCGCCTACGCTTCCACGCGCGACCCGCTGGACATCAAGAAACGTGGCGAGGACTTTGACGGCGCACCCGCATTCGAGCTATACGATCGCGGCGCGGAGGAGTTGGCGTATCAGTTAAAGAACAATCCCGTGACCGTCAAAGGCGAGCGCCGCATCAGCCCCAGTTCGTTCGAGGCGGTGAAGGTGGTGTTGGAAGAAGCGGCGGCTACACAGGCAATGGCACTGGAAAAGGGAATGATTGTTTTGTCAACGGCGGTGGCGGGCGGGCCGTTCATTGGGTTGCTCGGAACGGTTTGGGGCGTCATGTCCACCTTCGCGGGCATCGCCGAAAGCCAGGCCGCCACACTGACAGCGATGGCGCCCGGTGTCGCCGCCGCGCTCGTGGCAACCGTGACCGGTCTGCTCGTCGCCATCCCGGCGATGTTTGCCTACAACTTCATGGTGACGACCATCCGCTCCATCACCCAGGAACTTGACGGCTTTGCCACGCGCTACGCCAACCAGATTGAGCACACCTACGTGGACAACCGCGACATCGAGGACAAGATCGCCTGGGCGTTGACGCGCGTCGAAATGGGCGAAAACACGCCGGCCATCTGACGCATGAAAAAGTGTTCGCGATCGGTGCATCATTCGCTGACGGAGTTGAACATCACTCCGCTGCTGGATCTTGGGTTTGTGCTGCTGGTCATCTTCATCATCACTACCATCCCGCCTGTGAAAGACCTGGCCCTGAAGCTGCCGACGGCGGCCAAACGCCTGAAGGAGCCGCCGCGCAAGGCCAACTACATCTCCGTCCAGGCCGACGGCAAAATGTATTTGAACAAGCAGGAAGTGGCCACGGCGGATGAAATGGTTCAGACACTCATCGGCCTGCGCGAAGCCGACCCCGACCTGAACATCATCGTCCGCGGCGACGGCAAGACGAAATACAAGCAGATCCGCGCCGTGCTGGATGTCTGCCAGCAGGCCAACGTGCCGAAGGTGGATTTGGCAACCGAATCATTGACCAAATAAAATGCTACCCCACACCCAAGCGCGCAAGAAGCGCAACTCGTCCAAGGTGAATTTTCTTATTTCATTCACCTTTCACGCGACGCTCGCGTTGGTGGTGCTGTATTTTGCCGCGCGCCAGGGTTGGCTGGGCCAGCCGCTGAAAAAACTGTCCGTTGATTTGATCAAGGAAAAGCCAGCGGAGAAACCGAAGGAACCGGAAAAGCCAAACATAGAACCGCCGAAGGTTGTCGAAACACCCAAACCGGTCGAGGTGCCAAAACCAGTTGAAGAAGCCAAAGCACCGCCAAGTGTCACACCGCCCATCGTCGCTCCGCCTGCCGCCGAACTGCCGTCGTTTGAATTTGAAGGCGGCAAGTCTGTTGTCAGCAGTTCCGATCCGGTGGAGATTTACAAAAACGCGATTGAATACGCCTTCCGCTCGAAATGGAACCGACCGGAGAACATGGCCGACGACAATTACGCCGCCGAGGTGGAGGTTTCGGTGAACCGCAATGGCCAGATCAGCGATCCGGTCTGGCAGAAAGGCTCCGGCGATTCGCACTGGGATGCATCGGTGCGCGCGGCCATCGCCGCCATGACGAATTTGAACCGCCCGCCGCCCACGAATTTCCCGCCGCGCATCGTCATTCGCTTCGATGTCCAGGCGGATACCGAACCCGTGCTGCAATGAGCCTCAAAAAAACATCCCGCGCACAGCACAGCTCGTTGAATGAGTTGAACATCACGCCGTTGCTTGATCTGGTGTTCGTGTTGCTGGTGATTTTCATCATCACCACGCCGCAAATGATGAACAATCTGGAGATGAACCTGCCTTCGCCCAAACCACAGCCGCCGCAAAACGAAAAACCCAAAATCAACCGCATCGTCGTGGATGAGAAAGGAACTTTCTTGAACGACCAATCCGTAACCGTCGCGCAGCTTAAGACGGATTTGCAGCGGCTCAAGTCTGAAAACCCGGATTTGAGCGTCGTCGTGAAGGGCGCGGACAATGTGGATTACCAGAACATGATCAACGTGCTGGACGTGCTTCAGCAACTGGACATCACCAAGGTCGGTCTGGCTACGGAGTGAACGGAAAAAATTATTCAAAAAATAGTTGACAGGCCTTTAATAACGACTTATATTGTCGTCAATATAAATATGAGCGATGGCTTTAATTTAGAATTCTATCTTTAGAATAGGTCGAATTGCCATTTTTTAATCAAAAAGACGACTCTTGTTATCGCATATAAAATAAATGCCTGGCACTAAATAAAAGCTAGAAACTGACCGGACAACTGGAAGTTCCCATGAGAACAAAACATTTAATATGTCTGTTTTACAGAATCCAGTTCAACGCGTTTCGCCTGCGGCTCAAGCAGGATTGATGCGCTTGCTATTGCAGTGCCGTTTTGATTTTCAACACAGGTATTGGAACCTGCCAGCTTCTGAAACCGGATCGGGCGACAGCCGCAATTTCTCAACCGGCCAAGAAGCGCTTTTACCGCTCCTCAACGCGGTCATTTCTGACTTTTCCGCCCCTTCACGGGGAGGTGCAAACACCTCAAAGACCAAAACCCGCCGGGTTGGAACCCGGCACTCATTTCAGCGGCCTTTGGGCAAAATCGGAAAAACACAGGTAAGATGCGACTGAAATATTCATTTCCAACCGGTTTTCAAACCAAAGGAGACGCGACGCGGGCGGCGGATCTTCTCCACCGCTCGCGTTGCAAAATCCGCAACCATTTTTTGAAAATATGAAAACACAGACCAATGCCAAGTCCGACCACAATGCCACCAGTCCGGTTGCCAAGCGCACCAGCGGGTTGCGCCCCAATGCCGCCAAGGCTGTGGAACACCGTTACGAGCGGCGCAAAATTCGCGAGCGTTTGCGGCGGCTGGACTGGGGATTCACCTTGGAGGACGAATTATTTGCCTGACGCTTTGCCCAACCTCCGAGGCAAACGGGTTTCCGGCGTTGAATACCGTGTGCGCGCCGGAAGCCCGGAACATTTATTTGATTTGATACAAAAAGACGAGATCGAATGAAACCTGCACTCGAATATTTGAACCACGCCACGCCCCCGGCCCATTCGGCGGATGCTGCTGTCGCGCACTTGTCCGCTCGTCCCGGCTTCGAAGAGACCTTTTACGACCAGTTTGTGCCGAAGTTGATCGCGTCTTACGCCTTGGTCGGGGGACTGAACAATCGTGACGCGCACAACATGCCGTCCACGCGCGCCGTCGGGCAGATTTGTGAAGGGCTGCTGCAATTACTGTTCCCCGGGTTCCACGACGACGACGCGGTGCATCACGGCACGCTGGCGGAGTTGACGCGCGAGCGCCTTTCCGCCGTGGGTATCCAGCTAGAAGACCAGGTGCGCAAAAGCGTCCGCATCGGCGACCCGAAGAAGCCCACCGGACGCACGCCACCGATCGTCCGGCATTTTTGCGACTCGTTGTCCGAGGTGCGCGAATTATTGCGTAGCGACATTGAGGCTGCTTACGAAGGTGATCCAGCCGCACTTTACAGCGAGGAAATCATTCTGTCATATCCGTTCATCGAGGCCATAACCATCCAGCGGCTTGCGCATATTTTGTATCGCGCCGGCGCACCGATCATTCCGCGCATGATGACGGAATGGGCGCACAGTCGCACGGGTATTGACATTCATCCGGGCGCGCAAATTGGCTCACATTTTTTCATAGACCACGGCACCGGCGTGGTCATTGGCGAGACGTGCAAAATCGGCAAGCGCGTGAAACTTTACCACGGTGTGACACTCGGCGCGCGGAGCTTTGCCAAGGACGAGGCTGGCCACATCGTCAAGGGCGGCAAGCGCCATCCGAACGTGGAGGACAACGTGACGATTTATCCAAACTCGACCATTCTCGGCGGCGAAACGGTCATCGGCGCCAACTCGACCATCGGCGCGAATGTGTTTCTGATGCACAGTGTCCCGCCGGATTCGCTCGTAGTTTATGAGGAGAAACAGCTTGTCATCCGCGACAAGTCCGCGCGGAAAGCAGAAGCCGCGCATGACTGGATCATTTGATTTTCCGCATTGATTGAAAAATGCAAGAGGACTGAAAAGAATATGCACAGACAACATAAAGACACCTGGGCTTTCCGGGTTTCCGACCGCATTCAAGACGAATTGGATGAATTTGAATACGTGGTGGAGCAATTCAAGTCCGGCGCAATCAACGAAGGCCAGTTCCGCATCGTCCGCGTCCCGGCGGGAATTTATGAGCAACGCGAGAACGGCACTTATATGCTGCGCGTCCGCTTTCCCGCCGGCGGTGTGACGCCGTCGCGCTTGCGCCGGCTGGGCGAAGTCTCGGCGAAATTTGGCAACGGGCTTTTGCACATCACCACGCGCCAGGAATTTCAAATCCATCGCGTGCCGCTGGATTCAATCATTCCCGCGCTGCGCTTGCTCGCCAAGGCCGGGCTGTCCACGAAAGGCGGCGGCGGCAACACGGTTCGCAACATCACGGCGTGTGTGGATTCCGGCGTCTGCCGCGACGAGGTCTTTGATGTGACACCGTATGCCGTGGCCACCACGGAGCGGCTGCTGGCCGATCCGCTTTCGCTCCAGTTGCCGCGCAAATACAAGATCGCCTTCGCCGCGTGCAACCAGGATTGCTCCGGCGCCACCGTGCATGATGTCGGCTTTGTCGCCCGGAAGCAAAACGGCCTGGACGGTTTTGCGGTTTATGTCGCAGGCGGCATGGGCGGCAAGAGCCGGCTGTCCAGTTTGCTGCACGAATTCATTCCTGCGACTGAAACTTTTGTCGTGGCTGAAGCCATCAAGCGCGTGTTCGACAAAAATGGCGACCGCAAAAACAAGCATCTTGCGCGGCTGCGTTTTCTCGTCGAGAAAATCGGCCTGCCGGCATTCCGCGAATTGTATGAAAAGGAACTGGCCGCGTTGCGCGCCGGCAATCCCGTGCCGCTGGAACTGCGTCCTTTGACGCAACTCACGAGCGTGCCGGAAAATGGCGGAGTCAAAAATGAGTCCGCCGAATTCAACCGCTGGTTCGCGCACAACGTCGCGCCGCAGAAGCAGCCGGGATTTTTCCTCGTGCAAATTCCGCTGACCCTCGGCGACATTCCCGCCGGCAAGGCCGCCGCGCTCGCGGACATTCTGGCGGCGCACGGCGACAACATTCTTTGGGCGACGCAATCGCAGAACGCCGGGCTGCGCTGGATCACGGCGGCGGAATTGCCGGTGGTGCATCAGAAGCTCGCGGCGCTCGGCCTGGCCGAACCCGAAGCGCCGGTGTTGCGGAATCTTGTCGCCTGTGCCGGAGCCTCGACCTGTCGCCTCGGCATCTGCCTTTCGCGCGGACTCGCCAAGGCGGTGCGGAGCGAATTGAGCGCGAGCGAACTGGACCTCGACAGACTCGGAGATTTCTCGATCCACATCAGCGGCTGCCCGAATTCCTGCGGTCGTCATTCGATTGGAAACATTGGTTTTTCCGGCGCGGCGCGGCGCGTGGGCGGAAACCTCGTCCCATTTTACGCCGTGCAACTCGGCGGACGTTTGGCCGAAGGCAAATCGCGTTTTGGAGTCAACGTGGGCGCGGTGCCGGCGAAGAATGCGCCGGCGTTTGTCCGCGACTTGCTCACAGCGTGGAAAAAATCCCCCGACACGGCCGACTTCCACCAGTTCGTGGACAAGAACGGCAGGAAAATCGCCGGGGAAATCCTGGCGCGGCATCAGGACGTTCCGCCGATCGCCAGCCGGAAGGAGTTTTATTACGACTGGGACGCCGACGCATTGTTTTCACTGGCCGGGCGCGGGCAGGGTGAATGCAGCGCGGGCGTGTTCGATTTGATTGAAGTGGACCTCGCCAACGCGCGCGAGTCGCAGGAAGCCGGGCGGTTTTACGCGGCGGCACTCGCGGCTGCACGGGCACTGCTTGTGGTTCAGCGGGCACAGCCTAAGAATGACGTGGAGACGTTCACGTTGTTTCAAAAGCATTTCATCGAAGCCGGGTTGGTGGATGCCGCGCTCACCGCGGTCATCGCGGAGGGCGCACGCGCCGCTGCCGCTGCGAATCCGGCGGAGAAATTCGATGGCCTGCCCGCCGACGTGGCCGCGCTGGTGGCATCGGTGCGCTTGTTGCACGAAAACCTGGATTCATCGCTGCGGTTCAGGACGGCAGCCAAATAAATTTGCGGCGCGTAACGGTTCAAACCGGCGCCCGCTCGTTCCCAAATCGAAAATCAAACAGCCGACCGACCGGACAACCGGAAGTTCGCGTGAATGGAAAGCATATTCACTGTGAGCATCACGAGTTATTATGGAATTGAAAAGCACGTTGGCAACACGCCGCTGATCCGGCTGCGCCGCCTCTCGGAACTGACCGGCTGCGAAATTCTGGGCAAGGCGGAGTTCATGAACCCCGGCGGCTCGGTGAAAGACCGCGCGGCGCTGGGCATCATTACCGATGCGGAGGCAAAAGGATTGTTGAAGCCAGGCGATACTATCGTGGAAGGCACGGCGGGCAACACCGGCATTGGACTCGCGGTGATCGGCCATGCGAAAGGCTATCGCACGGCGATCGTCATCAACGAAACCCAGTCGCCGGAAAAAATCACCCTGCTCCGCACCCTCGGCGCGGAGGTCATCACCGTGCCGGAAAAACCCTACAGCAATCCCGGCAATTACAATCGCGTTGCCCAGCGGCTCGCGCAGGAGAAGGGCTGGTTCTGGGCGAACCAGTTTGACAACACCGCCAATCGCCTGGCGCATTACCGCACGACTGGCCCGGAGATTTGGGAGCAGACTGGCGGCAAGGTTTCCGCTTTTGTCTCCGCCGTAGGAACCGGCGGCACACTGGCGGGCGCGGCGTTGTTTTTGAAGGAGAAAAATCCCAAGGTTGCCATCGTCTGCGCCGACCCGTTCGGCGCGGCAATGTGGTCATGGTTCACCAATGGCAACACCGATACGAAGGACGGTGATTCCTTCGCCGAAGGCATCGGCCAGATGCGGGTGACGAAAAACTTGGAAGGCGTGCCGGTGGATCTCGCGTATCGCATTCCCGACCAGGAGGCGTTGACGATTGTTTATCAACTGTTGCGCGAGGAGGGAATTTTTCTGGGTCTTTCTTCCGGCATTAACATTGCCGGCGCCGTTCGGCTGGCCCGCGAACACGGACCCGGCCAGACCATCGTCACGTTGCTGTGCGATTCCGGCCACAAATACCAGTCCAAGCTTTTCAACCCCGAATGGCTGGCGGCGCACCAGCTTGATCCGGCCCGGAACATCGAATCCATCTGGTCTGGTCAAGCCAGATAACCGTGCTTTTTCAGAAACACTTCAAACTGTTCCACGTCGAAGTCGCCGAGCACGAGACCATCCACTTCGATCACCGGCACGAGCGTCTGGCCGCTCAATGCAACGGCCTTTTGCCGGGCGGCGAGGTCTGTGCCGACATCGGCCACGGTGTATTTCAAACCTTGCTCATCCAGCCATGCCTTGGCGTCCATGCACCAACTACACATGGGCCGGGTGTAGAGAATGATTTGCTGCGGTTGTTTGGCGAACTGCACACGAAACATTTAATCCACGCGATTGGGGGAGTCAGGCAAAAACAGACTGCCCCCGCCGATTCTAATTTTCAAAAAAACATTTGCTGACGTTGGAAACTCCGCCTAATATCTAGTTTGGGCGACAACGCCACCCTGAAACCTGATCGAAATCTCACGGCGCTGACCGGTCAACTGGAGGCTCCCATGAAACTGAAAGTGTATTCATGTCGAATTGTGTCCAGATTCCGGCGCGACCGGAAGTTTTAGCCGGTCTGTCGCTTCGGCGTTTTCACGCGCGAAGCGGCCCCCCCATTTTTCCGTAACACAATCCACGTTGATTTTTCCATTCACCAACAACCAAACTAAATTATGAGCAAAGAAAACGAAATCCACTTGAGCTTGAGTGCCGCCGCGGCCCGCAACCTCGCCACCGCAACTGTCACCGTTCCGCAATACACGGAAATCACTCCGCGCTGGCTGCACAAATTGCTGCCGTGGGTGGACGTGGATGGCGGCGTTTATCGCGTCAACCGCGTCGCCAAGGCGGCGAAGGGAAAACCCGCGAATGAATTCGGCGAAGCCAAGGTGGACCTGCTCACCGTGGACGGCGGCGAACCGAAATTGCCGACGACCTTCGTGGATTACGACCAGGACCCGCGTGAGTATCATTTGAGCACCATCCAGACGGTCCTCCGCACGCACACGCGCGTGACCGATCTTTACAGCAACAAGATTGACCAGCTCCGCGAACAGATTCGGCTTACCGTCGAATCCGTCAAGGAACGCGAGGAGTGGGAGCTCATCAACAATCCCGACTTCGGTCTGCTCAAGGAAGTGGACGCGGCGCAAACGATCAAGACTCGCAAAGGTTCGCCGACGCCGGACGACCTCGATGAACTCCTCGCTCTGGTCTGGAAAAAGCCCGCCTTCTTCCTCGCGCACCCCAAAGCGATTGCTGCTTTTGGGCGCGAAGCCACGCGCCGGGGTGTGCCGCCGCCAACGGTTCATCTTTTCGGAACGCCCTTCATCACCTGGCGCGGTGTGCCGTTGATTCCGAGCAACAAGCTGGACGTGAAAAACAATTCCACGAGTGTTCTGCTCCTGCGCGTCGGCGAAGCGGAACAGGGCGTGGTCGGCCTCCAAAAAACCGGCGTCACCGGCGAAGTAGAACCCGGCTTGTCCGTTCGCTACATGGGCACGAACGAACATTCCATCGCGTCGCATCTCGTCACGCGCTACTTCTCGGCCAGCGTGCTGACTACCGACGCCATCGCCCGTTTGGACAATGTCGTGGTGAACAATTACTATGACTACAGCGCCAAATAGCGCGGCTGTGCCGGCAGCCGAGCCGGCGGCGGGCGAACTGGCGCACAGTGATCTTGTCGCCAAACTCGTGGCCGAGGCATTTTCGGAATTCAGCCGTGACGCACGGCCAGCCGCGATACCCACCGTGCCATCGGAGATTCCCGATGTTGCCAAGCCACCCGGTATTTCCGCAGCGGATGCCAGTTCCGCCGTGCCGCCAGTGCATCCGAGTGCGCAGCCCGCCGCGCCAAAATTATCCGAACCGGAGAAAACTCAGTCGGGCGGTCACGCGCCGGATTCGGGCGACTCTTACGCGTTCGGCGAACCGCGTTGCAATGGCGCTTACCGCCCGCAGGGCAACCAGCCGGACACAAAAACGGCGAACGGAAATCCACTGCTCGGTTTTCCCGACGCCGAATCGCTGGCCACGCCGGAGTATTATTTTTTGCGCGGCGGCAATGCTTCCGGTAAGTCGCCGCTCGCCTGCCAATCTTATCCGAAAACCGCCGCACCAGTCCCGAAGTTCGATCTCGATGGCGTGCGCCGCGATTTTCCAGCGCTGCATCAGCTCGTCAACGGCAAGCCGCTCATCTGGCTCGACAACGCGGCAACGACGCACAAGCCGCAGGCGGTGATTGATGCTACCTCGCAATTCTACAGCCGCGACAATTCGAACATCCATCGCGCCGCTCACGCGCTGGCCGCGCGCTCGACCGAATTATTTGAAGCTGGTCGCGAAAAAGTCCGCAAATTTCTCGGCGCGGCGGATGCCAAGGAAATCATTTTCGTTCGCGGCACCACCGAGGCCATCAACCTCGTCGCGCAAAGTTACGGGCGTAAAAATATCGGCGCCGGCGACGAAATCATCGTCACCGAACTGGAGCATCACGCGAACATCGTGCCGTGGCAGTTGCTCGCCGAACAAGTAGGCGCAACGCTCCGCGTGATTCCCATCAATGACCGAGGCGAATTGATTCTGGACGAATACGTCAAGCTGCTCGGTGACAAGACCAAGTTTGTTTCCGTCGCGCATGTGTCCAATTCGCTCGGCACTATCAATCCTGTCGAGCAAATCATCGCCCTCGCCCACGCGCGCGGCGTGCCCGTGCTCGTGGACGGCGCGCAATCCACGCCGCACCTCCCGGTCAACGTCACGGCGCTGGACGCCGACTTCTTTGTTTTTTCGGCGCACAAGATTTTTGGCCCGACCGGCATCGGCGCGCTCTACGGCAAAGCGCCGCTGCTCGAAGCGATGCCGCCGTGGCAGGGCGGCGGCCACATGATCAAGGACGTGCGCTTTGAGAAAACCGACTATCAACACGCGCCGGAAAAGTTTGAGGCCGGAACGCCCGACATCGCCGGGGTCGTGGGCCTGGGCGCGGCGATTGATTATTTGTTCAAGGTTGGCATTCCTGCGATTGCGGCCTACGAACACGCGCTGCTCGAATACGCGACGCAGGCGCTGGCGACGATTCCCGGTCTGCGCCCCATCGGCACGGCGGCCAGCAAGGCGAGCGTGCTGTCGTTCGTCATTCCCGGCGTGCCCAACGAAAGCATCGCCCGGCATCTGGACAAAAACGGCATCGCCGTTCGCGCTGGGCATCACTGCGCGCAACCGGCCATCCGCCATTTCGGGCTGGAGAGCAGCGTCCGTCCGTCACTCGCACTCTATAACACCCGCGAAGAGGTGGATGCACTGGTGCTGGCATTGCGTTCGTTGAAGCGAAGCTGATAAGCTGGCGGAACATGAAATTAATCACGCCTGCTGAACTGCAAAAAATTCTCACGTCGCAACCTGCATCAGCGGTCATTGATGTTCGCACGCCGGTCGAGTTCGCGGAAGTCCACGTTCCGCAGGCCCGAAGCGTTCCGCTGGATGAATTGAAGCCGGGTTCGCTGCTACTTCAGAAGGACCAACCGGTTTATCTGTTGTGCCGGAGCGGCCAGCGTGCAACGAAAGCGGCGGACAAATTTGCAAAGGAAGGTTTTTTGCAGCCAGTCGTCGTCGAGGGCGGCACGCTCGCTTGGATTGAAGCCAATCTGCCGGTGACGCGCGGCACAGTCAAAGTCATCAGCCTCGAACGACAGGTGCGCATCGCCGCAGGCGCGATTGTTTTCACCGGCGTGTTGCTCGCGCGGTTCGTGAATTTCAACTTCATCTGGCTGTCAGGTTTCGTTGGCGCGGGTTTGATCTTCGCCGGCATCACGGATTTCTGCGGGATGGGCTTGCTCATCGCCAAACTGCCGTGGAACAAACGCAAATCTCTTGATTGAGATGGCCGTTACCGGCAGGATAATTTCCAAACAAGCAGCGTGTCTGTAGTTCGCTGTCGTAGGACTCTAACGGTGCGGTGTTGTGCATAGGCGGCGGCGTCTTGATTCGAGAAAGCCATGAAAGCGATAGCCATTGTTGAAAAACTTCCGCTCGATGATCCAAAATGTTTTGTCGAGATTGAACTGCCCAAACCCGCGCCCGGCCCGCGCGATTTGTTGGTGTGGGTCAAGGCAGTCTCGGTTAATCCCGTTGATTACAAAGTCCGGCAGCGTCGCAGTGCGGCTGCGCGTGAACCCCAAATTCTCGGCTGGGATGTGGCGGGGATTGTCGAAGCCATTGGTTCGGAGGTTTTGCTTTTCAAGCCGGGCGATGAAGTTTTTTATGCCGGCGACATCACGCGCTCCGGATCGAACGCGGAATTTCACATTGTGGACGAACGCATCGTCGCCATCAAACCGCGCACGGTTTCGTTTGCCGAGGCCGCCGCGTTGCCGCTCACGGCCATCACCGCCTGGGAAGCCTTGTTTGACCGATTGAACATCACGCCGGAAAAAAGGCCGGAACACCGCGATCGCAGCGTTTTGATCATCGGCGGCGCAGGCGGCGTTGGTTCAATCGCAATTCAAATTGCCAAACGAGTGGCGGGTTTGAAGGTCATCGCCACGGCGTCGCGGAAAGAATCCATTGAATGGTGCCGATCGCTGGGCGCGGATCATGTGATTGATCACCGCCAGCCTCTGCTCGCGCAACTCAAAGCTTTGGGTGTCGGTGGAGTGGGTTACATTCTTTGCCTCAACGACACCGACCAGCATTGGGCCGGCATGGCCGAAGCCATCAAACCGCAAGGGCGGATATGTTCCATTGTCGAAAATGTGAACCCGCTCAATTTGGGTTTGTTGAAAAACAAGAGTGCCGGGTTCGTTTGGGAATTCATGTTCACCCGCTCTAAATTTCAAACGCCAGACATGATTGAACAGCATCGCCTGCTCACCCGCGTCGCGGAACTTGTGGAGAATAAGATTCTACGCACCACAAACACGGAGACCGTTGGCCAATTGACGGCGGAAAATCTAGCGCTTGTTCACCTGCGTCTCGAATCAGGACGAACCATCGGCAAGTTCACGCTGACCATTGGTTGAAATCGTGCCGGTCACGATTGGAATAGCTTCAGCTTTCAGAATCGTCTGATTCGAGCACGAAAAAATTTCACCAGTTTTCGGCGAAGCACTTCTTTACACGACCAAGTTAGTGGGTGAAGTATTTTCGTTCTGCTCGCCGACGAGGTGAAAGCAGGCATTATCAGCCAGCCTCCACAACCGATGACCGAAGGAATTGGCAAAACAGCGATTTTATTTCAAATAACACCGTTCTGACCGGTAGCAAGAAATGTAAATGATTTGCCAATAAACGGAGAGAGCTTGCGGTTAAATCAAACGAATATACGACCATTTAAGTCGCATATTAAACCAATGCGAAACAGTGGCGGCGAGTTCGCAAGAATTGAAATTTGTTTCGGCGTGTTAGCTGAAACCTGTGGGCGCTCCACTTGAATTAAGATTGAGCACCAGACGAACTGGATCAAAGAACAAAACAACAATAATCGAGCAACACCGACCGGACTACTGGAGGTTTGTTGGGAACTAATTAAGAACAAACATGAAAACCGGCCGATACGTCGTTGAAAAGCATAACAAACAGCATCGAAACCGTTCCATCGCCTGGCTTGCCGCATTTTTGGTCGCGGCGGGTTGGAGCGTGAATGCGGATCAAACTCAAACCAACACACCGCCCGCGCAATCCACTGCCGCCAAATCTGACGACAAGGGGCCGCCGCTTCCGCTCCACCAGATTGAAGGCAACGGCGGCATTTTCGCCACGCTGTCGGCTTACATCGTCAACCCGCCGCGCAACGGCGAGGCGGTGGGGCGTCCCAGCGTCGGGTTCGCCTACGTCAACCTCGGTGCCGACAAAAACCTCGAGGCGTTGACGCTTACCGAATCGCCATTGAGCCGTCTGGAACTCGGCTACGGCTGGGATCACCTCGGTTTGGGAAACCTGCCGCTGGCTTTGCGAAACGCGGGGCTGGTTCATTACAACCAGGACGAGGTGCAACTGCACAACTTCAACGCGCGCTTTCAGATTTTGAAGGAAGGCGAGTTTGACCAGAAATGGATTCCGGCGGTGACAGCCGGCGTGCATTACAAATACAACGACGGCATCAGCGAGGTCAGAAGTGAAGTCCAAAGAGACGCGGGTGCGGACTTGCTGGGCAACGCCGGCCTCTCGCGCCAGCAAGGCGTGGATTACACGTTCTACGCCTCGAAAATGTTCACGCAACTGCCGCGACCGGTGCTGCTCGAACTTGGCGGACGCGCGACAGAGGGCGTCTGGGAAGGTTTGGGCGGGTTCACCGACAGTTACCGGGTTGTCTTTGAAGGCAACGTGGTGGTGTTCGTCACCGGCAATTTCGCGCTGGCGGCGGAATACAAACAACAGCCGCGCAATTATCAGGCCATCGGCAGTTTGGTCCAGAAGGAAGGTGACTGGTGGACGCTTGACGCGGCTTACGTTGTCAACAAACACCTGACGCTCGCGGCGGGCTACGGACATTTCGGCAACGTGTTGAACGACGAGGCCAACGGCGTCTGGGGCATCACAACCAAATGGGAATTCTAAAGGCCAAAACGATCAAGGCTGGGGGAGGCGCCGGCGCCCGCTTTTGCGGCAACGTGGTGGTTCCTCCGCGCGCACCGTTTCGCGCCGCCGGTCCGCCTCCAGCCCAAACCTGAACCTGGACAATTTTTCACAAAAAATGTTGGAAAACAAAAGCCGAAACCAATCAAACCCAATCGCCTAAATTATGTCACGCATCCACAACGACATCACTGAAACCATCGGCAACACCCCGCTCGTGCGGCTGAACCGCACGGCGAAAAAACACGGCGCTCTCGCCGACGTGCTGCTCAAACTCGAATTCTTCAACCCGCTCTCCAGCGTCAAGGACCGCATCGGCATCGCCCTGATTGACGCCGGCGTGAAGGCCGGGAAGATCAAACCGGACACCGTCATCATCGAGCCGACCAGCGGCAACACTGGAATCGCGCTCGCATTTGTTGCGGCGGCGAAGGGATTGAAGCTGATCCTGACGATGCCCGAAACGATGAGCACCGAGCGCCGCAAGCTGCTGAAAATCCTCGGCGCAAAACTCGTTTTGACCGAGGGCGCGAAAGGAATGAAAGGCGCCATTGCCAAGGCCGAGGAATTGAACAAGCAGATTCCCAACAGCTTCATCCCCCAGCAATTCTCCAATCCGGCCAACCCGGAAATCCATCGCAAAACCACCGCCGAGGAAATCTGGCGCGACACCGACGGCAAGGTGGATTTTGTCGTCGCGGGCGTCGGCACCGGCGGCACCATCACCGGCGTGGCAGAAGTCATCAAGAAATTGAAGCCGTCTTTCAAGGCGATTGCCGTCGAGCCGGTGAAGTCGCCCGTCATTTCGGGCGGCGCGCCTGGACCGCACAAATTGCAGGGCATCGGCGCGGGATTTATTCCGGCAAACCTGAACACGAAAATCGTGGACGAAGTCATCAAGGTGGACGAGGCGGATTCCGGCCCGATTTCCAAGGAGGTCAACCAGCTCGACGGCATTCCCATCGGCGTTTCCAGCGGCGCGGCGGTCTGGGCGGCACTGCAAGTGGCCAAACGCCCGGAGAACAAGGGCAAGACCATCGTCGCCATCGTGCCGTCGTCTTCCGAACGCTACCTTTCCACGTGGCTGTTCGCCGACGTGAACACCGATTCGGATGACATCAGCAATCTGTTTTCGCAAAGTGCGTAATTGCATTCGACCAATTTCACAAAATCATTTAAGAACAAAGGAACACATATAACATGAGCAAATTTTGGCAGCGACTTTTTCGTCGCAGTGGTTCACGCTCGGTGCATGAGCCCGCCACAAACCGCACAACTACTGACGATACAACTGACAACAAAATCATGAACACACAAACCAAAGGCATTTCAACGCTGGCGTTGCACGCCGGCCAAACCCCGGATGCCACCACGCTTTCACGCGCGGTGCCGATTTACCAGACCACGTCCTACGTCTTCAAAGACACCGAGCACGCGGCGAATCTTTTTGCGCTGAAGGAATTCGGTAACATCTACACACGCCTGATGAATCCCACGACGGACGTTTTCGAGCAGCGCGTGGCGGCCATCGAAGGCGGCACCGGCGCGCTCGGCGTGGCGTCCGGCCAAGCGGCCATCACTTATTCGTTGCTGGCCATCACCCGGCTCGGCGATGAAATTGTCGCGGGCAACAATCTTTATGGCGGCACCTACCAGCTTTTCCATTACACGTTTCCGAAGCTGGGCCGCACGGTGAGGTTTGTGGATTCGCGTGACCCGGAGGCTTTTCGCAAAGCCATCACGCCCAAGACCCGCGCCATTTACATCGAGACGGTCGGCAATCCGAAGCTGGACGTGCCGGATTTCGAGGCCATTTCCAAAATTGCGCACGAGAACGGCATTCCGCTCGTGGTGGACAACACTGTGGGCATCGGCCTGGTGAAGCCGATTGATTACGGCGCGGACATCCTTGCCACTTCGGCGACGAAATACATTGGCGGCCACGGCACCAGCATCGGCGGCGTGATTGTGGACTCCGGCAAATTCCAGTGGAACAACGGCAGGTTTCCCGAATTCACAGAACCCGATCCGAGCTATCACGGTTTGAAATACTGGGACGCCTTGAGCAACGTGCCGGGCCTCGGCAACGTCGCGTTCATCTTGAAAATCCGCGTTACGCTCCTGCGCGACATCGGCGCGGCCTTGAGTCCGTTCAACGCCCACCAGTTCCTGCTCGGCTTGGAAACGCTGCCGCTTCGTCAAAAGCAACATTCAATCAACGCGCTGGAGATTGCGAAATTCCTCAAAAGCCAGCCGCTTGTGAGCTGGGTGACTTATCCCGGACTCCCGGACGATCCGAGTTACAAGCTCGCCTCGAAGTATCTCAAGAACGGCTTTGGCGGAATCGTTGGCTTCGGCATCAAGGGCGGTTTGGAAGCCGGAAAAAAATTCATCAATTCGGTGAAACTGCTGTCGCACCTCGCCAACATCGGTGATGCCAAAAGCCTGGTCATTCATCCGGCTTCGACGACCCACCAGCAACTCACGCCCGCAGAGCAGGCCGAGACCGGCGTGACGGCGGATTACGTCCGGCTGTCCATCGGCCTCGAAGACGTGGCCGACATCAAGGCCGACATCGAGCAGGCGTTGCAAGCCTCGCAGAAATAAGTTCCGCGCACCGGCGGGAACGGGAAACCCGCCGGTGCCGCGTCTGTTCGCCCAAGCCTAATGGCCAAGGACATTTTTGAAAGCAGCGACACAATTCGCACCGCGCAACCTCTGCGTCATGCGCAGAGTGTCACGCTTGACGAGCCGCTCGGTTTGGAGTCCGGCGGCACCTTGCCCGGCGTCACCGTGGCTTTTGAAACTTACGGCAAGCTCAACCAAGCCGGCGATAATGCGATTCTGATTTGCCACGCCATCAGCGGTGATTCCCATGTCGCCCGCCATGACGACGCGGACGATCCCGGCTGGTGGGACATTTTGGTCGGGCCGGGCAAGCCCGTGGACACGAACCGTTTTTTCGTGGTCTGTCCGAATCTTCTCGGCGGCTGTCGCGGCACAACCGGGCCGGGCAGTCTCAATCCGGCGACCGGCAAACCTTTCGGCGCGGATTTCCCGACCATCACCATCGGCGACATGGTGGAAGTTGAGCGCCGTTTGCTCGACAAGCTTGGCATCAACCAGCTCGTCGCAGTCATTGGCGGTTCCATTGGCGGACATCAGGTGCTGACTTGGGCCACCCGGCACCCGGACCGCTTGCGTGGCGCGGTGGTGCTGGCCAGTTCACCACGGCTGACCAGCCAGGCGCTGGCGTTTGATGTGGTGGGGCGAAACGCCATTCGCCGCGATCCGCATTATCACGGCGGACAGTATTACGACAAACCCCACGGGCCTGCCGTTGGCCTAGCGCTGGCGCGGATGATTGGCCACATCACCTATCTTTCAGCGGAGGCCATGAGCCAGAAATTCGAGGGCGACCGGCTGCATCCGCGCGAGGAGGCGATTGAATTCGAGAAAACTTTTTCCGTTGGCTCCTATCTTGGCCATCAGGGAACGAAGTTCGTGGAGCGCTTCGACGCAAACAGTTACCTCGCGCTGTCGCTGGCGATGGACTTGTTTGATCTTGGCGGAACGCCGGACCAACTGGCGGCAAATTTCCGGTCCGCCAGATGCCGCTGGCTGGTGTTGAGTTTTTCCAGCGACTGGCTGTTTCCGCCCGATCAGTCCCGCGAAATCGCCAACGCGCTGATTCATGACAACGCCGCCGTGACCTACTGCAACATCCAAAGCGATTGTGGTCACGACGCGTTTCTGTTGCCGGACGACTTTGATCGTTACGGTGAAATGATTCGCTCCTTCATCCACAACCTCGCCCCCGCGCCGCACGCTCCGGGCATCGCGAAGGATGAGTTGCCCGGACCCACCAGTATTTTTCACGAGCGCCGGCTTGACTACGACCGCATCGTGGAATTGATTCCGCCAAATGCCAGCGTGTTGGATCTCGGCTGCGGCACCGGCCGGTTGCTCGCGCGGCTTAAGCATCAGGGGCGCGGGTGTCTGGTCGGCGTCGAACTGGATGAGCGAAAGATTTTGGGCGCGCTTCAGCGAAATCTGGATGTCATCCAGGCCGACCTCAACGAAGGCTTGCAGACGTTTGCCGACAAGCAATTCGATTGCGTGGTGCTGTCGCAGACCTTGCAGGCGGTTAAGGATGTTGAAGGAGTAATCGCCGAAATGCTTCGCGTGGGAGCGACGTGCATCGTCAGTTTTCCCAATCTGGCATTTCACAAGCTGCGCCGCATTCTCGCCGAGGAAGGCCGCGCGCCGCGCGCTTATGGCTGGTTGCGGGATAAATGGTATGACACGGCGGACATCCGCTTTCTTTCGATCACGGACTTCGAGGAGTTCTGTCGCGAAAAGGAACTTCACGTTCGGCGGCGCATCGCGCTTAACACAGAGACGGGCGCAGAAATCACGGAAGATGCGAACCAGGACGCCGATCTTGCCATCTTTGTATTAAGCAACACCAGGTAAAATTATGAGTGACTCGCGTTATCACGGAGTTGATAGCCATGTCGAGAACACCCCGTTGATCCGGCTGCGCCACCTGTCCGAACTGACCGGCTGCGAAATTCTGGGCTGGGCCGAATTCATGAACCCCGGCGGCTCGGTAAAAGACCGCGCCGCGCTGGTTATCATCTGCCCATCGAAACCGTTTTGAATTGAACCGCGTATGACCAAAGAATCAAAACGCTATTGGCTCACCTTCCCAGCGGACCGTGCAAAACGGCCGTTAATTTGGGAGATGAGCAAAACATTTGATTTAATCTTCAATGTCCGCAATGCCAGCGTCACGGAGCAAGTCGGCATCATCGCCCTTGAACTTACCGGCGAACAAAAAATCATCGCTGCTGCCGTAAAATGGTTTCAAAAACGAGGAGTCAAAGTTGACCCCATCGAATTGGATGTTATCGAGAGTTGAGTTTGCTTCGGGTGCCAGCGTGAAATAAAGATTATATTGCGGGCACATTCGCCGCGCTGTTTGTCCTTCGGAATTTCCGTGGAACAAACACAAATCTCTTGATTGAGGTGGCCGTTGCCAGCAGGATTAATTTTGCAGTGGGGAGAAAGTGCCAGCAGGAGTGCCAGCAAACCTCATCGGTGGGGAGTAAAATGGAGTAAAAAAAAGTCGGCTGAAGTTATCCTTGACATAATGCAGGAACGCCTTTATTTTCTGGGCAACGGTGATGATTTAGACCGTTGATTTCGAGTGGCTTGTGGAAGACGAGACTCGGTCGATTCCGACCCTCGCCTCCAACTCTAAGTTGCATTTTTGCAACGGGTTGCAGATGCCAGAGGAGGTCAGTGCCAGTGAAAGTGCCAGTGAAATCATTACCGGGCTAATACTCAACAACTACTCCGGTAAAACTCGGCAATCACTCGCGACGACGGGATTCGCAGCCCGTTTGGTGTAGCTGATACGCCCAAAGCCGCGTTCAACCTCATAGCTTCGGACAAAACGTCTGAAACTATGAAACGTCGTTACATCCTCTACCGCCGCAAACGCGGCGGCATGTTCTACATCGAAGACACCGAAACCCGGAAGCAGGAAAGCACCGGCACGAGAAATCGCGCCGAGGCCACGTCGCTGCTCAACGCCCGGAATGAATCCATCCGCCAGCCGCATCTGAATCTCCAGATCGCGAAGGCATACCTGGCCGGAACGGATTCAGGCGTCGCGACCCGGACATGGCAACAAGCTCTTGATACCATCATCGAGACCAAAAGCGGTTCAACCCAGGATCGCTGGCGGCAGGCAGCCAAACAAGCCGCGTTGGACCTTATTCGCCATCGCGTCATACTTGAAACGCAAGGCGAGCATCTGCTTGCCTGCCTCAAGGCGGGCACGGTCAGCACGAATGTCCATCTGCGGAAACTCCACAACTTCTGCCTTTCAATGAACTGGCTGCCGTGGCCGATTATTCCCAAGCGTCTCTGGCCGGAAGTGCGCTTCAAGGAAAGACGTGCCATTACCATTAAAGAACATCAACTCATCATTGGTCGGGAAAAGAACCCGGAGCGACGCAGCTTCTACGAACTGTGCTGGCATCTCGGCGGTTCTCAAACCGACATCGCCAACCTCAAGGCGGAGGACATTGACTGGCCCAACCAAACCATTGCTTACGCCCGGCAGAAAACCGGCAGTCTGGCCATGATTCATTTTGGCCCGGACATTGAAGCCCTCTTGCGACAAATGCCGGCAACCGGCCCGTTGTTTCCCTACCTGCAATCCGTTCGCTGTGGCGACCGCGCCACGGAATTTCACCAACGTTGTCTGGGGCTGGGAATCAACGGGGTTTCGTTGCACTCCTATCGCTACGCTTGGGCGGAGCGGGCGAAAACGTGCGGCTACCCGGAGCGGTTTGCACAAGAAGCTCTCGGACACAACAGCAAGGCCATTCACCGTGCCTACGCCCGCAAAGCGCAAGTGAGACTGCCTTCATTGGAAAGCTACGAAAAGCAAAACGTGGCAGGTCGCATCATTCCGTTGCTCCCGCCCCTGCCAAAGCACGAAGGCAATGATCACTCGATTTCAGCGGCTGGTTAAGTGTCCGGCTTTCCAGGAATCGCCATAGCCGTCTGCGCCAGTGATAAAAATAATTAAATTATTTTTCACCCTGCAAACATTGAATGAAAACGGTGTCGAAGATGAAAATTAGCCGAGTCGCCCCGCGTAAAATCAGCGTGCTTTTGTGTCAAGTGTCTGGGGCAACGGCGGTTTTGCTTAATGTTTGCAAGGGTTCGGCCACTCAATTCGCAGTTCAACAAAAGCGCGCCTGATAAAATAGTGGCGTCGTTGAATGAATCAGCGACGCAACCAGAAAAGCAAAATATGGAAACAACTGAAATGACAGACACACTCAAAAGCATCAACACGACTCCGCATCTTTGCCGGAGCAAGGTAAAGCAAACCGCGCTTGAAATTGCCTCCGCGATCCGGCCCGCCAATAAGTTCAGCCGGGTTGGCATGAGCTTCGTTGAACGCATCGAGGCGAAAGTCCGCGTTGCCATCCGTGAGGAAGTCAGGATTCATCCCAGCAAGGGCAAGACGCTTTTATGATGCGTCCGTGCGATGCGTTGAATCGTTTGCTTCAAGCCCGCCCGCGAGCCTTTTGCTTGCGGGCGTTGCGTTCCCGCCAGTAGCTGGCGATGGCATCGCTGGCGCGGGCGAGCCATTTCTCGTCGCGCCGGAATTGTTCCAGTGTTTCCGTGGCAAAGAACTTCGTGCTGTTGCGGGCGGGATGGCCGAGCGGTTTCAACAAGCCTGCCGTGACGAGCCTGGGAATCTCGTGCGGTTCAAAGCCGAGAAACCACGCCGCCTGGGTTGCGTCGAGCCGGGCGGGAACGACCTTCCAACTGAGAAATTCGGTTTGCTGGGCGGTGATGTTCATACATGAATGGCCGCCCCGCGCGCGCGCCGGGCAGAATGTTTTTGGGTTTGATTCTCGGCATTCGTTTGTTCGTCATCGCCGGCTGCAACGGCTTCGACCTGGCTCGGCGCTTGGTTCTTGGTGAGATCAAGTTTTTCCTCAATCTCACTCTGGCGCCGGGTCAGTTCCTGAAAGCGGTCCTCACGCTCAAACTTCGCGCCGACTTTTTCGCCAAGCTCCTTGACGCGCTTGTTGGCATCGGTGATGTCCAACTCCAATCTTTCTGCGCGTTCTTCAAATCCCTGAACCGTCGCTTCCAGCGAACGAATGGTGCCGAGCGCCGTGTCTGTGACCCTCGCGCCGTAACTGTTTTTGCCGCGCAAGACCATTTCGGTGGTGTTGTTGAAACCCGGACGCAGAAACAAATCAAAACCGGCGAAGCGCCCGATGCGGATGTCATCGCCAAACCGCGCCTTCAGTTTTTCCGCCCGGCGCATTATCAATTCGCCCGCTATGCCCCGGTTGTTGGATTCCTGTCCGTCGAGTTCGATGCGGAATTTGTCGCCCGACGTGTCCAGACGAACAACCAAGTCCTGCCGCAGGTTGGCAAGGCGGGTGGTGAAGATTTCTGCATCCTCGTGCGAACGGCGGAGATTGGAGCGGATGCGGTATTGTTCCTCGGCATGGGCGGAACGCAGCCGGGTGAGCCGGATCAACTCCGCGTCCACCTGGGCCTTTTCAATCACCAGCGGATTGCCCGACGCGATGGCTTTCACCTCGGCGTAAGTCAACGCGGCAGAGTCCAAATCCTCAAGCCGGCGAATGGTCATGTCACCGCTCATCACTTGGGCAATGAATTTGGCCTTCGTCTCCAACGTCTGCCACATATAGGCGTCAAAGCTACCCTCCGTGACGTAGCGGAATATCTGCACGACAGAGTTTTTATTGCCCTGCCGGAGAATGCGCCCTTCGCGCTGCTCCACGTCTGCCGGTCGCCACGGCGCGTCCAAGTGATGCAAGGCAATCAACCGTTCCTGCACGTTCGTCCCCGACCCCATCTTCTGCGTGCTGCCGAACAGCACGCGGACTTTGCCCGCTCGCACATCACGAAACAACGTCAACTTGGAAATGTCCGAATCGTAATCCTGAATAAAGGCGATTTCAGAGCTTGGGATGCCGAGCTTTTCCAACTTCTGCGCCATGTCATTATAGACGGAGAAACCCCGGTCTTTCGGCGTGGAGAGGTCGCAGAACACAAGCTGGGCGGAACGCTCCGGCTTGGATTCCTGCCAGATGTTAAAAATCTTTTCGACCGCAAGATTCACTTTGCCCTGCGGTTCGTCCGGCGCGGCTGGTTTCATCAGCCGAAGATCCAAAGCCGCCTTGCGTCCTTCGGATGTGATTTTGAGCATGTTGTCTTCGCTGGGGTCAACCCGGCCGGTTTTTAATCTCTCGGCGCGGGCGGCGAGGGATTGCACGAATGCCTTTAGTTCCTCGGTGGCTGGCGCATTGCGGATGGTCGGCTTCTCGCCGTCGAGTTTCGGGCGCGGCAAATTGAGCATCGCGGCGGTCTGCACGTCGGCGGACTGGCGGAACATCTGCATCAATTCCGGCACGTTGATGAACCGTGCGAAGCGGGTGTTCAGCCGGTAGCCCGCGCCGTCCGGCGAAAGTTCCATTGCGGTCACGGGTTCACCAAACGTCGCGGCCCACGAGTCAAAGTGATGCAGGTTGTGTTTCTTCAGCTCGTCATGCTGGAGATACCGCTGCATGGTGAACATCTCGGCCATGCTGTTGGCGATGGGCGTCCCGGTGGCGAACACCACGCCTCCCCCGCCGTTCAACGATTGGATGTGGCGCACTTTCAAAAACATATCGAACGCCCGCTCGCTGGCCGTCTGTGGCAGACCCGCAACCCGCGTCATCTTGGTGACGTAAAACAGATTCTTGAAATAGTGAGCCTCGTCCACGAGCAACCGGTCCACGCCAAGTTCTTCAAAGGTCAACGTGTTGTCCTTTTTGTGTTCGGCAGCCAGCGTTTGAAGTTTGGCTTCGAGCCGCTTCTTCGCCTTTTCAAGTTCTTTCACCAGGCGGCGATTGGAACTGTCCGCGTGCTGGCGTTTGATCATTTCCAACTCGTGAAGCTGCTCCTTGAAAAATCGTTCCTGGGTTTCGCGGGAAAGCGGGATGCGCTCAAAACCGGAGTGCGTGACGATGACCGCATCCCAATTGCCGGTGGCGATGCGGCTGAAAAGTTTCTTGCGGTTCTGCGACTCGAAATCCTCCTTGCCGGCGGCCAGGATGTTCGCGCCCGGATACAACGTCAGCAACTCGGTGGAGAACTGGCCGAGCATGTGATTGGGGACGACAAACATCGGCTTGCCGGAAATGCCCAGCCGTCGCGATTCCATCGCGGCGGCGACCATCGTGTAGGTTTTGCCCGCGCCAACGACGTGGGCCAGCAGCGTGTTCGGTGTCTGCAAAATGCGCCAGACACCGGCCTTTTGGTGTGCGTGAAGTTGAATCGCCCCGCTTGCGCCGGGTAACGTCAAATGGTCGCCGTTGAACGTGCGGACGCGCGTGTGATTGAACGTGTCGTTGTAGAGGCGGCAAAGCCGTTCCCGCCGTGAATCATCCGACCAGACCCACTCTTTGAAACGCTCCTTGATGCGTTCCTGCTTTTCGCGCGCGGCCTCGGTGGACTGCGCATTGACGACGGGTTTCTTATCCACCGTGTCATAAACCGTGGGGGTTTTGAGATTCAGCGCGTCTTCAATCAATTCCAGCGCCGTGTAACGGTCAGTGCCCCAATCCGTCGTGTTAGCGGTCGCGCCTTTCGCCTCCCAATTCGCGTTGATATGCCACGCGCCGAGGGCGTGGATGTGCCCGATTTCCACACCGGACGGAATGTTTAACAGCGTATTCGTGAACTGCTGCACGTCTTCCGGTGGCAGCCACGCCGCGCCGAGCCGCACGTCAATTTCCGTGGCCGCGAGGTCTGCCGGTTGGACGGATTTCAATGCCTCGACGTTCTCGGCAAAGCGCGGGTCGGTCACTGACGCTGCATCCGCAACTGAAAGTTTCTCCCGCACGTTGCCGGAGAGATACTGGTCGTCGGTTTCCCATTGGTTTGCTTGCGGGTTCAGAAAAATGATGCCTTTCAAGTCCGGCAAAAATTCTTGCACCGGTTTGTTGAGCAAGTCGGCCATGTGGTCGAGGTCAACGCAACCATGCTCGTTCAAGGTGACGAGCAACGCCTCCTTCGGCGTGGCGACGGACTCGACCGGCTGGCGGTGATGAATCGTGCGTTCGGTAAAAATCGTGGCCTTGGTCGCGCGCTTCGTCTCGTCGTTGTAGTTCTCCAGCGAAAGCAGCAACGGCAAATCGGGGTCGCCGTCGAAGGCGCGCTGGTTGGCGCGAACATTCACCGGACCAAAGCGCCCGACAAAACGGTCGTAAGCCAAATTGAGTTGTTGCCGCGTTTCGAGGACACGTTCCTCGGTGCTGCCGTCCATCTGCGAACGCAGACAATCCCGCACCGCATCCCGCACCGGAATCAAATGCCGGATGCGCGAGCGCATATCGCTTGGCATGTCGGTGAGCGGGCGCAAAACATTTTCCTCGCGGATGCACACCATGCCATCGTGAAGGCAGTAGGCATTTGGTTTTACGAAATCCGGCGCGGGAATGGATTCTTCGAGCGTCGGCTCGGCGATCTTGTGTGACTGCGCCTCGTAAACGCCCTGCGGAAGTTGTTCAACTGCTTGAGTCAGTGCCTCCGCCAAATTGCGACCGTCCGGTTCCAGCGTCGGTTCGTTGCCGCCATACATTCCCCCGGTGAGGCGCATTTGACCGAGCATCATTTCCGGGCGTGCGGCGAAGTATTCGTTGATGGTGAATGCCTCGCCGCCATCGTTGGTGTGTTCGGCGGTTTCCTTCCACGCCGGGCCAGCGGGCGATTCACCTGGGCGCAGCTTGCGGAACATCACGATGTCGGTTGTGACTTCCGTGCCGGCGTTCTTTTTGAAGGCGTCATTCGGCAGGCGGATTGCACCCAACAATTCCGTGCGTGCGGAAAGCAATTCACGCAACGTCGAGTCGAGTTTGTCCATCGTGCCCCGTGACGTAACGAACATCATCAGGCCGCCGGGGCGGACTTTTTCCAGAGCCGCCGCAAAGAAATAATCGTGGATGGAAAACTTGTAGCTGTTCCAGCGCGGATCGTGGACGGTGTAATCGCCAAACGGGACGTTGGAAATGGCGAGGTCGTAAAATCCATCGGCGATTTTGGTTTGCTCAAACGCCTGCGCGCGGATGTCCGCGTCGGGATAGAGCGCTTTGGCGATGCGGGCGGTCAACGGATCAATTTCGATGCCGGTGACAGTCGAACGGCGGAGCATGTCTTCAGGCATGAGGCCGACGAAGTGGCCGATACCGCAGGCGGGTTCAAGCACGCGCCCGCCTTTGAAACCGAAGCGTTCAGCGGCGTGATACATCGCGCCGATGACGGTCGGAGCGGTGTAATGGGCGTTGAGGGTGGTGGCGCGGGCGGAGCGGTGTTCTTCGTCCGAAAGTATTTCCGAAAGCCGGAATTGTTCTTTGCGCCAGTCGGTGTTGTCCACGTCGAACACCTGGGGCATCGCGCCCCAGCCGACGTATTTTACCAGCGTGCCTTTTTCCTCCGGCGTCGCCGGTCGTTCCTCGGCATCGAGCTGCCGCAGCGTTTCGATTGCCGCGATGTTTTTTTGGAACTTTAATTTTGGCCCGCCGTCGCCCAGGCGGTCAGCCTCGGTGATGCGGTAAGCGTTGAGATTTCTGGGCGGTTCTTCGTGGTGACGGTGAATTATTCTTCGGGCGGCAGGAGGATGTATTTCTCCCGCACCATTTCCCACGCCTGCGTCTGCGCTTGTTGCGCCGTTTTTCCCTGCTTCATCAATTCCATTCGCAGCGTGGCCATTTCGTCCTTCGTCTTTTCCTCCGCCTCCAGAAGCATCTGGTGCAGAAGCCCCTTCCGATTCAGGTCGCGCACCATTTTCGGACGGTGTTCGCGCCAGTGTTTCTCGGCCATCCGGCCGTATTGCGTCAGTGCTGTCATGGGTCGGTCTTCGCGTTGAGAAAAGGTCCAACTGCTGGTCTAATTCTACATGGTTGCGCCGGGAGGCCATGATGTTTTTGCGAAGTTATTTTCGCCTCCCGATTCATGGCCGGAAAAGTTCGTCGATGCTGACACCGAGAACTTTGGCCAGAAAGAAACAATGAACTGATGTGGCCACGGAGCGTTGGGTTTCGATGTTCGCGAGAACATCCCGTGTGATGTTGCACTGGAGAACCTGAAGTTTTGCCACGAGCGTGTCCTGCGACCAGCCCTTCATGTATCGCAATTTGGCTACCTTCCTTCCGATGAGATTTGAATCGTGTCGCATAATTTTGTGTGTCCTTGATACGATTTATTGCTGCGGTTGAGGTGTAGCTCATACACGAGTCCAAATTGAAATCCTGGTGATTACAAAGTTGGTGTGGTATGCTCCAGTTTCGTGGAGACTTCCCAGACCAATTGTCTTCGGTCGTCCGCCAATCCACAGCGAGCGCCGAGAAGCATGTTTTGAGACGGCCTGAAATCGCCGCCCAGAGGTGTATGAGATGCCTGTTCATGGATTGTGCCCGAATGGTAGGGCAAAAAAGCAGAAGTGGTCGCTTCGTTTTGAATCTGAATATCCCCAAAAAGTTCAATTTGAATCGAAATTGAACATTCGACCGATTGTGAATTCTGCTCCTTTTAATTTTGCTTCGCGTGGTGTAACTTTTCCGTAACAGAATTGAAAACGCCTAAACTGTATCATCGCTTCGCGTATTCGATGCCGCTGCGCACCGGCGAGACCGCGAAGCCGTCGAAGATCCGCGATGGTGCGGCTTTTTCAGAACTTTCCGCTCCCCTGGCAAAACTCGGATACGAATACGGGAACATTCTCTTCAACTCGCCGTTTAACCCCAAAAAGGACAAGAAGTTAGGCCATGAGCATTTCACCTTCATCAAACCGGATGATCTGCTGGTTCTGACCACAAGGCCGCCAATCAGCGATTTGTCGCATGGCGACAAGAAACACGTGGATGAAAGCTCCACCCATTTGGAGGAACAGGTTTTTGCTGAATTTCGGAAATATCTTGCCGTTTGCGCCCGTTCCCATGTGCAACTCACATCGGCGGTGGGTGCCGATTTCGAGGGATTCGATTTTGTTTTTTACCAGCACAATAATGCGCGCCTCAAATACTCCCGGCGGCTGCGCGGACCTCGCAGCAAAACCCCGAAAGATTCTGAAATTGCCATTGGCTTTTTTCTCCGCACTCCCTCCATTCCTGTTTACGGCTGCGGCCTGCTCGCCTGTTTCGGAATGGGCGGCTGGGAAACGCTGATCTGGAATCGCATCGTCAGAACCCGTTATCCCGAATGGGTCAGCCGACCGTCCTTCATCATCGGCCAGTTTGACCTGAAAGGGCTTCCCACCCGTCCGCCCACCTTGGAGTTCGCGGACAAAATCAAGGCGGAGATTTTGGTCGAATATAAAATTGGCGGTTAAGAATTCCCCCCGACCTGAACGCTGGTGGCAGAGCATCAAGCCGGGGGGTCGGTATTCAGACGCCAACACCTTCCGCCTTTTGCTGTTGCTGCTGGCCTTGCACGCGGGCGACCGCGCGGCGCGCGGTGCGACCGATTTGAGCGATAACCGTTTCCTTCTGGTCTTCCGGCAGGTCTTTGACCAGGAGATCGTAGGCGCGCTTCAGTTCGGGGTTGCGGTTGATTTGTTTCAGGACGCCTTCCCGGATGCGTTGCTGGCGGTCGAGTTCACGCACCTCGTTGAGGACAACGCTGCGTTCGAGCCGTTCGCGTGGCATCGCCTGGACGTAAGTCCAATACTTCGGGTTCTCTTTGATGTAGGCATCAATTTTTGCATCCACTTCCGGGTTGGTGCGGAAAGTGGGCTGTTCTGCGGGGGCGGCATTGCCGCCGGCGCCCGGTGGCGCGGGTGTTCTTGTTTTTGTCATAACGACTTGTTTTGTTGGTTTTAGTTGCGCGGCATTTGCCGTGTTCGCCGGAACGAGGCGGTCAAACCGCCCCGCTCCGACAAAATGTTTCATGGACTCAACGAATCAGGCGGTTCATTGGTGGTAGAAATTGGCGGTGGCGACAGTTGCCCTGGCGCGGATTCGAGCGCGTCGAGCCGCTGCTTCATGGCGTTCACTGACGCCCGCAAAATCAGCGTTTCCTGAATGTTGGTCTTGGTCTGCTGCAACGCGGCTTGAAATTGCGCGAGAGCCGCCGACAGGGTTCGGGCCTGGATCATAATTTGGGTGGTGGCGGCCTTTTGGGAATTCACCTCGGCCAGAATGGCATCGTTGACCGGAGCCGGGGCGAACGCCGCGTCGCGCGACGGCAACGCGGGCAGGATGCCGTCAGCCGGGCCGGGATGAAAATCCCAGCGCGTGTTTTCCTCGACGCGATAGACGACGTGCTGCTCGTGCATGATTAAATCGTCGTTCGGATCGGCGTAGCGACCGACGTGGTAAGCGTGGAGGACTTCGGGATAACGAATGCCGTCGGCGTTCGTCGCTGGCGGTTGCTGTGGCCGCAACACCAGCTTGGGTGTCGTGGAGCACGCGGAGAGAAACAACAGTGGAATGAGATAATACGCTTTCATGGTTTTGATTTGGTTGGTTCGTCGTTTTCCTGGGTGACGGGAATGGCGGTGCCGCCGAGCGAGGCATCGGCGGCGTCAATGGTTTGCAGGACGTAGAGATAAAACTGTTTTCCGCTCGGCACGCGGACGTAAAAACCGTTCTT
>JBEKZC010000015.1:0-67810 GCA_049510295.1 Verrucomicrobiota bacterium | reverse complement strand
AAGCGTTCGTTGCGGGTGCGTATGGTCCAGACATTGGAAAACTTCTCCGTCTCCTGTTGGTAGCGCAGCAATTCCCCCTTGTAATCGGAATCGCAGAAGTATTGCACTTGCAGCCGCTGGTTCTCGTGAAGCGAGGCGAGCAGGAGACAGAGTTGATCCTGGAAATCGTTTAGGTCGGCGACCTGGCTGTTGGTAAGGTCGGGCGCTTCAAAGACAAACCCCTTCGCCACATAACCACCACGCCGGAGCAGATTGAAGACAATCAGATTGCGGACAAAAAAACCGTTGGGAGCGCGTTCAAACATAGGTCAGACATGGATTGAGGTTGAGGGTTCGTCGGCGGGCTTCTGTTCGGCGCGCAGGTCAGCCTGCATCTGTTCAATGCGCGCGAGCTGGTCGGCCAGTTCCTGAACGGTGCGGACTTTGGTTTGCTCGTTGACCGCGATGGAAGCTTCACGAATGTGGGCGAGCGCCCGTTCCAGATGGGCACGGACGATGGCATCCATGCCGTGCTGGTGCAGCCCGGCGCGCAGATTGACATCGGCAGTTTGAAGCTGTCCGAGCAACGTCCGCCGCAGCAATTCAAGATGATTCAGTGCGCCGGCATTCATGGTCTGGCCTCCACCAATGGATGTTTGGATGAGTGGATGGTTTGAATTTCGGGCGCGAAACCGCCGCCGGAAAACCAGTGTTCAAAACAATCGCGGTCGTAGCCGGGCGGCTTGCCTTGACGGAAACCGAAGATGTAGGCGAGGCAAATACCGAGCGGCACGAGCGCGGCGAGGAAGGCCGTCAGCAAGGAGGTGTTCATCATCACGAGCAGGACGAAGAACACCGTGATGGCCACGCCGACACCGCCCACGAGCCACCAGAACAAGCCGCCTTCGAGACCCCAGGTGCGGCCTTTGGAATCGGACGCGGCGTTGGTATCGGTGAAGCGGAGTTCGGATTTCATGCTCGTGGGCGGTTGGGGGTTGGTGCGGTGCAGGTTCAGAAGGTGCCGACGCCGACGGCGCTGTTGGAATCGAGGCCAAAGATTTTGAAGAAGGCGAAAATGACCGCCGGAGCAGCCGCGATGATCGCGCCGCCGATGATGGACATCTTGCCCTGGTCCACGTCGCCACGCCGGATGGCGAAGCCGCCGTAGATGACGCACGAAATGCCGAGCACGAAACCGAACATCATGATAACGGCGAGACTGTTGCTGATGCCGGTTTTGAGGTCGGTGGAACTGAACGTGGTGGACTGTGCCCAAGCCGGGATGGTGTTAAGGGCGAGGACGGCGGCAGCCACGAGGAGCGACGGCAGCCGCGAACGGTTTTTCGGTTGGATGTGTTTGATGATCTTCATACGCGTTGTTTTATTTTTTTGTTTCGGTCAGCGATTCATTCGCTGCATTACGCGCCCACTCTGACAGAAGGAAAAATTCATCGGTGTAGGTGCGACACAAGGTGCGGGGGCAGTCCGAATAAAGTTCAGGGATGAATAAAACAATAGACACGAACAAACTTAACAAGCTCCAGAAACTGAACACGCTGCTGCCACACGAAATCCGCGGCCAGTCCCAAGTGCTGCCGCGCATCGTCTCGGCGGTGCAACGCGGCGAATTCGGCCTGACGAAACCGGGCCGTCCGCGCGGCAGTTTCCTGCTGCTGGGACCAACGGGCGTCGGCAAAACGGAAACGGTCATCGTGACGACAAATCAAATCTTCGGCGCGGGGCAATTATTCCGCTTCGATATGTCGGAGTTTCAGAATCAAGAATCGCTCGGCCTGCTGCTCGGCGCACGGCTTGGCGAAGTTGGTTATTTGGGCGGAGTGCGCGAGCGCGCGGCGGAAGGCTCGCTGCTGTTTGACGAAGCAGAAAAAGCGCACCCGCGTGTGCTGGACATCCTGCTGCAACTGCTGGACGCGGCGCGGATCACGGTGGCGACCGGTCAGACGCTGGACTTCAGCAACTACTACATTTGGCTCACGTCAAACATCGGCTCGGCGGAATTGATGAGCCTGCAACATTCCAATGACGCGACGCTGGAACGCCACGTCCTCACGCGGGCGCAACAATCCCTGCGGCCGGAAATTTTCGCGCGCGTGAATGAAAAACTGGTGTTCCGTCGTTTGGGTTACGAACACCAGTTGGAAATTGCTGAGAAATTCATTGCGCGTGAAATCGAATTCCTCCGGGAGCGCGGACACAAACTGGAACTGGACAAAACGGTTTTGCCGTTTCTGGTGCGCAAAGGCTTTCATCCGAAGCTGGGAGCGCGTCCGATGCGCGACGCGGTTGAGAAGTTGGTCGGCGATGCCGTGTCGGAATGCTTGTTGCAAGAGCGTCAAACCAGTGGCGCATTGACCTTGGACGAAATGCGGGACTGCCTGATTGTGCTATGAATCAGGCCAGCAAGAGATACAGGTGCGTTTCGCCGATGTCCTTGTCCGGCTGGAATGCGCCGAGTTTGCGCTTCGACAATTGCGCACAAACTTTGCGAATGGCTTTCCGCTTGGCGGCAATGCCTGGCAGCTTCACCAACAAACAATCAGCAAATTGATCACCGGCTTTGCCAGCGTAAATATCAGGCGCGATCACCCCGGTCGCGCCTGCTTTGTAAAGCGATTCAACGAATTTCAGGGCATCACTCACGCGCTTGAATCGTCCGAGCGAGCGCACGGCCTTGCTGCCGTTTTCCAGCCATTTCCGCACTTCGGCGCGATTCTTCTGCGCCAAAAGTGAACGGACAAAAACTTCATGGATGTGCTTTTCCGTGGCGACGGTGTTCGGCAAGGGCTTTCCGACTTTGCCGGTCAACTTGAACAGTGATTTGTCTTTGGCGCGGGCGGCGCGGTATTGCTCGGCAGTGACGGGACGCCCATTCAGATAGATTTCCTCGGACATCAACTTCCCGTCGTTCAACCACAAGCGATAACGCCCGGAAAAATCGCCGCTCACGGTGGAAAATTCCAATTGCAACCGGCCATTCTCGTGCCAGGTGCGCTGAACACCCGTGCCGTGAACCATCCGATATACGCCCAGCAATCGTCCGGCTTCATTCCATTGGCGGCAGACGCCGTGCAGCAAGCCGTTCACATAGCGTTCTTCGTTGGCCAGAACACCGTTCTTGTGCCAGACGCGGACAACGCCATGTCTGCGACCGTTTCGCAAAGGCACTACTTCACGCAGTTGGCCATTCCGATGAAACGCTTTTTCAACAGTTTTTTTCACTAACCGTGCAATGTTTCTTTCAGCAATAAACTCATTCAACCAAAAATTGCGAAGAAATAACAGCGCAGAATTATGTCATTCCAGTTAAATCTTCTTTCGAGCAGACAGATTCCGGCGATGAAAACCTAGAGGCAAAACTTCCCCGGCGGCGGCGGGCGGGTCAAAGGAGGAACGGAAGCGCGAGCGTTTAAGCGAGCGAGCCGTAGTATCCTTGACGCGACCGACGACGCCATACAATTGAGAGGGTTTTCTTCGCGCTGTCCTGGCCACGAGCCGAATGGCTCGGCAATTTTACAATCAGTAATTGGAAAATCTGAAATTGGCCAATCACTGATTGGCGAATTCAGCGCCTCGCCCGCGTAAGCGGATTTCAGGCTTCGGTCTGTGGTCGGCGAGCGGGGAAAGTGGAGTGGAGAGCGGAGAGAAGCGTCTAGCGGAACGCAGCCGGAGCGCAACGTCCCGCCGCCGAGCCGCAGACGGAAGCCCGCCGCTGTTGCGGCAATCCGCAAATGTAGCTCGTGACGAGCGCGATTTTTTGCGGAGCGGAACAGGCGTGGTCGAAGGGCAAATGGGCGACCAGCAAGCCTGTGGAGTGAAGCAAAAATCGCGTTGGTCACGGCGATTGAAAGCTATCCGACGCTATATTTTGTCATCGAGCAGCACCTCGACCAATCCGCCGCCAACGGCGAAGTGTATCCAGACACTTGTGACTGGCAATTTCAGCTTGTTTAGCGCCTCGTGATATAATGCAAGTTGGCCGCTGTATGAAACGGCCTCGGCTGACCACTCCGAGCGCTTGCCGGGAAATGATTTATGGTCAATGAGAATCCAGCCGTTGCTGGTTTCCGCCAGCATGTCAATGAAGCCTTCGATACGCTGGCCCATCTCATTCGTGGTCGCAATGGGGATTTCCACTAACACCTGTTTTGGCTGGAACTGCTGACCAAGACAGGCACGAAACCGCTCCACCATCTGAAGAACATCTTCACTTTTAATCTGATCGCTCAAATTGTATCCGCGTAGGTTGCGCTCGATATTTTCCAGACTTCGGGCGTGGCCGGGATTGACGAACTCGGTAGCAAAAATGGCGTGCAGCGCGTCTCCTAAGTCTGCTTCTTCCAGCGCACCGGAGAAAGGCAGGCGCGAACCAACATCAATGATTTTTCCGACGCGACTGCCTGGAGCCTGTGGTTGCCTCGACGGTGTCAATCGGGCCGGTAGTTTTAGCGTTGGCTGCAAAGGCGCGGGAAACCAAGCGTAGTGCGAATCAGTCTTGGCGGCAGCAAACTCAGCGGGAGGAGTCAGTTGCAGGGTTTGCAAGCCGATTGTTGTCTTGTCGGGCAAAATGAGTTGGCCGTTGCCGGGTTGCAGCCATTGAGCTTGCAAGCCGTCCAGCCAAGGCGTGGGCTGATCCTTCTCGCGCACGAGAACCAGCAAGTCACGCGCACGGGTCAAGCCGACGTAAAGTAATCGGAGTTCTTCCTCCACAGCTTTGCGTGCGGCGGCTTGACCGATGTCACCAGCCGCCACATTCGTTTGCAGCGGGATTCCGGTTTCTTGCTGACCGAAGGGCCACGGCCAGAATCGGAGTCGGCGATTAGCCAGCGGCTGATTGAGGTCAAATGGTTTTGCCGGGTCAACTGGCGTCACGGTAATTTCCCAAAGGCGCGGCCAAGGCTCGGTATTTAAGTCGGTGCAGATGACCACGGGCCATTCAAGCCCCTTGGCTTGATGGTATGTGCTTACGAAGATGGCATTCACCTGTTCGTCCGTGGCCTTCAAATCCTTTTCAGAATCAGCCAGAAAATCGCACCAATATAGAAAGTTGGCGATTGTGGCCGGAGTGTGATTTTTTGCCGAAGCCTGTTCGTATTTCGCCGCAATAGCGCGCAGTGATTCAAGATTGGCACGGCGTTGTAATGCCCGCGTTGTTGTAGCACCCCAAGCGGACACGGTTGCGAAAACCCCGCCATTATGCAGGGCAACATCCAGTGCCTCGCTGGGCGAGAGCACATTTAACCGGGCACGGGCTTGTTCCAATGCGACAATCCCGGGGTGAACGAAATCTCCTTCGAGTCCCCAACGGTCATTTCCGATTCTCTCCGTTTCCTGCCTGTGGCGCGTTACATATTCCAAGCGGTTCTCAAGCCATTCCTCCGGTTGTTGGGCCGCTTCCAACGCCACGATTTCCGCTGACGCAAGGGAGTCGGTTGGGTCTGCCAACCGTCGAAGACAAGCCAAGGCGAGTCTGGCTTCAGGCGTGGCCAGCAACCCAGCTTGCGAGAGCGTTACTGCATATCCGCGTTGGGTCAGCTTTTCGGCGACGGTCGCGGCGGCTTGATTGGTGCGGCATAACACCGCGACGTCGCGCAGTTCTATCGGACGAGATTGCTCCCGATTTTGTCGGTCCTGGACAATGAGTGCTTTCCCGCGACCAAGCAATTGAATGATACCATCGGCGAGTGTGGCGGCGCGTTGTTCATTGGTGAGCTTTTTCAGAGCGCCGTTTCCCTTGTTAAATTGACCGCTTGAGAGTTCAAAAAACTCCAGCGATGGCTGCGATGCCAAAATAGAAGCACGCTGGGCTTCAAGCTGAACTTCCTTGGCGGGTAGGCCGAGTGACTTTTCAAAAGCGGGCACAAATAACGCGCTGGCTAATCTCACCAGTTCGGGTGTGGAGCGCCACGATTTGGCTAAAGGCTCGGCCAGAGTTCCTACTTTTCTAACTTGATCAACTATGGCCTTGATTAGTTCGGGGTCACTATTGCGAAATCCATAGATCGCCTGCTTTACATCACCCACCCACACGGTCTCGCGGGCAAGTGTTGCCAGTTGCATGAACAAGGCGAGTTGGAGAGGACTCGTATCTTGGAACTCATCCACAACCAGAAGATCCAATTCGCGGCCGAAAGTTTCGCGCACATGCGCTTGGTCACGCAGGAGATGAAACGCACGCTGCTCAAGGTCGGAGAAATCAAGCAGTCCACGCTCTTCTTTAAGGCGCTGGAATTCTGTCAACGAAATCTGCGCCACGGAAAACAGAAGCATCGTGTAATCCCGGATGTGTTCGCGCAGTTGCGGGTGAGTTTCAACTCGCACGGCCAGGGCGGTTACTGCGACGGCTTCAGCTTGGCTTTTTTTCCCAGGCTGCTTTTTGCCTAACTTGATCCAATCGCTCCAAGGTAACCGACGTGCTTCAAGCGCCCGCAGCGTATCGTGAAGCAACTCCAAATAGTCTGCTGTTGTCTTGGTTTCATCACCGTTCTTGGAAATACGTTCTATGGCCGATTTGATGGCCGCAGCCAACTGCTCGTCGAGGTTGTCCGTAGTCGGAGCGGGGAGAAATGCCAGTAGTTCGTCAACACTTAGCCGTCCCATGTCAGCCAATGCCGCCGGTGAAAAATCGTTCGCCCGCGCTGCGTCAAGCAACCCTCGCACCTGTTTTTTCCATGAGTATTCAAAAGTCTGGGCGTTTTTCTGGCCGAGAATATCAGCGAGGCGTTGCAACCGATTGAGCGTGTCGAAATCTATTGCGGTCTCAATTGCCTGAACTAGCAGTGAGGCGGCGTCTTCTTCGGACAGGATTTCAATGCGGGGCGAGATGCCGGCCTCGAATGCGAAGCGCTGGAGCAATTGACCGCAAACGCCGTGAACTGTTCCCATCAGACTTTCGTGCAAGCGTTCGGCCAAAGCAGGATGCCCGGAGTTGTAAAGACGACGTCGCACTCGCTCGCGAAGTTCCTGCGCCGCTTTGACGGTGTAGGTGGTCGCGATCAACCCTTCGGGTCGGCACGACCCTTTTGAGAGGTGGTCCTCAATGACCTCCGTGATGCGGTGGGTTTTGCCGCTGCCGGCGCTCGCACTGATAAACGTGATATTCGTTTTCATGCGTCCGCCCTCCAGCCTGTCAAAGCGTCAAAGTCGTTATACCTGGAATGGTCTTCGGTGGCAGCCCAATGAGCGAGCGGCGGAGTTGAATCGGGCGCTTCATCATGACTCTCGGACACATCCAAGGCAACCGGTGTCAGTTCAACCCAACCCGTGTCGAGCTGCTGCCGACGCCAACGCCAGACTTGCTCGAAGTCCGTCCAGCACTGCTGAAGCTCGCCGGGTGGAAATTTGGATGCGACAACTTTCGCATCTGGGAAGAATGTTTTCGTCGTCGCAATGAGCCGTCGCCGCCGAAGCAGGAAAAATGCGCTTGCCGGCCATTCCTTTTGACCCTGACAACGCAAGAGATGACCGTAAATCGCCAATTGCAACGATCGGTTTTCTCGAAGCTCTTGCTCCCGGACATCCATTCCGCCGAATTTCAAATCCACTACCGCGATAAGGTTCTGTTGGTTTCGCGCTAATAAATCAATAATGCCGCCAATCTGCCCTCCGACAAATGACACCGATTGCAGTGTTTCATTCGCACGGGCTTCCACCACTTTTGCCTGGCGCAACTGAAATAAAAGTTCCCAGATAGCCTGTTTGCCCAATTCCAGAAGCTTCAAAGCGTCCGCCCGCTTCCCCGGAAGCAGCAGGTTTGCTCCTTCCTGTTCGAGCAGTGGCGGCCATATCCTTTCCATCCACGAATTTAATTCTGATTGCGAGCAAGTTTGCCAGTTCACTGGTTTTCCAGTGGCGGCCAGTAAAAGATCAAGCACACGATGAAGCAATGTGCCTTCTTGCCGATAATCAGCTTGCAGACGCAGACTAGCGACTGGCCCAGCTTTCAACCCGGCTTTGTAGTGCAACACCCACGCGCTTGGATTGTAAATGAATTTTTCGGCGCTCGAATATGATTCAGACTCTCTTGGTTGAAGGTGCTTGGACGCATTCAATTTCCACCAGCGGCGCAGTGCTGGCAGCGGACGATGGTTCGCCTGCGCGAAATGCCATGGGTCGGCGGCTTTGCCGGTAGAAATTAAATAATCCAAATCAACAATCGGCAACGGCTTGCTCTCCTTATCAAGGAGCGAAAATAAACGGGTAAGCAAGGGATGGTGGGCGACTGGCTCTCCGGCGCGTTCACGCGGGTAAATTAAAACCAGTTGTTTTCTAGCGGCCAGAACTGGACGAAGCCATCTCGCGGTCTCCATTATTGCCAAAATTTCCGGTCTCGGGAATTCGACGCCATGTGCGCGCAGTTGTTCCAGTTCCTGCATTGCCCACGGCAACCTGGCCGAGGGAGCAGGCTCGCTAAAATTCCACCATACCACATTGTCCACCGGTTCATTTACAGCACTTGGATGCGCCACGCGGTGAACGTGGCCGAGTTCTTCCATTGCTGATCCTCCGGGCCAGCCCGTTCCGCTGACTTGATACAACAACCGTTCCAACTGACTTCGAGTGATGGCGGGATGTGACTGGAGCAGTTCGGCCATTTCCGAACTGAGTGAGGCAAGCGCCCGGAATTGATACGCCTCGATAATTGATACGCCATCGGCAATGGACTGGAGAGCCGACCACCGTGCCACCCGCGCACAGCATTCTGAAAGTTTTGAACCGCTTGCCCCTGCTTTGGCATCAAACTCGGCAACCACCAGCCAGTTCTTCAAATCTTGCTCAACTCTCTGAATTGCTTGCTGCTTTTCATCCGCGTTGAGCTTGCCGTAGTTTTCAATATTCTCCTTGGTTGCGGCAACTGCTGCCTGCCATTGAGGTCCGGCTATGCCGGGACACTCCGCAATCACATTCGCAAGTTTGAACCGCAGCACACCCGCGACTGGACAAGCGGGATGTGCCAAAAATTCCAGCAGGGCACGGGGATCAACAGGTTTCCAATACAATCGCAGTGCAAGCAGCAGCACCTGCGGTATCGGGCGCGCGGTCGAACCAGGTTGAAGCCCCACTGTCGGCTCATTTAGCGAAGAAAGAGCTTGTTCCAATAGGCTGGCGCTTTCCGCTGCAACCAACGTGGTCGTCGCGTTGGACATGTGTTGAAGACTTTGGAGCAACTGTGCAGCACCGTTCGCAAGCGTGACTTCTGAAAACGCTGTGAGGCACAATATTGACCGGTCACCTCTTAACTTGAGACGCTGCGAAGAGTGGCTTTCGCGAAGCAATGACTGGATTTGGACGAGGTCAGACGTTTCGCCTTTCGCATCGGTTGCCGAACTGAAGGCAACAGCTTCATACCGCGCATTAAGTTTTTCACAGATTAGCCGCCAAAGCTTTGGCAGATGATTCTGTGGATCACGCACCGTCAGGGAATCGAGTTTTGGTGAACGCGAGTCGAGTTCAATCAGAACCGAGCGAAGCCGGTCAGCAATACCGGGTGGCAAGCGATTTGTCGTCTGTGCTTCCACAGCGGCCATGTCTTGAATTCTTGCTGTGTCGCTTGCAGACGCCAAGCCATCCCAACCAGCTTCGATTAAAGCATCTCGCCATTGCAGCAAGGCTTCCGCGACAGCATAGGGGTCTTTCTTGAAAGACTCGTTGTAAAAGGCGGGACGTTCGATTGAAATTTGTTCGAGAATTTGTCGGAATTCAACTACTCGATGAGCCGAACTAACTGTTTTAGCTTTCAACCCTAACCGCGTCTCAAGTAGTTGCAACAACCCCAATGGACCGCAGATTGGCATCGCGAGCGTCTGTCTGGGCAGAACCGTATCATAGCCATCAAACCCCATGCCAAAGCTGATTTTCATGATCGCCTTTGGTTATGTGCGCGGTTTGAGTTCAATCGTGTTTCCACAGCGGAATGAGATTCTAACAAAATGGGCGAACTCGGCAACGCTTTGCAGATGAAAATTGCTTCAACGGGGCCGCCCCCGCGCGGGGGCGGAAATAGGAAAAGAAAAAGCGCGAAGAAGAAGCCGCAAGAGCTTCAACGGGGCCGCCCCCGCGCGGGGGCGGAAATCGCATTATTTTATTTTGGGCAGATCGTGGCCGGTGTGCTTCAACGGGGCCGCCCCCGCGCGGGGGCGGAAATAAAAATTCCCTCGCCAAAGACGATCTCGGAATTATTCGGCTTCAACGGGGCCGCCCCCGCGCGGGGGCGGAAATTTCGTCTCAACCAAATGACAAACTCCAGCATCGTAATGCTTCAACGGGGCCGCCCCCGCGCGGGGGCGGAAATTAACCGCGGATTACATGGATGTTAAAAAAGTCCGAGGCTTCAACGGGGCCGCCCCCGCGCGGGGGCGGAAATCATACCGCTTCCCCCAAGCTTGAATTTCCCCCTGAGGCTTCAACGGGGCCGCCCCCGCGCGGGGGCGGAAATCTCATTGAGCAAGCCAAAGGACAGGGTTACGAAATTGCTTCAACGGGGCCGCCCCCGCGCGGGGGCGGAAATACCCCAAGGGCGTCCACGACGCCGAACAAAGTCTAAAGGCTTCAACGGGGCCGCCCCCGCGCGGGGGCGGAAATAAGTCCCAAGGTCAATCAACGACATATTCGGGGCTGAGTGCTTCAACGGGGCCGCCCCCGCGCGGGGGCGGAAATGGCCCTGCGCTGGACCGGCCAGGCCGCCGATCATCTGGCTTCAACGGGGCCGCCCCCGCGCGGGGGCGGAAATGAAGCGCACGACAGCGAGGCCATCCGTGGCTGGCTGGCTTCAACGGGGCCGCCCCCGCGCGGGGGCGGAAATTTGGCAGGGTCCAGTGCGCCTGGGGAACAAGCTCTCGCTTCAACGGGGCCGCCCCCGCGCGGGGGCGGAAATAGTTCGGGCGCGTGCGGCACCAGCTTCCCCGGCGGCCGCTTCAACGGGGCCGCCCCCGCGCGGGGGCGGAAATTCGCGCCCGAATCTGGTTTTTGATTCCACCCTGACAGCTTCAACGGGGCCGCCCCCGCGCGGGGGCGGAAATAGCTTCTCTGTTACTCCTTGTGGCGCAGGCCCGCAATACTTGAATTGCGAGAGCTTGCGTTGTTTTGAGTATCTGTATGCTTGCGATGTCTGGTTGTATCGTCATTATCAGCTTGTTTTACGGTGGTTACGCCATGCGAGCGCGGAAGGGGGTTTCCGCATCACCCTGCCGCTCGCGGGTTAAATTGTCAAAGATCGTCAACGTCTCAAACCACGTAACACGGCGCGTCCAGCTTCATGTAGGGCAATCCAATCGCGGTGATCACCCGGTCACCTCGCCCTTCCGAAGGACCCAGCCCGACAAAAATCACCTGATCTTCGTCGTGATTGATGATGTCGCACAAAGCGGTTTCCAATTCAATCTTTTCCGATGGATTTAGGTCGCACTCGAACACCGAAAATTGCAGGTGGTCGCCAAAATTTCCACAGGTCTTGAACACCTTTCGCAGCCGTTTGTCATCGGCGATGTCGTAGCAAACTAGATAGGTCGTGCGCATGGTTTACCTCGTCATTAAAGGAATGTATTCATTGATTTCGCCTGTCAGCGTCTTTGCCAACAGCCGTGCCTGCAACTCCAGCGCCCGGCGATAGCTGACCTTGTAATCGAACAACGGATGGGTAATCAGCGAACTCATGCGTTGCTCATACGTCTGAAAGAAACGCTTTCGTCCAGGCGCGGTGAGATTCACTGCCTGGCCCGCTTTCACGAAATCTTTGTCCGTGACGACGCGATTGTTGATGCAGCTTAACACAGTAGATTCCGCGATGAGCGGTCGGAACTCCTCCATCAAATCCAGACCCAACGCGGGCCGACCGAAGCGTGGTTGATGGTAAAATCCCAGATAAGGATCAAAACCAACTGCGAGCGCGGCCAGCGTGCAATCTTTCGCCAACATACTGTAAGCCAGCGAAAGCATAGCGTTGACAGGATCGGTTGGTGGCCGGCGGTTGCGATGATTGAAGTTAAAATTGAACATGCGCTGCTTGGTGTTTTCGACGGACAGACCGAGGCCTGGCAAATCGTCCTCGACTTTCACCATGCCGCCGAATTGTTGGAAATACTGGCTCGCCGCCGCGCCCTCAATGCCGAGCAATTCCTCGATGGAATTTGCCGCCAACGCATCTTCAGACGCTCGCTTCAGTTTACCGATGATCGCTTCCGGTGGCTCAAGGTGGTTTCGCATCAGCAGGGTGCGATGATTGCGAATTTTCCCATGCACGAATTGGCGCGCTAGGGCCAAACAAGTTTCCTCTTCACGCGCCAGACGAAATTGTTCCATACGCAAAAACACATTCTTCATTGCATGACCGCGTGTGATTCCATAGAACCAGCCGCCCATAGAAAAATAGGTGACCGGGACTTCCTGTTCGCAAAGCGATTGAATGGCCTGCGTCGAAATCTGGACGTTGCCAAACAATGCTACGTGCGAGACATCCCGCATTCGCACTTCGTCTATGAGCTTGTCCTTGTCTTTGACCGTCAGAACCTCGTCTTTGCAGCCCACGCGATAGCCGGGTGTGTTCAGATATAGCGGACGGGTGTCGTCCCGTGCGGCAATCAGTCTTCGTGGTGGTTCGCCCGTGGATTGCGAGCTTTCGGAAGCTTTCACCTCGACGCCGACTTCAATCTTCGCCTTGGTTTGTGACAGCATCCGTGTTTCGTCCGGCAAACAAACTGGCGCGAGCGAACAACGCACGCATTTTGAGGAATGAACCAATGGTGCGGGAATCGGCCCGGCAATGACGCGCTTGGCGTCGGCGATGTTCTGAAGAATCCAATTTTCCAGTTCGGGAGTGATTGGCAAACGAACGCGCTGCTTCGTGGCGCGATAATAGATGACGCCCTCATTACAAGCGTATCCATTGTCCCGCAGAATTAGCGCCTGCAATCCAAGCTGCATCTTGTCCGTGTCCCACAATTCATTGGCTTCCTCGCCCTCTTTGGGCGCGCCCGCTTTGTAGTCCACCGGACAAACTTCCAACGCAGTGAACAAATCGCCGGATGAATCATCAGCCCGTGTGGCTCCGGTGGCCAGTCCGGCACGGACCTCAACCAAGTCCATCTTGGCTACGATACCCAATCGCTCTGAACCCATTTGCACGGAACGTGAGTGGATTGTTTCGGGTTCATTGTGCTGTGCTTCGGCTTCTTTGGCGGAAACATCCGCAGTTTCTGATGGTTTCTCCTCTGTTGTCGTTTTTTCTGTCTTCTTCTTTGACTTGGCTGCTGGCAACGCGCCGTTGCCTGAATCAACCCGCTGATGAATGGCGGCTCCACGCAACGTATCCACGCTCTCGACAAATACGCCCTCAACAAATTCGTAATAGAAGAGACGCTGACAATAAACAAACTCGTTCATCATCCTAGCCGGAATCTGTTGCGGCTCGGCTTCAGCGCGGACTTTTTGCCCGACGGTTTCCGATGATGGTTCAGCCAATGATTTTGCTTCTTCAGACAGCGTCGGGTTCAAAGCCGGTGAGTCCGGGGCTTTCACTTCTTCTGTCGGAGAACTGCTCGGCTGCGCTTCGGCTGGTGCAATGCGCACTACGATCTTCAATTGCTTTGGCTCGGTCGCGGACTGGCGCGATTGGCGGTTGCGGCCAGACCTCGCCCCGGAAGTTCCGGGCGAAAGACCCCTCGGCGTCAGTGACGATTCCGGTTCACTCAAACGATTTTCGGACGGAGCCGATGGGTCTTGGTCATTCATAATCTTGATTGGTTGCGGACGGACTCGTTGGGTTGCGCGGCACCCGAATTCATAATCGGCAGAAACAGGCCGAGACCGAAGTGAGCACCGTAACCAAAAGCCAACGGGCCGGCGACTTTCTGCGGAAATGTAATTGTGAAAGAAGCGCCCACGCTATGACCGCGACTACCACCTCCTTCATGGCGCTTGGTTTGAAATTGGAGACAACGCAGCGTGCGTGTGCTGGGCGATTCACCAACGGCAATGAATTTGTCCTGACGAATCGAGGCTTTGGCAGTAAGAGGGTTCAACGCCAACATGCGGAGGAGATCATGTGCTGCGGAGCCAATTTGCCAGCCGGTTGTCGCATCTATTTTGGGTCGGCCATCACGGAATGTTTTGGCGTGGCGGGTGGGCACGAATGGAGTAGCGGAACGCCACACTTTGGAGTCTCCAAACAATTTGCAGTCGGGGAATGTTTCTGGCTGACCGAGACCGATGAGAACGAGGCGCAGATCATGGCCGCCGTGTCCCCATACTTTGTTAAGGCGGCGAAGCGCGAGGCAGGCTTGTTCATCGAAGCCGTTCGCAGACCAAACTGTCAGGTGTGTGATTGCGTCACGCGGGCCGTTGGCTTCGCAAAAAATGTGCGCATGACTATGGCCTTCCAAAGGCTTTCCACCCGCACCAATCCCCGTGAAGACGCTGGCCGCGCCATTGCCTTGGTCGGACCACCTACATAGTGCATCATGGACTCGGTTGGCAACAGAAACAGCCTGGGTGAGTCGCGGAGAGACGGTGCTGACTACTGCGTAATGAGCGACGGTCGGTTTGTGTTTGTCGGAAAGATGCGAAACACGAGGTGCCGGAGCAAAGGCATCTGCCAGCCGTGTGTAATTTACAAAAGCCGCACCGGGCGGGAGATTCCAACCAGCGGCTTGAAGTTCGCCAGTGTTGGCATGTAAAGCAGCAAAAAGATCAATGGGGACTCCTGGGGCTTTAACTTTCTTTGGTGGAGTTTTTTTTCCGGTAGCCTTTTTCGGAGTTTCTGCGGGGGATGAGCTTTTTGCGAGAAAGTCAGCACGCCATTTTTCATAGTCAGCGACAGGCAATGGCGTGAGGAGGCGAATAAGTTCCAGGTTGGCGGGCATGTCCGCGCCATCGGCGAGCGGCAAGGCGTTCGCTTTAATCTGTGCGATGTCCTCACGCACGCGAATCTCGACGAGACTTTCGGCGCGACCGAAATAGCCGACTCGCACGGCCAAAGTTTGCAGGGCAGCGAGCTGGTCTGGCTGAAGAAGGACATCCCACGCAATAAGAACAGCATCGTTTGGATCGAGCTGAATGAAAGTATCGAAAACTTTGGTTGTTTTCTCATTCTTGCCTTCAATGATTGGTAGGTAGTGTCGGGTGTGCCCATTGGTTGCCTTGGGCAAATAATAGTATGGCGACTGTGCTGCCAAGCTGGCGATGACGGCGCGCAGAGTTTCTTCAGACACTTCGGCGCGAGCCTTGAGATACCATGTGGCAATCAGACTGCGGAGGAGTCGCCACGGCGAAGGTGGCCACTCGACGGCTCCCTCATTCACATGACGTCCCCAAGGCGTGGCATGGAAACGCCCAGCGGGGAAGCGGAGTTCGAGAACAATCATGCGATTACCCCTCGTAAGTCACAGTCGTGAAGCTGTTTTTTCCACCAAAGACTTTTGCGATCAGGCCGGGTAAGACTTTCTCCAGTTCATCCAGCGAAGGAATGTTGAATCCAGCCGGGCGCTGGATGATGAGATCACCTTCTAGGTCGAGATCGCAGGCAGTGCGAAGACGCAAACCATCCCGAAGGAACCGCTGAATCTTGAACAACGAAATGGCGATGAGTAGGGCTTCCACATCCGCACCAAGGCCAAAACCGCGAATCAATGCGAGGTCGAGATTGAAGAACGCGGTGATGTTGCCGGTAAATTCTTCGCGATGGAACGGAACATTGCCAAAACCTTCCTTCGCGGTTTGACCTTCGTCGCCTTTTGATGCGCGAACCCGGTCGTTTTTAACACCACCGCTGGCTACGGTGGTCACTTCAGTCGCTTCGATAAAGGCGGTTAGAGAGCGTGGTAGCCTGATAACTCCTGCAATCTTTTCGAGAAAGATGCCATGGATGAGTGAATTCACGTCGAATTTCAGAAGTGCTTTGAGGAAGGGATCGCGGTCGAATGGACGTTTCTCATCAAAAGCGATAGCTTCTTTGATCGTATCGAATCCCTTCGCCGTGGCTATGTAGGGACTGTTGATCCGGTGCGCCTCAAGCACAGAATTTGTTAAAGGCTTCTTGTCTTTGTCCACAACGAGAACGGCGGGCAACCCTTTGAGGGCTGCGACCCAGTCGTTCGCAGTAGCGTCCCAGCAAACAGATTCGAGACGGTTGGCCATGCTCTGGGCGGATTCTACCAGGAGCATCTTCGCTCCACCGGGGCCATCAAAAGTAGCGGCCCCTAGATCGGGAAATCCGGTGGGCTGAAAACGCGAGCCCTGGACAGGTTTGAGTTTAGCCTGGAGTAACAGGCGTGGTTGGTCTTTTAATTTATCGAGGTTCATGTGTTTTGGCTTTTTGACTGGTTAATAGTGATTTGTTCGAGCAGAGAAAAGTCACGGGGTCTAATTGGAAATAACAATGCAGCGGCGGTGCGACGTGCAACTGTAGCCGCCACTGGCAGTTCTTCGACGAGCGGCGGATAGCCAGACCTACGCAAGCGCCGGGCGGCGAGTTGAGATGCAGCCAATCCATCGCCGGAATGGGCGCGATGGTGGATGGCAGGAACGAGCGGAATTGTCTGGTTCTCACCCTTGGGACGAAAACACAGCTTCAGCAGCGCGTAGAAAGAGGAGGGCACGAATTCGGATTCGCTGGTTGTTTCCAATGTTTCCTTTTTAACCATCTGCCAATCAATCAGGCTGAGTCCCCAGAGTAAATCGGCAATCAAGGTGTCGTCCGTTCGGCCTTCAATGAAAGCGGTGATGTCTTTTAGACTGGCGTAACGGGGCGACCAGTCCGGCCAACATTCCATGCCTGATTTCTCGACGCGGATGATGCGTCGGGCGAGTATGTCGTTGAGTGCATCTGTCAAGTTGCCATCGTGCCAGACTACATCGTTGCTGGGCTGTTCCGCCCATTTTGCCCATGAGCGATCTTTTACGGTTACGATTTCCAAAGGTTCAAGATGCTGCCTGAGCCAAAGCGTTTCCTTGCCGCTGCCAAACCACGCCCGCGTTCCGGCGAGGGATGCAGCGAGACGGAACTCTGCGCTATTTGTGTTCGCATCTTTGAGCCATTCATGGCGAAGGCCACACAGCGGACGAACATAGTTGTCAGAACTCCATTTCAAACTTTTGGCCAAAGCACGTTCAGTTTGGCCGAGTGAAATGATGACCGCTTGAACTGAATCAACGGAGCCGTCACGACAAAGATCAAGAACGGCGCGCTCAAAGCCATTCAAGCCACGCGCAACTGATGCGGGAGCGACGGGATTAGCCTGCGGCCCGGCCTTTTGCAGCAGGCGGTCATACCATTGCTCGATGTCGGCAAGTAAATCGGCTCGTGCGTTGCGCCGCACGATGACGCGCTCCAGTGGCGTGGCAAAAAAGTTTTTGCCGTTGCGCATGTGAAAGCCGTATCGCTGGAATGCCGCGATGCCGCGATCTACACCGAGCGTCACTGCGGCTTGTGAAAAATCTAATCCATTGCGTGCTGCGCGCCCCCGCACCTGCGCACGGCCTTCGCTGAAAATTGCCCGCAGTTCTGCCAGCGTCGTCGGCTCAGTCCAAAGTGGCATCCACATTTCGCAGCGCGCCTCTATTTCGTCCGCACTCGCTGCACTGCTGTAGCCGACGCCAGCTTGGCGCACGCAAAATGGATATACGAGCGAGCCGTCGTCCGTGCTTTCCAGTCGCTTCACCGACGCTGCCGCAAACAGCATTGCGCCCTCAATCATGAGGATGAAGTCCCAAGGGTTCACCGCCGATGGAGCGTCGAAGCCGGACGTTGCATTGACTCCGCCTGCCGCACCGGGGAAAAACTGCCCGATAGGTGCGTTCGTCGTTAGTCCAGGAGCTGCGTTGCCGAACAATGCCGCTCGCAACCATTGCTCCGACTCCGGCATGGGCTGACCCGTCTCCGTGTCAATGACTTCGGTGATGCGCTGCATGAAGTTGTTGGTAAAATCTAGGTTTCCGTCGGTTCCACCTGTTCCTAGCAAGGGAGGATAGCCCACTTTATTCATCCCTAAAATGACCGTCACGTCCATCCAACCAACAGCGACATCAGAAAGTGTGTTCCGTAATCGAGTCAATACCTGTTCTTTCAGTTCCTCTTTCGGTGCTTCGGTTACTTCCATGTCAGCCAAAATCATTTTTGCTGTCGTGATCGCTGCGCGTAGCGCGCCAAGATTTAGCGCTTTTGAAGCGCCGATGGTTGCAACCACTCGGGTTGCAGCCGTTTCTTGGTCGCGGATGCCAGTCTTTTTCAGTTTTCCTGTTGTGGTATCCTTTTCCTTAGTTTTGCCCTCACGGTGGAAGAAGCCGCCTCCGCCGTTCCACGGGGCGAGCACGGGTGTTGGTTGGTAATTATTGAGAAAGAAAGCAACCAGCCCGTTTGCATCGAACCGGGATTTGAAAAGCAACTGATCAGCACGCCAGAAAGCAGTCGCCGCCGCGTCACCGTGCTCAGATTCCGTAATGAGACGAAGCACGCCAAGCGATTTCAAATAGTGGGCGAGCGGGATAGGAACGCAGCCGTTAAGAGTGATAGTGGGCATGGCGTCAGATTGTTGTTTCACGCGAAGCACGGGCGTCAGCGGCGCGCAGCAGGGTTTCGAGAAAAGCGAGGTGGAACGGGCCGAGGCGGTCGCGCAGGGCGACAGTCCGGGCCAGCCATGAGGAACCGTGCTGGCCTTCGCCCATTTGCATGAAACTGAGGTCGAGTGAGATTTCTGGCGTGGTGAATTCGCCGAGCGCAACGGCGGGTAGTGCGTCGCCCTGCCAGATGCCACGGGCAAAAAGCGTGTCAGGTTTTTGTGGGTTGCCGGTTTCGTCCGGCAGCGAGCGGATGGAGAGGCGGACTTTGCCGTGATGCGCAGCGATGAGGTAGGCGACGAGGTCGCGTTCAACTGCATCAGCCGGGCCTTTCAGGAGCCACGCGAGAGCAGAGCCAAGTTCGTGACGGAAGCCGTGGCGGTCGCATTTGCCGTTTTTGTCGGCAGACTTTGCCCAAAGCTGCCTTTCGCGCGCAGCATCGCCATTCCGAAGCATTTTTTGAAACTCGTCGTGAGCCTTCCCGATGTCGTGCCACAGCGCGGCGATGCGGAGCGTAGTGGCAAATGTGGCATTGCCTGTGAGCGCGGCAGCGAGTGCGGTGGTCTGCTGAACGACGAGTTGCGTGTGCTCGGCAATGGTTTGCCACGATCCGGAAAACGTGTCCGGCTCACTGTCGTAGGTGTCGGGATTACCGGCATCGGGAGGATGCGGCGTTGGCTTGTCCTTCGGCTCGCCAGTCCAACCGAGGTCGTCGTTATAGCCGCCGCTAGTCGTCGTTAGGAGATAGACTCCGCCGGGATGCGGCTTTTTGGCTGTCTCCCACTTTTTTCCCAAAGGATTCCACCGCCATGCGTGCGTCGTCTTTCTATCAAAAAACTTGACGGCATCGCCGATGGAAACTCGGCATAGTTCGATGCGTTGCGGAGGCTTGTCGTCGCGGAGTGGAGCGTCTCCCATGATGTCGCGCCAAAAAAACTGCACGTCGTTGTCGTCGCCGTCGCGAATGTAGCGCGAGACATCGAGGTCTTGTCCGCAGATGTCCGGCGTTGTGTCGAAAAGGTCCACGAGGTCGCGGCGTCGGATAACGGGGCGAACGACGGGTTCTGGCGGCACGACTACATCGCGCAAAACGCGTGGGCTGGCGTTGGTAAGTTGTTCAACTGCTGCGCGTGCCTTGCCAAGTTCCGGCGTGGAATACGGTCGCAACAAATCGTCCTTCTCGTCCTTTGGCTGGATGTCCACCCACAACACCTGCGCGTCGTCAATATCCGCACGCCGATTGCAGCGGCCCATGCGCTGGACGAGCGAAGACCACGGGGCTAGTTCTGTGACGAGCAGCCGGGCCGACACGTCAACGCCCGCCTCGACGGCCTGCGTGGCGATGACGATGCGGTCGCCATTGCCGAAAAGGAGCCGCGCGTGTCGTTCGCGGTCAAACGGACGAAAGCGCGAGTGAATGAGGGCGATGCGGTCTTTGTTGTCAAACGGTTTCTTCTTGTCCGTCAGTGCTTCAAATATCTCCCGCGCCCGCGAGACGCGATTTACGACGACAAGCGTCAGTGTGCCGGACTGGTGGCGATCTTTAATGAGAGTGGCCAGTTGTTTCGCGTAACTGCCCTTCGTCGTCGAGTTGAGCGCGAGCGGAGCAGGCGAGAGGTTTTTCTGCGCGGTGATTAGTTTATGCGGCTGGCCGTTAGTTTGTTCGGCATCACTCAATTTTTCCACAGGCCAGCCACCGACGGGATTCGGATGATCTACCGTGGCGAGGCGCGCTTCGTCCAGGGTCGCGCTCATCCACCATGTCGGGCACGCGCCGCAGGTCGGCATTTTTTCATCGTGCCGAAAGCCGTCGAGCTGCGCGCTCGTTTCCACACCTACTCCCATGAGTTGCGTCTCGTCCATTACCCACAGGCAATCGTTGTTCAGCAGACCGAAGTGCATCGGCCAGCGGTAACGGCTCATGCCGTAACCACGATTGAGCGCACGCGAAAGAAGCATATCCTGCGTGCCGATAAGAATTGTGGGTCTCTCCGGGTGGATGTCCCAATCGCTGGCGTCTTCACCCCCCATGAGAATTACTGGTGAATGTTCCGACAGCCATTGAAGTTCTTTATTTTCTGGAAACGCGTTGGCAAGATTTTTAACCCACTTGCTGGCTTCGTCTCGTGTCTGCTCCACCAACGTCCGCATCGGCAGGCAATAAATTAGACGGCGCGGCCAATTTGGATTTTGAAGTTGAACACGATTCCAAAGCCAAGCGAGAACGACAGCGGCGGTTTTACCAAGACCCGTTGGAATGTTGATGAATTGAGAATTGCAGGTCGTGCCAGAATCGTTCCCTGCCAAACGGGATTGATAGGCATAGGGCGAGTTGCCCGTGGCAGATTGAAAAAAACCTTCGAATTGAAGTCGGCTCATGTTTCACCGCCTTCTCGACGTGTTGATGCGAGATGTTTAGTCATTGTGCCCCAAAAATCTATTTGCCATTGAATTCGTGCTCCCAATCTTTCAGCAATGCGAGAATGCTATCGAATTTGGGCGGCTCATCGAAAAACATTTCCCGCATATTTGCAAAATCGGATTGCAACATCGTGATGCGGTATTCGGGCGGCACAATTTTCAAAGTCCCCTTTGCCGCTTCACCGTATTTAGCCCAGGACGATTTGAAAAACAGGCTCTTGTGTTGAGCCACGCGGTTGAGCAACTCAATTTGTTCGACAGCACGCAGTGCAACTCCTTTTCGGATCAATTCATAAAAATCGCTATAATGTCGGGATAACCGGACTGGCGTTGGTTTTTCAACCGGTCGGTGAAATTCTGAATGCAGAATCGTCGCCTTTTCCCAGAATGTTCGCTCCGCTGCCAACACTTTCACATCACACGACACCTGCTTGAATCCTTGGGGAAACAATTCCGCCACATAAGGGGTCACGGATTTGGTTTCGTAAGGCCAGTGGTCGGATCGCGCCCCCATTTCGATCTTCACCGAACGCCGGACGTAGTCGGATTCACCTGCCGGAAGGGATGACGGATAAGCGAATTGCAACGTCTGCTTGTCCGGGTCAGATTCGTCCGGCAGCAACGACCAGTTATCTGCGCGGGAAATTTTCCCCTTAATTGCACCCCGCAACGCCGGCATGAGTTCGTCGGCGATTTTTTGCTGACACGCCGCCATCAAGCCTTCTACGCGCCGCTGTTTTTCTTTGTTGCTCGCGCCCGCTTCCGGTTCGTTTACACCGCCGTAACCGAGAAAGCCACGGTCAATTGAAACATCGATGTCCTCGGAGAAACGGTTGATGATTTTGAATACTTTCGACAGCGATGTGCCGCCTTTGAAAATCAAATGCTCACCCATTGTCGGCAGCCCGAATAATTCCTTCAATGTCCAGCAAACCCAAAAATCTTTTTCTAAAACCACTACGTCAATCCCGCTTTGCTGCGCGGCGGCGATAAAAAGTTCGCTGCGCTGTTTCGGTGTGAGTTGTAGAACGGAATCCATAAATCACTTCTCGATAATCTGCTGCAAAAGCGAGTGCATCCAAACCGGAGTTTTGGGTATGAGCGATTTCAAATCCGTCTTCGTTTTCGCATCCAGCCGTTTTTTTAATCGTGCGATGTGGCGGGGAATGTCCGGGTCATTCCGCAAATGTCGAATTGCTTGAATAACGAGACCTGCTTGTCGGCCCGCTCCAAATAAATTTCGCGGGGCGACCCGACGAAACAAAAGTGTCAACTTCCCCAATGACACCCGGCGCGGCACCCCGTCCGTCTGGATGACAATCTTGGCTGGCACTTGATCTGACAGCCCAAGTGCGTTTGCTGCGTAAGCACCGGTAAACTGCCACTGTGCGTGGCTCCCGTCCATCAACGTGCGCACCGTTGCCATGATGTCCGGTGCAGTTTGGCCGATGATGGGATGCTGGCGCGGCAAATCGTAGAGTCCCCGGCGAATCCGGCGGATTGTGCCCGCTTTCACCAACCGGCTTAATGCCTTACGGATGGCGGCAGCATTGCCAAGGCCATCAAAGTGTCCTGGCGAAAACACCGAGGCGCTCCGGCTCGAACGCATGGCCCGGAGAATCGAAACATCAATTGGTTGGGCTGTTATTTTCATTCTTAACTGTCACAAAAACTGCCTAGTTTTTGTGACTATGACAAGAAAATTTGAACCTCAATCCCCAATGGGTTCTGACTTGGCTTCGGTCTGCGGTCGGCGAGCGGGAAAGTGGAGCGGAGAACGGAGAGGAGCGCCTAGCGAAACGAAGCCGGAGCGCAACGCCCGCCGCCGCGCCGCTGACGGAAGCCCGCTGCTACTGCGGCGTCCTGCGCCTGACAAGCTCGTGACGAGCGTGCAGTTTGCGAAGCGGAACGGGCGTGGTCGTCAGGGGAACAGGGCCGACTGCTGCCCTGAAGCGGAGCAAACCGCGCGTTGGTCACGGCGTAAGCCGCTTTCGTTTGATTTCGGCGCGGCAAGAAGTGGAAATTATTCGGTTGGACAGCCATCTAACATGAAATGCGGTATAAATGGACTGAATGATTCAAACAGGTTCGTTTTTCCAGGCCGAAAGGCACAAGGCGTATTGATGGCGTCCATCATCGGGAAGCTGAGAAACAGTTTCGATGAAATCTTGCTGGTGGGGTTGGCCCAAGGCAAGGCGGTAGAACCACCGCTGGCGACTGAGTTGGTCAAAGCGGGCGGTCTGCCGTGATTGCGGGAGGACGACGAACAGGCGATCAATTTTTTCGCCGGGACATGACCACCAAGGACTGCGTCCGGACGGGTCATCCTTAAATTTGTCCGCGGCGTGTGTTTCGAGCCTTAACCACGGGCTGAAATTTGCCCCGTCGGCATCCATCGCGTGGGTGCGGAGCGTATCCACCAACGCGGTGCGAACAGACAATCCACCGAAACGCTGGATGCGGCCTTCCCGCTGTTCCAGATCAAGGGGACTGGAACAAAGATCCCAATGCAAGAGTTGCCGGCACCAAACATGGAAATCCAATCCTTCCTGACCCGTTGACGTGGTCGCGAGGACGTGCGGCCAAAATGGCGAGTTAAAAGCGCGCCTGAGATCGTCGGTGCGCAAACGGTCTTCGCCGTTGCGGATTGCGCTCGCGACCTTGGCGTCGGCAAACGGCATAGCGGCATGACATCGTAGATGAAAGCCATCCGCTCCCGGTTCGTGAACCTGGTGACGACCGTCACGCAAACCGAGGACTTTGTGCAAGTTGACACAAAAGCGCGCGATGGCATCGGCGTCCAACCGGCTGGTCACCCAGAGATGTTCGTCGAGAACCGATTCGAGATTGCCGGCGACGACCGCCTCCGGGATGGCCTTGGTGTATTTCTGGCCACGGCGCGTGAGGGCGGCAAGAAAGAGGGATCGGTTCAGATAGGAGCGCAAGCCATTCCAACTGGCATTGAGCAGATTGAAGTAACGGGAATTTTTGAGACAGGTTTTGTCAAACCGGTAAAGCGCCCGCCCCAACACCACCCCCGGCCCGGACAAGGCAAATTCGGCAAGGGCGGCAACCTCGCTTTCCGTAAACGAATCGATCTCCTGCCTAGCGAATTGGCTCCATTGGTTGAGCACTTCCCGCATGATGTTCCGTTGCTCTTCGGCGGCATTGAGCCAATGCTCACGAATTTCGTCCCAAGACGGTAGGTCCTGATTCTCCATGATTTGGGAACGGCGATATTCCAACGCCGCAATGAGTTTCCATAGCGGACGGCATCCTCCGCGCTTGCGAACTGTGAAACCGAGTTGCTGGCGCACTAACCGGCCAACCTGGCTACGCATGGAAGCACGGACCTCTCCAAGGCTGGAGGCCGGTTTGAGGCGAGGGTCGGTGAACGCGATGAGGGTCGGCGACGGGAAGAATAGCGCGGGCAGCGATGGCCGGTCATCCTTGAACTGGAGGGGTTGAGCCTTGCCAGCCAAGCGGTAATTGCGGCGAAGACGGTGGGCGAACGAAGCCTCAAGATTAAAGCTCAAAAGACTGGCGAGCGCGGTCGGCACTGCCTTAAAGCGGGAAAATACGAGCAACTTGCCTCCGCTTGCTTCCGGTTTAGCCCATGGCCCCTGCAAAGTCCACCACGGCATGGAGGGGGCAACCCAGGGCAACGCCAAGCGTGGAGAATCCACAATCTTTGAAAGAACGCGAAGTTGCGGGTGCGGCAGCGTGGCTGGAATTTGCAGATTATCGCGGTGTGACTGCCGGAAGGTTGGCTCGTTTCTCCGCCGATTGTTTTTGGCAGCAAGTCTCCAAGCGACATAACTCCGGCCCAGCATCTGGATAGGATATGGAATCGAGAGCCAAAAGGGCACGGCGTAACTCATTGTATCGAACTTCCGCCGTCTGCGTCGCGAGGTTTCCCGCAATCGGGCCACAAAATGCTTAAACAACCGCAAATCATCCGGGAGGATTTCGGATCGCGGGTGGCTGGTTTTGGGGGATGAAACGGCGGACATCAGATCAACCCTCTCGGTTCGGCTCATGACTGGACGGAGTCGGTTCTGGATTTCGGTCTTCAAGGCGGCCAGCCGATCAAACGCAGGCGATTTGGCGAGTATCTCGACGCCAAATTCCCGCAGTGCCTTTTCGATTTTTTTCGGTTCTTGGCTATCCGGCCCAAAGAGAAAATTTATCAGTTCGAAAAACTCCTTGTGAGGCGAGAAACCCTCGCGCTCCTCCTGACGGGTGGAATACGGGCGATAAGGTGTAGCGGAGAGAAGCAGCAACGCGGGGTCGTTGCGTTTAACTCCACCGCGCAATGCGAGGGTGAGCAGATCGGGCGAAACTTTCGGCTTGCTGGGCTTTGGTTGCGGGTCAATCAGGAGCTCACGGAATTTTTGGAATTCGTCAAAAATGATCAAATCTGGTTGGACACTCCGGAGTGCCGCCAAGGCGAGGGCCGTGCGCAAGCTGCCCATGAGGCGTGATCTCGTATGTTGATTGATGGCCTCAGCAATGGATTCGGCGTCCACCTTGGGCAGATTAAGGATTTGGTCGCCGTCGAGTGCTTCGAGAAAAGCTTCCTGAATTTCACGAACGCCAGCGATAGCCTCCTGCTGAGCAAGCGCCCACGTCCAGCCGGTTTTGCCGGCTTGTGTGCCTTTGCAGAAATCCGAAAAAGCTTTTGTGTCAAGAGACGGGAAACGTGCAGACAGGAGGCGGAAGATAAGCGCCCGTTCCTCCATGCGGCCGAACCCACCCCGACGGCGATAAAGCGGAACAGAGGTATCCGGGGTAAGGGTATAAAGTTGCAAGCGTTCGTGGCGTGGGCGTTTGGCTGAATTGGCCGCGAGGGTCAGACGGTCAGCCGAGGCTGCTGCCGCATTCTGATCCGCCTCGGTTTCCAGAATCTCCAGCAGCTTGGCTCGGTTTTGGCGAGCAATGTTAAGATTGCAGGCGAAATAAAAGACAACCAAAGGGGTTCTTTTCCCCCTCATCATTTCAGCGACAACTGTGCGAGCCACAACTGTCTTGCCGAGCCCAACCTCGTCGGCAATCAAGAATCGTTTCGGCCCTTCGGGGGCGGTGACAGTCGCCATCGCAGCCTGCGCGGTAGCGCGCTGGAAACCTTTGGGTTCGCTGATCTGGCGTGTGCTCATCGTAGTTCCGTCGCCAGCGTGTTCCAGGTTTTCTGGAATGTCTGGAGCAATTCCAAATCGGCAGGCTGATTATTTTCAGCCGCCCGACGTTCCAAGTCCGAGAGGTAAGCTCTGACTTTTTCATCGGCGGCGCGAAACGCCGCCTCGTCGCGCGCCCATGCCCGCAAAATTTCCTCCACGGTCGGCAACAGACCTGTTTCCGGCCGGTTGTCCGCATAACCACCCTTTCCACCGTGGCCGTCGCCATCATCATCCCAATCGGCGTCGTTTGGATGCGTGTCTTCGTCGGCGAGCAGGCTGCGCACCCAAAGAAGGAAAGTTCGCGGGTCGAGATATTGGGCGATGAGGGCACGATCACGCGCTTCATCCGGGGGCGGATCGCATGGCGCAATCTGGAGCCACTCGCACATTCTGTCACCGGAGGACAAGCGGACCTGAAGCAGATTTGAACGGTTTGTCCGGCGCAGGCCTGAAAGGCACAAACGACTGTCGCCGTCGGGCCAGACGGTCCACGTTCCGCCGAGAGCCGCGACCTCAAGCCGGACAGCGAGACCAGCCATCGGCGGGGGCGATGAGGCGACAATCAACGATTCATCCTCGCGCACTTCTTGGCGGAGCAACCAACCACGTGAGAGAAGCTTCCGCGCGTGTTCAATGGCTTTTTCGTGCTCGTCCACGACGGAGGGCGACGAACTGGGCTTGAACTCCTCGCCGCTGGCGGCAAATTCCAAAAGCGCATCGGCGGCATCGCGTCCGATCAATGTCGCGGCGACGACCTCGAAATTGCGCCCGTCCCAACCGCGCCGAGTCGCGTTGGCACTGCCAATCCAGAGCTGACGATGCGTTCGATTGGCGGCGAGAAACAGCTTGGCGTGAAGACCGGCAGGCGGCAATTCCTCACCCTCCGCCGTTTCCACAGCGGCGTCAGGGGTGTCCTCCGCTAGCAGTTCCGTGCCCTCGACCGGCAATTCCGGAAACGGGAGCGTGCAAACTTTGGCAAAACCATTAAATACATTCGAATCCGTCTCCCACAACCGTTGCAAGTCCGACGCCGTGGAAATCAGCGTGCGTTGGGTTTGGGTGCCGCCCCATTGAGCAGTTTCCCGCACGATGCTTGAATCCGCAGTCGGGTCAAGAAAAGGACTGACGACGAGAACGCGGTCCGTGTCGGCGGGTGGCGTGGGAAAGCCAGCCGCGAGATTTGGTCCGAGCAAACTAATTTCCTGCACCTCGCAGTCGGAGGGACACTCCCAGGTCAACGCCGCCAGTTCGTTTTGGACATCGGTGGAACTCATCGCGGCCAGTTTCGCGCGGGCGGCCAATGCGGCGGCGAGATCGGCGAGACCGGCCACTGATTGTCCGCAGCCATCGGCACGACTGGTGAGGGTCAAACCGGCATCCCAATTCATGGCATGGGTGAGATTGCGGCTGCCGAGCCAAACGCGCCACTGGCGGTCCGTCTTATCATTGGTGCGATAGTAACGCACCAGCGCAATCTTGGGATGCCATGAACTCTCGTTCTCGTCGGTCTCAACGACAGCCAAAAAATTATCGAGCAACTTGAGGATGGGGCGGTTTTTTTGGGGGACAGCGACACGATTCGCCTGGGCGATGATGCGCACCCGACCGCGAAGCGCCTCGATTGCTTTCACGAGTTCGACACGACTACCTGTGCGTCGGTAATCCAGATCACATCCGGTGAGAGCCAGCAGAGCAGTCACAACCACCACCAAGTCGGCGGAATAGGTCGTCAGGATGGCATTTTCGACCTGCCAGCCGTCAGGGGGACGGAGCAAATCGGTGAAGGAAAATGTGGGCCAACTTTCGTGCTTCATGGCTCGTCCCTCAAGTCCTCCAACATCTGGTAGACAATTTGCCAACGGTAGTGCAAGGGCGTCGTATTGTGACGGTCTGGTTCCCATTCGGCGCGGCGCACTTTGGCGCGTTCCGTTGGCAGCAAACGCGCCCGGCTTTTCTTCCGTTGGTATTCAGATTTTTCGTAGGCTGCCCGCAAGGCCGCGAAGTTGCCGGGCTGACCGGCCCGCACGTAAGCTTGGGTTTCGCGAAGGACATTCCGAACGTGAACGGGAAGTTCGGGAAGCAATTTTTCGGCGGCGTCCAGGTCACAACGCCCCGCCGGCTCGGCATACTGTTCAAAATGGGTGTCGAGCTGGTCGCGATAGGTGTGGTTTTCATCACCACCGTCGGTGGCAATGAGTTGCTCGACCAGCGCCCCATACACCGCGCGGCCGATGGCGGCGAGAGCAGCCGCATCGCGGGCGACCCGGAGGGCGGTTGTGTCCAAATCGTCAGCGGCGTGAGTATCGAGTTCTGGGGGCAGGCCCAGCGCCGCTTGGGGAAAGGTTTTTTCCGACGCGACGAGGCGTGCGAGTAACGTGGGTTTACCATCCGGCCGGGTGAGCAGACTGAGTTTGTCGCGCAGAAACACACGCTCGGGCCGAGGCATTTTGAATTGCAAGGGTCCCTTAGCGTCGTCCCAACGTGGCGGTAGCGGCGGCAAATTGCAGAACACTTCGGTGGGGTCATCCATCAACCTGCCGCCGTCATCATCTTGGGGAAGAGTTTTTCCGGCCAACTTCAATCGGCGAAGGGCTTCGGCGCGCGAATCCGCTTCGGGGAGCAAGATGCGCCACTGGCGCAGAGCGCTCCAATATACGCGGTCGGGCGGCTGGGAAGTCAACTGGTGGAGCTTTTCGCCGCCGATAACATTTTTTGGTTCGCCGCCAATTACCTTGAGGCGAAGGGCCAACTCAATGAGCAGATGGCGAATGGTTGACTCCAAGTCACTGCCGCGACGAGGATTTTCGGCGGCGCGCAAGTATAGCCAGGGAACGAACAGAGCATAGCGAATCCGCTCATGGAGCACCGAAGTGCCGGGGAAAAAGCGGTCGGCAAAGCCCTGATGAATCAGGAGAAAACCGATCTCATCGCGGGTATCCTGCTCGCTGTTGGCCAGCGAGCGTTCCACCTGCCGCATTTCCTCGCGCGACAGCATTGTCCATCCAATGGCGGGTTTCACGGGGAATTCGGATTGGTGAATTCGACGATGCCTTACACCGGAAACACCTTCATCACTTCATCGCCAAGATGATTGATGACTTTGACGGCGATGCGGCCGGTCGTGGGTTTGGGGAACGGGCGCGAGACGGCGCTGTGCAACGATGACCATGCCTCCTGGTCTATCTCCGCTCGCAAGCTGGTTTTGAGCGCCTGATACGGATCGTTCTGGCCGAGAAAATAGGCGTGGCGCACAAAGAAACTTTCCTCGTTGTAATCCGTGTCAATGAACCAGCAGGCGATGCCTTCCGGCCCGGCGCTGACGACCTCACCGGTCTGCGGCTTGAACACGTCCACGCCTTTTACCTGGACTTGGAACTGGTCCTTGCCGGCGGGTTTAATTTCGATGTCCGGCTCGCCGAAAACGACGAACAGGTTGCCGGCGCCGGTGTTCTTCAATTCGTCGGCCATGTGGAGGTCGGGATTCATCCGGGCTTTCAATACCGGGATGCGACCGAGTTTTTCAAACTCGGCGGAGTGCGCGTCGTAGTTGAAGGCGCAAGCGATGAGCACGTCAAAATTCGCGTCGGCGGCTTCGCGGGCGGCGGTGACGAGGTCGGGACGCGACACCGTGCCGAATTCCGGGCCGATGAAAATGGCGGCGCGTTTTTGCGGCGCGTTGTCGCCCTTACCCTCGAAATAACGGCCTTCGGCGCAAATGTATTCGCCGGGCCAGCCGACGAGCGACGTGAAGGTGAGGCGGTCTTCCTTGTGCGCCTGCTGCACGCCAGCGAGTTTCAAGTTTTCGAGAATGACGGCGGCGAAATCCGGCGTGCCGGCAATCGCGGTCTTGGCCTTGGTTTCGGAAAGTTTCCAGCCGTCCACGATGTTGTCATTTTCATCCACGGTGAGGACACGATGCGGCGAGATGCTTTCGACGGTAAACGGGCCGGCGACGCGCACCTTGGATCTGTCGTCGTAGGGTTTGTCGTAAAGAAATTCAAATTCGGCCTTGGCGGCAATGGATTTATCCACCTCTGTTTGCCGGACGATGCGTGTCTGCCACCAGTCGGCGTGCAGCTTTTTTGTTTTATCCGGCCATTTTTCATCCGCTTCGCGGGGGATTTCCCACTCCGGCCAATCCTTCTTCAGCGCCTTATTTAATTGCTCGCGCAACGGTTCAAGCTGGGCCTGCCATTTTTCCCAGATGACATCAATCTCCGCGTTGTTGGCGATGGATTTGAGCGTGATGTGGGGGACGCGCTCATAAACAAAGCCGTGGCGGATGTTGCCGTGGGTGGGCTGTTCCGAAGGAATGGTTCTGGTAGCTTCACCTTCTTTGATTTGGCCGTCGCGGGAATCGGCGAGCAGGTAGAACGGATACCGCGCGCCCATGATGCGGGCGCGGGCGAGTGCCAGCGCGACGCGACTCGTGTCAATCGTGATCCAGCGGCGTCCCCACTGCTCGGCGACGTAGGCCGTCGTGCCGCTGCCACAGGTCGGGTCAAGCACAAGGTCGCCGGGATCGGTGGACATGAGAATGCAACGCTGAATTAAAGTGGTTGGCGTTTGGACAACATAAATTTTCGGGTCAGCTCGGCTCTGAATGCCTCCGATGTCCACCCAAGCGTTGTTTATCGTTGCGGCACTAAAGTCATCGAGGAACCTGACGTAGGCTAGGCTATTGCCTGTTACTTCAACGCGGTTCGCGTGCAATAGCCGGTCCATTCCCTGCTCGTTCGTTTTCCATCGCACTTTGATTGATGGCCGGATTTCTTGGCCAGCGATGCTAACAGGAAACCACGAAGCTGCACCCTCGCCCTTGTCGCGGCCAACGCTTTGGCTTGTGATATTATCCTGGCGATAGACGCGAGCATCTTTAGGTATCTGCGTTTCACCTTCACGTTCCGATGCGAGAATGCTGCGACTTTCCAGATTGGCTAAACGCACTCGGTTATATTTCTCCGCGCCCTCCTCACCTAGACCTTTGCTGTTGAAAAGTTCTCTGTATTTGGCCTTTTCATGGTCTTTCGCAAACCAAAGCACATGATCAAGGACGCCCGCAAGAAAAACGCCGGTTGAGCCTCCCGATGTTTTGGTTGAAATTTGTGCCACGAAATTGTCTTCACCGAAAACTTCCTCCAACAACCCTCGGACGCGATGGACATTTTCATCGCCGATTTGAACAAAGACTGAGCCGGAGTCTGCGAGCAAGTCACGGGCGACAGTGAGGCGGTCACGAAGATAGGTGAGATAGCTGTGAATGCCGTCGCGCCAGGTATCGCGGAAAGCTTTGACCTGTTCCGGTTCGCGGGTGATGTGGTCGGCGTTGCCGTCCTTCACATCGCGGCTGGTGGTGCTCCACTGGAAATTGGAATTGAATTTGATTCCGTAGGGCGGATCGAAATAGATGCACTGGACTTTGCCGCGCAAGCCTTCGCGTTCGGCGAGCGACGCCATGACTTGCAGGCTGTCGCCAAGAATCATGCGGTTCGTCCAATTGGCGTCATGCTGATAGAACTCGGTGGCGCGGGCGTCTTTGGGCAGGCCGTTGAAATCACCGAAAAGGTCAATCTGCGGCGCGGTGGCCGTGGCGCGGGCCTTGGACTGGCGGAGCAAATCATCAATCAAGGCTTTGGGGTGGACCTTTTCCTGAATGTAGAGCGGCGGCGCGGGAATAACGAGATCGGACCAGTCCGCGTCATCCTTGCCGCGCCAGATGAGCTGCGGGTCAAGGTCGCGATTGCGATGTTCGTAGGCGACCTGGATGGGCGTCTTGTCCTCCTGCCGCATGAGGGATTCATACTCGGCGGTGGGAAGATTCTTGCGCTTGGCGTCGTGCCGGAGTGTGGCGACGGTTTTGCCTTTGGCGGGCTTTGGGGTCGGCTTTTTGGGTTTCGCGGGCATATAGAAATTTGCGATTTACGGTTTACGATTTCCGGCCGGCTTGGTGGCGACTAATGATTTGATGAGCTTGTCGAAATCGCGGTCAATGTCGAAAACGCTGGTGTATTCGGCAAAGGCCCAACGCCCGAATTTGCCGAGATTGTTGACGCCCGGCACCCAACAGTTGCGGATGGTGGTGGCTTTATACTTGGCGTCCTCGCCCCGGAAGCCTTTGATCTCAACGATGAGATTCAACCAATCGGGCTGGCCGTCGTCCAACTGGACGATGAAATCGGGCAGATACTTGCGCGGCGTGCTGCCCATGAGATACGGGACTTCCAAACCGAGACTCTGATTTTTGACGTAGGCGTGGACGCGCGGATGCGCCTCGGCGACGCGGCAAAATTCCGCCTCCCAATCGCTGTCACACACCACCCAATTGATATGGCACTTGCGGGGATCGGTTTTCCAGCGCGTCTGCTTGGACGTGGTGAAATTAACATGGGCCGTGGAGCCGACGGGATTGTAGGCGTCGAGGATGGCCTTGATGAGATTTTCCCCTTTGAGGGTTTCGGTGATGGCAGCTTTGATGCGCTCACAGGCCATGTCGGCAATCTCGCGGTAAAGGACCTGCGCGGGATAGGTGCTGCCCGCGCAACGCAACTGCCCGGCATCAAGCCATTGGCGGACGATGCGCTTTAGCTGGCCGAACAAATGGAGCTTGGGTTCTTCGCCGGGGTCGCGGTATTTGGTGAAAAGCAGATGACGGGCGAGATGAAAGACAATGGTGGCCGGACGAATGTCTTTCAAATGCTCGACCGTGAGGGTAACGCCTTCGCCGATGATGCCTTCGTTGCGAACGATGGACGGGCCAACCAGGTTGGGGGTCAGACGGAGTGCAGAATCGGCGCTGAATTTGGCGGTGAGGCCGGCGTCAGGCAATTCGATGCGGTAGCCCTCGACACGCGGGAAGCGAATTTCGAGCGCGTCGCGTTCCGGCCGGACGGCGCAAACGCGGACGGTGGGCCGCGGGGGTTTGGGAGGGGCGACGACGGGTTTGGCGGTGAAGTCGAACGGGATGCCGAGAATATCGGCATATTCGACGGCCAGCAGCCCGTTTTCGTCGAGGTCGTAGTTTTGGCGGCGCAAGCCGCGCCCGACGACCTGCTCACAAAGCAACTGCGTGCCGAAAGCGCGGATGCCGAGAATGTGGGTGACGGTGTTGGCATCCCAGCCTTCCGTGAGCATGGACACAGAAACGACGCAACGGATGGGTTCGCCAAGCCGGTCTTCCTTGCCGACGGTGTTCATGACTTCACGGAGCAAGTCGGCATCGGTAATTTTGCGCGCCTTCTCAACATCGCCGCGCTCAATCATTTCGCGGCGGAAGCGTTCGATTTCATCGGACGCCATTTCACGAAAATCCTTGTCGAGGGCTTCGCCGGATTCGAGTTGTTCGCTGTCAATCAGTAGCGTGCGGGGGCGAGCGTGCCGATTTCCGGATTCATCGTAATTGCGAAACAAGGGCAGCCGGCCCGCGTGATGGACGGGCGTTTTGCCGTCCTCGCCCGGCCGATAGAAGCCGGAAACGTAATCATAAACGAGTTTGGACGTGGACGTGTTGTTGCAAACGATGATGAACACCGGCGGGACGGCGATTTTTTCCTTTTCCCAAAGCGCAAAGGTTTTTTCGTAATGGCCGTAGAGGGCATCCAGCGCGGTCTGCAATTCCACCGGCAGATTCAGCGGGTCGAGATAGCCGGACTTGCCGCGTCCTTTTTTTGGCATCTTCTTGCCGATGTGTTCCCACAGCTCGCGGTAAATCGGCACGTCCGCGCTGGGCACGTTGTCGGCGACCGGAACGCGCGGCAATTTGACGATGCCGCACTCAATGGCATCCATGAGCGAGAAGTCGCAGACTGTCCACGGGAACAAGGTGCCTTCCGCATAGCCGGAGCCGTGCAAGAAAAACGGCGTGGCCGACAAATCAAACACCGTGCGGACATCGAGCTTGCGTTTGACGGCCTCAATGCCGGAGATCCACAGGCGCGCGGCCTCGCTGTTTTTTTCCGCTTCCTCCTTCGCCTCGGCATCAAGTTCTTCATCCTCCTCGCCTGCCGGCGCGACTTTGTGGCGATAGCAATGGTGCGCCTCGTCGTTGATGACGAGAACGCTTTTCAAGCCCATGAGGTCGGGCATGACCCGCTGAATCATCTGGCCCTCGGTCTCTGTGGTTTCCAATTCCGGGCCACGGCCTTTCAACAGCGCGCGGCCGACTTTGGAAACATCCAAGCGCTCGCGCAGTTTGAACGCGTGAAAATTGGTGATGACGATTTTGGCGCGTTTCACTTCACCCAAGAGGTCGGCAGGCACCAACTCACGATGTTCGTAATAATTATCCGGGTCGCTGGGCAGCACGACGCGAAGGCGGTCGCGGATGGTGATGCCAGGGGTGACAATCAGGAATCCGCGCGTGAATGTTTTACTGGCCGGGCGACGGACGGCATTTAGAGTCTGCCACGCGACAAGCATGGCGATGACAGTCGTTTTGCCAGCACCAGTCGCGAGTTTGAGCGCGATGCGGAAAATTTCCGGGTTGGCCTGCGCGTTGGCGGATTTCAGGTAGTCGAGAAATTTGCGACCGCGCTCGCCCTGATGCGGAGCGACTTCCGTGAGCCAGATGGCCGTCTCAATGGCCTCAAGCTGACAGAAAAACGGGCGGATGTCCTGAAACGGATAGCTGCGCCAATGCTGGAGCAAGCGCGAGGTTTCCGGCGTGACCTGCCACTGTTCGGGGTTGGGCAACTTCCGCCACTGGTCAACGTAGCCCCGAATTTCATTGATGATGGTGTTCGGATCGTATTGCTGTTCCGAAGTGGAAATGCCCTCCGGCTCCGGAAACACAAGATCAACCTGTTTTTGGCCGTCGCCCCGGCGACGCTTTTTCGGTTTTGGGACCGGCGTGATAAACGCCGATTTGCGGCGCGATTCCGTAATGATGTTGGTCGGCTGGCCGTCGGCGTCGAGCTCCCAGTGTCGCCCGGGATACGCGTAGGGCGAATTCAGAATCGGTTGCTCGAAGAACTGACGGCCCATAATGTTGGAACGTTCTACACGAAAAGAGCCTGATTTTCTAGGAAATGTTTTCAAATCCGACCAGAGGGGGAGTGTGGACAAACATGTGTGGCTTCATGAGCGGTCAACATTGGGCTTTGGTCTGCGGTCGGTGAGCGGGGAAAGTGGAGCGGAGGGCGGAGAGGAGCGTCTAGCGAATCGCAGCCGGAGCGCAACGCCCGCCGCCGAGCCGCAGACGAAAGCCCGTCGCTCCTGCGGCACTTTGCGGATGCTCGCTCGTGACGAGCGCGCGGTTTGCGGAGTGGAACGGGCCGCCGTCGAGAGGGATACGGGGCGACGGGCAGCCCGTGGAGCGCAGCAAATTGCGCGTTGGTCACGGCAGCCCAAATTCAAAACATTTGTCTCCACCACGGAAACCAATTCGCAACCAACCCGTCAGCTTCAAGCGGCGGGAGTGTTACACGTCGAAAGCCGCTCTCGCAGTGGACAAGGACGCACTCGTGGTCGCGGAGATTGCGTAGCTTGTGCGGCTTGATTTTATGTTCCTCGGTTTCGTTGTAATTTACGTTGCGTTTGCCGGCGCTGTAACCCCATGAGCGTTTTACGACCCGTTTTTTGCCGATGAAATCAGCGGCTTGAACGGCATCGGCTTCGTCGGCGGAGCGAAAAATCATCCGGTTGCGAAGATTCAAAGTCAGGACTTTTGATTTGTCGTTGCCGAGCGGTGGAACAAGCGAAGTCGTGCTTTGCGCGGCTGCAACCACAGTGGCGCCGGCCTCCCGGATCACATCCACGCAATTGTAATCGCTCGTGCCGTCTTCACTTGCTGTCATAAACCGCTGCGCCTCGTCGGCCCAGAGGACGAGCAAGTTGTCCTTCGCACGGTCCGATTTGGTTTTGTCAAAGCGGCGCAAAGCGTGATTGTAGTAAAGCAGCTTCAGAAATGTGTTCACATAACGCCGTTCGGTCTGAAACTTTTGCGGCATGGTCGTCAGGACGATTTTGCCCTGGTCAATCGCCGAAAAATTAAAAGTGCTTTCGCCGGTGCAAAATACTTCGGCAACTTCCGGTGTCAGGAAGTATTGCAGGTAATTGCCAATGGTTTCGCGGACGCCGCCAAATTGCTCGGCAGGTTGGGTGAGGAAACGGTCGAGAAAGTGTGCGTAAACGGCGGCCCGGCGTGGCGTTTCAAGGAGATTTTCGAGATTTTCCATTTCTTCTTCAAGCAAATCCCGATTGGACAACAATTCATACGCGTCGAGCAAAGTCACGGGGCGGTTCAATTCAAAAAGCATTTCAAGCGCGTGCGCAATGTGGGTCTGTGCCTGGCTTTTGAAAAAACCTTTGTCTCCGCCCTGTCCGAGACTCGTGGCGGTGTCCACGATGAACTTAGCGTATGTGGAGAACGGAATACTGCGGTCGCCGGTCAGGTTGTAGCGATTCGGCGGCGTCCACTGCGAATCGGTGTCGTCTGCGCGGATTTGCAGATGAATCAAATCGTGATCGCGGCCGTAGTGACGCGCCATTGCCGCGAGCGTTTCCCAATACACGCCTTTCTCGTCAACGCATAAGCCGCCCCAGGTCGGCTCATTTTGAAAAACTTGATGCGCCAGTTGGTTGATGCCGGAACTGGTTTTGCCAGAGCCGGTGTCGCCGGTGATGAGCCAGCCGCGACAGAACTGATTACGTTTCCACTTCAGACCGCCGAGTCGCGCGACGCAGGCATTGGGATTGCGAGGAATGAACAACAGACAAACTGCGATGAGGGCCAGAAGAATTCCGCCAGCCGCCAAGAAGTATTGCGGATGCCGCAACGCGAGCATGATGTCTGGGGGCAGAATTATCGGGTCGAACGGAATGAGGTGAAATTTCATCGCCACGCCCTCCCGATGAGATAGCCGCCGAGAAGACAGGCAAGCGCGGCAAAAATTGAGGCGGTGCGGGTTATCCGAACCGAATGGTTGCCCATCGGCTGATCGCGAATCGCCTCCAACAAGGCCGATGATTGGACCTGAAATGTCCGCGCAGCTTCAGCCAACTTGCCAATGTCCGCCCGAAATTCGGAAAATGCGGGAATTTCACGGCGGCGAAGTGCGTCCCAATGCTTTTGGTGGATTCGGAACAATTCAACAAGCAATATCACCGCGTCGTCTTCTCGTAGCCGATGTTTATCGCGCCACTCGGCAACGGCCTTGGTGAATTCCTCGTCGAAGTCCGGTGATTGTGTGATGGGCTTGGACATCACTTTGCTGGCAGAAGCAGGTTTGCGGCTGATTCAATTTCAGCGAAAAGTTTCCGCTGCCACGTTTGGATTCGTTGCCGGTCCAGCAGGCTGAACGAAGCATGTTTCGATGCTGCCGAAATCGTCAGGTTCTCCGCGTTGAGCGCCTCGACTAGCCAGTCCTGCATCCGGGTCATGGTGATTTCACGCCCGCCGAGTTTGTCGGCGAGAAGCGCCCGGACTTCGCTAGATTCAAAAATGGCGAAGCTGTCGCTGTGCGCAGCGTTGCGAACGACAATGTAATTGCACCGGTTTTTGAATTCATCGGTCATTCGTTGAATTTGATCAACGCTGTCCGATTCATGATTCACCGGCATGACCAGGGTGAGCTTGGCATCAAACGCTGCAAGCATGGCGGGCAAATCAATTTCGTTGAAGAAATCAATAAACAGGTCGGTGGATGCGGCGCGGCAATCCACGACGACCAGATTTGTCTTTGCCAGCGCGGAAAAAATCGCGTCAAGGTCACGCCGTTTGCTCAAATCGAGAAACCGCGTGTCGGGATGAAACCGTTTCAACGTCGAGTTCTCGTTGTCGCTGTCAATCGCGACATGGGCGATGCCCTTGTCTTTGAGGAATTGGACGAAATTGACGGCGAAAAAACTTTTGCCGACGCCGCCTTTGCCATTAAGGATGAGAATCAGTCTTTTCATTGGATTGTGGGTTGAGTTTGCGGACTTGAGCGATGCGCGGGCCGCGTGAACGGGTGAGCGATGTTTCTTGGCCATCTGAATTTGGCAGAGGTTCTGCCGGTGTGCTGGATTCGCTCGCAGGCGTTGAATCCGTGGTTGCTGCACCCCCATTTGCTGGTGCCGAGGCGGGCGGGCGTTTCCGTGTTGGCCGTTTGCGTGGCCGGATGTTTTCGCCAAGAACCTGATGACAAAACATGGCGATGGCCGTCTTGCTGGTCGGCAAACAGTGGAGGGTTAGCAACTCGGCGATGGAGCGATACGATCCGCCTTTCTGTCGCAATTCAACGATGACCTCTTTCGCCGGGACCAAATCCTGGAACTTCTGTGGCCGGCGCGGTGTAAATTCTGCGACCGCCTTGCGGACTTCGGCTGGATCAAACGTGTTCATAGGGCGAAATGATTTGGATGAAAACCGGGAAATTGGCCGACACCCATGCGGACACGACAATCCGGTGACGCGGATCAATCGTTGCCGGGCCACGATTGCGGACAAATTGCGTGCGTGACCAGTTTGCGAACGTGGATTGTTCACGGCTGCGGACTGTCTGCGGACAATTCAAGTTCGCTGCCGTCGCGCGTTCGCGGATGATTGAAGCCGGTGCTTGTGCAAGGCCACGGACTGTTTGCGAATGCGCCTGTTGGCGCGGACTGTTTGCGGACGCGGATTGTTTGTGGTTACGGACAATTCGCTTCCGCGTCCCGGATGGGGACTGTTCAAGTTCGCGGATGAGCCGCGTTTGTGGCTGTGGACAATTCATATTGTGTGGTTATGTCGAGCATCTGTCGCGACTAGCGCGCGGACTGAAATCCTTGAGAAATCAAGGGGTAACGCGTGCCTTGTCTTAAACATGATGAGAAACACACTGCCTTCTATCCTGGCCCAACTCGTCTCGCCATTGCTTCAGTTGTGTGGCGACTGCTTCAATGCGGGTGGTTTGTTCAATCGCTCCCACTTCAATGTGCCCGGCGTGGTTAGCACCGTTTGCAGTTTCCGATAATTGCATCACGGAATCTTCGGCATGGGTATTGATACGTTCGCCAAGTTTTTTCAGCACCTCGATGGCGGTGCGGATTTGTGCGGTGGTTGGTGTTTGCATAATCAGATGTGGATGCTGTGAGATGGTTTGTGTGCGAGTTCTTGTTGGTGTCCTGGGCGACGTTTGTGAAGCCACTGTGCGTGCCGCGCCTCTACTGAATTAACTGGATGCGCCCACGGATCACCGAAACCAAGTTGCGCGGCGGATTCCTCGGCGATGAGTTTAGTGGGCGCTTCAACGACCGTGCGAAGTGGATCACCCAACTCACGGGCGTATTCGCGGTCGGTGTGGTAAATTCCCCAGAGTCGCTTGCCAGACTTCAGTGTCGCACTCGTTTTCATGGCGACAGTTCATCAGAAATCAAGTGCGCGAAGATGTATCAGCAACACATGATTCGCGGACAGTCCTGATAATGTCCGTTGCATGGTCACGGCCAAGACGCAATACAATCTCAAAAACGCCGAAGATTATTTCAAAGAACATCTTTGCGTTGGTGATTACTATGATGAAGGCCAACGGGTATCCGGCGAATGGATTGGATTGGGCGCGGAAAAACTTGGATTGGCCGGCAAAGTCCGCGCGGAGGAATTCCTGCGGCTGTGTGAAAATCAGCATCCGTCTTCCGGTGAGACGTTGACACAGCGGTTGAACACGACGCGGACTGAAAGCGGCCAAAGCACGGCCAACCGGCGGATTTTCTTCGATTTCACGTTCTCACCGCCAAAGTCGGTTTCGCTTGCGGCGTTTCTCGGCAAAGACGAACGAATACTCCAAGCACATGCCCGCGCCGTGCGTTCGGCTTTGCAAGAGTTTGAGGCATTTACAGCAACCCGCATTCGTCTTGATGGTGCGCAAACCGACCGGTTGACTGGTAATTTTGCCGCCGCGCTGTTCACCCACGACACGTCACGCGCCCTCGATCCCCACGTCCACACGCATTGCATTGTTTTCAATGCAACTTTTGATCCCGTCGAAAACCGCTGGAAAGCTCTCCAGAATTATGAACTGTTGCGTGCCAGAAAGTTTGCCGAGAACGCCTATTATCACGAACTCGCTCGTGAGTTGCGGGGGTTCGGGTATCGGATTCAAAACCGTGCGCGTGGTGATTTTCAAATCGAAGGAGTATCGGACGAACTTTGCAGACGATTCTCGAAACGGCGTGCCGAGATTGACCGGGCAATGGCAAAATTGTTGGACGAAAAGCCGGAACTTGCAGGTGGCGATGTGATGGCCGCGCGCAGGTTGTTGGCAACGGCGGAGAGGGCGCGAAAGCAGCGTGACTTGAGCCGTGACGAATTGAACGGATTGTGGGAGTCGCAATTGACGCGAGAGGAGCGACAAATCTTCAGCCGTCTTTGCGGCCAACCCATGCCAACTGCGTCTAGTGAAAATCGCACGTCCGTGAATGAGGCCGTGCAATGGGCGGAGGAACATTTGTTCGACCGGAACTCGGTTGTGTTGGAATGTCAGGTGTGGCAGGAGGCATTGGGCCGGGCGCGGGGTGAAAGTTTTTCCGTTTCCGATCTCAAGGAATTCACCCAGCGGCGTGGCTATATCCGGGACGAAGCGCGGCCAGGCGAAGTGACTCTGCGTGAAGTTCTCCTCCGCGAATGGGAAATCGTCCAGACTGCGAAAGAGGGCGTCGGTGACTGTCTCCCGCTGGTGGCGAATCCCCGTCCGGTGAATCCGCAACTCGACAATGAACAACGCCAAGCTCTCGAATCCTTGCTGCGTTCAACAAATGGCGTTTCTGTTTTTCGCGGCGGTGCAGGCACGGGCAAAAGTTTTGTTCTGCGCGAACTGGTGGAGCAACTGCGGCAGTCGGGCCGGGGCGTGGTCGTTCTCGCGCCACAACGTCAGCAAGTCGTGGAAATGGACAAGGCCGGGTTTCCGACGCCAACGACGGTCGCCAATTTTCTCATCAAGCGTGAACTGGCTGACAGCGCCGTCATCGTGGTGGACGAAGCGGGACAGATTGGCGGGCGGCAAATGTTGGAGCTTATCCGTTTGATCCATGAGCGACACGGACGACTGGTTCTCTCCGGCGACACCCGGCAACACGGCGCAGTTGAAGCTTCGGATGCCCTGCTTGCCATCGAACGTCATGCCGGTGTGAAACCAGTTGAACTGCACAAGATTCGACGGCAAGACCCGTCGCTCGGTCGTGATGTCGAGGAACGCAATCGCATCAGAATGTATCGAAAAGCAGTTGAAGCCGCTGCGGCTGGCAAGTTGGGCGATTCTTTTGAACGCCTCGACAAAATGGGCGCAATTGTCGCGTGTGGCATCGGGGAACAAGCCGATAAGCTCGCCGACGAATATCTCCGGCTCGCGAAGCAAAACGCTTCGGCGGTCGTCGTCTCGCAAACTTGGGGTGAAGTGCATCACGTCAACTCGCGCGTGCGTGAGGCGTTGAAAGGCAAAGGATTGCTTGGCGCGGCTGATTCGGCTGTTCAAGCACTGGAGAGAATGGACCTCACCAACGCACAGAAGCGCGATATGCGTTTCTATCCGCAAGATGCCGTCGTTGTTTTCAATCAGAAAGTCCGCAATGCCCAACCGGGCGCGAAAGGCAAGCTGGCGGGAATTTTGAAATCGAGCGTGCTTATAGAAGTCGGCGGGAAATTCGTAATGGTCTCGAACCAATTGCTTGACCGTATCACGGTCTGCCAGGCGCGCGAGATTTTCGTCGCCGATGGGGATCGTCTGCATCTCAAGGCCAATCGCAAACTGGCTTCAGGCGGGCGCGTCACCAACGGTGAACTCGTGACCGTGAAATCTGTTCGCGCCGATGGCGGAGTTGAATTGACTGATGGCCGCGTCTTGGACAAATCATTCCGTGAATTTCTTCCTGGCTACGCGGTCACGTCCTACGGTTCGCAAGGCAAGACGGTGGATTACGTCATGTTCTCCGATTCGACCGTCAAGCCGGCGACGAACGCGCAGCAATGGTATGTGACCATTTCGCGCGGGAGGCGCGGCATCCGCATTTTCACGCCGGACAAGCAGCAACTTCGTGAGAATATCACCCGTTCGGGTCATCGGCCACTGGCGATGGAATTTGCGGCCGGTTCTGTCCCGCGCGGACAGCATCGGCTTTGGAATCGCCTGCACGGTTATCTTATTCGCTTCGGTCATCGAGCCGCCGAACGAATTTTCCGTCTCCATCTGGCTCAACAACATCAACCAAAACATCAAACCATACAAAAATATGAGCACAAAAACACCCGAATGTTGGGCCAGCGACCCACTGGCACGCGGATTACGCATTGAAGCAACGCCAGAGCGTTCACTGTTGTTGCCGCACAACCATTTCATCTTTGCGGAACTCGACAGTGGTGGCGACGAGCAAAACCTCAAGCTCGTCTTTACCACGCACGAGATTTCAGTTCGCGGCCATCATTTGCGGCGAATTGAAACGGTCATGCAGAGGATGGAATTGTCGTTGCTCACCAAGTTGCCAAGCAATCAGCGGAAGCTAATCACGGAAGGCCAGCCGGTGATTCTCGAAATTGTGGTCGCAGAAGTTGAGAACGGTAAGAACGCAAAATCTTAAACTTGTTGATTTGGAATTGGAGCAATACGTCAACGACCGACCTAATGCGGATTCATTGTTTATTCGCGGATGCCAATTTGTCGGCGGAACGGTTATTTTTCGCCGGTTGCAGCAGCCATTCCAAGGCGGCTGATTCCGCCTGAAAGTTATTTAATTCAAGTCCCCGATTCTCGCCGACCGTGACTCTAAAGTCGCACGAGCGAACCCAAATCGGATTGGCCACATGTGCAATCTTGACCAATGATGCTGCGTCAGAAGCAATTTGTTCGACGTAATCATATTGTTCGGCAATTCCGGCCGACTGAAATCCTGATGCCCCCGTTGAAATAATCAGGAGTTTTTCGATCTTTTGCTTGCGGCAACGAACTACCGCGCGGCTTATCAAATGAGCCATTTCGTCAAACGAAAACTCTCCAACGGGGCAAAACACCGCATACCCCTCTTTCTTTTTGAAGTGCTCCAGCTTTGTCACCAGACCAACAGGAAATTACACTGGAACCCTTAAATCAAGCGGAAAGAACGTAAGGAATCCCCGAAAAGCACAAATGGCCAAGTCAGACCAGATCATCGGCTCGCCCTTAATTGGTAGATTTTTCCAAATGTCCGCCAAAACCGTAGCGCATGGCCGAGAGCAGCTTGTCCTGAAAATCTGCGTCGCCACGCGAACTGAAACGCGCGTAGAGCGCCGTGGTCAGCACCGGCGCAGGCACGCCTTCATCAATGGCCGCCTTAATCGTCCACCGGCCTTCGCCCGAATCGGAGACGCGACCGGCAAACTTCGCTAGGGCGGAATCTTTGGTCAGCGCGTCCGCCGTTAAATCGAGCAACCACGAAGCGATCACGCTGCCGCGCCGCCAGACTTCCGTGATGTCGGCAAGGTGGAGTTCGAATTGATAGTGTTCTGGCTCCCGCAATGGCGTGGTCTCGGCATTCATTTCTCCCTGTTGTTTGCCGATGTTCGCGCCGCGCAAAATACCCAAGCCCTCGGCATACGCTGCCATCATTCCGTATTCGATGCCGTTGTGAACCATTTTGACAAAATGCCCGGCCCCATTCGGGCCACAGTGCAAATAACCCTGTTCGGAAGTGCCGCCAAGCTTCTCGCGTCCCGGTGTGCGCGCGACGTTGCCAATGCCCGGTGCCAGTGTGGCAAAAATGGGATCAAGGCGTTTAACCACTTTTGAATCGCCGCCAATCATCATGCAATAACCGCGATCAAAGCCCCACACGCCGCCGCTGGTTCCCACATCCACATAATGAATTCCTTTCGGTGCGAGTTCCTTCGCGCGCCGGATATCATCAATATAATAAGAATTGCCGCCGTCAATGAGCGTGTCATCCGCTTCGAGCAATTGCACGAGGTCGGCAATGGTTTTATCCACCACTGCCGCCGGCACCATCAGCCAGATGGCGCGCGGCTTGGCGAGTTTTTTGACCAGGTCCGCGAGAGAAGCTGCGCCTACCGTCTTGCCCCTGGCCAAATCCTTCACCGCTTTTGGCAACTGGTCAAAGACGACGCATTGGTGGCCGTTTTTGATCAGCCGCCGGACCATGCTGGAACCCATCCGTCCCAGGCCAACCATGCCGAGTTGCATGGTTAGTTGTGTCTTCATAAGATGGTTTGCCGCGCGGACTTTTTTCAAATGCAGCAACAAATCACGCTCCCACCGCGCAGGTTTTCGTGCTGGAGCACGCCGGTTGATGTTCTTCCAATGCTTCCGGGTTGGTGCGGCTGATGATTTCACGCGCGTGGACCGTTTCCACATCGGAGCCGTGGGCGATCAAGACATACTTGCCGCTCTTCACCGCCGTCTCGTATTGCAGAATGCTGTCCTTGGGGATGCCCATGCTGTAGAGTCCGGCACCCAGCGCGCTCAAACCGCCCACGACCACTGCGCCTTCCAGTGCGCCGACGATATAACTGACAATTGGTCCTGCGAATAGCAACGGGCCAACACCGGGAACAAAAAAGAACGCGGAGCCGAACAACAAGCCCCAGAAGCCACCCCAGAAAGCGCCCAGCTTGCCCCAATATTTCATGCGGTCGCCGGTATTGTAATAGCCGATCACGTTTTCATCCGTGTGATAGTCGCGTCCGACGATGGATAGTTTTTTCATGTCGAAGCCTGCTTGCTGGAGTTCCTTGACGGCGGTTTCGGCTTCGATATGGGATTTGAAAATCGCCACAATGGAATTGTTCTTGCTCATAATGTTTGTTCTTTCAGTTTTCTGTTTTTTTTATCGCAGATGACATTTTAGGTCGCAGGCTGGGCCAGTGCTATGGGGTGTTGACCCCATTGTTCGCGTCGGCCAAAGGAGCCAAAGTCCTCGTGACAAAAATGTATTCATCCGATCTTTTTCACGCGCTTGTCCGGGCGCGATTGAAGCGACAAACCGCCGAGGCAAACCTAGCGTGGCGGCTCATGGGTCAGCGACCGTTGTTCCTGCCCGCAAGGAAATATGTCTGACCGTTTGACCATCTTGCCTAAAACGAAACGCATCGGCATCGCCGCCGACCACGGCGGTTACGAGTTGAAAGAATATCTGGCCGGGAAATTGCGCGAAGCTGGTCATGAAGTGATTGACTTTGGCGACGGCCTTCCGAAAGAGGACGATGATTATCCTGACTTTATTGTGCCACTGGCCCGCGCAGTTGCCGCCGGAATGGTGGATCGCGGAGTGGGCATTTGCGGCAGCGGTGTCGGGGCATCGGTCTGCGCAAACAAAGCGGCAGGGGTTCGGGCCTGCTTGATTCATGAAAATTTTTCGGCGCATCAAGGCGTCGAGGACGACGATTTGAACCTGATCTGTTTTGGCGGCCTCGTGGTCGGTCACGCCCTCGCCTGGGAATTGACACAGACATTTCTCGCCGCGCGATTCACCGGCGCGGAGCGTTTTCGTCGCCGCTTGGCGAAAGTGGCGAATTTTGAAAACAAACTTTGAACCCAAGAAATACTATGACGACAAGCAAACAGTCACCGGCCAGAAACCCGAACTATAATTCTCTGCCAACGGAAATCGACGGTTTTGATTCACTGGCGGAGCTGGCGCTGGACTTGCGCTGGTCATGGAATCATGCCACTGACGAAGTGTGGCGAAAACTTGATCCCGCGTTGTGGGAACTCACGCAAAACCCATGGGTGGTTTTGCAAACTGTCTCCAAGGACAAACTCAAAAGCGTGCTGGCCGATTCCACTTTCCGTAAAAACATTGATGAACTGCTGCAATCCAAGCGTCAGGCGGCGGAGACGCCCGCGTGGTTTCAGAAAAATCACCCGCAGTCGCCTTTGAAGTGTGTCGCGTATTTCAGCATGGAATATATGTTGAGCGAAGCGCTGCCAATCTATTCCGGCGGACTGGGCAACGTAGCCGGAGATCAACTCAAAGCCGCCAGTGATCTGGGCGTGCCCGTGGTTGGCGTGGGGCTGCTTTATCAACAAGGTTATTTTCGTCAGGTGATTGACAAGGACGGAGCGCAACAAGCCCTTTACCCGTATAACGACCCCGGACAGTTACCGATCACGCCATTGCGACAGCCGAACGGCGAATGGTTGCGTTTGGAAATCGCGTTGCCCGGTTACTCGGTCTGGCTGCGCGCGTGGCAGGTCCAAGTAGGCCGGGTGAAACTTTATCTGCTGGACAGCAATGACGCGGCCAACTTCCCCGCGCATCGTGGGATTACCAGTGAGTTGTATGGCGGCGGGCCGGAGTTGCGCCTCAAGCAGGAATTGCTGCTTGGGATTGGCGGCTGGCGGTTGCTCGCGGCACTCAGCATCAAGCCGGATGTCTGTCATCTGAACGAAGGCCATGCGGCCTTCGCGGTGTTGGAACGCGCACGCGATTTCATGCAGGAAATTAAGCAGCCATTTGAAGTCGCGCTGGCCGCCACGCGCGCCGGAAATCTTTTCACGACCCACACGGCAGTTGCCGCCGGGTTTGATCGTTTCACTCCGGCGCTCATCGAGCAATACCTCGGCGGTTATGCGGAGAAAAAACTCGGAATTTCCCTCCACGACTTGCTGGCCTTGGGCCGCCAGAATCCGAACGACGCGGCAGAAAATTTCAACATGGCTTATCTGGCCATTCGCGGTAGCGGGTCGGTGAATGGCGTGAGCCGTTTGCACGGAAAAGTCAGCCGGCATCTTTTCGAGTCGCTTTTTCCCAACTGGCCAGCGGACGAAGTGCCAATCGGCCATGTGACTAATGGAGTTCACATGCCGACTTGGGACTCGGCAGCCGCTGATGAACTTTGGACCAAGGCCTGTGGCAAAGACCGCTGGCTGGGAAAGTCGGAAAAGTTGGAGCAGGATATTCGCGGTGTCTCCGACAACACCCTTTGGAAATTTCGCCTCGCCACGAGCAAGTCGCTGGTGGAATACGCCCGCGAACGCTTGGCCAGACACTATGCCGCCGCCGGAGCATCGTCCAAGACGGTTGAAGAGGCGAAACATCTGTTTGACCCCAACGCATTGACACTGGGTTTTGCGCGGCGCTTTGCGACCTACAAAAGACCGAATCTTTTGCTGCGCGACCCGGAGCGATTGCTACGCCTGTTATCGAATCCTCAGCGCCCGGTGCAACTCATCATTGCTGGCAAGGCTCATCCTGCGGACCAAGCGGGGCAGGCGTTGATTCAGAAATGGATTCAGTTTATTCGCCGACCTGATGTCCGGCCTCACGCAATTTTCTTGAGCGACTACGACATGCACTTGACCGAACGCTTGGTGCAAGGGGTGGATGTCTGGCTCAACACGCCGCAGAGACCGTGGGAGGCGTGTGGCACGAGTGGCATGAAGGTGCTGGTCAACGGCGGCATCAATCTTTCGGAATTGGACGGCTGGTGGGCGGAAGCGTATGTGCCGGAGTTGGGCTGGGCGCTGGGCGACGGTCAGGAACATGGCAGCAATCCGGCCTGGGACGCGGCTGAAGCCGAGGCGCTTTACGAACGACTTGAACGCGAAGTGATTCCCGAATTTTATACCCGCAACGAGAAAGGCATTCCCACCGCCTGGGTCGCGCGGATGCGTGAAAGCATGGCGCGGTTGACTCCGCGCTTCTCCGCCAACCGCGCCGTGTGCGAATACACCGAGCAACATTATCTCCCGGCGGCGGTCGCCTACCAATCGCGCGTGGCCAATAAAGGCGTAATTGGCAAGCAAATGGTGGACTGGCGTCACAGCGTGGAACAGAAATGGGCCACACTGCACTTCGGCACGGTGAAGGTGGAAACTCGCGACGGGAAACACATCATTGAAGTCCAAGTTAGCCTTCATGGCCTCGACCCCAAGGCTGTGCGGGTGGAGCTTTATGCCGACGGGATTAAAGAAAATCTTCCTGTGCGGCAGGAGATGACCTGCCTTCACCCGCTGGCCGACGAATCAGGCGGCTACGTTTACAGCGCGACCGTATCTGCGGCTCGCCCGCAAGCGGATTATACGGCTCGCGTGATACCGCATTGCGACGGTGTCGCAATTCCACTGGAAGACTCACGAATCTTATGGCAAAGATGATGAACGACCAGCTTGAGCCGACGGTGTTCGTCATTTTTGGCGGAGCCGGTGACCTGACTTGGCGGAAACTCGTGCCGGCCTTGTTCGACCTCTCGCAGGATCGCAGCCTGCCAGCGCAATTTGCGATTATCGTGGTGGACCGCATCAAGCTTGGCAATGACGCACTGCGCCGCCGGCTACACGACGGCGTCAACCAATTCTCCCGTTTCGGAAAATCCAAGGCTACCGCTTGGAATCCGTTCGCCGAGCACGTCCACTACCAGCAGGGCGATTTCAAGAAGTTGCAAACTTACACAGCCTTGGGCAAACATTGCGCGAAGCTGGAAAAGGAATGGGGTGCCAAAGCTCATCGCATCTTCTACATGGCCACGCCGCCGAGCATGTTCGGTGAAATTCCAAAATATCTCGGCAAGGCAGGATTGGCGCGCGACCGGGAATGGGCGCGGATCGTGATCGAAAAACCGATTGGCTACGATTTGGAATCGGCGCGTGCCTTGAACGCCGTTCTTGCCGCCAGCTTTGAGGAGTCCCAAATTTTTCGGATTGATCATTATCTCGGGAAGGAGACAGTGCAGAACATTCTGGCGTTCCGTTTTGCCAATCCGCTGTTCGAGCCGATGTGGAATCGTCGCTACATTGATTATGTGACCATCACCGTCGCCGAAACCGTGGGCGTGGAACATCGCGGCGGCTATTACGACCACGCTGGAGCGTTGCGTGACATGGTGCAGAATCACCTCATGCAACTCCTTTGTCTCGTGGCAATGGAGCCGATGGTGTCTTTTCAAGCCGACGAAATCCGCAACAAGAAAGTAGATGTGCTCCATGCGGCCCGTCCGATTCACCGTGACGAGGTTCAGCAATACGCGGTGCGCGGACAGTATGGTTCTGGCAACCCCACTGGCAAAATAATGCCCGGCTATCGCGAGGAAGACGGTGTCGCACGGGATTCCCAGACAGAGACGTTTGCCGCGTTGAAGCTGTTTATAGACAACTGGCGCTGGCAGGACGTGCCGTTTTATCTGCGCACGGGGAAGCGCCTGCCGCAACAGGCGTCGGAAGTTTCCATACAATTTCGCGCCGTGCCGCATCAGTCCTTTCCGCCCGAAGCCTCGCTCGGTTGGCAGCCCTCACGGCTCATCCTTTCAATCCAGCCCGTCGAAGGAATCGTGCTGGGCTTTCAGGCCAAATATCCAGGACCGAAGATGCAACTGCGACCGGTGGACATGCGGTTCAGTTATCGCGATAGTTTCGCCGCGCCTTCGCCTGACGCCTACGAAACGCTCCTGTGGGACGTTATGAAAAACGACGCCACGCTCTTCATGCGCGCTGATCAAGTGGAAGCGGCCTGGCAACTGTTGATGCCGGTGCTCGAAGCGTGGCAGGCTACGGCACCTAGCGATTTCCCCAATTACGCCGCCGGCACCTGGGGGCCGGAAAATACTCAGGGACTCCTCGCTCCCAGACATCGTTGGCCGCTGCCAACCGAATTAGTAGCCACCAGCAAGAAGAAGGGGAAAAACTCCTGACTCAAGCCAACATGAAAACTCCGATTGAATACATCATCGTCGCGGTGCCTTTCCACGCCGATGCGGCAACCCATGACGAGCTGGCGCGAAAAGTGAACGAAAAACTAAACGCCGGTTACAAATTGCTAGGCGCACCATTCCTTAGTGAGGAAATGATGTATCAGGCCATGACGAGGGCGATTATCCAGAATTCACCGCTCCCGACCCCATGAAAAAAGGAGCAGCAATCTCGGCCTTGTTTGTGGACATCGGCGGCGTCTTGCTCACCAACGGTTGGGATCATCATGCCCGCCGACGGGCGACGAAACATTTTAAGTTGGACTGGGCCGAGATGGAAGAACGGCATGGCTTAAACTTTGAAACTCACGAGGAAGATAAAATTACTTTCAACGAATATTTAGACCGCGTGGTCTTCTATAAAAAGCGCGCGTTCACACGGGCGGAGTTTCGCCGCTTCATGTTCGAGCAGTCGAAGCCTTACGCCGAGATGATTGAACTGGTTCGCAAACTAAAAGCCAAATATGGATTGAAGATTATCGTCGTCAGTAACGAGTCGCGCGAATTGAACGCACATCGTATCAGCACCTTCAAACTTGTTGGGTTTGTGGATGCTTTTATTTCCTCCTGCTTCGTTCGTCTCCGAAAACCAGATACGGACATTTTCAAGCTGGCGTTGGACATAGCCCAAACACCCGCCCGGCAGATTGTTTATATCGAAAACACGCCGCTGTTCGTCCAGATCGCAGAAGGCATGGGAATTCGAAGCATTCTTCACGCGGACTATAAATCCACTTGCACGAAACTGGCTTCGTTCGGATTGGAGGTCGCAATATGAGTGAAAAACCATCCATCCTGACAATCAACGGCGGCTCTTCGAGCATCAAGTTCGCGTTGTATGAGACGGTCAAGCCGCTGAAGCGCGGGCTTTACGGAACTGTTGATCGCATCGGCTTGAGCGGGACAAATCTGACGTTCAATGAACCAACGAAGAAACAGCCGAAAAGCTTCAAACTCGCCGCTGCTGACCACAAATCAGCGGCGAATGCCCTGATAGACTGGCTCGAAAAGCAAATTGATTTCAAATCGGTAAAAGGCGTGGGACATCGCGTGGTTCATGGGATGAAACACACCGAGCCAGAGATTGTCACAAAAAAACTATTGGATGAACTGCGTCGCATCAGCCCAAACGACCCGGATCATTTGCCGCGAGAGATTGAACTCATTGAGGTGCTTCGCCAACGCCATCCGAAACTGCCGCAAGTGGCGTGCTTTGACACGGCTTTTCACCAAACCATGCCGCGCGTGGCCAAGCTGCTGCCGATTCCACGACGCTTCGACGCCAAGGGAATTCAGCGTTACGGTTTCCACGGTTTGTCCTACGCCTATCTGATGGAAGAACTCGCGCGTCTTGGCAACCCCGCGGCCACAAAGGGCCGCGTCATCCTCGCGCATCTCGGCAACGGTGCCAGCTTGGCTGCAGTGCGCGATGGTAAAAGTATTGATACGAGCATGTGTTTTACACCGACGGCGGGCTTGGTGATGAGCACGCGCTCCGGTGATTTAGATCCCGGACTCGCGCCGTATCTCGCTCGAACCGAGCAGATGACCACCAGCCAGTTTTACAAAATGGTCAACCACGAGTCGGGCCTGCTCGGCGTCTCGGAAACGAGTTCGGATATGCGCGACCTGCTCGACCATGAAAAGCAGGACGTGCGCGCGGCGGAAGCAGTGGCGCTGTTTTGTTACCAGGCGAAAAAGTGGATCGGCTCCTTTGCCGCTGCACTCGGTGGATTGGACACGCTCGTATTCGCCGGCGGTATCGGCGAAAATGCACCACTCGTCCGCAAACGTATTTGTGAACGACTTGGTTTCCTCGGTGTCCAATTGAACGAGGCGCGGAACGCAAAGAATGCGGCTGTGATTTCCAAGAATTCCAGCCGCGTCACCGTGCGCATCATTCGCACGGACGAAGAACTGATGATTGCGCGCTCGGTTCTGCGCGCCTGCCCGAGTGACACATTTATCAAGAGCGCTTTGCGGTAGGGTTACACCCCATAGCGAAGCTGTCCCCGCCGCTGCAATTTGATCCTGGCATCCGTGCTGATCGCGGTGCGACCGATTTCTCAAACACGCTTTCGGCTAGACGCCAGCAGCGAACAATAACGAAACGCAAAAAACGCAAGAATTATTATGTTAAGCAAATCAAAAACACTGGAAGGTTACAAGCTGGACAGCCTCGACGGGGAAATCGGGAAGGTCAAAGAATTTTACTTCGATGACCGGCACTGGACCATCCGCTATCTGGTCGCAGAAACCGGAACCTGGCTCGTGGACCGGCAGGTGCTGATCTCCCCGTATGCACTGTCCGCCGTGGACAAAGAGGCAAAAAACATCGCCGTTGATTTGACCAAAAAGCAAATCGAGGCCAGTCCCTCCCTGGACAGTGACAAGCCCGTTTCCCACCAATTTGAGCAAGCCTACTACGGGCATTATTTATACCCGATGTATTGGGGTGGCCCTTACAGTTGGGGACCTTATCCCTACCCGATGCGTGACCGTGAGCAATGGAAAAAATCCGCCCAGCCTGAAAAAACATGGGATCACCATTTGCGCAGCACCATCGGCGTGAGTGGCCATCACATCCAAGCCTTGGACGGCGAAATCGGCCATGTCGAAGATTTCATCATTGATGACGAGACATGGGCGATTCGTTACCTCGTCGTTGACACCCACAACTGGTGGCCGGGCAAAAAAGTCCTGGTGTCACCGCAATGGATCGAGCGCGTGAGTTGGGGCGAACGAAAAGTTTTCGTCAATCTGGATCGTGAGACCATCAAAGAGTCGCCGGAATATACAGACGTGGCTCTGGTGACGAGAGATTATGAGATCGCATTGCATGGACACTACAACCGCAAAGGATACTGGATTGATGAATTGGCGGCCGTGTAACTTTCCGATTCACGCGCCGCCTTCGCTCACGGTCTGGATTTGCCATTGCTGGGCAGGTCAGAGCGAAACGAAAGGAGTTTTATGATGAACCAAACTAACGGATGGATGGGTGGATGGTCGGGCGGCGGGATGTGGATTTGGGCGGTCATTGGCGTGGCGCTGGTGGTCCTGCTAGTCGTTGTGATTGGCAAGCTGTCGAAGAAATAATCACGGGCTAATGAAAAACATGAAAACAAAAACTCTCACGCCTGAACTGCTCCACAAAATGGACGCCTACTGGCGCGCCGCCAATTATCTGTCGGTCGGCCAGATTTATCTTTACGACAATCCGCTGCTGAAGCGACCGCTGAAACTCTCTGACGTGAAGCCGTTGGTGGTCGGACATTGGGGCACAACGCCCGGCCAGAATTTTATTTATGTGCATCTCAATCGGGTCATCAAAAAGTATGACCTGGACATGTTCTACGTCGCCGGCCCCGGCCACGGCGGCCCGGCGATTGTGGGGAACGTCTATCTCGAAGGCACTTGGAGCGAAGTTTATCCGAACGTCACGCAGGACGAAGCCGGGCTGAAAAAACTGTTCACGCAATTCTCGTTTCCCGGCGGGATTTCCAGCCATGTGGCACCAACCACGCCCGGATCAATTCACGAAGGCGGCGAGTTGGGCTATTCATTGTCGCACGCTTTCGGTGCGGCGTTCGACAACCCCGGCTTGATCGTTGCCTGCGTTGTCGGCGACGGTGAAGCGGAGACTGGCCCGCTGGCGACCGCGTGGCAGTCCGATAAATTTCTCGATCCGATTACTGACGGTGCGGTGCTGCCGATTCTGCACCTCAATGGCTACAAAATCAGCAATCCGACTGTTTTAGCGCGCATTGAGCCGGATGAGTTGGAACAGTTTTTCCGTGGCTGCGGCTGGACGCCTTATTTTGTGGAGGGTGACGAGCCGGAAAAGATGCACGAACTCATGGCCGTTACTTTAGAAAAAGCCATCGAAGACATCCGGAGAATTCAAACGAATGCGCGGAACAAAAAAGACACCACGCGTCCGCGTTGGCCGATGATTGTCCTCAAGTCGCCGAAAGGCTGGACGGGGCCTAAAGAAGTTGATGGCCTGAAAGTGGAAGGCACGTTCCGGGCGCACCAAGTGCCGCTATTGGTGGACGCCGAACATCCCCAACACGTCAAACAACTTGAAAAGTGGATGAAAAGTTACAAGGCCGAAGAATTGTTCGATAAAAATGGCCGGCTCAATTCAGACTTGGCAGAACTTGCGCCGAAAGGCAACCGGCGGATGGGCGCGAATCCCCACGCCAATGGCGGAATTTTGCTGCGCGACTTGCGGATGCCCAACTTCCACGACCATGCGGTGAATGTGCCTTCGCCCGGCGCAGTGGACGGCCAAGATACGATGGTGCTGGGAAATTTTCTGCGCGACGTGGCGAAGTTGAATCAAAATAATTTTCGCGTCTTCGGTCCCGATGAGACACTCTCAAATCTTTTGGGCGCAGTCTTTGAAGTTACCAACCGACAGTGGGACGCGCGCGAAGTAAAGAATGATGAATTCCTCGCCCCTGCCGGGCGCGTGTTGGACTCGATGTTGAGCGAACACCAGTGCGAAGGTTGGCTGGAAGGTTATTTGCTGACCGGAAGGCACGGATTGTTCAACAGCTACGAGGCATTCATTCGCATCGTGGACTCGATGTTTAGTCAGCACGCCAAGTGGCTGAAGGTCACGCTGGAACTTCCGTGGCGTCGAAAAATCGCTTCGCTGAACTATCTACTCGCCTCGCACGTCTGGCAGCAGGATCACAACGGCTTCACACACCAAGACCCCGGCTTCATGGATCACGTCATCAACAAGAAGGCCGACATTGTGCGCGTTTATCTGCCGCCGGACGCGAACTGCCTGCTCTCCGTTTTCGATCATTGTCTGCGCAGCCGGCATTACGTCAATGTCGTCGTCGCCGGCAAACACGCCCTCCCGCAATGGCTGACCATGGACGCCGCCGTGGTGCATTGCACCGAAGGCATCGGCATCTGGCAGTGGGCCAGCAACGATCAAGGCTCAGAACCAGACGTGGTGATGGCTTGCTGCGGCGACACGCCTACGCTGGAAATTTTGGCAGCCGTTTCGATTTTGCGCACTCATTTACCCGAACTGAAAATCCGAGTGATCAATGTTGTTGACCTGATGAAGTTGCAATCAGCGAGCGAACACCCGCATGGGTTGAGCGAAGCCGATTACGATTCGCTGTTCACCAAAGACAAACACATCGTTTTTGGATTCCATGGTTACCCGTGGCTGGTCCACCGGCTGACCTACCGCCGGACCAACCGCAACATCCACGTCCTTGGCTACAAGGAAGAGGGAACGATTACGACAGCCTTCGACATGCGGGTCCAGAATGACTTGGATCGCTTTCATCTGGTGCAAGACGTGGTGGATCGGGTGCCGAATTTAGGTTCCAAGGGTGCCTACCTGAAGCAGCAGATGCGGGACAAGCTCATCGAGCACAAGCATTACATTGATAAACACGGCCAGGATTTGCCGGAGATTCGGAATTGGAAGTGGGGTCAGGACGAAACGCAGAACGGGAAACCGCTGGCGGAAAAAACACTTGTGCCGGAACTAAAGTTACGGCGAATCAGCGGGACCAAAAATGGAAAACATAACCGCCTGACACGAACCAAAGGAGCGTAAAATGCCCATTCAAATCAATGAAGAAAATGGCGGGAAGCTGCTCGTCGTTCACGTCAGCGGGAAACTGGTAAAAGCAGATTATGAGCACTTCGTGCCCGAGTTCGAGCGGCTCGTCCGGCTGCACGGAAAACTGAGCGTGCTGTTCGATATGACCGGCCTTCACGGCTGGACAGCCGGTGCGTTGTGGGAGGACACGAAGTTTGCGACGCATCATTTCAGCGACATTGACCGGCTGGCGGTGGTCGGAGAGAAGAAATGGCAGGAAGGGATGGCGACATTTTGCAAACCGTTCACGAAAGCAACGGTCAAATACTTCGATCACGCCGATGCCGCCGGGGCGCGGAAGTGGTTGGACGAATCTGTAGCAACAGGAAACAAAACAGGAGGACGACACATGCTTAAACACCAACTGCTTTTGCCGGAAGGAATACTCATTCTCGAACCCGACGCGCCGCTCGAAGCGGCCGACTTCAAGGGCCTGGTTCGCGAGATCGATCCATATATCGCGGAACATGGAAAACTATCGGGCTTGATGATTCACGCCAAAGCATTTCCCGGCTGGGCGAATCTCGAAGCGTTTCTCGCTCACATGCAATTCATCAAAAGCCATCACCAGAAGATTGTCCGACTGGCGATGGTCACCGACAGCAAACTTCTGGGGGAATTGCCCAAGATCGCCGCCCATCTTGTGCATGTTGAGGTCAAACACTTTTCGGAATCGCAGCACGAGGACGCGCTGCGCTGGCTCAAGGCAGGAACTCCGGTCAGTCCCTAATCCGCACAGGAAATATGAATGAATTAAAGCACGATCACAAGGCGCATGGAGATCCTAATGGCGGCCCGATTAACCAAGGCCATCCTCCTTATTGGAGACGCGCGCATCGGGACTGGCGCATCTGGTTTTGCGTGATTGTGATGCTCGTGGCCATGGCGGTTTATTTGATGACCGGCGATTTGCGCTGGCCATTTCATGGCCATCCACAGCCAATGGTGCCCATCGCCGGTTGAAAATATTTGGCGAGCCGCCAATTACCTACATGAACACGCAACTGTTAATAGATACTGCCAACAAACTTGTTGCCGACGACAAAGGTTTGCTGGCGATGGATGAAAGCAATCCGACCTGTAACAAACGATTCGCAAAGCTCAACATTCCGCAAACGGTGGAGGCCCGGCGCGCTTATCGGGAGTTGATTGTGACCACGCTCGGTCTCGGCGAGTGCATCAGTGGCGCGATTCTTTACGACGAAACAATTCGACAGCAGAAGAAGGACGGCACCACCTTTGTCAAAGTTCTCACCGATGCGGGCATCATTCCCGGCATCAAAGTAGATACCGGAGCAAAAGACCTGGCCGCTCATCCCGGCGAAAAAATCACCGAAGGTCTGGACGGATTGCGCGAACGGCTCAAAGAGTATTATCAAATGGGCGCGCGTTTTGCCAAGTGGCGCGCGGTGATCGCCACTAGCGCTGATATTCCCAGTCGGAGTTGCATCGAAGCCAACGCGCACGCGCTGGCACGTTACGCCGCGTTATGCCAGGAAGCCGGCTTGGTTCCCATCGTCGAACCGGAAGTGCTCATGGACGGCGATCATACTCTGGAGCAGTGCCGCGCGGCGACGGAGGAAGTCCTGCGAACCGTTTTCAACCAACTGAATTCCCAGCGCGTGTTGTTGGAAGGCATGATTTTGAAACCCAACATGGTGCTGCCGGGATTGAACTGCCCCACGCAAGCATCCGTGGACGAAGTAGCCAACATCACGGTGAAGAGTCTCTGGCGAACTGTCCCCGCTGCGGTTCCGGGGATTGCATTTCTGTCCGGCGGGCAATCCGCTGAACTAGCCTCAGCCCGTTTGAATACCATGAACCTTCGATTCAAGTCGAAATTGCCTTGGGCACTGGCGTTTTCGTTTGCCCGCGCCATCCAGCAACCGGCTTTGGAAATATGGCGAGGTGACGAGGCCAACGTGCCAGCGGCACAGCAGGCGTTGCTTCATCGGGCCAGATGCAACCGGGCTGCGCGTCGTGGTGAATACACTGCCGCTATGGAAAGAACATGAGCATGACAGCAAAAAGACATGCCAAAGATGAAATACCTTTGTATCCGCTTCGATTTGAACCGATCTATCAGTATCGGCTTTGGGGTGGCCGGCGTCTGGCCAATCTGCTCTCTGCGCCGCTGCCCGGCGATGGCCCCATCGGCGAAGCGTGGCTGTTGAGCGACCGCGAGGACCATCCGAGCCGCGTCGCCGATGGGCCGCTCAAGGGACGGAGCATCGGACAATTGCTTCATCAGTGGCCTGAGCAGGTGCTGGGAAAACTGGCCGGGCGCTTTCGCCGGTTTCCACTGCTGCTGAAGTTTCTCGACGTGCGCGACACGCTCTCGGTTCAAGTGCATCCATCGGATCAGCAGACCCAATACATTCCTGTAGGCGAAACCGGGAAGACTGAAGCCTGGGTGGTGCTGGAGGCGGGGACAAAAAGCCGCATTTACGCTGGCCTCAAGCCTGTCACCACGGCTGACACTCTGCGACAGGCGCTCGCAAATGGAACCGTGGGAACGGTGGCGGACCAGCTCGCCTCCTTCACTCCGAATCCCGGCGACGGAATTTTCATACCGGCTGGGACGGTTCACTCACTGGGCGACGTGGTGGTCTTTGAAGTGCAGGAAAACAGCGATGTGACCTTTCGCCTTTACGACTGGAACCACGTTGATGCAAAGACCGGCCATCCCCGACCTCTGCAAGTTGATCAGGCGATGGCCTGCATTGATTTTTCGCAAGGTGCAATCGGTCCGATGGTGCCAATGGTGGATGAGGTAAAGCCGGTGTTGCGCGAGCGGCTCTTTGATTGTGAACATTTCGGGTTGTGGCGGTTCGGCGCAGAATCGCCATTTGGAGTCGGCGCCGAAAGAACCCCGCGGGTGCTGGTGTGTCTCGCCGGTGACGGTCAGGTGGAGCACGATGGCGCCAATTACGCCATTGGCAAGGGGGATGTGCTGCTCCTGCCCGCTGTGGTTGGAGCGTGTTTATGCCGACCGCGTGGTGCCATCAGCTTGTTGGAAATTTCACTGCCGGAAGGCAACTAACCCATGAAGAAACTCATCGTTTTCGATCTGGATGGCACGCTTGCCGAAAGCAAGGCATCGCTCGATGCCGAGATGGCCAAACTGTTAACCGCTCTGCTGGGTATTGTCAAAGTGGCCGTGATTTCCGGCGGCGATTGGCCGCAGTTCGAAAAACAAGTGCTCTCCAATCTTCCCCATGACGAACGCCTGAAGAATCTTTCGCTGCTTCCCACGTGCGGAACAAAGTTCTACCAATACGCAGGGGATTGGAAAAAGATTTACTCGGAAGATTTCACTGCGGATCAAAAAGAAAAAATCATCAATTCGCTAAAACAGGCAGTCGGGTCATCCGGCTTCAAGGTCGAAAAGACATGGGGCGAGCAGATTGAAGACCGGGGAAGCCAGATTACGTTTTCCGCATTGGGACAGCAGGCACCTATCGAAGAAAAGAAAAAATGGGACCCTGACTTCACCAAGCGAAAGAAGATCAAGGCGCTCCTCGATAAACTGATTCCAGAGTTTTCCGTGCGCTTAGGAGGCACAACTTCTGTTGACGTCACCAAGCCGGGCATTGATAAAGCCTACGGGATTCACAAACTCCGGGACACTCTTGGTATTGCCATAGATGAGATGATTTTTATTGGGGATGCTTTGTTTCCCGGCGGAAACGACTATCCGGCCGAACAAGCCGGTGTCGTGTCCATCCGCGTCCGCGACCCCAATGAGTCGAAACGGGTCATTGAAGCCATTGTCGCTTGTCTGGGTGGCGTTCAAACCACAAAACCTCGTGAGGAGAAGACCGGATGAGTGGCTTTCAATTACAGCGCCTGGGAATGTTGATGGAACCGGAGCCGGGCAATCCGCAGGAGATTGAAGGCGTCCTGAATCCGGCGGCCACTCGCGGCCCGGACGGCAAGCTTTACCTGTTTCCGAGACTCGTTGCAAAGAACAACTATTCACGCATCGGCATCGCCCGCGTAAAATTCAACGACGCCGGCGACCCGTCCGGAGTCGAACGTCTCGGCATTGCGCTGGAACCGAAAGCTGATTACGAGCGGCGGTCTGACGCTAGCGGCGGCTGCGAGGATGCCCGCGTCACCTTCGTCGAGCCGCTTCAACATTACGTCATGACTTACACGGCGCTTTCGCCGAGCGGACCCCGAATTGCCCTGGCGATGTCGGAGGATTTGTTCCACTGGGAGCGGATCGGGTTGGCGTCCTTTGAACCCTTTCAAGGCATTGACTTCGTCCACGTGGACAACAAGGACGCCAGCATCTTCCCTGTCGCCATTCCCAATCACGCCGGGAAAAGGCAACTGGCTCTTCTCCACCGTCCGCTTTTTCCCGGCACCCGCCCCGAGGAAACCGCCTGCCAAGGCGAGTCCCGGATCGTGGATCGTGAACATGAAAGCATCTGGATTTCCTATTGTCCGATGCCGTCCGCAGGCATGGCACCGCATCGCCCCGGCTTGTTCAACTCGCATCATCGGCTGGCAACTCCGGTGTCGCCCTGGGAGAAGTTAAAAATCGGCGGCGGCACTCCGCCTATTCTAACCAAACACGGCTGGCTGATCCTTTACCACGGCGTGAGCAAAATGGCGGAACCGGGCAGCGACGGACGCCAGCTATGCTACTCGGCCGGGGTGATGGTGCTCTCGAAGGAGCATCCGCGCACGATTCGCTATCGTTCGGTGGAACCGGTGTTGACGCCTATGTTGCCGCAGGAACGACACGGGACCATCGCCAACGTAGTGTTTCCCACCGGCATTGACCGGCGCGACGATCTCGGCACGCCAGACCGCTTCGACGTGTATTACGGAATGGCGGACAATCGGATTGGCGTGGCACGCCTTGACCTGCCGGAACATCTGCCACCAGGAGCAGCCGCCGACTTGCCGGAAGCAGCGGGTAATTCGCCCGTTCTCGAAAATTCAAGACCGTGAAAGGACAAATATTATGAAGCCAGACACAGATCCGCCCAAGACGCCTGATTCCAAGCCGAGTGCATCCGCAGAATCGAAGCCCAACGCTACCGATGCCAAGACTGACGCGAAGCCCACAGCCCCCGCATCCAAACCGGGCGCGAAGCCTGATGTCAAACCCGAAGCCAAGCCGGCTCCGCAGGACGATTTGAAAACGCTGCCGCTGGCGGAAGTGGAGAAAAAATTGGAATCCTCATCGGACGGCCTAACCCAAGCCGAGGCGCAGAAACGGCTCACGCAGTATGGGCCAAATGAACTGGTCGAGAAGAAGACGAATCTCCTGCTGAAATTCCTTGGCTACTTTTGGGGGCCGATTCCGTGGATGATTGAGATCGCGGTAATTTTGTCGGGCGTGGTCCGGCACTGGCCGGATTTTTTCATCATCCTCCTTTTGCTGGTGACCAACGCGGTGGTCGCTTTTTGGGAAGAACGCCAGGCGGGCAATGAGATTGCCGCCTTGAAAGCCAAACTGGCGATCAAGGCGCGCGTGATACGCGACGGCAAATGGATCAACCCGGCGGCTCGCGAGCTGGTGCCGGGCGATGTCATCCGCCTGCGGTTGGGCGACGTGGTGCCAGCGGACGCGCGCTTGCTGGCGGGCGACGAGGTGTCGGTGGATCAATCCGCGCTGACGGGAGAATCGTTGCCCGCAACACGCAAATCCGGGGATGCCGTGTTTTCCGGTTCGATCATCCGGCGCGGCGAGATCGGCGCGCTGGTGTATGCGACGGGGGCAAAAACTTATTTTGGCAAGACGGCGCAACTGGTGCAGGAAGCACTCACGGTCAGTCATTTTCAGAAGGCGGTTTTGAAGATTGGCAATTATCTGATCATACTCGCGGTGGCGCTGGTGGCAGTGATCATCGGTTTCGCGATTTATCGGGGTGACGCAATCCTCACGACATTGCAGTTCGCCCTAGTGCTGACCGTGGCGGCGATTCCCGTGGCGATGCCAACGGTTTTGTCGGTGACGATGGCGGTCGGTGCGCGCTTGCTCGCCAAGAAACAGGCGATTGTGAGCCGGTTGGTAGCCATCGAGGAACTGGCTGGCGTTGATGTGCTGTGCGCCGACAAAACCGGCACGTTGACGCAGAACAAGCTGACCTTGGGTGATCCGTTCAGCGTAAATAATATTCCCGCCGAACAAATCATCCTGTCTGCCGCGCTGGCATCGCGCGCCGAGAACAACGACACGATTGATCTAGCTGTTTTGGGCGGCCTGAAAAATAAAGACGCGCTGAAAGAATATCAGGTTGTCCATTTCCTGCCGTTTGATCCGGTGCATAAACGCACCGAGGCGACGGTCAAAGGCAAAGACGGAAAGACGTTCAAAGTGACGAAGGGCGCACCACAAGTGGTTCTGGCTTTGTCGGCCAATGTTGGTGAGGTCAAAGCGGCGGCGGAAAAAGCGGTCAATGATTTCGCCGCGCGCGGTTTTCGTTCGTTGGGCGTGGCGCGGGCTGAGGGCGACGGGCCGTGGCAATTTCTCGGTGTGTTGGCTATGTTTGATCCGCCCCGCGAAGATGCGAAGGCCACGATTGCGACCGCGCTGACAATGGGCGTCAAGATCAAGATGGTGACAGGTGATGCACTGGCGATTGCCAAGGAGACGGCGAAGACGTTGGGAATGGGCACGAATATTCTTGATGCCAAAACTCTCGGCGACTCAAAAAAACAAGAGTCACCGGAGGTGATTGAGTCAATCGAGAAAGCGGACGGTTTTGCCGAGGTGTTTCCCGAACATAAATTTCACATCGTGGATGTTCTGCAAAAACGCAACCACATTGTAGGCATGACGGGCGACGGGGTGAATGACGCGCCCGCGCTGAAGAAAGCAGACTGCGGCATCGCCGTTTCGAGTGCGACGGACGCGGCGCGCGCGGCGGCGGCCATTGTGCTGCTCACACCCGGCCTGTCGGTGATTATTGACGCCATCAAGGAGAGCCGGAGAATTTTCCAGCGGATGAACAGTTACGCCATTTACCGTATCGCCGAAACACTGCGCGTGCTGTTGTTCATGACGCTGGCGATTCTGGTTTTCAATTTTTATCCCCTGACGGCGGTGATGATCGTGATGCTCGCGCTGCTCAACGACGGTGCGATTTTGTCCATCGCCTATGACAATGTTCATTACAAGAACAAGCCCGAGTCGTGGAACATGCGCATGGTGCTGGGCGTCTCCACGGTCTTGGGTGTCATCGGGGTCGTCTCTGCTTTCGGCTTGTTCTATCTCGGCGAGCGCGTTTTTCACCTCGACCGCCCGCACATTCAAACGCTGATGTATTTGAAACTGTCCGTGGCAGGACATCTGACGATTTTTCTCACGCGCACACGCGGAGCGTTCTGGTCAATCCGTCCGGCAAAGATTTTGTTGATCGCGGTGTTCGGCACCCAAGCCGTGGCGACCTTGATCGCGGTTTATGGATTGTTTATGACGCCTCTGGGCTGGGGTTGGGCCGGGTTCGTGTGGGGTTATGCGTTGTTGTGGTTCCTCGTGAACGACCGCATCAAACTGCTCGCGTATCGGATTTTTGATCCGGTCAAAGCCAATGCTCAAACGAAATTGAAAGCAGTGCCGCAGGCAGACGCCAAAGTCGAAACGAAAGTTGATTCCAAGGCCGGGGCTAAACCTGAAGAAAAAGTTGCACCGGCACCGGAAGCTTCTACTGAAGCGAAGCCTAAAATCGAAACCAAACCTGACGTGAACTCCACACCTGAAACCAAAGCCAAGACAGCGACTGATTTGACCCCGCAGATCGCGGCACGGGCCTATGAAATTTACGAGCACCAGGGTCATCGGGACGGTCAGTCGGCGCAGAATTGGGACAAGGCCGAACAGGAGATTCGCGAAACTCAAGGCAAGGCTGATCCAAAAGCTGAAACCAAACCAGCGGCTAAAGCCGGGTCGCAGCCGGAAGTTAAAGCTGAACTTAAACCTGACACCAATTCAAAACCGGACGCCAAGGTTGAGCCGACGCCAGCCGCAAAAGTTGAGCCTGAACCTGAAACGAAACCTGCCGAATCTCAACCTGAAGCCAAAGCTGTGTCGCTGTCCGAAGTCAAAGCAGAGCCGAAACCAGACATTAAAAATGACGCCAAGCCAACCGACAAAGTTGAGGCGAAGCCGGATGCCAAAGTAGAAACAAAATCTGAATCGAATGGAAAACCTGCGGTCGGGGCGTCGCCGCAGCTCGTTAAGCGTGTCCATGAATTTTACGAGCAATTGGGGCGCGAGGATGTCCGCGCCGTTGAGGAATTGGATCAGGCGAAGCAAAGGACTCCCGAAGTGGAAACCAAAAAATAAAACGGCTCAAAAAATGCGGCTGACGTAGCTGAAAGAATAAAGATGAAAATCAATTCAAAGGATTTCCGGGTGCGGCCTGGAGCCAGGGTCAAACTCAATAAATGGCCGACGACGGTCAAGCCGTTTTGCAAGTCGAAGAAACGGTATCAAAAACTCCTGGAAAAACACGTTGAGCAGTTGAGTTCATTGCAACAACTTCACTACGCCTCCAACCGCTATGCGTTGCTGCTGATTTTTCAGGGAATGGATGCCGCCGGCAAGGACGGTGCCATCCGGCACGTCATGTCCGGGGTCAATCCGCAAGGCTGCGAGGTTTTCAGTTTCAAACAACCGACCGCTGATGAGTTGGAACATGATTTTCTCTGGCGCACAAACCGCCATCTGCCGGAACGCGGGCGAATCGGCATCTTTAATCGTTCCTATTACGAGGAAGTGCTGGTCGTCAGGGTGCATCCAGAGATTCTCCGCAGTCAGGGGCTTTCGGAAGAGCTGTGCGACGAAAAAACCATCTGGAAGGAACGGTATCGTTCTATCGTGGATTTGGAGGAGCATCTCAATCGCAACGGCACGCGGGTCATTAAATTTTTCCTGCACCTGTCAAAGAATGAGCAGCGAAAGCGATTTCTCGAACGTATTGATGAGCCGGACAAGAATTGGAAATTCAGCCTCGCCGACATTCACGAGCGAAAATACTGGAAGCATTACATGAATGCTTATGAAGATTGCCTGAACGCGACCAGCACCGATCACGCGCCTTGGTTTGTGATTCCCGCCGATGACAAGGAGAATGCCCGGTTGATTGTTTCCCGCATTGTTCTTGATACACTTAATGAATTTAAGATGGCGTATCCCAAGACCACTGCGAAACGTCGGCGCGAATTGGAATCCATCCGCAAAGAACTTTGAAGGCGAAACCATGGGGTGTCCCTCAAATAATTTTTGAGGATTGATACATGGTGGAAAAAATGCCCCCCGATTTCTTGGAAACCGAGATCGGTTAGCTATAAAAATAACCCAAACTGCGAAGACTAGAATGATTTGGATTTCCAATGACGATGTGGTCGAGAACTTCGATTTTGAGAAGTTGTCCAGCCCGGATGAGGTCGCGAGTAATCTTGATGTCCGCTTCCGACGGAGTTGATTCGCCGCTCGGATGATTGTGACAAATGATGATGGCTGATGCACTGGCCATGATGGCCAAACGAAAAACTTCTCTGGGATGACAGAGAATCGTATCCATCGTGCCAATGGACACCAGATAATGACCCTTGATGCGCCGACGTGTATTGAGAATAAAAACCACTAGACATTCACATTCAGAATTGAAGTAAGGATGAGTGGCGATATGTGTTTTCCAATAGGCGGCTGCCTGCTCCGGTGTTTCACAATGTTGCATGGTTTCGGGCGTGGGACATTCACGCAATGAAACGATTTTCCATTCCTGCGGTTGAGCCGGGAATTTTATCGGCTTGATGACTTGATTGATGGGCTGCGGAGCGGTTGCGGGGCATTCTGTCGAGATGAGGTTTTCGGTTGTGTTCATGTTTTGCGTTTTGTTCTGAAGGAGCGGGACTGCTCTCTTCACCGCCCGGAGAGAGCAGGACCGCTCCTGACAAAACGCACCCGACTGTGCCCGCGCCGGCGGGCGGCGGAGCATCAGCAACTGAGTGACGGCGGGCGCAAAGATGTTGCGACCGCCGGCGCGATGTTGCGCGGAGCAACCAGAGGCGCGGGTGCAGACGGGATGAACACAACGGAAAATCGCATCGGCGGATGCCTATTGAGAGAGAGCACGCCAATATCAATGACGGATGGCTTTTAGCCCGAACTAACGGTTTTTTTCAGCCGAAAAAAGTGCCAGTGAAAGTGCCAGTGAATGGGTGATGAACGAGTAATTGGTGAGTAGTTGATCGGTATTGGGTGCGAAATTGCTGGTGCTTGACAAACATGCAGAAATGCCTGATTCTATTGGCGTTCGTTAGTTATGAGGCTGTTCGCCTCTGGTGGCGGGGTGGTAATTGCGGAGTAGTGGATTTTGAAAAAATCCACTAACCCTGTTCGATTCCGACCCTCGCCTCCAGCCTTCGCTCGCAGGCGAGCTTCGGCTGGCCTGTCGGCGTAGCTTTTCCGCAAGCGCAGGCTGACAGGCCAGCCCTGACAAAAGGGATCTGTTTGAACACAAACAACCAGGTTGGTTGCGCAGGCTGCGCGCCGGCCCGTCCTCAATCTTCAAATCGCCCGGACATATCTATCTATATCTCACCGCTATATCTCACCGTCACCGGCCTCGAACGTGCCAAAACGGTTGGTTACCCGGAGCGGTTCGCGCAGCAGACGTTGGAGCACAATTCCAAGGCGGTGCATCATGGGGTTGCTCTTTCCCTTTGTGGCATGATGCGAGTAGCGATTAAAGAAGGCATTGTTCATCGTGACATCAAACCCGAAAATATCATAGTGCGGAAACTGGCTGTGCAGGGACCGGAGTTGCCTCCGGTCCCCCCTCCGCACAGATCCGAGTAGGGAACGGATTACCGCACTCAGCTATCAGGATTCGGGCGACAGCCGTCCAGGACGAAGGGAAGAAACATCCCGTTTAAACGACGACTGTCCACCCGAATCAGAATTTGGCACCCGCATCGCCACCCGCTGCGCCTTCAAACAGGTTTCGCGCGGCGACCGGTTCGGAATGCGGCTGGTTCGAATGAGAATGGGCCGGGCTTCTGCCACCCCGTAATGGAAGCTGGTTTCATCTTCATAGCCGACCGGCACCCGGAAATTGATGGCCTTACACACTTTCGTGATGGTCCGGACCAGAAACCTGACTCCGCGCCATTCGATCTCAAAATGGCGTTGCTTTCACACGGCAGGGCCGTCGTTGTTCCGCTCGCCGTTCTGCGTTCGTGAAAAATGTTCATAATTACTGTTACCCTCCGAAAGGTCTGGGTGCGACTAGGGTGTTCCTTGCCGCCACTGGGAAAACCCCTGGTCTCAATTTGGAAGCGCAAGCCGGTGAACGATGAAAGGGTGAACCGGCGAGTCGCTCAAAAGTCCCTGACGCAAACGTGTCGCTGCCGCGCCAGGATACAATTGCGCGACGCCGATGGCGTGCGAGAGGGCGTTCTGGCCGGGCGGGGTTGCGCCGCGAATGGCCGACAACGGACCCGGGTGCAACCGCAGGGTGTCGCATACGTCGTTGAGTCCCAAGGCGTGCGTCAGTTGGGCATGGATCAGACTGACCACATGGCTCCCCGGACGGAAGGTGCGGTGCTTCTCCTCCACGGCGTGCTCGCGGGCCAATTGGGGCACCAAATGGTTGGGAACAAGGTTGCAGAGTTGGCGCAGGAGCGGGAACTTTGCCGGCGTTGGCTGGCGTTGAGTTTGATTTTTCATACCCCGCCTTGTGGCCGGGGCCAAACCCGCAAGCCAACTCTTTTCAACCCTCAACCCTCAAACCGGTGAGATGCCGGTGCATAATTTTCATATAATTTTGCAAAAGAACACAGTATCACTCGCGATGGTTTTATGAGATTTTATAAGAGTTTAGTTCATTCAAACAATGATTTATGAGCCAATTTTTACCGCTGGGCAAATTTTCCTTCGGCATGGGCGACCGCTTTGCGCATCAGGGCAAGGCGCAGCTTCGCGCTTGCATCCGCGCCACCGAACTCGGCGCGCTTTTTGTTCCCGTCTGGAACAAATCCAACCGGGAACACACTTTCGTCGGCAGCGACCCGTCCAGCACGCGCGCCGCCGCCGATGCCGCCGTCAGGGAACTCGGCTGGGACAAGCCCTATCATGTGGACGCCGACCATATCCGCCTTGAAACCGTTGACCGTTTTATTCCTCATTCGGATTTTTACACGATTGACGTGGCCGACAGCATCGGCAAACCCGCCAGCGCGGCGGACGTGAAGACGTTTGTGGATCGCCATCCCGAACTCATCGGCACGATTTCCATTCCGCGCATTGACCAGCCGTTTGCCATCACGCGCGCTGAAGTCGAGCGCGTCGCCAACAAGTTTTTACTCGCCGCGCAGGACGCGGGGAAAATCTACCAGCACATCGTCAAGGCCAAGGGTGCGGCAAATTTCATCACCGAA